>NZ_JBNCMA010000004.1:0-11937 GCF_049844955.1 Microbacterium sp. DT81.1
CAAAGTGATCACTCTCCAATCGTTGAGTGTTCACTTTTCAAGCGTCGTTACTGTCCAGTTTTCAAGCGTCGTCGACAACTACGGTCGATCTGAGACCTCCTCGGATGTGGATTGAAGAGGACCGGTTGTCCACAGGTTTGACTCGCTGGTTGGAGTGCGTCCTGCTGACGTGTCAGAAGGATCCGGTTTGTCGGAGGGATTTTAACGTGGGTTTCGTCGGGGACGTTCGGGCCAGAGTCGGGCATGGTCGCCATGAACTTCTTTGCAAGCGCGTGCCTTGCCGGACTCGCGGTGATGCTGATGCTGCTCGGTTCAACGAACACAACTTGTGGCTGCTGCTGCCGACACTCGCCGCGGCATTGGTCGGCGCGTGAGGATGACCGACGACTTTCGCCGCTCCGCTGTGAGCCGCGCTCGACTCTCCGCCGTCGGACTGCCCGAGAAGCTGAGATCCCTAGACAAGGAGGCGTCCGGCTGGGATTCCCTGTTCAATCTTCTCCCTCGTGACCGTGGTTGCTATTACGCGACGGGGGCGTCGCTGCACGTCGGGGTCAAGGGCAGACGGAGATTCCTGCGACCGTAGCAACGCCACACTCAACGCACACCCGAGGACCGAGACGCCCGGCCGCCGGTCCGTTACTGACCACGAGTGCTGATCTCCATCAGTGCCGCCAGTTGCGCCCCAGCAGCTTGACTTGTGACTTGACGGTCCCCTCACTCCAGAGCATGCTATCGGTGACCGCGAGTGGGGGATCCTACGGGCGGAGCGACCTTGCGAAGCGGACAAGACTCCAGCAGGAGGTTCGGATGCCCCAGCAGGTAACAGGATTGCTTGAAGTCCTCAACGATGCTGGCCAGGTTGTTGTCACAATCGATCCCAATGAGCCGGCGGCGATCACGATCAGCACACCCGACGGCAAGACTCAAGTCACGGGTGGCGGTTACGTCACCGATGGGACGGTGACAGCGGAGCGTGATCTTGTTCTCGGCTCACCGAGCTTCGGTGCCCGGCCTTCGTCGTTCAAAGTAGTCGCCGCCGGCGGAGGGACGATACTCAACTTTGACGGTCAATTCGCCGTGCTGGATATCGGCGGTGCCGGCAACGAGGGCGATCTTCGAGTGCGGGACAACGACAATCGTGTCCGTCTGCACATCGACAGTGGGCGCGGCTCGCTCTTCATGACCGACGCCTCGGGCAACCTTGTGTTCCGATTTGACAGCGACCATGCAAACCTCGACGTAGGCAACGTACTTGGTGGAGGGGGCGCAGGAGATGTGCGCGTGCATGATGCTGCAGGCAATGTGCGCATCCACTTGGACGGCGCGTCGGGAAACGTCATAACATCTGGAGCCGACTGCGCAGAGGATTTCTCAATAGATCCGTCTGAGCAGCTGGGGCCGGGCACCGTCCTCTCCCTCGATGAGGACGAGCTGTTGCGGGCCAGCATGCATCCATACGACCGCCGCGTCGCTGGAATTCTTTCGGGCGCGAATGGTGTAAGCCCGGGTGTCATCCTTGGTCGCGAGGCGGGTGTACCGAACCGTCTCCCACTCGCACTTGCCGGCAAAGCCTGGTGCAAAGTTGACGCTTCCTATGGAGCCATCGGCGTGGGTGACCTCCTCACGACTTCCGCCACACCGGGTCACGCGATGAACGCAACCGATTCATCGCGGGCGTATGGCGCTGTCATCGGCAAGGCGCTACGCCCCTGGCGCGACGGGCTCGGCCTGGTTCCTGTGCTGGTCGGCGACTCTCTCGGCACTCTCCGGCACGAGCACGGAGGCCGGCGGCATCTTCAACCGCACGACGGGGTGGAGCGGCCCGGTCGCCTTCGAAGCGGCCGCGCGATCGAGCACCTTCCTGGCACTCGAACGCAGCGTCGGCACATCACGGGAGCGGCTGACCGCTTCCGCCCGTGTGACGACCGCATTGGCCGCCAGCGCCGCCGGGACGATCGATTTCTACGTCGACTCGAAGCTGGTCGGCAGCGTCGCGGTCGGCGCGGACGGGCGGGCATCGCTCCTGCTCCCGAAGCTCCTGCGCGGAAAGCACTCCGTGATGGCGACCTTCCGAGGCTCGGAAGCGGTGAAGTCCTCATCCAGCGCGACATCATTGCTGCGCATCTTGATCTGACGCCGAACATCCGCGTGGCACCCAACGCTGCCGCGCAACAGTGCCACGACGCGTGATTCACTCGGGACTGATCCACTAAACGTGCGGGTCTGCACGGAGCTGCGCATTGTTCCGCGCGGTCCGGAGATCCATGATCACCGTTACGAAGTAGTCCCCAAACCTGGTGTGACGCCCGACATGTCCCTCAATACGACCGAAGTGACACGGTCGAACCGGTTCGGCCCCCGAAGGCCGCCGGGACTCAAATCCAGTTTCGCTTCGCCCGCAAGGGATCCCTTTACGCGCGGTCTAGTTGAACACTTAGGGTCGTCAGGACTGGTCGGAGGCTGCCGACTGATTGGGTCGTCCATTCCTCTGTTCGGATCGGAACTGCGGGGTCTCAACGCGTATGGTGCAGGGGTCGAGGGTCTAAAGGTGTTGTGCTGTGCCGGTTTCGTGGGAGGTGACGGCTGCGTCGATGATGCGTTGGACCTGGTGCCCGTCGTTGAAGTCCGGAGCGATCGGCAGGTTGTGGATGATCGCGTCGATGAATAGTCTCGGGCCGACTGATTGCTGGCGGAACACGGCGAACGCATCCGCAGGGTCGGTGTCGCCGTAGTACTCCTCGGGAACCGGCAACGCTTCGGCCATGTCGACGCCGCGCCGCAGGCCGATGATCTCGGATACAGCAGGCGCGGGGGCTGTCCAGGGATCTGCCCGTGTGTCGATGGTGCCCGCGCTTCCGCTGATCACGGCGGTCTGGCCCGTGCGCAGTCCGGGACCTGCGATATTGCGGAGTCCGACATGGATGACGGCATGGGCGCCGGAAGCGAAGTCCAGCAACACGAAAGCGGAGTCGTTCGCCTCCGCCATCGGGGCACCGTCGGGAACATCCGGGTGTACGAACATCCGCATGCTCCCGGTGACGCGCACCACGTCACCGAATAGCCAGCGGGCAACATCGATCAGATGGGCTCCCAGTTCAGCGACCGCGCCCTTGGAGCGTCGGGCGTCGAAACCCCAGTGATACGGGTTGATGTCTTGCGCCGGATTCCAACCCGTAGGCCATGTGAAGTAAGCGTGGTACGGATCGCCGATGTACCCATCGGCGATCAGCCGTTTCAGATATCGGTAGTGCGGCAGCCCGCGGTTCGTGAACTGCACCATATGCTTCACACCTGCCCGCTCGGCAGCGATCAACATGTCCTGCGACTGAACGGCTGAGAGCGCGAGGGGTTTCTCGCAGAGCACATGCAGCCCCGCGTGCAGCGCGCTCATCACCATCGGGTGGTGCAGATCTTCAGGAGTCGCCACGACAATCGCATCCAGGCCGGCCCGATCGATCATCTCCTCATAGTCGGTGAAGACCTGAGAGACACGGTGCTTGTGGGCAAGCGAAGACGCGCGTTCCGGGTCCCGTCCACAGATCGCCGTCAGCTCGGCACCCGGGTGCGAAGCGAGCGCCGGCAGATGGAAGTCATCAGCCCAATAGCTGGTCCCGATCATACCGACACGGACTTTCGCTGACATTGCGACCTCCGAACGCCCCGCAGCCCTGATCGTAGACCGCGATCATCAGCGGCACAGCACACTCGCCTCGCTGCCCGCCACGATCCGTACCCGGGCATCGATCGTGAGGTGGTCGCCAACCGCCTTCCGCGTCGTCCAGAGTCGCCGGCCGGTGGGGTAAGGCGTTGACGGTGGGTCGGCCAGCCGACATTCTGATTACGGTGGCCCATGAGCGCTGCGTTCGGGACAGCAGTTTCACTGTCCGATTTCCTTCGTGAAGGAGTTCCCTGATGGTTGCGGCCGCCCGTCCAGCGATCGAGATGCTCCGCGAGAGCATCGACGGCTCGATCATCACCGTTGAGAGCCCCGGTTACGACGAGGCCCGCAAGGCTTGGAACGCCGACATTGATCGGCGACCTGCGGTTATCGTGCGGTGCGCCTCTGGTGGGGACGTCGCCGCGGCGGTGCTTTTCGCACGCGAGGCCGGGCTGGAGATCGCGATTCGTGGTGGGGCGCACAGCTTCCCGGGTCACTCGGTTTGTGACGATGGATTGGTCATCGATCTGAGCCGCATGAAAGCGGTCGTCGTCGATCCGGGGGCCAAGCTGGCCCGGGTTCAGGGCGGCGCGCTGCTGCGCGACCTGGATGCCGCCACTCAGGCTCACGGCCTCGCGGTCCCGGCCGGAATCGTCGGTCACACTGGGGTGGGCGGTCTCACGCTCGGTGGGGGCATGGGTTGGCTGACGCGGCAGGCGGGTCTGTCCATCGACAACTTGGAGTCCGCGGAGGTGGTCGTCGCCGATGGTCGAGTGCTGCGTGCGAGCCAGGACGAGAACTCCGACCTGTTCTGGGCGATCCGGGGCGGCGGCGGGAACTTCGGCGTCGTCACCGAGTTCGAGTTCCGGCTGCACGAGGTCGGACCGATGGTGCAGGTCGGATTGTTCTTCTGGGGTCAGGAGGATGGCAAGGCCGCCTTGCGGCTGATGCGAACGGTGATCGGTGAGTTGCCTCGCTCAATGAACGCCCTTGCCATCGCTGCGATCACCGCTGCTCCGGCCCCGTTCGTGCCCGTCGAGCATCAGGGCAAGATTTGCTATGCCCTCGTCCTCACCGGCTTCGGCGACTCGGGAGAGCACCAGAAGATTGTGGATCACATCCGCAGCGTGCAGCCGCCCTTGTTCGACTTCGTAACGCCCATGCCCTACCTCGCGCTGCAGCAGATGCTGGACGAGCCGAACGCGTGGGGGTTCTACGGCTACGACAAGGGCGCCTACCTCGAGGAGCTCACCGACGAGGTCATCGACGTGTTGACCGAGCGCGGACCCGAGAAGAACTCGCCCCTCTCGCTGCTGATCTTCTACCGCCTCGACGAGGCCTACAGCGAGGTCGGGGAGGACGAGACTGCTTACGGTGGCGGCCGATCTCCCCGCTACTTCGGGACGTTCGTGGGACTCTGCCCGACTCCGGAACTGTTGGGCCCGGAACGGGCATGGGTGCGATCGGTGTACGACGCACTGCGACCGCACTTGCTCACCAGCGGCACGTACGTCAACGTTCTGGTCGAGGAAGACGATTCGCGGATCCGGGAATCCTACGGCGCCAAATACGACCGTCTGCGCGAGATCAAGGGCAAGTACGACCCCGAGAACGTCTTCCATCGCAACGCCAACATCAAGCCGGCGGAGGCCAGCCGGCCAGCCCTTGCGGGGTGAGCCGAACGCCCCGACGCGTCCACCAACGATCCCTCCGCGGGCAGTGCACGGAAGGCATCGCTCAGCGGGCACCCCCGATCTCCGAGGCCAGCCTGGGCGCGTCCTCGGTGATCCACTGGTCGAGCACTTGTCCCGCAACGTCGTTCAGACGGCCTGGGACCGAGCGGGCGTTTCGTCTCCGCAGCCGTGGAACGCCCGGGTGAGTACCGCCAGTAGCCACGGCGGCGGAGGGGGCAGGTTGGTCTGACCGCCGAACGGGATCACCTCGAGATAGACGCGATGCCCGACGAGGTGGACGTCGCCGGATCCGATCAGCAAGCGAACACATGGCACGCTTCACGAACGCCCGTGCGGACCATGCGCGTCCATCCCGCGGCGCCGAATGGAGAGAGACGGTCCGGAGAATGCATGGAGTGGCGCAACCATCCCGGCGGCACCGGTGGTGGCCCGGCGGCCGCTGCGGTGCCGGTGGGTCTGCCGGCTACCAGGCGTATGCCTCGGGAGCCTGTCCGCCAGGACCCGGAAAGAGCTCGTCGAGGGCGCGGAGGTCCTCGGCGCTGAGCTCGATGTCCAGGGCGGCCACGGCCGTATCGAGCTGCTCGACCGTCCGCGGGCCGATGATCGGACCCGTCACCCCGGGCTGATGCAGCAGCCAGGCGAGACCGAGGGATGCCGGCGTCCACCCGCGCTCCCGTGCGAATGCGTCGTAGGCGTCGAGCTGATCGCGAAGCTCGTCGCGCTTCGACTTGACTGCCGCCGCGGCCGAGCGCGCCTTCGCATCGGAGGATCCTCCGCTGAGGAGCCCGCCGGCGAGCGGCGACCACGGAAGGATGCCGAGGCCGTAGTTCAGCGCGGCCGGGATGACTTCCAGCTCGATGGAGCGCTGCACGAGGTTGTAGAGCGACTGCTCGCTCACCAGTCCCAGGAAGTGCCGCTGCTGCGCGATTTCGTTCGCCTGCGCGATGTTCCAGGCGGCGAAGTTGGAGCTGCCCGCATACACGACTTCGCCGCGTGCGACGAGCACCTCCATCGACTGCCACAGCTCGGGCCATGAGATGTGACGGTCGATGTGATGGAACTGGTACAGGTCGATGCGATCGGTTTGGAGGCGACGGAGCGAGCCGATCGCCTCGCGGCGCACCTGCCATGCCGACGCGCCCCGTGCGTTGACGACATCGCCATCGGATGTGGGATCGACCATCGGCGAGTGCACCTTCGTCGCCAGCACGATGTCGTCCCGGACGCCCGGACGAGCCGCGAACCAGCGACCGATGATCTCCTCGGTCGCACCGCGGCCGCCTGCTCCGCCGTAGCCGTTGGCGGTGTCGAAGAAGTTGACCCCGAGTTCGTGTGCGCGGTCCATGATCGCGAACGCGTCCTCCTCCGTGGTCCGATCGCCGAAGTTCATGGTGCCGAGGACGATGCGCGACACCGAGGTCCCTGTGCGGCCGAGATGCGTGTAATCCATGACGCCCATCGTCACATACCGGGCGCGCCCCCAGGCCGTTTTCCAGACCCTCACAGGGTCAGCGCCGTGACCAGCTTCATCGCCGTCGCACCGATGCCGACAGCGGTCATCGCCTGGACCCTCAGCGCATGGCTCATGCCTGCGACGCGCCGCGTGAACGTGCGAGTCGTTGCGCTGACGTGCGTCGCCCAGGACCGTTCAGCGGGCGCAGGAGAGCCGGTAGCGGTCGGTCAGGGTTCAGCCGAGGAATTCCGGCCGAACCTCGGCGACATCGGAGAGTTTTGCCCGTAACTGCTGGGCCAGGGTTTCGCCCTCTTCACGCCAGCCATCGGGGAGTGGAACATCCTCTTGCCGGTCCAGCCAGGTCTCGTTCCAGTCGTACAGAGCTTGACCGAGCTCCGGTGCGAGCCCAAGGTCTTCTGCCGTGAGTCGGTAGTGCTCGGTGGAGTTCTCCCATAGTGGCCACCCGCTCACCCACTCCGGGAACATGCGGATCACCCGTAAACCGTTGGGCAGCGTCGGGGGTAGCCCGCGTCGACGCTTGGCCGCCAGATACCGATCCTGCATCTGGCGGCGACGCTGCCACTCTCGGGCGGAACTGGGCGGATCGTTGTAGTCCATGCCCGACAGCCAGATCAGGCCGCGCAAGCCACGGGCATCCGTCTCGACGAGCGCGAGCGACCACAACTGTTCATCGCCGTTCGACATCGCCACAGCACTCTGCAGCGCCTCTTCGACGGTGGCCTCCACAATGTCCATAGCGGTCACTGCGTTCTCGGCGCCTTCAAACACGTAGACCCGATACCGAGCATCGTCCCGTTCCCAGGTCGAGTCCCGCTCATCGACATACACTCCGCGCATCACACCAACCTACGAGTCGGGTCCGTCGTCCGAAGAACGGGCGCAAGGGCCGTGGCTGCCGCCCACCCGGTCCGCTGTGGACAGCACTCCGACATGTCCTACCATCGCACCAGCCGTCGGGGCTGCGCAGCCGATCCCCATGCGGGCGGTGAACGGAAGCGGAACCCAATCGTGCGGTCTGTCGGCTCCACCTTCCTCGGCGGGTGGGACGGAAGGATCCTTTTGCGCGACACTGCAGCGATCGCGGGCCCCGAGTGAGGACAGGATCATGGGCGCGATTCGGCGAACTAAGCGTTCGCTCAGTTCGACGCTAGCTCCGCCTCGTCGTAGACGCGGTGTTAGCGAACGGTTTTTGCGGTGCTGGTTCGAGATGTCGTGATGTACCCGGTCTTGGAGGCAGTCACCGTCACCGTGATGGCGGCGCCTGCATCTGCTGCAACAAGCTTGTATGTCGCAGCAGTCGCTCCAGGAATCGCTACTTGAGCCCGCTTCCATTGGTACGTGAGAGTGGTCGGGATGGGCGACCAGGTCCCGGGTATAGCAGTCAGTGTCGAGCCGACGGTCGCGGTCCCCGTTACCGTAGGAGCCGGGGCGGCGGTGAACGCCATTTTTGCCACGGTCTTTGGGGTGCTGGTTCGAGATGTCGTGATGTACCCGGTCTTGGAGGCAGTCACCGTCACCGTGATGGCGGCGCCTGCGTCTGCTGCAACAAGCTTGTATGTCGCAACAGTCGCGCCGGCGATGGGGCGTCCGTCGCGGAGCCACGTGAATGCCCGATTGACCGGGTCTGGACCCCAAACGCCGGCGTTGGCTGTAAGGGATTGCCCGAGCTGAGCGTTGCCGCTGATTGTGGGAATGCTGATCGCCGACAGTGATTGGACGCCATTGGCCCAGTCGGGTTGGCCGTAGCCGCTGAACCCCTCGTAGCTGGACGGGAACCCCGCCCCGTTCGAAGTGAGTATCCGGGTGATTCCGCTGTTCCATCCTTCGTACCAGGCTAGGTCAGACTTGCCGTCCCCATTGAAATCGCCTGCGGCTGCCCAATCCGGTTTCGAGTAGCCCGCCAACCACTGCGAACTGCTGAATGCGCTACCGGTGGAGCTCAGCATCTGTACTGCGCCACCGCTATTCCATGCCTCGTACCAGGCGATATCAGACTTACCATCGCCACTGAAGTCTCCCGTTGCTGCCCAGTCGGGTTTTCCGTACCCGGCAAGCCATTGGGAGCCGCTGAATCCCGACCCGGTTGACTTGAGGATCTGAACGGCGCCACCGTTGTTCCACGCCTCGTACCAGGCGACGTCAGACTTGCCGTCTCCGTCGAAGTCTCCTGTGGCCGCCCAGTCGGGCTTGCCATAGCCACTCACCCAGCGGGATCCGCTAAAGCCGGTGCCCGTTGACAGGAGAATCTGGATAGCACCGTCATTCCATGCTTCGTACCAGGCGATGTCCGTTTTGCCGTCTCCGTTGAAGTCGCCGGTACCGGCCCAGTCAGGTTGGCTGTACCCGCTAAATCCCGCGTAACTGGACGGAAACCCAGCCCCGTTTGATGTGAGTATCCGGGTGGTTCCGCTGTTCCAGCCTTCGTACCAGGCGAGGTCGGACTTGCCGTCTCCGTTGAAATCTCCCGCGGCAGCCCAATCCGGTTTCGAGTACCCCGCCAACCACTGCGAACCACTGAAGCCTGTGCCGGTGGAGCTCAGCATCTGCACCGCGCCACCGTTGTTCCACGCCTCATACCAGGCAATATCCGACGTACCATCGCCAGTGAAATCTGTGACGGCCGTCGAGCTGTTCCCGCTGCTGCTGCCGCTACCGGTGAGACAGCAGACTGCGAGACCCGTGTTGGTTACCGCGCGGCTTCCGTCCAGACCGTTCCAGTAGCCGTGGTAGTCGTTGCCGCTGCTGTACACCCGGTATGCGCCTAATGCGAAGCCGCTTATGTCTACGGCGGCCCCGTCTCGCTGGATCGACAGGTGAACGTGGTCGAAAGTCGCCGAACCGCCGCAGGGAGTCGCGCGCGCCGCATCACCCAGGTAAGTACCTGCAGGCACGTGGCTCCCCACCAACCCGCTCTGTTGGTTGGCGAGATGATAGTAGGTGCTCTGCCAACCATTGCCGTGGTCTACGCCGAGGTAGAAATTCCCTGAGCACGTCACCTTGTATACCGTTCCCGCCGCGATCGAAACGACTCGGGAGCCCGCGCCAGCGCTCGGACCAAGATCGAGCGAACCTCGCGGGCCAGTGTTATTCCCGGCGCTGGAGTGCGGCGCGCCTGCCTTCCAGCGTTGGCCGTCCTCGAAGGGGAGCCGCCAAATCGGCATCGGTCCAGCCGCGACAGCCGCTGCGGGTGCGACGGCGCCGATCGCCAGCGCCAGCGCAGCACTCGCCAGAATCGCGAGCAGTCGAGGAGTCCGGCGCGACTGGCGCCGGGAAAGCTCTCGCCGTGCTTCTGCGGTTCCAACCAACAATAGTTCTGAAGTCGGTGCCACCAGATCCCCCATGGTCAACGTAGGTAAAGCGGTGAAGAAGCACCGCCCACGGCCCAGAAGCCCACCGAGGCGACGTCAGCGTAGCAGAGGCCCGGTCTTCACGGGTCAGCCGCATCGAGCAGGAATTTGGCGATGCGACTTAGAAAGTCCAGCGAGATATGCATACCCGCCGGAAGTTTGCCGGGGGCAGCCGAAGGCGAAAGCGCCCGCTACTGCGTAATATGCAGCCGAGGTGCACTGTTTCGGCCGGACACGCCTAGAGACTCCCGCATCGATGGACACGGTCCGAATGCGCTGGCCGAGTTGACGTGGCGACCAGACGGAGGCTTCTGACATCATTCCGGCATGGCGAGCGGTGGGGTTCAAGTGAACGGGGCGACCTTGCGGGAGATACGAGTTCGCGCTGGGATGAGACAGGCGGACGTCGCAGGCATTCTTGGGGTCACTCGGTCGACGGTGTCGAATATGGAGGCTGACCGGCAGGCAATCTCTGCAAAGCAGGTCCGGTCGCTGGCGGATGTATTGCCGGAGTGGGCTGTAGCGCTTCTGCGGACCGGCGGAACCGCGGAGCCCGACATTGACAACGCAAGTTTCGCGATCGAGGAGTTGACGATCGCATATGTTTTCGAGACGTCTCGCTCTCCTAGCGAGATCATCCAGATCCGGCGGGTGCGGGCTGTCCGGGCGGGAGTATCCCGCTACGCGCTTGGGCTGGTCCGCTCGGACGGTGAGTCGTTTGTCACGGATACCAAGGTGCTCTGGGGAGGCTTCCTCGACGAGTCTCACCGCGAGACGGATGGTCAAAGCGTGATCGCTGTCAACTTCGGTCGCAAGCTGCGACGCGGCGAGGTCCACGAGATCGCCACCAGGTCATGGGTGGAGCGAGACGCCGAGCCGGATACGGAGATCGCGCTGACGGTCACGATCCCCACCGCCCGTGCATCCATTCACCTTGCCTTTCACGGTGTGCGTGGGGTGCGCCGTGCGTGGTCGTACGCTGCTGACGACGTGGACCCGGAGCAGACCCCGGTTCCTGTGGGGCTCGATTCAGGCGTGACGTTGAAGATCGAAGAGCCAACACCCGGGCGGACGTACTTGCTCGCGTGGGAGTGGTGAGCGTCGGCGGCGAACGTAGTGGTGAGGTGGGTTTGTAACCTTCCTGGCGGCCGCGCGCACCGCGTCGCTAGTGTGTGACGGGCGAGCCCACCTATGCATCTCCGGGCGCGAGTGTCGAGATGTACGGTGGGCTGTCCAGTTGTTCGGGGCACCCTCCCGTACCGATTCCGGGGGGAATCTAAAATGGGAGAGCAACGTAGCAGTCGTGTCCTTGGCCGGGCGGGGTGGTCATCGAGTTCCGGTTTAAGGAGCCTCGCCGTTTCCGTTGGTGCGGTGGTCGCGATGGTGTTCGGGCTGGCGGTCCCCGCATATGGGGCGGCGGTGTTTACGACGGCGCCCACCCCGGTGATCATGGGCGCGGCAGTGGTCGGGCAGTCGCTGACCGCCAGTGCGGGGCCGTGGGCGCCGACACCGGACTCAGTGTCGTATCAGTGGAAGCGAGGTGGCGCAGCAATCGCCGGTGCTACCTCAAGCAGCTACCTGGTGGCGTCCGTGGACAGCGCCCAAATGCTGACGGTTACGGTGACCGCGAAGAAGACGAACTACACCACGACCGAGGTGAGCAGTACCCCGTTCAACGTGGGCACCGCGTTCACGACGGCGCCGACGCCGACGATTACTGGGACGGCGGCGGTGGGGTCCACGTTGACGGCGGCTGCGGGGACG
>NZ_JBNCMA010000004.1:12036-12602 GCF_049844955.1 Microbacterium sp. DT81.1
CGGTGACGGTGACCGCGGTGAAGGCCGGCTACGCGACCACGGCGAAGCAGAGCGCGGCTAAGGCGATCCCGGCGGCGGCGTTCACGACGGCGCCGACGCCGACGATTACTGGGACGGCGGCGGTGGGGTCCACGTTGACGGCGGCTGCGGGGACGTGGGCTCCGACCCCGACGACGTTGTCGTATCAGTGGAGTCGGGGTGGGACTGCGATCAGTGGGGCGACGGGGTCGACGTATGTGGTGGTGGCTGCGGATGCGGGCACGAGTATCACGGTGACGGTGACCGCGGTGAAGGCCGGCTACGCGACCACGGCGAAGCAGAGCGCGGCTAAGGCGATCCCGGCGGCGATCACTCACGTCAGCGGCGTGGTCTCCTCGAGTCGAGTGTTCGACGTGACAACGACTCCTCTGGTCGTAGTTGATGCCGAGCTCACGGTACCGGTTGGTGTCACTCTCTCCATTCACCCGGGCGTCCAGTTGAAGATTGCGGACGGTGGTGGGCTGGTGGTGGCGGGTTCTTTGGTGGTGAATGGGACGGCGGCTAGCCCGGTGACGTTCACGTCGTTG
>NZ_JBNCMA010000004.1:12702-521970 GCF_049844955.1 Microbacterium sp. DT81.1
CGGTGGGTGGGGACACGAATGGTGACGGTGACGTCACCGCTCCCGCGCCGGGAGACTGGGGCGGTATCACCGTCAACGATGGTGGGTCGGTCGTTGCGGCGTACTCCAGCATCCGTTACTCGTCGACCGGGATCTACGCTCCGTATGCGGGGGCGAACGTGGTGGAGGTTTCGAACTCGACGATCAGCGACAGCTCGAGCAGCGGGATCTCCGTTTCGGTTGATCGTTCGGGCGCGAACGCCGGGACGGCGTCGGTGAAGATCCTGAACAACACGATCCGAAACAGCGGCGGGTACGGCGTGGATGTCTCTGCGACCGGGATCCCGGCCGGATCTTTGACGCAGGTCCCCGTTCCGACCGTGCAGAACAATACTGTGACCGGGTCCGCGAACACTGCCATCCATGTTCACGGCGACAAGCTCGACGGTGGACTGCTGCGCGGGAATGGTGGTTCCGGGAACGGGGTCAATGGCATCAGCCTGACCGGGAACCTCACTACGAATACCACGCTGCCGCTCGGGGGTCTTCCGCTGATTATCGACGACCACGACACCTGGAGTTGGGACGCGCTCACCGTCGCGGCCGGCGCGACCGTCACCGTGAATGCCGGCCAGATCATCAAGTCTCACGGTGGTGGGCTGGTGGTGGCGGGTTCTTTGGTGGTGAATGGGACGGCGGCTAGCCCGGTGACGTTCACGTCGTTGCGGGATGACTCGGTGGGTGGGGACACGAATGGTGACGGTGACGTCACCGCTCCCGCGCCGGGAGACTGGGGCGGTATCACCGTCAACCATGGTGGGTCCACGACGTTGCGTGAGACTCACATCCGCTACGCCTCCACCGGTGTAGATGTCGCGGATGGGGCAATGGTCGAGGTGCACGGCAGGATCACCGATAGCAGCATCGGGATCCGATCTAATGTGTACGTCGATGCGACAGATGTCGACTGGGGCGACCAGTCCGGCCCGTCGCCCCACGGATCCGGCGTCCCAATCTCAGGAGATGGAGTTGTCTTCCTCCCGTGGAGAGGCTGGGTCCAACCTCCGATCCCAGCCAAGACTCCGCGAACAGAAAGTCCGCCTATCGCAGAAGGATGTAAGCAGATTATGTACCTTGCGGTGCGCGGCTCTGGGGAACCACCGAAAGACCGAGCGGACGATCTAGCGTACGAGAGCTGGCTGGATGGGTTCGGCGGTGCCGTTTGGGCGACCTACGAGGGATTCCAGAGTGAATTCGAGGAAAACGGGCACGGCGGCGACACCACAAAAGGCATAGGGGTTCGGTACCAAGCGATGCACGTTCCTGGTACTGAATTGACGGACACAGGATATCTGTTGGCCGGCAACTTCGCCCTTGCCTTCGCCTCGGCGGATTACACACTGAGCATCTGGCAGGGAGTCGATCGAGTTGAGCAGTACCTGCAGGACGAGTTCGCGAGGTGCAAAACGACTCAGAAATTCGTCCTCGCGGGGTATTCCCAGGGGGCTCTTGCACTTCACATCTACCTCACGCAGCGTGCCCCAGCCGACATCCTCCGTCAAATTGCGGCCGTAGGCCTTGTGGCGGATCCCGCGAAAAACGGGAATGGTGCCGAGAGGGTGATCACGAACGAATTCGTGGAAGCCGGCCAAGGTTCGCCCATGAAAGCAGCCCAGGGCCTATACGCGCAAAGCAATCTGCCCGGAGATGGTGCGCTGCCCGCGTCGATTGTCTCCCGGACCGCAACGTTCTGTCACGACAATGACATCGTGTGCGCTCCTGGTTGGGGGTCATGGGTCAATGAGCATCTGAACTACGGGGGAGCCGAGATGATCAGTTTGGGAGGATGGCTTGCGACTACAGCTCTGGCCAGTGGACTTCCTGCCAGATGAACCGTCCGCAGTTCTCTTACGGTTCTAGGTGGGTGCCACCACCAGACGGGATAGGGTTTTCCAGGGCAGCGCAGTTAGTCGGGGTGTGGGCCAAAGTACGCCAACACCGAGCGGTCCGAACAATCCCACGGCCGCGTCATCCGGCGTCATCGACGCGTCTCATCCGGCCATCCCTTTGGGCGGACGGCGGCTCGTCCTCAGACGACCTCGGTATGCGCATCCATCGCCTCGACTGATTGAGTCAGTGACGATCCCTCAGCGGGCGAATTTCGGTCGTCGTGACCGAATGTGCCCTTTGACCGGACGATCAGTGGAGATTCGCCGCGCCCGTGCTTTCGACAGAGCTTTCCAGCGGGATCAGCGGATCGGACCACTAGCCAGGCTTGTCGAATACGCCCTGGATGAACACCGTGCGCCCGGCATCGATGTTGCGCCCGGAGTTACTGATCTTGAGGGCTGCCTGTTCTCCCAGCACGAGATGCATTCCAAGCGGAGGAGGGGCGCTGGAGCCGCTCGCACCCGACGCTTGCGCCTTCGCCTTCTGTGCCTTGCGCGCCGCCACGATGTCGGCGGTAACGTCGCGCCAGGTGCGCTCCAGGAAACCTGCACCGCGGATCAACCCGCGGAGGGATTCCGCATCGGCCAGATGGCTCTGGTTGGGACGGCTCGCCCATGGGACCGGAAGCTCGATCGGCTCGCCGTTCCCCGCGCAGATTTCCTGGCAGACGAACAGCCCGCCCGGCCTGAGTACCCGGGCGATTCCGGAATACAGGCGGCGCTTGTCCCGGATGTTCATCTGCATTTGTATCGTCCACACCACGTCGAAGCTGGACGCGGCGAACGGAAGCTCCAGGGCATCACCCGCCTGAAAGCGGGTGCGATCGGACAACCGCGTCATCCGAGAAAGGGCGTTGGCCACCCCGCAGAAATCAGGCGAGAGATCGATGCCTGTCACGTCGCAACCCAAAGTTGCGGCGAGGTAACGCGCCGGGCCGCCCAACCCGCTGCCCACGTCGAGCACTCGCGATCCTGGCGGAATCTTTGCAAGCTCCACCAATGCGCGCGTGGCCGAACGTCCCGCGGAGTGAAACTCGTCGGCCGGCGCGAGATCTTCGTGCGTGACCGAGTCCAGGTCCTTGCCGAGAGCTTGCAACCCCGCCACGATTCGCGGCAGAAGTCCGCCCGGCTCGTAGTGACGAAGCATTTCCTCGTGCGACTCGCCCATGAACGCAAATCCTGCGCGGATTTCGGGGAGCCGTCAAGTAACCGCTTGCTCCCACCACCCCGTCACCTGCCCTCCTCCGGCAGGAGGGAGGGTCTGGCCTGTGCCCTCACGAGGTCTCCACTCGACCGCAGAACGGCATCGCAGACCCCCCTGACCAGCAAACGATCTCTGTCCTCCTAAACGACATCGGAAGGGTCGCGGTCGCGCAAATTCTCCCTTCGTCCCAAGGTCCGTGGGGGGCTGACAACCTGGATCAGCGGATAGGTCGCCTCCCCGCAATCGCTTACGGCTTCGTCGTCCGCTGGACCGTTCCCGAGATGCGATCCATGGCGCAATTCGTACTGGTGCTGTCAGGCGTCTTGCTCGGCACCGCAGCAACGCTTCTTATCGAATTTCTCCTGCCCCGCCGTGCAGCAGAGAAGGCAAAGGCGGCGACGGATGCGTCGCGAGAAATTCAAGAGACGTCGCTAGAACTTCTTCGCGAGACTCAACTCCTGCTCGCCCACGCGCAGGCCGAGTTGCGTCAACGACCCTGGTGGCGACGGCGGCCGAAAGGTTCAAGGCGATACAGATAGGAACCTTATCTACCTCGACCCTGTCCTCTCGCGGAGGCCAACATCGCCGCTCAGCGATCACAGCGAGCCACCAGCGTTCGTAAGCCGGTTCCTCACCGTTCGTGGTCGTGGCGGACCTAGCCTCGTGGATGACCATGGTGGCGAAGCCTCCGAGGGTCGCCGTCGACCGGGGGGGGTCCCCGGTCGAGCGCGACGATCGCGTTCATGCTAGGACTGAGCCGAGTCATCATAAGGCGATGCTCATCGTCTGCCCGGCCGAGTCCGACGCCAGCGAAAGGAACTCCTCCGATGAAGTACTCCCGTCTCGGTCTGACCGGTGTTCGTGTGTCTCGGATCTGCGTGGGCACGGCCACCTTCGGGGTGGTACCGAGTTCCCAGGACGCGGACGGCGTCGTGGGAGCAGCGCTGGAACTCGGCATCAACTTCTTCGACACGGCGGACGTGTACGGTTCGACCCCGACCTTCGACCGGCCTGGCGCGCCGCCCGCAGCGGAGCGCGAGTCTGCGGAGGAGATCCTCGGTCGCGCTCTCGCCGACCGGCGAGACGAGGTGGTGCTCGCCACCAAGTCCGGCGAACGGCGCTTCGACCCGGATGCGGGGTTGTCGCGTCGCTACATCATCCGGCAGGTCGAGCAGAGCCTGCGCCGGCTGCGCACCGACCGCATCGACCTCTACTACGCGCACTTCCCAGACCCCGCCACTCCGTTGGAGCAGACGCTCGCGGTGTACGACGATCTGATCCGGCAGGGGAAGCTCCGCTACGTCGCCCTGTCCAACCACCCCGCCTGGCAGGTCACCGAGGCGCTCTGGATCGCCGACGACCGCCGCATGGTCTCAGCCCCGGTCGCCGCCCAGGTGATGTACAGCCTGCTGGACCGCAGCGCCGAGCAAGAACTGGCCGCCGCGTGCGAACACTTCGACCTTTCCGTCATCCCTTACGCGCCGCTGCACGGAGGCCTGCTTGCCGACCTCTCCGTCCTGACCCGGGACATCGCCGGAGGCAAACGGTACGGCGGCCCCGGGTTCACCGAGGCCGAGATCGCGATCGCCCGGGAACTCGACCGGCTGGCACGCGAGTGGGGGCTGGGCATGCAGCAAGTCTCGCTGGCCTGGCTACTCTCCCGTCCCGCGGTGGCCTCGGTGATCGTCGGGGCCGAGACCACCGAGGAGCTCCGCGCCAACGCCTCGGCCGCGGACATCGAGCTGACACCAGAGCAGCTGGACACCGTCTCGGCCCTAACCGCCAACCTCGCCCACTGAACTCATTCCGCGCAAGCCGGTCCTCCACCGCGACAGACGCGAGAGTCCGGCGGCGTCGCGAAACACGGCGCGATCATGCCTGTCGGTCGAGCGCGTTTGCCCGGCCCGCTGAAATTCGCGATGAGGGGGCGGCAAACGCACCGCGCTGAGTTGTGGCCGTCGACATCCACTGGCGACACGGTGAAGACGCACACAAGCGCCTCCGACCGCCCTGAGACCCGGTCGTATCGGATTCGATGAGACAACATTTATTCAACGTTTATTGGCTCGAGGACGCCCCAGATTCGTCGAGACGTGGCATACCATCGACAGTGATACACAACGAAGCCGACAAGAAGTGCCTGGTCTAGGCGAGATTCTCCGAGGTATCGACTCCGCCGAGCGGGATCAATGCGACTCCGCCCGAATCGTGAGGTCGCGGGTTCAAGCCCCGCTCCTGCTACAGATAGAGCCCCAGGTGAATCGGAATTTCATTGTGGCTCGGACGCGATAGCCGGTTGTGCCGGTTATGGACCGTGTCTGGCGGAAACGAGAGCTGTCAGTGACAGTTGCCGGCTGTGGGCACGCAGGAGAACCCACGATCGCGCGGGTGATGGACCGCCGCTGGTACCTTCGAGCGCTCTGCGATCGAGGCACCCAGCGGGCCTGTTGAGAAAGGTCTCGCCGCAGTCGACCAGTTCCGTTGCAGGGAAACGCTCGACCTGAGCGGCGTCCTCGGTGTGGACGCACACGATCTTGTGGCCGACGATGCTCAGCCCGGGCAATCGCGTGGCTTCGCTCTAATTCGTCTCGAACAGCCGGTCCCACGTCTCGCTGTCTACGACTCCGTCGACGTCTAATCCCTGGAACGTCTGGAAGTCAGCAACCGCTTGCTTGGTGATCGGGCCAAAGTCGCCGTCGGCGACAAGCCCTGAGGCTGCAACAATATTGAGCTGCCGCTGGATGTGCTTGACGGTGGTTCCTTGCATACCCTCGGCACTCACCGTGCCGGGGTACGGCCGAACGCCGGCGACGAGCGCCCAGACGGTCGAGGCTGCGTCGCCCGCTCGAGCGCAGAACCAGAGAGCGAAGTTCTGACCTGATTCGTCGTGACTGGTCGTGACGAGCAGTTCGCCCCCATTTCCCCTGACCGTCCCCTCGGGAGTGGCGAGGGCCTTGGGGATGAGACGGATCGGCGCAGCCAGTTCAGACTCGAACACACCACCGTTGCCGCTCGTGGACGACCCTCTGACGCCGCTGTTGGTCGCGGCGAGGCCGTGCACACCGATGCCGCTGCCCTCACTGCTTCCGACGACGCCGGTGTTGTCCGACCTGCTGATGCCATGGACGCCAAAACCGCGTTCGCTGCTGCCGACGACCCCGGTGTTGGTCTTGCTGTCACCATGCGCGCCGAACCCCGACGTGCTGAAGCCCACCACCGCGGTGTTGGACTCGCTGATACCGCGCACGCCGAACCCCGTCGCACTCCTGCCGAGCACCCCGGTGCCACGGCCATCACCGAGCGACTCGAGACGAAAATCGCCAGGTGGCACGTTGTGATTGAACAAGTCGCTCGTGTTCGCCACGCTCACCCCGACGACCCCGGTCGATCCTTCGAACCCCGTTCCCATCACCCCGAACTGAGAAAACCGGCCTTGCCCGAGGACGCCGGCGATCCCGCCGCCGCGGGTCTGGCCCACGACGCCACAGCGTTCAGCGTTGACTCGAATTCCCCACCGAAAGCCGACACCGTCCTCGTCCGTAGAAAAGCCCGCGCCTGGGAACCCCGGGGCCGATTGCGGTCGCGGTCCCGTTGCAGTGAATTGGTCATCGTGCATGACGACCTTCCTTCCCGAAACTTACGTGATCCGACGAATACCGCCATTGTGGAACTCCAACACAGACTTCGCCACCCCTTCTGCGCGTCGTTTCACCGCAACCCCCTGACCGCCCAGCCACCGCCCGCTCAAGCACCGGCCTACGCGCGAGCGGACCTAGTGGTAGCGAGTCCGCCGTCCGCCGTCACGGTCGTTGCCGGTTCGGTCGGCGAACCAGTCCTGGAGTCCGCTTTGTGTCGGTCGTCGCCCGGTCGGCGTGCCGAGGGTATGAACGTCGTTACGCCGCCGGCGTCAGGTCTCGGCTGAGCACCCTTGCGGCAGCGGTCCCCTTCTTCGGGAGAATGGTGATGCGCTCGTTCCACCGCTGGCGCGTCTGCATGGCCCAGAAGATGGCGAACAGGGTTAGCCCGACGGCCTCCCCGAACAACACCTCCGGGAAGCCAGGGATCGCGTCTTCGGTGCCGAACTGAGCCATAACGCCCAGCACGATCAGGAAGAGGATGTCGGCAGCCATCGCTATCGCCAGAATCTTGTACCAGAGCCTCTGAGTGTCACTCGGCGGGGTGCGGTCTTCCGGGTCATCGGTGCGTGTGCCGCGGATCCAGACCACCGTGGCGAACGCACCGAAGAACAGGAATGTGGCGATGTAGTGGATGCTGAAGCTCCACGGGCCGACTCGGAAGTACGGGAATGCCTCGTCCCACACGAAGGTGAACAAGAAGAGGGCGACGGCGGTGACCGCGGCGGTCACGGGAACAAGGAGTGCGAACCGTTGCCGCTTCTCATTGCGCTGGACGATCAACATCACCACGACGATCACCACCAGGGTGAGGATGTAGGTGAGGACCGCGTTCTGCACCTCGGGAAATGCGGCCTTCGGCAGGCAGCTCTGCTCCTCGCCCTCGCACGTGAACGTGGTCAAACCCTGCTCAGTCGCCTTCACATCGGTCGGGACGAGCGCGATGAGCGGTCCGAAGATCGCAGCGAAATCCAGCAGCATCGACGGGCTGGGGAGCTTGAGGGTCCGCTTTCCCAGTGGGATCTTTGCAGCGCCTCCTCGGCCGTTGAGCGCGAGCATCGCGAGGGATGCCGCGATGAGGACGCCGACGAACACGTTCCGGGCCGGGGTCCAGTAGTAGTAGCTGATCGACCCCTTCACGTAGCCGCCGGCCACCGAGGCGATGATCACGCCGATGAAGAGCGCTGCGACGGCGAAGACGAGCGATAGTCGCAGATAGCGGTGGGTCTTCAGCGCTGCTGTGATGAAGTCCGGCTGTTCATCCTGGGCTTGCTGTTGCTTGACGATCTTTCCATCCGTCGTGTCGGTCATCACTGCTCCAATGCAGAGAGAATTACTCGCCGCGACGCGATGTCAGTCCGATTGCCGCTGTCGCGACTTGCGCTCGCCCCCAGCGGAGCGCCTGCGTCATGGTACCGCTCCCGGGATATGGACGGCAGGCCCCTTCAGCGAAGAATGACGGTGCACGTCCAGGGCCGCTCCGATCTGCGAGTCCACAAGCCGCTACCGGAGTTCAAGCGGTGACGCCCTCGCACGTAGCCTCAGCGCGTTGCGCGGAGTGGGATCTGCGCTGGAATCACTCGGGAGCGCCGTACATGGCCGAATCCGCCGCGATCCTCTCCCGGACACTGCAGAACGAGATCCCGACGCCCGCCGACGTGAACGAACTGCTCGTCGAAGGTGAGACGCCGGTCGCGTCCTTCAGGACATTCCGCGACTCGGCCACCTTCACGACCAAGCGACTTATCGTCCGCGAAAGTGGCACGATGCATCGTGAACCGTATCGGCCCGATCCGGCAATACTTAACATGAGCGCAGACAGCGAAATCATCGGACGGTCGATCGATATCCCTTCCGCAGCCGTGGCAATCACCGACCGGCACGCGGTTCGCACCGCGTCCGCCCTTGCAGGCGTGGCGCTTGTCGTCGCGGCGCTCACCGGGTGCGCGACGCCGCGCGAGGCTTCCGTCAGCGCCTCGCCAACGACGTCGAGCCCTCCCCCGTCGAGCGCGGCCCTCTCCTCGTCGGCCTCCCTTGCTGGAGCTGCGGGCACCGCGCTGGTGCTCCCGGAAGCGTGCGAGGACATCTACTCCGACGCGATGTTCGCCCATCTGACGGCCACGGCGCCTCCACTCAACGATCCCGGGCACACCACGCCGTCCACCGAGCTTGCGGTCGGCCGGGAGGTGCTCGATACGGCCCCGACCCTGCGCTGCACGTGGGGTGGGCCCTCCGAGTACGGACTCTCCACCAACGTCACCATCGTGGATCCCGGTCAATCGGCATCCATCGAGCAGGCCGCCGTCGAGTCCGGGATGACGTGCACGCCGCACGACGGCGGCACGATCTGCCGCACCCGGGAGGACCTCTTCGTCGACGGGGAGCGCTACGCCACCGTCGGAGAGACGCACTACTTCCGAGACAACGGCTGGATCGCCACGCACTGGACCAACTTCGCACCAGAGGGTTACACGGAAGACATCGTCGCCACGTTGTGGCCCTCACTCCCGCCGACGGGGTGAACAACTCCCCAGATGTCCCGGAAGCAACGCGGATGGCGAGTGGTTCTCGTATCCCGGTGCCAGCTCCCGCTTGTGGCGGGTGGGGGATCAGTCGCACCGATGACGCCTTGCGGATTGTGCGCTCGGGTCGACGTCGACCCCCGAGCGCATCTCTTCGAGCCGTCTGGGTTTGCCTGCCCGCACTGCTTGTCGAAGCACCGCGCATTGCGATCAGGGGGCGCCGGTACGGTTGGTCTCCGCGCCCGAGGGCCGACCAACGGATCCTCACGCGAGACGAATGCGGGTGATCCCTGGGGTCACTCCACTGGCTGGAAGAACTGCCGATCAACCCAGAGGGCAGCGCGGGCGCCGATGTATGCGCCTTGGTATTCGGCATTCCGGAAGTGGAGACCCTGGTAGATGCGCGCGTCGATGGTGTCGCGAACCACGCTCGTGAAGCGCTTGTAGTCGCGCGTTACATCGGGCACGCCAGGCGTGATCTTGACGACGCTGAAGTCCATCCTGTCCGTGCCGAAGAAGGCGATCGCAGCGCCCATGTATGCGGACGATACACAGTTGTAGCCAGACGGGTGCTCCGAGTACGGCGGAGAGGGGAGCAGCGGGGTCCACGCAGGATCGCCAGCGGTCCTGCGGTTGCCGTCATTGTCGCCCTCGCGGATCGCGGTGACCGGGCGCCAGAAGTTCCAGTACTCCTTGTCGTTGAAGCAGCCGATGACACTGTCTGCGGTGGTCAGGTTCAACATGGCGAAGAGGCGGGCTTCGTCGGCGAGCGTGAGCCCTTGGGCCTCGGATATCACCCGGAATGTGCGGTTGAACAACTCCGGCGGGTGTGCAGCATAGAGCTGAGCGAGAGTGTTCTGCTTTTCGTTGCGGGGACTGTCGACCGCCCCGATGGCTTTCACCTCGTTGTAGTCCCTTGCGTAGGCTCGGCTGGTGAGAGAGTACGGCCCTTTCGTCCGGAGCTGCGAGCTGCTCTCGAGCGTGAACGGTTCAACATCGGACAGCCACGCAAGGGCGTTGTTGGGCTCGGGCGTAGTGGGACGCCACTCGCCAGGCTTCGTGCCGACCCGCCACAAGATGTCCGGCGCGAAACGGCCGTCATTCGTTCGTGCTTCCAGCATGGCCGCTGCGGCGGCCGCCCCTACTGCGACCCCTTCGGCTTCGGCATCGCCGTCGGGGATGCCCGCGAGGGCGTCGGCATAGAGGACATCGAGCCGGTCTCGGACCGCCTGCGGCAACGGCGGTACGGGTGGCGTTCCCAGCCCGACCAGCACGTCGTGCGCGGCGGTGGCGACGGCGGCTTCCTGTGATGCCGTCGGCGACGCCGGTGGAAGGCCAGGCAGGTAGGGCTGATATCCGCCGAGGATGGCGTTGACCGCGTCGTAGACCGCACCCTGCACCATCGCGAGGTGCAATTGCGAGACCGGTGGCGGCTGGCCGGCGCCGGGAGTGGGCGCCGTGGGCGGGTTTATCAGCGCGTCCGAAGCGTGGAGATTCCAGACGCGTACCGCGTCGGAATGCTCGGAGTTCGCAGCCGCGGGCGCGGCTCCGAGCACTGTTGCCCCCAGAGCAACGAGAGCAGTAAGCGCGAACGTGCCCAGCATCCGCTTGTGTGTCCCTGTTCGCATGATCCGTCTCCCCAATGTCGCACCTGCGCAGCTAGGCAGATGTGCTAGCGACTCCTCAAATGACTTTCCCGTTGTACGTTTGCCCCGCGTGAACACCTCAACCACAATCCGGTATCAATCCGATATCAGTGGTTCGGCTTCCGGCATACACTCGTCCTCTCGCCGACTGGGTCGCTGGCTCAGCCAAGAGAACGGCTCACCGGAACGGACCAGGAGCGCCGCTCGGACTCCACTGCCACCGCGTCGCGATACTCGTTGATACCGCGCTGGTGCTGGCATGAGATCGACTCGAGCGTGAAGGGGCATAGCATTGTGACCTCGCTTCGCGAGTGGAAGCTGACGCGTCGATGACAAGCGCATAATACTGCCGCGCCCCCCGGGGAACAAGACAGCGACGAGACTCACCTGGAAGTGCTCGCGCAAGGGGGTGCGTGCCTGATTTGGAATCTGCTCGCGAAACGCTGGCCTTGGATCGAGTGCTCGGTGGTGCCTGCGCCGATCGATTGAAGCTCGCGGGGGCACGAGCAGCTGCAGCATGGTGAGCCGCATCCCGGCAACGTCCTCAGTCTTGGCCTTGGCGCCTTATTTGTTGACTTCGGGACCAGTTGCCATGGACCTGTCGAGGTCCACCTTGCCCATGTACTTGAGGCCGTGTGTACGCATCACCCGAGGGTGAACCAGCAACTCTTGAACGACCGCCGGCAGCTCGTGCTCACCATGGTCGCAGCGTGGCGTTGGCAGCTCGGCGACATTCCCAGACCGGAGGAGCAGTTCCTCCGCACCCTTCGTGCGGGGCCTTGAACACCGCCGTCGGACCCCCGTGCAGGATCACTCAGTCGCCGACCCCGTCGCCGGACAGGAACGCCCGCCATCCGTCTTCGCTCATGGCGATTACCGTATGCACGCAGCCACCCGCACAATAGATGAACCGGTGAGCGATCCGTCGGATCGGGTGCGTCTTCAGGAGCTCTGAGGACCGCGACAACGGGATCGCGACGGCCGCGGTGGCACGGTCGGGGTGGCACGGTCGAGGCATACCCGAAACGGACTGCTGAGCGGCCGCCGCAGCGAGGCGCCTACCTGCACACCGGACCGAGGAGCTGCACGAGCGATACGGGTCTGTCCGGGTGCGACGCATCGCCGAGTGGCGGCGGGTCATGCGACACGACCTCTGATACCAGCACGGTGCGACACCCGTTGGCGCGACGTACAGATTCGGTCGAACACGAAGAAGGAGGTGGTTCGCTTCGCCGACCGTCTCAACAGTGACTCGAGACGGCGTTGCCCGTGACCCGCGACGAGGAAATCCAGGGCCGATGATCTCCCCGTGAGACCCAATGGTCAGAGGTTTCATCACGACGGTCGCCGCTGATGGAAGCGCCTCGTGGGTTTACCCCCGGAGCATGCCCATGCGCGCGGCATCGTACGCGCGCTGTTCGTGCAGACGCTCGACCACCCGGCGTCGATCGATCAGCTCCACGAGCTCCTCGCGAGTGAGCGGAGCGCGGGGCGGGCGGAGCCTGGTCAGCACCGTGCGGACCGCGCGGCCAAGGAGGGTTCCGGGCGACGTAGTCGGGAAGGGCGTGGGGGCGGTTGCGCTGCTCATGATTGCTCCAAGAAAGGGTTCTGTTCCGTCCGCGGTTGCGGGCACGTGACTCTTTCTATGGCGAAACCCCGGACCGACTCATCCGCAACGACTACCGAGATCGCCCGACGCCGGTACCGAGATCTCGGCTCGTCGGGCCCGATCGGGATTGCCCGCGCGTCAGCTCCGGAGCAGGTCGGCGCCGCGCCGCGCCGCCTCCTGCCGAGACGAGACACCTAGCTTCATGAGGATGGCGGCTACGTGCGAGTCGACCGTGCGCACGGATAGCACCAGCTGCTCGGCGATTTCGCTATTCGTGAGTCCCTCCGCGATGAGCGGCAGCACGTCGAGCTGCCGATCGGTGAGGCCGGCGGGATTATGCCGCGTCGTCGCTTGAGGTCCTCGAGGGATTCCGCGCGCGCCGAAACTCCGCAGGACCGTTCGCACGCTCCTGGCGAGCGGGGTGGCACCGATCCGGTCAAGAATTGTGAGCGCCTCGATCAGATCGGCCTCCTGGGTGCTCTCTGCGAGAGCGGCCGCCTGGTGGTACACGGCGCCTCCCATGCGCCAGAGGTGGGCCGCGCGGCGCACATCCCCGCGTGCCTGTACCGCGAAGGGATGCTGTCCCTCCGGCACATCGACCTGCTCTCCGGCACGCCGGAGATACAGCGCGAGCTCAGCCTGATGGTTGACCGCCCCGCAGCGCACGGCCTCTTCATACGCGGGGCGCGCGATCGAGCCAACGCTCTCCAGATCGCCGCGCAGGAGCGCCGCTTCGGCCCGTGCGCAGGCGACGGGTCCGATCCGCTGCCACTCGCCGAGGTCCTGCGCGAGCAGCCAGGCTTCGTCGAGCATCGCATACGCGCCCGGATCTCCTCTTCGCACCGCCACCAGGCCCCTCACGGTCAACGCGACACATCGTGCGGACGGGAATGGTTCGGTCAGCGCGGCGCAGGCGGCGAGCGCCTCGTCCCACTGCGCCCGCGCGAGGTGGAGCCGACCACGCTCCACCTGCTGATAAGCCCAAAGACCCATCACCTCGGATCGCTGCGACTGCTCGATCGCGGGCTCGAGGTACTGTTCGGCCAGATCGAGCCGGTACTGGTCGAGCAGGCTCCACACAAGGTTGACGTGCGCGCGTGAGGCATCGTCCATGAAGTTACCCGCCGCCGCGACGGCGGCGGCCTCCTCGAGCTCCGCGATCCCATCCTCGCGGTTCTCGAGCATGTGGGCCGTGCCGACGTTCGTGAGTGCGTGTGCCAGCGCTTGTGTCGCCCCAGATTCTCGTGCGACTGCGATGGCCCGCTCCCCGAGCTGGATTGTGCGGGCGACATCGTGCGCCAGCATCGCGAGCTGAGACTCGTTGCTGAGGGCGAATGCGTACATGGCGCGATTCTCCGTCGAACTGAGGACGTCTGACGCCTCGCGTCCGGTCTCCTCCGCTCCACGGCGGTCTCCCGAGATCCAGTGGAACCTCGACACCCAACGGAGGCTCGCGCCCAGCGAAACGGCATCGCCCAATTCGCGCCGCAGCCGAACGACCTCCGTCTGCACGTCGACGGCCTCCTGCGCCCGGCCGAGCGTGTAGACCTCGATCGCGTATCGCTGCATGAGGTCGGCGCGCTCGAAGGGGTCGTATCGCTCGGCGTGTTCCAGCGCGGCACGCAGGTGCGCCGCCGCTTGCCGGTGTGCGCCGCTCTCGGCGGCGTCGGCCGCGGCCAGCGGCGCCCAATGGATGATGGCGTCCACATCACCCGCCTCGATGGCATGCGAGACGATTCGGCCGGCATCGGCATCCGTCTCACGCAGCACCTCGAGCACGCGCGCGTTGAGCTCGATGCGACGAGAAGCCGAGAGGGAGTCGATGACTGCGCGGCGCGTGAGCTCGTGGCGGAACTGAACACCGTCCGGACGGACGGTCAGCAGACCGCGTTCTTCAGCCGATCGCAGGACGCGGGCTCCGCCTGCCACCAGCCGAGCGAGCTCGGCGGACGATACCGCCGATGGGATCACCGCGAGTTGCTCGACCTGCTCACGCGTCAGGTCATCCAGTCGGTTCATGCGAGCCATAACCGTGTCGACGACCGTGCGGGGGACGTTCACCGCATCCGCCGAGCTGACGACCTCGGTCACGAAGTAGGGATTGCCCCGGGTAAGTGCGAAGAGGCGCTCCGGGTCGAGGCCACGCTCGGTGGCGAGCACGGCGACGGCGGCCGGCGAAAGTCTGGCCACGGGGAGGTGGCGCACGCTCGTTCGGATGTCCCCGAGCAAAAGCGTGAGCGGATGTCCCTGCCCGAGTTCGTCGTCGCGGTAGGTCATCACGAGCACAGCGGGGATCTCGTCGATCCGTCGCGCAAGGTAGCGCAGTGCGTCGAGCGTCGCTTCGTCCGACCAGTGCATGTCCTCGACGACGAGCACCGTGCCCGGCTGCGAGGAGAGGTCGTCGATCAACGCCGCGAACAGCTCCTCGCGGTCTCCCCCGCGGAGGGCCGCCGCCAGTCGCGGCCCGACCGCTCGGCGGAGGTCGCGTAGGGGTCCGAGCGTCCTCGGGGTTGCCAGGGCATCGCACGAACCCACGAGGATGCGGGATCCCGCCGGCGGCCGCGACCGCAGCGCGGCGATCAGGCTGGACTTGCCCACGCCCGCCTCGCCGTGGACGAGCACGATGCGTCCGCCCCCAACCGTCGCTGCTGAGGCGGCCTCGCGGAGGTGTGCAAGCTCCGACTCGCGCTCGAGGAGTCGCATAGTGCGATCGTGCACCGTCCCCACACCACCCCGCAATCCCTCGAGTCGGGCGCGGCCGGGGCACGGCGCGCTCGCGATCGGAGAGTCGCTCGTCAGCACCCGGGGTGCGCTTCGAGAGACGCTTACACATCGGTCCTGCGGACATCCGGGAATGCCCCGGTCGCGAGGATCGCGCGCAGGGCGGCCGCAAGGGGATCCCGCCTGGCGCGGGGACTCTAGCGGAGAGGGCCGTCTCGCTCGCATCGTTGCATCGAGCGACTGCCGCGTGGAATCGGCCGACCTGGGTTGATCAGCGCCCGGGGAGGGATCCTTTCTGAAAAGGCTGTCGGGCCGGTGTCTCCCCGCCCCGGTGAGCACGGTGACGCGTCGCACCCGCATCGATCGATGATCGTGCCGACACCGGCCTCACGGTCGCTGACGGCGGGTCCACAACGTGCCGAGCACGCCGGGACGGGCGACGTCGACAACGGGTCCGGGATACCGTGCCGAGCGGCATCCCGGACCCGCGGGCGGCACGGGCGGGGTCGCGGTCAATGCCGCTGCCGTGCCGGGTTGTACGGCGAGGCGCGCAAGGCGCGCTCGCAGATCACGCCAGGCGTGTGGGTGGCTCGGGCCTCTCGATCGGGTGTGGCGCCGACGCGCGAGTGGCGACGAGGAGCACGATTCCCACGGCAACAGCGACGATGCTGACGGTTACGGCCACCAACGGCGTCGTCACCGGAGCCGGATCGATGCCAAGCATCGGAACGATCGCGCCGGCGCCCAGCAGCACACCGCCGAGCACGGCGCCGGTGCGCGCCACGGCGCCGCTCGCGCTGCGGCGCGCCACTTCGATGAGGGCGCCGGTGGCGACGGCCAGGCCGAGGATCACGAGCGGAGGCGCCCAATATGCCGCGAGCGTGGGAAGAGCACCCACTGCTATAAGCACACCCGACACGCGAGGCGCCTTGACGCGACACGCGATGCCGGCGAGGAGGATCGCGAGGTAGATGAAGCACGCCGCGGCGCCCTGTGGCCGCGGTCCGTCGTCGCCGACGAGGTTCTCGATGCCGAAATTGAGGTAGACGGCGGCGAGAACGGCAGCGCCGACGACCCACCACCACCGGCCGGGTGACTGCTTCTTAGAGTCCATAGCAGATGCCTTTCGATCGGCCCGCTGACCCCGCATCGCCAGGCGTTGTGTTCGTACCCAAAGAAGGTCGTCCGGCATTCCGCCGACGACCCGCAACGCGATAGCACCGGCGACGATCGGTGATCGCGTGCCGTTCTCTCGCGCGTCGGAGCGCTGCTCCCAGAGATCGGACTCGATCTCCGCACGGCGACGCTCGGCCGCCTCCGTGCCCACCAATCCGCAGTACCAGCACACCCAGCGCCGCGCGACGTCCGCTGCCGTCGCCGCGACGCGGTCGTCTCGAGCCGCCGGGTCCGGTCCCAGGTCGGCGTTCACAGCGCCTCCCACGCCGGGCGCCCGATGGGCGCGTCGTGGGCTGCTTCCGCCCGGTGCGACGCGAGCGCGAGCTGCCCCGCCCCGGTCACGGTGTACACACGCCTGCGCGGGCGGCCTCCCTCCTCAGCGGCCGCCGCATCCTCCCACTCGCTCTCCAGCAGACCGGCCTTCTCCAGCCTGCTCAGCGCCTTGTAGAGGGTGCCGTGTGCGGTGAGGGTTTTCCCGTCGCCGGCGAGAACCTTCGCGAGCGCGAACCCATGAAAGCCCACATCGCCGGCCCGTCGAAGGCGCAAAGCGGTGTCCAGGATCTCGCTCTCCAGGGGAAGCAGTGTGCCTGCACGACGTCTCATACCGGAAGTATGGGCAGATATCTTCCCATTGTCAATGGGAAGATATCCATGGCGAGACGTGAAGCGTCGCGCTGAGGGACCGGCTTGCGAGCCGACCCTTCCCTTCCATAGGCGGCGACTCGTCGAACCGATTCACTCGCGAGTCTTCGATAGATTCGGTCCATGGAGTCAGTCGGCTACTCGACACGCGCGAAGGCGTCGCCCTGGAAAGGGCGGCCATGTCGTACCTCGATACTCTGCGCCCGCCGGTCCTCAAGGTGATCCAACAAAGTACGCGCGTGCTACAACCCGACCCGGGCAGCTGGCTGGGTCGCGTCGACACTGTGACGACCCCCTTCGAGGCGTCTCAGATCGCCCGCATGTTCGTGCTCGTAGCTGCGGCCCGGTTTCTCCAATCTCAAGGTCCGCATCGCCATACTGGAATGGGCGACAAGGACGGCTGTGACCGCATGTGCTGGTCCACCCTGGGGGGGTGCGCATCGAACGTCCCGCCCCATAGCGACGCTCTCGCTCTCGCGGATTAGGAGCGGGGGCGAGGTCAACCACCTCGCACTTGCGCGCTCGCTCCACGATAGTGAGGCACGGGATCGCGTAGTCCTCACCGAGTCGGCGCGTCAATAGACCCGATGAACGGAGGGCGTTGCGTGCGGTCGAGGACCGGCCATTGACACGGCCGACGCGCACGACCGACGGGCCACCGAGATGGCCGACGCCGTCGGCAATCTCAGGCTGGATATGACCCCAGTCCCCGCTCGGGTCGAGCGAGCGCGTCATCAACAGCGTCGGGTGCTCCGAATATCCCGATGCGGACGCCGGCGACGCGCTCTCGGGCGTCACGTCGGCGCTCCTCAGCGAGGCGGCTGTAACGCCGGCATCTTCATTCGTCTGCTGGGCGAAGGGTTGGGCTAACCGGGAGTGATCTGAAGAGCACCTTGAGTGTGGCGGGTGCGCTGGTGGAGGAATCAGTGCCGTTGGAGCCGGTGTACGTGGCGATGACGGAATGGGTACCCCGGGAGAGCCGTGGAAGCCAGTATCGGGCGGTCCCGTCCGTCGTGACCGGTGCGGTGCCGACTCGGCGACCGTCCACCAGGAATTGCACGGTTCCTCCGGTCACCGAGCCACCTGCCGGAGCGACTGTCGCGACCGCTTGCACGCCCAGGGCGGCGAAGGTCACCGACCGGCTGAGCTGAAGGGTTGTCGTTGACCGTCTGATCGTGTCGAAGGTGATCGGCGCTGACCAATAGACCGCTCTGGACACGGATTGAGTGGTCGATATGGGTTTCCCGTTGCTGGAGTGGGCGTAGAGCTCCAGGTTATTGAGGCGGATGAAGCGGTCGGAGAGGATCGATGGGATGGTGAAGGTGAGCGTCGACCCGTCGGCGGCGACGGTGGGTACACATTGATTCCACCCGAACTGCTGATTCGAGATGCCGCACCACGAGTAGAACGCAATACCGTCAGACGGCGCCGGGAAGCTGCCCGGTTCTCCTCGGACCACCACCACGTCTCCGCGGGATACCGTCTTCGGCGGTCCCGGCACCGCGGAATAGTGTCGGTCTTGCTGGGTTTGGCTCGGTGCGGTCGGGTCCTCCCGGAGCGTCACGGCAGCGCGATCATCTTCCGGCGACAGGAGCCACTGCACGCTCCAGCCGTTCTCGGATTCCCCGGAGAGGCAGGCGACCGAGTACGAAATCGGTCCGGGTTGCATGCTGCCTGCGGGCACCGGAAGGAAGCGTTGAGCATCTGACTCCCACTGCTCCGGCGTCCACACTTTCTCGCTGATGATCGCGTGCTCCTAGAAGAATTGGCAGAGAACGCTCTCTCCCCGCACCGGCCGTTCCACGTCGAGCCGGATCTCAGTCAGGTTCGGACCGACTGATTCGGCCCACTCGCCATTGCCGCCATAGAAGATGTGGTCATAGAAGGTCGGTATGCCGAGGGGAAATTCCACTGGCTCCGCCGCAGAAGGGCTAAGCGGCGATGAAGCGACGCTCACTCCCGCCGCGAGCAGGGCTACCGCAATTCGCGCCGAAATCCGCGCCATGACAATTCCGCTTCCTATTTATCCCGCGCCCGCCCCCGCTCATGATGACACCGGGAGCCCGCCGGCGATATACCCCAACGAGACTCGCGCAAGGCGCCCGCGCAGCCAATGTGAGAATCTCACCTGGTCTGCACGCGGATCTCTTCGATGACGCTCGAGACGTTGCCAAATCGGCGCCTCGCATTGACCCTTCTTCGAGCTGGGTTCCGTGCTCCGATGTCTCCTGCTCTCGTCTGACACGATTTGAGCGCATGAGCGGAGCGGCATCGATGTTGCGAGGCGCATGTTTCGTGGTCGCACATTGCTAAGTGGCCTAATATGGCTGTCGGGTACCCGACCCGATACATGGAGGATTTCTATGGCTAAGAAGACAATCACGACCTACATTGACGACATCGACGGCTCGGACGCGGACGGCACCGTGACGTTCAGTTTCGACTCCAAGCTTTACGAGATCGACTTGTCGTCGAAGAACCGCAAGAAGCTCGTGGACGCGCTTGAGCCGTTCATCAAAGCCGCTCGTTCCGCTGGGGGATCGCGTCGGTCTACCAGCTCGTCAGCACGTGGGGCGAGTCGGACTGACCTGGCTTCAGTGCGCGCCTGGGCACGAGACAACGGACACGAAGTGAGCGAACGCGGGCGTGTCCCCGCATCGGTCATCGAGGCTTACGACGTGGCCCACTGAACAACATCGTCGCCTACCACCTGATACCCCGCGGAGAGCCCCGGGGTATCATCGTCACGGCGTCAATGGAGTGAAGAGCAGTCCGAATCGACTCGCTGTCAGCGTACCGATACCGGACGGGCACAGCTTTGAGCGGGGCTGAGCTGGAAGATCCTGTGCGGCGGCTGGCTGCTCGCCGGCTAATCCCGCCCGGGTCGCGGTCACCGCTTTCTGCTCCTGCAGGCAAGCGAAGGACGCACGAGAAACCGGGTACCGCTTTCGGGTGCTGAACCCAACGAAACCTGTCGCGCTGAGGGACCCGCTCGCGAACCGCGTTCGTCACGGCGTCTGCCGGAAATCTGCCGCGCTCTCGGGAGGCCATTCCATCCGCGGAGGCGGCATCGTCGTCAGGCAGATGACAGCATTGTGGGGGGAAGCGGCTTGGAAGCGAGCGGGCGATCAGCGAGGATGTGGCATGCCGCGGTGCAATTGGCGAAGGATTGCGACTGCATACTGCGGTGGGGGATGCTCGACGCATGGCCGATGAACGGACACCGGCTGTCGAACTCCGGCGACTGACCGAGGTTCCGCTGTCTGCTGTGATGACGTTGCTGAATGAGCCACGCAATGTACGCCACATGCCGTTGGCTGGGCGGTTCGATGAGGCGCAAACCGCTGGATGGATACAGTCCAAAGACGCTCAGTGGGAAGACTATGGATACGGACCGTGGGCGGTGTTCCTGGACGAGGAGTTCGTCGGCTGGGGCGGATTTCAGCGGGAGGACGTGGGCCCGGAGTTCGGCCTCGTTCTGTTTCCTTCCTTTTGGGGTGTCGGCGCTCAGGTTACTCGAGCCGCTTTGGGCCGCGGGTTCGGCGAGTTCGGATTCGAGGAGGTCTTCGTAGCGCTGCCCTACACTCGCTCGCCGGGCGGTGTCATGGCCAGGTTCGGCTTCACTTCCGCGGAAGACGCGGAAATCGGCGGGGTGCGCTTCCGCCGCTATCGCCTGTCTCGCGACGCCTGGATCCCGTATGCAAAGGCAGACCGGATGGGCGTCTACGATGAACCTGTACGCGACGCCCGCACGGTAGGGGCACCCCGGGTTGGCCCCGTGAATGACCGGTCTATGCATACTCGGTACAGGGCGTACTCTGCATTGCATGAACGGTGCGCGCCGGCTGCCGAACATCGGCGCTCCTGCCACAAGAGCCCTCGACAAGGTGGGCGTGCGGGACCTGGATGACGTCAAGAAAGCCGGCCTCGATCACCTTGCGACACTCCACGGTGTCGGGCCGAAGGCAATTCGAGTGCTGAGAGCCGCGCTTGCGGAATAGCCGACGATCTTGTGCGGAGAGCCACCATGATGGGCGTGCGCCTCTCTTGCGACGCTCCGCCCGAGGAGGTCAATTGCGATTCTCGGTATCCTTCCGCCTCCGTCCCGTTGTTCTCGATACGTTCTCGACTGCCGCCACTGCGCGGAACAAGGTGACTCATGTTGGCACTTGAGGCTGGGCGGGCGACGGACGCCGCAATCGCAATCGCCACGTCGCTTGATCTGGAGGTCGGCAACGCGGTTATCTTGAACAACTCGAACAAGCTGACTCTGCGTCTTCAGCCATGCGATGTCGTAGCGAGAATCGCCCTGGAGCACGATACGTCTGCTCAGTTCGAGATCAGACTCGCGCAACAACTCGTCGACGCTGGTTGTCCGGTCGCTTCTCTCGACCCGCGTGTACCCCCTCGCGTCTATGCCCTCGGCGACTTCGTTGTCACGCTATGGACCTATTACGCATCGGCGACTTCTGAACAGGTACCACCGCCTGACTATGCCGCCGCGTTGATGCGTTTGCATGCCGGCATGCGCACACTGGACGCCCCGGTACCTCACTTCATGGACCGGGTGGAATCGGCTCTTCGCCTTCTCTGCGACCCAAAGCAGAGCCCCGCTCTCAGCGACGCAGACAGAGCCACACTCCTTCACACGTTGAGAACGGTCGCACCCGCGATCAACGAGTTCGGTGGCGCGCAAATGCTTCACGGCGAACCTCATCCCGGGAACCTGCTGGAAACGAAAGACGGGCCACTATTCATCGACCTTGAGACCTGTTGCCGCGGCCCGGTCGAATTTGATCTCGCCCATGCCCCTGAAGCAGTGAGCGACTACTACCCGACTGTGAATACGGAGTTGCTTCGTAAGTGTCGACTGATCGCGTTAGCACTCGCCACGACTTGGCGATGGGACCGAGACGACAAACTCCCACACGGCCGCCAGCTCGCGGCGGAGTGGCTCGAGCAGCTCCACCGCACATCAGAGCTCGCCGGTGATGAGAACTTGGATTCGGGGGCCGACCGGCGCCCAGATGATTGCAGCGCCATTGTCGACAGATCCGCGTGGAGCCCGGTAATCCCTCCTTAACGCTCCACCCACCGTCGCACCGTGGCTTGGGCTGTTGCTCGCCGCCGTCGTCGTAGCCGCTGCGGTGTTCACTTTCGTGCAAGCGACGTCTGCCCGCTTGGCGTCGGTCCCTCGTCTCCACCCGCAGAGGCCGCTTATGGGTGACTAACTGTGCACAACGACGCGATCGAATAGGGAGAGCTCCGCGGCGTCAGGACCATCGATCCTCCGCCGAGATTCTTCCAGCACCTCTTTGGTGATCAGCGCCGCACCGTGAATTGCCGCGGAGTTCCGGAGTTCTAGTCGTCGCCACAGTTCATCGAACGGGATGTCGAAGTAGTGCATTTCGGTGGTGGCGCCGAGGACATGCGCGATCCGGCGGATCTCATCGCGCTCTTCACGCGTCCAGGTTCCGTCTTCCAGAATCACGCTCTGCCCGTGTTCGAGCAGCTCTTTCCACAAATCGTCCAGCCGGTGCTGCAGGTTGTCTCGCATCGCATCGAAGTAGTCGACGCCTAGATCCGCCATCCACTCGTCAGTGCTGAAACGGATGGCGCCCGTCTCCCGTGCTCGCTCGCGCGCAAGAGTCGTCTTACCCGACCCCGGCAGCCCGCAGAAGAGTACGAGCAACGGTCGCTGAATCGTGCTCGCTCTGAAGTCCATCCAGTCCTCCGAATCAGCACCCCACGAAGGCAACCCCGCCACCCCCTGCACCTGGCCCGACCGATTCTTGACGATCAGGACTTCGCCGGAAGCCATGGGTCGAAAATGCTCGTCCCTCGAGGGTAGGCTTCAGCACTTCTCCAGCACACCCGTCCCCATGCACCCGACGCGCACGTTCAAGGATCGCAAGGGAGACAGTCGCGGGCGAGTCCTGTCGGCGGGAAGGAGGGGACGAGAGCTCGTTCGGCCGGGAGACGTGCCCGGCGTTGCTGGTCAGGGGGCTCTGTATCGAAGTGTGGCGAAAGCGGATGACGGTGCGGGGCTAGATCCACGCTCGGGGTCACGGCGTGAGACGGGAGAGACGATGAGGCCTTGTCCAGACCTTCGTCGGGCGGGACAATTCCGCCATCGAGGGCCACGGAACACCGGCGAGGAGTGAGCGATGAATGTTCGGCGCAGTCAGGGAGTGCTCGCGGTGGCCATGACAGTACTAGCCGGCGCCTTGTTGGTTACCCCGGCGACGACGGCAGCGGTGACGGCGCAGGCGACGGGTCTGCGCGATCTGGGCACCCTCGGTGGCCGGGAGAGCAACAGCGTCGACATCAACGCATGGGGTCATGTCACCGGCACCGCGGACACCGCGGATGGGAACAGTCGCGCCTATCTGTGGACTCCGTCTGACGGCATGCGAGCGCGATCAACGATCTAGGACAGGTCGTCGGCTACGCCGATCTCGCCGAGGGCACCACACACGCGTTTCGGTGGACACCGGCAGGCGGAATGCAGGACCTGGGCGCGTTGGCTGGTCAATACAGCATCGCCACCGGAATAAATGTGCGCGGTCAGGTGATCGGAATCTACCGGCCGAACGATGGCGGCGAGCGCGCGTTCCGGTGGTCGCCATTAGAGGGCATGCGGGATCTCGGTGCCTTCTTCCCCCACTCCATCAATGCGCTGGGCCAGGTCGTCGGGGTTGGCGGCGGGATGACGGGACCGACCCGTGCGATTCGGTGGACGGCGTCTGGCGGCATGCAGGATCTGGGCACCCTCGGCGGTCGAGACAGCTACGCGTACGAGATCAACGACCTGGGCCAGATCGTCGGAGTGGCCGACACGAACGTGGAGTTCGAGCCGCATGCCTTTCGATGGACGCCGGCTCACGGAATGACGGACTTGGGCACCCTCGGCGGGAGATACGACAGCGTCGCGGTCGGGATCAACATACGGGGCCAGGTCACTGGAACGTCCAGCATGGCGGACGGCGAACGCCTTCACGCGTTCCGCTGGAGCCCCTAGAAGCCAGGCCCTCGCGCATGGGTGCGAGCCGAAGCACTACCCGTTCGCTCCCTACGCTGCGATCGGTGCACTCGACCCGGTCCCGCTCTCGCCAGCCGTAGTTATGAAGAGGCCCGCCGGGGTGGATGATCGGCGTCCAGACGTATCACCCGAAGGGACCCGATCTCCTTACCAGTGTGAACGGAAAGGTCAGATAGCTATGTCCGTCGTCGGCCACGTCCTGGGAGCCGTGGCCGGTGTGCCCGCTTCTGCAATCACGCGATGCTCCTTCGGCCGCCGACCGCAATGAACCCGTAGAGGAGGTCCCAGCGTTGACGCGGAAGACCCGGCAGCTGCGACTTCGTTTGGGCCCTCGAAGATCTGGTTGTCGTGGCGACCGGACACTCCAATTGTGGCCCGGCGTCATGTACGCAAGCTTTCCTGCTCGAGGGGATACCGGACACGACTCATGGACTCCGAGATCGGGCGGGAATACGATTGGCCGCAGTCACGCAGCACTCTGGGATGGGGGTGTGTGATGCACCTGATTGATTGGGGAGAACGCGTCCGGCGCGTCGTGAGCGTACTAGCACTGTGCGTCGGCGTCGTGCTCGCCGCCTGCGCGTGCTCCGGCGTGATGTCGGGCAATCCGGGGATCGTCGCACCCGGCGCACCGGACCCTGACTGGCCCGATGCTGCCCCCGCGCCAGGGGAAGGCGACCCGAGTGAAGGGCTTGCTGAACCGGACACTGACATCCCGCTGCTCGAATCGTCCAGTCTCAGCGATGCCCTCTCGACAGCGAGCCTCGAGACCCGCTTCGACCCCGCAGTGATCACGCAATTCGAGACGACACGCTTCACGGCCACTATCGTGTTCGGAGTCCCGATCGACAGCGGCGCGACGGAGATTCTGATCGCTTGGACCAACGAGGCGACGTTGATGGGGGAGGACCCGGAGTCATTCGAGGTCAGCCCGACTTCCCCCTCGCGCCAGTGGGTGGACAACGCATTCGCGCACCCCAGCGGCGGGTACGCGCTCAGCTGGACGTGGGATGTGACTCCCCTCCTGGCGGGTGATCGAACACTCAATCTGCGCATTCGCCCGACCGTCGTGATCGACGGCGAGGTCGTCGAGGAGTACGCCGACATCAACGAACCCGTCGTACTCGCCGTTGAGGTCCATCCCGTGCAGCGCGACCTCGACGAAGTGGCTGCGGCGGCTCAATCGCTCGAACTGGACCTGCCGGAGAAGATGACGGTCGGCGAGGAGCACGTGGTGACCATCACCGTGCCGCTGGAGGGGCACGCCGACACGATCGGTGCAGACGTCGAACTCTCGCGCGAGCAGGGGTCGGCAGCGGCCAGTATTGAGATGGCTGGCCAGGTCGAGAACGACGCGACCGCCGGTGCGGAGTCCCGTGCCGCCATCGAGCGCACATGGACCGTCACCCCGACCGAGTCCGGCCGGCTAGACCTCGTCCTCATGACATCCGTACGCGGGGAGGCTGCCGGCCAAGAGCTTCGACGAGAAGTCCACATCACCGCGGCGACAACGGTCGTTGCTGCGCCGCCGACGTTCTGGGAGCTGCTGCAGGGCCCGGTGGTGTACATCACGCCGTTCGTCGCCCTCGCCGCGACCATCGTTGGAGTGTGGCAGACCAGGCGGCGGCGAAAGCCGGCCACCTCGAAGGACACGACCGAGCAGCCCGCGTGAAATAGGGCCGACAAATGGAGAGCGTTCGGCGTCAGATCAGGATGCGCAGGGATGATGCCGCACTCGATGAGGACTTCACCGCGTCCGTGCCTCGGAAGGTTGCGACCACGACATGCTTGCCGCGCGGCAGCTTCGGCAGCAGGAGGGATGCCCGTCCGTCCGCGGCGACCGCGACGCTGCCGACCAACTTCGAGTCCACGAAGAAGTCCATCGTCCCGGCGACGTCGACGCCTGCTGCGGTCGTCACGCGGGCTGAAGCGGTCAGCCGCTCCCGTGAGGTGCCCAGACTGCGTTCCAGTGCGAGGAAGGTGTTCGATGGTGCGGCCGCGCCGAAGGAGACCGGGCCGCTCCAGGACGTCCTCCAGCTGAAGGAGCCACCCGCCTCCCTGCTCCCGCCGGATGCCGCTGCGAGAGTCGCCGGGGTATCCGTGAAGCCTGCGGGCAGATCGGTAGGGATCTGCACCACCAGGCCGTACGGATCGGACCCAGGGAACGTCGGGGAGAGGTTGATCGGGGCGAATCGCGCGTTGCTTGAGGTGAGAGTCGCGGAAGCGTATCCGTTCCATTCCGGTTCGGGGTATTCCCATGGTCCTTCCAGCAGCACCGTCGCGCCGGGGGAGATCACATGGGACGGACCGGGGTCGAACACCGTGTGCTTGGCGTGGTAGAAGAAGTCATCGTCCTGATCGACGCTGTTCATGCCTCCGGTGCCAGAGGTGTCGAGGGACCAGTAGATGGTCCAGTTCGTTTCGCCGCCGTCTGACGTGCAGGTCAGATCAGACACCCCGTCGGAGAGCGCGCCGTCCGGGATGCCCATCTCGACCGGTCCGGGCGCGTCCCACTCCTCGGCGGTGAACGTTGCGGTGACCAGGGGAGAGTCGAAAAGCAGCAGCGTGCAGTGGACCGTCTCCCCCTCCGCCTGCTCGTAGCTGTGGATCATCAGCGATGTCGCGCTCGGATCGATGCTGGTGGGGAGGGGGTGTGTCCAGGTCACGCTGGTCGTGCCGCCCGTCGTCGGGATCACGATGGTGGGCGGCTCAGCGGCATACGCGGAGGAGTCAGCGGCGACGAGGGCGATCACCGCCCCTACCGCGATGGCAGCACGCGAGAGGGAGCGGCGGTTCTGGGTCATCGGCGGCATGGCGTTGTCCTAGTCATCGGCTGAGGTGCTGGTTCCGGCCAGTGTGCTCCCCCGGCCGGAACGAAGGCAAGGGGCCCGATCGTGTGGTTTCGGCGTTTCCGGTGACCTGGCCGCGGATGTCGATTGCAGCAGGGGAGTTGTCGCCACCACCGAGCGTGCCCAGGTCCCTCATTCCGGCAGATGGCGTCCACCGGAACGCATGGCCAGACCCCGTCGGCCGGCGCAGTGGACGGGCTCTCCCAGTCGCTGACCGTCATCTGCGGCTGAAGTGGCTGGCCGGCTCGGACCGTGCCTCGGGTTGCATGCGGACACTCGCTGCATGTCGGCTGCCACGTGAGAGTCCGGGAAGCTGGCAGGTCGTTTGAGCACCGAGATGAACGCCCATGAGGGCATGATGCCGCGAGCCACCACCGGATAGAGTGCCGCGCAGGAGGATGCGCATGGTCGCTGGACGTATGGCTGCTTATATTGAGCGTCGCTGAGATCGCCGCCATCACCGCGGTCGTCGCCGGCGGGATCACGACTGGGCTGATCGCGATGCTTCACGTCCTCAAGCCCGAGTTCGACCCGTCCTGGCGGATGATCAGCGAGTATTCTCTCGGGCGACGCGGGTGGGTGATGCGCCTGGCCTTCGTCACGATGGCCGTCGGCCTTGCGGCGACGTGCGTCGCCTTGTGGCCGTTGGGCGGGGTGTGGACGGTCGGCCTTGCCGCTGTTGCACTCGGCGCGCTCTGCGCCGCGTTCATCGACGCCGATCCGATCATGACTCCGCGCGCTCAGGCCACGCCCGTGGGCAGGGCGCACACGGTGCTGGGCGGTGTGCTGCTCGCCGGGTTTCCCCCTGCCGCGCTGTTCGCGGGGGTCGGAGCGGCACCCGCGCTCGGCTGGACGCTTGCGATCGCCTCCATCGTTCCGCTGGCCGGCCTGGTGTGGTTCCTCATCGCCGCTGCCCCCGCCCACGGGCAGGGCGGCTCGCCTGAGATCCGAATCGGATGGCCCGACAGGTTCTGCCTCCTCGCCTACCTGGCGTGGGTGGTGCTCGCCGCCACCGCCGTTCTCTCCGTCGCCTGACGCAAGAGCACCACGTGAGAGCCCGACACGCGGCCGGTCCGGGATACCTGCGACCCACTCGGTCACAGCGGCACGCCCGGATGTCGATGCCTGCGGTGAATCGAGGCTGCACCGCACGGGCGCTCGGCGGCCGAGCACGCCGTTCTGTCACCGGACCTCGTCCGCGCAAATGCCCTCACGAAGCGTCCCCGGCGGGAGCCCGAGCGCCCATTCCGCCACATCGGCGAGAAAGTACTTGTGGGCGGGGTTGTCCACATCGGCCGCGCTGTTCACATAGGAGCCGGCGCCGTCCACGGCGATGAAGATCCGGATGCAGGCCGCCTCGACATCCTGCTCGGCGAAGTCACCTGAAGCGATCCCGTCGACGATTAGCGTGCTCATGCGTTCTCTGTCAAGGCCGTCCTGCTCTTCCAGCGCCGCACACAGGGCCGGGCTGAAGCGGGAAAGATGACGGGCGTTCAGCCACAGGCGGGCGAGGGATGCGGATGCGCCGCTTTCGATGTAGCGGACGAAGTGCGTCAGGCGTTCGATCGGGCTTCTGCCCCCCGGAAAGAACCGCTCGCGCTCGAGCACGGCCGCCCGCGCGAAAGCTTCGATCACCAGATCTTCGGCGGCGGGGAAGTAGTGCGTGATGAGACCGGGACGCACGCCGAGCCGGTCGGCGACGGCGCGGAGCGTGATGCGCTCGAGCCCTTCCTCGAGTGCGATGTCGGCCGCGTGCGAGAGGATCTCCGCTCGCCGTTCCTCCGGGGGCTTGCGCGATCGGACGGAAACGGGACTTGACGTCATGGGCTCCATGTTATTGAATGGCTGACCAATAGTCCATTGGGCGAATGACCAATAGCAGCGCCGCTGGTCCGGAAGGAAACCCATGTCTCACACGCAGGCTCCCGATGAGCTTTTCGTCGATACCGCATCCCGGCCCGAGACGCGGGGCATCGAACTCATCGACGACTCAGAACGCCACGGGCGTGCCCGCGACCTCTTCTTCATCTGGGCGGCTCCCAATGTCAGCATCCTGAACCTCACGATCGGCGCCACGCTGATCCTGCTGGGGTTGGAGATCTGGCAGGCGATCGCCGTGATCGTGGCCGCCTCCACGCTGTGGATCTTCCCCGGGGTCATCGCTGCGAGCGGCCCGGCGGCCGGAACGTCGGGATCCGTCGTGACGCGCGCGATGTACGGCATCTTCGGCAACAGGTTCTTCGTCGCCTTCGTCGGCTGGTTCATCGGCGCGGTGTTCCTGTCGCTGACATGGCTGGCCTCATCGTTCCTCGGCGCAGACCTTCTGCGACGGGTGGGAATCGACGATCCACTGTGGGTGCCGATCGGCGTGACGCTGGTGGTGTCGGCGGTCACGATAGTCGTGGCGATCTACGGTCACGGGTTGATTCTGCGGCTGTACCCGGCCATGGCGGCGGCCCTCTTCGTCATCTTCCTCGTCGTGGCGGGGTTCATCCTGCCGAGCGTCGATTGGCAGTACGCCGCGCCTGCGCCGCTGGAAGGTGTGGCGCTGTGGTCATCGATCTCGATCGGATTCACGATCCTCGCCTCGACCCCGCTGTCGTTCATCAACAGTCCTGACATCGCCCGGTACCTGCCGCGCTCCACCAAGCCCACGAACATCGCTGCGGCGACCGCTCTCGGCGGTGCCGTGCCGTTCATCGTGTTCACGACGGTCGGCGTACTGCTGGCCACGAGTGTCGGTCCCACCGCATTCGACGCGGGGATCGACGTGGCACTGCTCGACCTGCTGCCAGGGTGGGTGGGCCCACTGCTAGTGGTGGGAGTCGTCATCAACACGATCGCCCTGAACGCCATGACGGCCTACACCTCGAGCATGGCTCTGCAGGCGATCGGATTCCGGCTGCGCCGCATCCCCGCCACGATCATCGTCGGGGTGGTGGGTACCGCGTTGACGATCTATCTCGTGCTCTCCTCGAGTCTGCTCGAAGCCGCGAACCTGATGCTCCAGTTCCTCGTGATCGTCTCGGGCCCGGCGATGGCGATCTTCGTGGTGGACGTGCTGCGTCGCCGATACGCATATGACGGCGTCGAACTCTTCGACGACGCGCCGGGCGGCCGGTTCTGGTATTCGGGCGGGTGGAGCATTCCAGGCATCGCCGCGCTGCTGCTCGGCGGTCTCGCTACCGCGCTGTGCCTGGCGACGGAGGTGTGGGCCGGACCGATCGCGGAGGCGACCGGCTACATCGACCTGTCTGTGCCGGTGGGGATGCTGGTGGCGGCGGCGCTCTACGCCGGCTTGCAGCGCACGCCACTGGGGAAGGGCGGCCGGCCGTGACCACCCTTTTCGTCAACGGCCGCGTCTTCACCGCCGACCCCGATCCCGCGAAGGCATGGGCCGAGTCGGTCGTGATCGACGGCGACACCTTCGCGTACGTCGGGGACGCCGATGGTGCGCCGGATGCGGACACGACGGTCGACCTGGGGGGCCGGCTGGTGCTGCCGGGTTTCACCGACGCCCACACCCACCTTCTGATGATGGGCGCCGCCCTGGCGCAGGTGCAGCTCACGGATGCCCGCAGTCTGGACGAGATCCAGGCGCTCCTGCGGGGCGCCCGCGCCGACAATCCGGATACGGCCGTGCTGCGCGGGCGGGGATGGCTCTTCGATTCGATCCCCGGCGGCGCCCCCACGGCGGCGATGATCGATGCGGCGGTCGCGGACGTTCCGGTATACCTCGATGCGAACGACTACCACTCGTGCTGGGTCAACAGCGCGGCCCTGGCGCAGCTCGGCATAACGCGGGACACTCCGGATCCGCTGGGGGGAGAGATCGCTCGGGATGCCGAGGGCGAGCCGACCGGGATGCTCTACGAGACGGCCGCGACCCGGTTCGCGTGGCGGCACCGCGACGCGACGACCACCGACGTGGACCGGGACGAGCAGGTGGAGCGCGCCATGGAGGCTTACCTCGCCACCGGCGTGACCGGCGTCGTGGACATGGCGTTCGATGAGTTCGGGCTCGCGGCGTTCGAGCGAGCTCAGCAGCGCCGCGGCGGCGAGCTGCCGATCCGCGTCGCCGCGCACTGGATCATCACGAACACCGGTGACGATTCCGCGAACCTCGCACAGGTCGCCCGTGCGATCGAGCTCGCCCATGCGCCCTCGACGCCGTGGCTGCGGGTCGTCGGCATCAAGCTCATCCTGGACGGGGTGATCGACGCGTGCACGGCCGCGATGCGGGATCCCTACGCGGACGGGTCGAACGCGCGGCCGATCTGGCCGCTCGAGCAGCTGAAGCCCGTCATCGCAGCGGCGGACGCAGCGAACCTGCAGGTCGCGCAGCACGCCATCGGCGACTACGCGAGCCAGATCGCCCTCGACGCGATCGAGCACGCGGTCGCGCAGAACGGCGACCGACCCCGACGGCACCGCATCGAGCACCTGGAGTACGCCGCACCAGGAACGGCGGAACGGATGGCCCAGCTCGGTGTGACGGCATCCATGCAGCCGGTGCACGCCGACCCCGCGATCTTCGCGAACTGGGCTGAGATGCTCGGCGATGCCCGGGTCGAGCGCGCCTTCCCCTGGCCCGAGTACGAGGATGCGGGAGCCCTTCTGGCGTTCTCGACGGACGCCCCCACCGCGCCGCATCACGCGCTCGCCAACATGTACATCGCGACGACGCGGGCGTCGGCACTCGACCGCGGGGTGCCCGCCCTGCACCCCCGCTACGCGCTGCCGCTCGAGCGCTCCATCGGGCACGCGACCCGCGACGCGGCCGCCTCGGTCGGCGACGGCGACTGGCGGGGCCGCATCGCACCGGGCTTCGCCGCCGACCTCATTGTGCTCGACACCGATCCCTTCACCGACGGTGCGCCATCGCTGCTGGATGCGCGTGTCCTCGAGACCATCGTCGCCGGGCGCTCGAGGTACACGGCGCAGGAGATCCGACGAGGCAGCTGATGCCGTGGGACACATCCCGCATTGGCGCCCGCGCCTCACACCGACGAGGGTGCGCGTCGTGAGCGTCCATCCTCGCCGGCGTCGAACTCTAGGCTCGTCGCATGAGTGCGGCGATGACGGTACGTGGGGCGGTTCCTGGCGACGCCACGGCGATGGCCGCGGTCATCGTGCAGTCGTGGCGGGAGACGTACCGCGGCATCATGGCCGACGCGGTATTGGATGATCCGGAACTGCTGCCGCGCCGCGAGAGATTCTGGGAGATCGCACTCACGGACGAGCGCTATCGGGACAACCGTGCGGCCGTCGCCATCCGGGACGGCGAGATGATCGGGGTCGCGATGGCGGGTCCTCCGCTCGACGAGGACGCCTGGTGGCCACGGCAGCTCTACGTCCTCTACGTTCTCGAAGCGTTCCATGGGAGTGGGGCGGCCCGCCCCTTGCTCGATGCCGTGATCGACCCGGCTCTGGACGCCGCACTCTGGGTGGCCGACGCGAATCCGCGCGCCCAGGCGTTCTACCGGAAGTGCGGCTTCCGCAGCGACGGCACCACGACGATCGACGAGGGGGTCCTCGAGATCCGGATGGTGAGGCGCGCCACCCATGACGCGGGGGACCGCGAAGACCGCGGGCCGAAGATTCCCCGAACCGATCCCGGGTGGCCGGAGCGGTCATAGCATTTGGTCATGGCTGGTCGCACCGTTGCCCGTACCTTGACCGCTGCTGCACTGACAGGGCTGCTCGCCGTCTCATCGGCGAACGCCGCCTACGCCGCGGGTTCCCCGCCCGGTGGCGGCGCGGTCGAGGACCTGATCGATCTCCCCGACGGGTTCCAGCCCGAGGGAATCGCCATCGACCGGCGGGGGACCGCGTACCTCGGGTCGCTGAGCGACGGTGACATCTACGCCGCCGATCTGCGAACCGGTGAGGGCGAGGTCATCAGCGAGGGACCAGGAACCGCGTCCGCGGGACTGAAGGTCGACCGCTTCGGCCGCCTGTTCGTCTCTGGAGGTCCATCCGGCACCGCGCGCGTGATCGACTCGGCCACCGGCGAGGTGCTGGCGACCTACCAGCTCGCCACCGGTGCGGCGTTCATCAACGATGTGGTCGTGACGCGGGACGGCGCCTGGTTCACGAACAGCCAGGCTGCCGAACTGTACCTGCTGCCGATCGGTCCGTCCGGGGACCTTCCTGACCCCGACGACATCGTGACGCTGCCGCTCACGGGCCAGTGGGTGCAGCAGGCGGGGTTCAACGCCAATGGAATCGCCGAGACGACCGACAAGAAGGCACTCCTCGTGATCCAGTCGGCGACGGGGACTCTCTTCCGCGTCGACCCCGACAGGGGTGACGCGACGGTCGTCGACCTCGGCGGCACGTCGCTCCGGTTCGGTGACGGACTGCTCGTCGTCGGCCGCACGCTCTACGTCGTGCAGAACCGGCTCAACCAGGTCGCGGTCATCCGGCTGGATGCGCACGGCACGAGCGGATCGCTCGTGGAGACCCTGACCAGCGAGGACTTCGACGTGCCGACCACGCTCGCCGCCTACGGATCGAGCCTGTTCCTCCCCAACGCCCGCTTCGGCTCGCCGCCGGCGACGGGCACCGACGACGACGTGGTGCGTATCGACCGCTGAGCCGGGCCTAGCCGAGCGGGATGCCGGTGTGTGCTTCGAGCGCGGCCAGAAGCTGCGCCTGGAAGCGCTGGTCGCGGGCGTTCGCGTCGGGGAGCTGGGTTCGCCGGTGGTACCAGTACCCGCCCGTCGCGGGCTCGACATCCGGGTGCGTGGCCAGCCACGCCTGAGTCTCGTGCCCCGCGGCCAGATCATCCGGTGCTCCGGCACCGCCCATCCGCGTCGGAACCCAGCCAGGATCCACGGCGTGGCTCGTGGTCCCCGGCCAACGGGCCGCGACAGCGAGGGCGAGAGCGGTGACCCAGAGCTTACTGTCACCGTAGGAGGCCCGGCCTGAGCCGAGACCCCGAAGGTCGGTGGAACCGCCGCGATGCATCGAGCTGCTCAGGTAGATCAATCGACCCGGCTTGTCCATCAGGGCCGTGAGCGCATATGGCGCCACGATGTTGACCGGAACCGCGTCAGGGGGACGCAGCGCTCCGGCGTTGTGGATGACCGCATCGAATCGTCCGAAGGCGGCTGCCTGCTCGGCGACATCCCGTGTCTGATCGAGGTCCGCGAGGTCACCGAAGACCGCTCCCAGCCACGGCGCGGCACCCTCAGCCGGCCGCCGAGACGACCGGCGCGCGTGCACCACGACCTCGTGTCCCCGAGAGGCCAGCTCGGTCGCGGCGTTGAAGCCGAGACCCCCGGATGATCCGGTCACCAGGATCCGCGCCACCGCTCCACCTTCCGCACGCAGCTTGAGTGCCGCGGAACTCAACGCTAAGCGCACTCGCGCGCTCGAGGGGTGCCCTTGCAGTACACCCCTCACCAGAGACTCCCGCCGATCTGGTCGAGCGACGAGGCTGAGGGGTATGCCCGATCAGATCGCTCCGCCCCGGCCGGCGTTCAGCCGCCTGCTGCCGACCCTGTTGCTGCTGCTGACGGTGTTCGGTCCCATCTCCATGGACCTCTACCTGCCGGCGCTGCCCGCTCTGACGGACGAGTTGGATGCCGCGACCTCCGTCGCGCAGCTGACGGTCACCGCGTGCCTGATCGGACTGGCCGCCGGCCAGTTGATCGCAGGACCCCTGTCCGACCGGTTCGGACGCCGCGGCATTCTGCTCGGGGGCATCGCCGCGTACATCGCCACGTCCGCGCTCTGCGCGATCAGCCCGACCGTCGAATTGCTCGTCGCGGCACGCTTCGTGCAGGGGCTCGCCGGTGGCGTCGGCATCGTGATCGCCCAGGCCGCGGGCCGTGACATCTATGCCGGTGGCGACCTCATCCGGTTCTACGGGCGACTCACCGTGGTGGGCGGGTTCGCGGCGATCGTCGGACCGCTGCTCGGCGGCATGCTGAACACGGTCACCGACTGGCGGGGACTGTTTGCTCTCCTGGCTGCCGTCGGTGCCGGCATCCTGCTCGTCACCCTGCTGGTGTTCCGGGAGACGCTCCCCATCGAACAGCGCATTCGGGGCGGCTTCGCGCGGACGATCCACGACTTCCGCACGCTGCTGGCGGATCGGGTGTTCCTCGGCGCGGTCCTCAATCAGGGCTTCCTCTATGCCGCGCTCTTCGCCTACCTGGCGGGCTCCACGTTCGTACTGCAGGACATCTACGGCCTGTCCCCGCTCGGGTACGCCCTCGCTTTCGGCCTGAACTCCGCCGGATTCATGACCTTCGGCTACCTCTCCGGCCGCTCGGCCGAGGCGTGGAGCGTCTCCGGCACGCTCACCATCGGCATCGTGACGGCGGGGCTAGGGGCTCTCGGGCTACTCGCCTCCGGCGTCACGTCCATGCCGCTGTGGGTGATGATCGTGTCGCTCTTCCTGCTCGCCAGCGGCGTCGCCATCACTTCGCCGCCCGCCACGACCCTCGCCCTTCTCGGATACCCGCAGATGGCGGGAACCGCGTCGTCTCTGCTGGGCATGGTGCGCTTCGGGTTCGGTGGCGTCGCGGCACCGCTCGTCGGCATCGCCGGCGCTCTGAGCATCCTGCCCCTCGGGGTGGTCACGACCGCAGCGGTGCTGCTCGCGGGTGCAAGCTTCCTCTTCCTGGTTCGCCGAGCGACGCCGTCCGCGGCGCCGTCGGCGACGCATCCCCTTCCCGCCACTCTCATCGAGTAAGGAGCCCCACCATGCGTGGAGTCATCATGTACGCGCCCGGCGACGTCCGGGTCGAGGACCGCGAGGACCCGGTGATCGTCGAACCGACCGACGCCATCATTCGCCTCTCGGCGTCCTGCATCTGCGGGTCCGACCTCTGGCCGTATCGTGGCGCCGAACCGGCCGACCACATCGCGATGGGTCACGAATACGTCGGCGTCGTCACCGAGATCGGGGCGGACGTGAAGAACGTGGATGTGGGGGACTTCGTGGTCGGGTCGTTCTTCGCATCCGACAACACCTGCGAGATCTGCCAGGCCGGCTACCAGTCCCGCTGCGTGCACGCGCAGCCCGTCGGCGCGCTCGGCACCCAGTCCGAGTTCGCCCGCATCCCGCTGGCCGACGGCACCCTGGTCGCCACTCCGGGTCAGCCGGACCCGGATCTCATCCCGTCGCTGCTCGCGGCATCCGACGTCCTGGGCACCGGCTGGTTCGCCGCCATCGCCGCCGAGGCCGGGCCGGGGAAGACCGTCGCGGTGGTCGGCGACGGCGCCGTCGGCCTGCTCGGCGTCCTCGCGGCGCGCGAGCTGGGCGCGGCGCGCATCATCGCCATGTCCCGCCACGCCGACCGGCAGGCCATGGCTCGAGAACTCGGCGCGACCGACATCGTCGAAGAGCGCGGCGACGCCGGCGTGGCGAAGATCAGGGAGCTGACGAACGGGCTCGGCGCGCACAGCGTGATCGAGGCCGTCGGCACCCAGGAGTCGATGATGCAGGCGATCCGCGCCACGCGCGCGGGCGGGCATGTCGGCTACGTCGGCGTCTCGCACGACGTGTCGCTGGACGGGCTCGAACTGTTCTTCTCGGGGGTGCACCTGCACGGCGGCCCCGCGCCGGTGCGCCGATTCCTGCCGGAGCTGATCCGGCTCATCTGGGATCGCAAGATCAACCCGGGCGTCGTGTTCGACCTCACCCTTCCGCTGGAGGATGCCGCGGAGGGCTACAGGGCGATGGACGAGCGCCGCGCGACCAAGGTGCTGCTCACCGTGTGACCCCGGAATACGGGCGGCCGCGGCGACCCCGGCCCGCGAGTTGCGACGAGGACTCGCGCCGGAGATTAGACAGCGGCGGTGATGTGCGTCAGCATGGGGGTGGGGGTTCGGGTCAAGACCTCAGGTCGAGAGTTGTCCCCAGCGACTGTGGGTGACGGTCCCCAACGTCAACCGACTCGATCTGCCCCTGGGCCCTCTCGAGAAGATCTGTCCCCAAAGGGAGTCTCGAGAGGGTCCTTGGCTCCCGAGATGACCACCGAGCCTCTTTCGCCGGCTCCCCATCGGGCGGAGTCGGCGAAAGAGCTCAGGTGCAGGTCTGATGACCCCAGCAATCGCCCGAGTCTCGGATGCCTTCGCCGCAGTCCCCACTGCCGGCACGAAGATCCCGGGTACTCCTCACCCTAAAGCCACTTCCGGCATCGTGTCCACCAAAAGGGGGACAAAAAGCCTGCGAGTTCGGCGAGAGACGCGGGCGGGGTGCACTTCGGCGTCGGTGCGGGGCAGCGGCTACGGTAGCGGGATGGGGAGAACGGGGTGAGTGGTGTGCGCAAGGGGCTCAGTCCTCCGTCGCTGGAAGTGCCGATCCGCGATCTGCTCTTCCGGGTGTTCGCGTCCACCCGTCCGGAGAACGCGTCCGCGGTGCCGTACGTGATCGTGCACGGCATCGGCGTCTCTCACCGGTACTCGTCGCCTCTGCACGACACGCTGGCAGCCGAAGCCGACGTCTACTCCGTCGACCTTCCCGGATTCGGCGGGCTGCCGAAACCGAAGCGCGATCTGACGATCGAAGAGATGGCGGGCGCACTGGGTGAGGCGCTCGACGCCATCGGCGTGAAGGATGCCGTGCTGATCGGTCATTCGATGGGCACCCAGTGGGTGGTCGAGTTGGCCCTTCAGCGCCCCGACCTCGCGTCATCCGTCGTCGTCATCGGTCCTGTCACCGACGACCGGCATCGATCCGTCCTCGCGCAGTCCGCGGCGCTCGGCATCGACACGTTGGGCGAACCGCCGATCGCGAATGCGATCATCTTCACCGACTATCTGCGGTCAGGGCCGGTCTGGTATTCCACGCAGCTGCGTCACATGCTGGCGTACCGGCTGGAGGACAAGGTCGGCGATCTCGCGGTGCCGCTGCTCGTCATGCGCGGCGGCAAGGATCCCATCGCGGGGACCGAGTGGTGCCGGCGGGTGCGCGACAGCGCGCCGAGGGGATCCCTCGTTCTGGTGCCGGGGCACCACCACGTCGTGCAGTACACGGCTCCGCGCGCTGTCGCGTCGGCCATCACCTCGCTCGTGACGACCGTCTAGCTGTCGCCGGTCTCAGTCCTCGGAGATCTCCGCCACGGTCTCGCCCGTCTCGGTCGCCGAGAGCGAGCGTGCGATGTCGGCCTGGCTGATGATGCCGACGAGGTCGTGCCCGTCGATGACCGGCAGCCGGCGCACCTGGTAGTCCTGCATCACGCGCAGCGCCTCACGGATGTCGTCATCCGCGCCGATCGTGACGGGCTTGCCTTCGGCAAGGCTTCCGGCGGTCACCGACGACGGGTCGCCACCGTCTGCGATGCATTTGACCACGATGTCGCGGTCGGTGATCATCCCCTTCAGCCGTTCGTCGTTGCCGCAGATGGGCAGTGCGCCGACATCCAGCTCGCGCATGAGTCGGGCGGCGTCGACGAGTGTCTCGTCCTCACGGACGCACCGGGGGTCGGTGCTCATGATGTCGCGTGCAACAGTCATGGGACTGGTCCTCTCTCTAGATGGATGCCGTGACTGTAGTTTCGGCGCGGCGAACGCGCCCGGGGGTTGACGGATGGACTTCGGCGGGTGTGGAGTCGAGGTTCGATGCCGAATGAGCTGGATTCGCCGGTGGTGGTGGACTTCCCCTTGCGGGGGGAGGGCTGGCTCGCCGTCACCACACCGGCAGCGCGCATCCCGAGCCACGGCGTGGACGCGCTGGGTCAGCGTTATGCGTACGACTTCCTCATGGTCGACGAGCGCCCGGGCGAGTACTTCTTTCCCGGCAGCGGTCTCGGCGGCGCGCTTTTGGGAGTGCGCACCCGCGACTGCTACGCGTGGGGAGCGCCGATCCACGCGCCGTTCGCCGGAGAGGTGGTGGCCGCCCTCGACGGGATGCCGGAGCGGCAGTGGATTCATCCTGTGCGGGAGGTCGTGCGGCAGGTCGTTCACGGGGCGACGTTCGCACCGTCCCGGCTGATGTCGATCCTCGGCAATCATGTGGTTCTGCGCTCGGGCGGCCTTTTCGCGGGTCTCGTGCATCTCGCACCCGGCACCCTCACCGTCGCCGTCGGTCAGTCGGTGCGCTCCGGAGACGTGCTCGGCGCGGTCGGCCACACCGGCAACTCGACCAGTCCGCATCTGCATTTCCAGCTGATGGATGCGGCGGATCCGCTCGTCGCCCAGGGGGTGCCCTGTGCGTTCCGCTCGTACGAGGTGCAGCGCCACGGCGCCTGGTCGGCCGTGACGAATGGCATCCCGGGCCGACACGAGCGCCTGCGCTTCGCCGGGGATGGCGTAGGCGGCGCGGATAGGGTGTGAGGGCGGGGCCTCGACTTCCCGCGGACGAGGGCACGATGACATCGACACCTGCCGGCTGGTACGACGACGGCCACGGTGCCGCACGCTGGTGGGACGGCGCGCAGTGGACGGAGCACACCCAGGCCGCGGCGGTCGCCCAGCCCGCGGCGGTCGCTCAGCCCGCGGCGCCCAACCAACCCGGGCCGAACAGCCAGCCCGCGGCGGTCGCGACGACCTCTGCACCGTTCAGCGGCACGGCCGCCGCTCTTCCGCCGGTCGCCCCGGCGAAACGCGGTTGGCTGATCCCCGTCATCCTGGGCGGTTCCTTCCTGCTGCTCGTCCTCCTCGCGGTGATCTTCGTCCCGGTGCTCGTGAAGACGATGGCGACCGGCGGGTACGCCGGCGACGAGCTGGAGGCGGTCGAAGTCGTAGAGGCCTACGACGACGCCTGGCAGTCCGGCGATTGCGACGGTTTCGAGGCGACGACGACCGAGAATCTGCGCGCCGAGACGTCGCTCGAGGACTGCGCGACGTTCGAGGAGGCCTCGGCGGGGTTCCAGGAGTCGACGGACGCCTACGAGCTCGAGGTGGTCGACGTGACCAGCGAATCGGGAGTCATCACGGTGCGGACCGACGAGACCTACACCAGTTATCTCGACGAGGACGACAATCCTGTCCCCGGATACGACGCCCTCTCGACGGTCGACTACACCCTGGTCGAATCCGATGGGGAGTGGCTCATCGACAGCGCCTCCTACCTCGAGGAGTGATCGCATGAGCGAGGCGCCTCCGCGCGCGGGCATGACTCCGCGATTCATCCTGACCTGCATCGGCGTCGGGCTGGCCGCCGGCCTCCTGTCCGGGCTCTTCGGAGTGGGTGGCGGTACGGTCATCGTCCCGCTGCTCGTTCTCCTGTTGGGCTTCGACCAGCGGCGGGCGGCCGGCACATCCCTTGCGGCGATCGTCCCGACGGCCACCGTCGGCGTCATCTCGTACGCGCTGACGGACTCCGTCGCATGGATTCCCGCGCTGCTGCTCGCCGCCGGGGCCGTCGTCGGCGCTCAGATCGGCACGTGGCTGCTGCCCAGGGTGTCGCAGGTGGCCCTTCGGTGGGCGTTCGTCGGGTTCCTGGCGGTGGTGATCGTGAGCCTGTTCGTCGTCATCCCGTCTCGGGACGCCGTGCTGGAACTGTCGTGGCTCGTAGGAATAGGCCTCGTCGTGCTGGGCGTCATCACGGGGACCCTTGCGGGGCTGCTGGGCGTCGGCGGCGGCATCATCGTTGTTCCCGTGCTCGTGCTGGTCTTCGGCGCGAGCGATCTCATCGCCAAGGGCACGTCGCTGCTCATGATGATCCCGACCGCGGTGAGCGGCACGATCGGCAACATCCGCCGGCGCAACACAGACCTGCGAGCGGCGGCCCTGATCGGCGTCGCCGCGTGCACCACGACCGCCCTCGGCGCGTGGATCGCGACCATCATCGATCCGCTCCTCGGCAACATCCTGTTCGCCGCCTTCCTGACCTTCATCGCGGTGCAGATGGCACTTCGCGCCATTCGCGCGCAGCGCGAGGCGAGGAGGCGCCCCAAGGAGGATCGGTAGGATGGCCGGGTGCCAGTGAACCCCGAGCTCGTCGGCCGAGTCTTCCCCCCGACATCCCCCTATCTGGTCGGCCGCGAGAAGGTGCGCGAATTCGCGCGTTCCGTCTTCGCCGAAGATCCGCGGCACTTCGACCCCGAGGCGGCTCGTGCACACGGCCTCGCCGACGTGGTGGCCCCGCCGACATTCGCGATCGTCGTGCAGGAGCAGACTCTGGCCCAGCTGCTCGGCGAACCCGACTCCGGGATCGTTCTCGAGCACGTGCTGCACGCCGAGCAGCGCTTCCGCTACTCGCGGCCCATCGCGGCCGGCGACGAGCTGACCGCCACCCTGACCGTCAGCGGGATACGAGCCCTCGGAGGCAACACGATGGTGACCAGTGACGCCGAGGTGCGCGATGCGGCGGGCGAGCACGTCGTGACCACGACGTCGGTTCTCGTCGTCGGCGGAGGCGATTCGTGATCCCCGCCGTCGGCGATATCGTCGCAGAGCGCACCGTGCACCTGACCCGCGAGTCGCTCGTACGCTACGCAGGGGCGTCCGGTGACTTCAACGCCATCCATTACCGCGACGACATCGCACGGGCCGTCGGGCTGCCCGGCGTGCTGGCGCACGGGATGCTGACGATGGGCGTCGCCGTGTCGACACTCGATGCGTGGCTGGGCTCCTCCGGCACCGTGACCGAGTACGGTGTGCGGTTCACCCGCCCGGTGGTGGTGGATGCCGAGAGCGGCGCCGATGTGACGGTGGTCGCCAAGGCCGCGGAGGTCGACGCCGAAGCCCGCACGGCGCGCATCGATCTGACCGTCACGCACAACGGAACCACCGTCCTCGGCAAGGCGCAGGTGCGCGTGCGGTTCGAGTAGGGCCCGGATGCCGATGCCCGATGTGACGCCCGTCCCGCTGTCCACCCTCACCACCCTTCGAACCGGCGGAACGCCGACCGCACTGATCGACGCTGCGACGACCGATGAACTGGTGGCCGCTCTGCGCGAGACCTGGGCGTCGGGCGACGAATGGCTCGTCCTGGGCGGCGGTTCGAACCTGTTCGTCGGCGACGAGCCCTTCGAGGGGACGGTCGTGCGCGTACGCACGACCGGTATCGAGCGGCTGCCGTCGCCCCGACCGGGGTACGGGCGCCTGCGGGTGCAGGCGGGGCACAACTGGGACGAGCTCTGCGCGTACGCCGTCTCGGCGGGACTCGCCGGGTTGGAGGCGATGTCGGGCATACCGGGGACCGTGGGCGCCGCGCCGGTGCAGAACATCGGCGCCTATGGCCAGGAGATCTCCCAGACCCTCGTCGAGGTCGACCTGCTCGACGAGTCGTCGGGTGAGGTCTCGACCGTTCCCGCCTCAGAGCTCGGGCTCGGATTCCGCACCTCCGTCTTCAAGCACCACTACGGCTCGGCGCCACTTCGACGCGCGGTCATCCTCACCGTGACGTTCGAAGTGGCCGAGGTCGGCCATGAGAAGCGGGAAGTGGTGGGCGCGCAGCTTCGAGCTGCGCTGGGGCTCAAGGCCGGTCACCCGGTGTCTCTGGAGTGGATCCGGGAGCACGTGCTCGCGGTGCGGCGCTCGAAGGGCATGGTGCTCGATGACGCGGATCCCGATACGTACAGCGCCGGCTCGTTCTTCCAGAATGCGGTGGTGTCCGCATCCTTCGCCCGCACGCTGCCGGACGAGTGCCCGCGATGGCCGCTCGCACCCGACGTGGATCCCGTGACGATCATTCCGCTGGCCGCATACGACGGCGTGGTCGCCCCGCCGCCCTCGGTCGTCAGCGACGTGAAGGTGAGCGCCGCCTGGCTCATCGAGCACTCCGGGCTGCGCAAGGGCTTCAAGCTGCCGCGCTCGCGGGCGGCGCTGTCGACGAAGCATGCGCTCGCGCTGACGAACCGCGGCCAGGGGACGGCGGCCGAACTCGCCGAGCTCGCGCGCTTCATCCAGGGTCGCGTGCAGTCCGAGTTCGGGCTCGTGCTGCAGCCGGAGCCCGTGCTCGTGGGCGTCGAACTCTGACGCGGATCGCTCCGCTTCAGCGGCGCTTCAGCGTTCATCGGCCACGATAGGCACATGCGCCTGCTTGTGGTCGACGACGAGCCGCGCCTCGCGGAAGGCCTCAAGAGAGGGCTGGAGGCCGAGGGGTTCGCGGTCGACGTCGCGCACACGGGGCCGGACGGGCTCTGGTTCGCTCGCGAGCAGGAGTACGCCGCCATCCTGCTCGACATCATGCTGCCGGGAATGAACGGTTACGTCGTCTGCCGCACCCTGCGGAACGAGCGGAATTGGACACCGGTGCTGATGCTCACCGCCAAGGACGGCGAATGGGACCAGGTCGAGGGACTCGACACCGGGGCCGACGACTACCTGACGAAGCCCTTCTCGTTCGCCGTGCTCGTGGCCCGCGTGCGGGCGCTCATCCGCCGCGGGGCATCCGCCCGCCCCACCGTGCTCACCGTGGGAGACCTCGCCCTCGACCCTGCATCCAGGTCCGTCGTGCGGGGCGGAGCACCCATCGACCTAACGGCGCGGGAGTTCGCGGTGCTGGAGTTCCTGATGCGCCGGGGCGGGGAGGTGGTGTCGAAGGCGCAGATCCTCGACGGCGTCTGGGACTTCGCCTTCGAGGGGGATTCGAACATCGTCGAGGTCTACATCGCCCATCTCCGGGCGAAGATCGACCGGCCGTTCGGTCGCGCGAGCATCGAAACGCTCCGCGGAGCGGGATACCGGCTCGGCGCCGACGATGGCTGAGCTCCCGGGCGTTCCACGGGGCGCGGCGCGACGGCGCGCCGGCATCCGGATGCGGATCACGGCGGCCGCCGCATCGGTCGTCGCCGTCGCGCTGCTCGTGGGGGCGGTCGCCTTCTGGTTGACCCTGCGCACCGCGCTCTACGGAGAGCTGGCGTCCTCGGCCGAGCAGGATGCGGCGGCCTTCGCGGAACAGGTGGAGCAATCGGGCCGAGAGGCCCTCCCGGACCTGGACGACGATCGGTTCTGGCAGCTGATCGACCGCGACAGCGGGTCGGTGATCGCAGCCAGCGAGGCCGCAGAGGGCGTCGATGCGCTCGCGGACCGGGAGGGCGGCACCCAGAGCCTCGTCGTTCTGGAGGACGGCGATCCGCCCTTCGTGACCGCGGCGGAGCGTGAGGGAGGCGACGTGATCGTCGTCGCCGGACGCAGCACGGAATCCGCGGACGACACCCTTGCGACCGTGGGGCTGCTGCTCGCCGTCGCCGTGCCCCTCATCGCCGCCATCGTCGCCGGCACGACCTGGCTCGCGGTCGGACGGGCGCTCGCGCCGGTGGAGCGCATGCGGCGAGAGGTCGAGGCGGTGACCTCGACGGATCTGCACCGCCGCGTCGAGGACCCGGGCACGTCGGACGAGCTGGGAAGGCTGGCGCGCACGATGAACGGCATGCTCGCTCGTCTGGAAGACGCCCAGGCGGCGCAGCGGCGGTTCATCTCCGACGCCTCGCACGAGCTGCGGTCGCCGTTGGCGACGCTGCGGCAGTACGCGGAGGTGGCGCACGCGCACCCCGATCGCATCGGAGCCGTGGAGCTGAGCGAGGTCGTGCTCGACGAGGGGGCGCGGCTCGAGCGGCTGGTGCAGGGCATGCTCGTGCTGACGCGGGCGGACGAGGGCGCCCTCGCGCTGACTGCGGCGGATGTCGACCTCGACGACCTGCTCTTCGCAGAGGCGCGGCGGCTGCGGGAACTGGGCGGCGTCGAGGTGGAAGTGAGCGCGGTTGTGCCCGTGCGCGTCCGCGGTGACGCGGGTCTGCTTCGCCAGGTGGTGCGCAACCTCGCCGACAACGCCGCCCGCCACGCCCGCGGGAAGGTGGCCTTCGCGTCGTGGCAGGACGCGGCATCCGCCTTCTTCGCTCTCGACGACGACGGCGCAGGCATCGCACCCCAGAGCCGCGACCGGGTGTTCGAGCGCTTCGTGCGGCTGGACGAGGCCCGCACGAGGGACGCCGGAGGCAGCGGGCTGGGACTCGCGATCGTGCGGGAGATCCTGCGCGGCCATGGCGGCGTCGTCCGCGTGGTCGAGAGCCCGCTCGGCGGCGCCCGGTTCGAGGCGCGCCTCCCGCTCTGATCGGGCTCTCCGACTTTCGGCCGCTTCAGGTTGGCTTCAGGGTCGGCGCGACAGGCTGGATGCGAAAGAGGAGGACACCATGCGCACACGCACCATCTGGATCACATCCGCCGCCGCCGGCCTGGCACTCGTCGCCGGGGGCACGGCGGTCGCATTCGCGGTCACGGACGACCTGACCGACGACGACGCCCGCGAGTCGGCAGAGATCACGTCGGAGGAGATGGACGCGGCGATCGCCGCAGCCCTCGACGAGGTGGGGCCGGGGACGGTCGTCGACGCTGATCGCGACGACGACACAGGCCACGCCTACGAGATCGACGTCGTGCTCGATGCCGGAGGACGGGTCGAGGTGAAGCTCGACGAGTCGCTGAACGTGCTCGATGCCTCACCCGAGGACGCGACGGACGCTTCCGACGACACGGGCTCATCGGACGACGAGGCGGACGACAACGGCGGCCAGCCGGTCGAGCCGGCCGATGCGGACCGTGCCTCGAAGGCCGCACTGGCCCACACGGGCGAGGGGACCGTCACGGAGGTCGAGCGCAGCGACGACGCCGACCACGTGTGGGAGGTCGAGGTCACCCTCACCGACGGCAAGGACGTCGACGTCGAGCTCGACGCGGGCTTCGCCGTCACGAAGGCCGACTGACCGGGCCCGCCGCCGCCTCGAGCCGAGAATCGGTCCCGCGGCCGAGGATCGGTGCGTCGCGCCGATTCTCGGCCGCCCGGCCGATTTGTCGAGTTACGGGGAGAGCTCCGGCATCCGGCGCACCCGCGATCGCCGGGCTACGCGAAGAGCTCCTGCATCCGGCGCACTCCCTCGAGGAGCGCGTCATCGCCCAGGGCGTACGACAGCCGCAAATAGCCGCTGGGGCCGAACGCCTCGCCCGGCACCACCGCGACCTCGGCCTCTTCGAGGATCAGGTCGGCCAGCTCGAGCGACGTCGTCGGCGTCTTGCCCCGCCACTCGCGGCCGAGCAGCCCCTGCACGTCCGGGTACACGTAGAACGCGCCGAGCGGATTGGGGACCGTGACGCCCTGGATCTTCGCCAGCTCGCCGACGATGAGCCGGCGGCGGCGGTCGAATGCCTGGCGGAACTGCTCCGCCTCGGCCTGGGGACCGGTCAGCGCGGCGAGCGCCGCACGCTGCGCGATGTTGTTCACGTTGCTGGAGAGGTGGGACTGAAGATTCGCGGCCACCTTGATCGCGTCCTTCGGCCCGACCATCCAGCCCAGCCGCCACCCGGTCATGGCGTAGGTCTTCGCGACGCCGTTGACGAGGATCGTCTGGTCGGCGAGCTCCGGCACGGCCTCGACGATCGAGATCGCCGACACTCCCTCGTAGACGAGGTTCTGGTAGATCTCGTCGGAGATCACCCAGATGCCGTGCCCGAGCGCCCACTCGCCGATGGCGCGGGTCTCGTCGGCGGTGTAGACGGAGCCCGTCGGATTCGACGGCGACACGAAGACGAGAGCTGTCGTACGGTCGGTGCGGGCGGCTTCCAGCTGATCGACGGTGACCTTGTAGTTCTGGTCGGCGCCGGCGAACACCTCGACGGGCACACCGTCCGCGAGCGCGATCGCCTCGGGATAGGTGGTCCAGAACGGTGCCGGCAGCAGCACCTCGTCGCCCGGGTTCAGCACCGCCTGGAACGCCTGGTAGACCGCCTGCTTGCCGCCGTTGGTGACGATGACCTGCGTGGCGTCGACCTCGAGGCCGGAGTCGCGCAGCGTCTTGGCGACAATCGCCTCGCGGAGCACCGGCAGCCCCACGGCGGGCGTGTACCGGTAGTTCGCGGGATCGCGCAGCGCCACTGCCGCGGCATCCACGATGAACTGTGGCGTCGCGAAATCGGGCTCGCCCGCCGCATACGAGATCACGGGCCGACCGGCCGCCTGCAGTGCCTTGGCCTTGGCGTCGACCTTGAGAGTCGCCGATTCGGCGATCGCGGAGAGCTTTCGAGAGAGAGGAGCGCGTTCAGTCACGCGATCGAGCGTAGTCGGGGGACGGATGCCGCGGCATCCACTCTCTGTTCACTCCCGACCTGGGGAACCGGTCGCATCGGCGCGGAGGAGCGCGCGGGCGGCGCTGCCGATGATCGCGCTGTACGTCGGGTAGGCGAACTTCACGCCGGCGAGCGTCGCGACATCGATGCCCGCCGCCATGGCGGTCGTGACGGACTGGATGACCTCCACGGCGTTCTCGCCGACGGCATGTGCGCCGAGGATGAGCTCACGGCGGTTGTCGGCGATGAGCTTCAAGAACCCGACCCCTCGATCGTCGATGACGGCGCGCTCGAGCTCTCGGTAGGAGGCGGTCGCCACGATGCAGCGCGGATCGCGCTCGCGGGCCTGCGCCTCGGTCAGCCCCACCCCTGCGTAGTCGGGATCGGTGAACCCGCCGGCCGGCAGCAGGTGGTGAGGAGTGCGGCGGTTGGCGTCGAGCACGGCGTTCTCGGCGGCCGCCTCGCCCTCGAACTGCGCTGCCTGCACGAGCATGTCCCGACCGTTGGCGTCGCCGACGGCGAAGATGTGCGACACGCTGGAGCGGAAGTACCGGTCGACGGGGATCGAGGAGCGGTCCACCTCGACCCCGGCGTTCTCGAGACCCAGATCTTCGACATCCGCGGGCCATCCGGTCGCCATGACGACGGCGTCGAAGACGTCGTTCCGCTCGTCCCCCTCGGCGGTCCACGTCAGGACGATCCGGCCGTCGTCGGCGGGCGCGAGCGATGAGACCCCTTCGATCCCGGTGTGGACGACGATTCCCTGCGCTTCGAAGGACTCGGTCACGGCGGCCGCGACATCCGCGTCGGAGGGCATGAGGATGCGGGGCGCCAGATCGAGCAGCGCGACCTCTGAGCCGAACGAGCTGAACACGGTCGCCAGCTGCACGCCGGTGTTGCCGGCGCCGATGATCGCAACGCGGCGGGGCAGCGCGGGCAGACCGAGCACGTGCTCCGGAACGGTGGCGAGTTCGGCGCCCGGGATCGGCAGCAGCCGCGAGTGCCCGCCGACGCAGACGAGAATCGTGGATGCCGTCAGCCGGCGCCCGGAGTCGAGCAGGAGGGTGTGCGGGTCCTCGAACCGCGCGCGCCCCTCCTGCACCAGAGTGATCCCGGCGTCGTCGAACCGCGCCGCCTCGGCCTTGATCCCTCGAACCGCGTCGACGCGCTCGTGCACACGGGCGACCGTCGCCGCCCAGTCGATCGGCTCAGGGTGCGTGGTGATGCCGTACGCCGAGGCCGCCCGGACGTCGCGCATGAGCCGCGCGGTCTTGGCGAAGACCCTCGTGGGAACGCAGCCGGTGTTCACGCACGTGCCGCCGAGGCGGTCGGAGGATTCGAGCACCACGACACGTGCGCCGAGCTCGGCCGCACGGATCGCTGCGGCGGTGCCGGCGGGCCCCGCTCCGATGACGGCGACGTCGTAGTGATCAGGGGACGCCGGGCCGGCGGCATCGTGTGCCGTGCCGGGGGCGGAGATCGTGGTCATGCGGTCCTCTTCCTCGTGCCTCGCCCCAGTCTGACATCGCCGCACCGGTGCAAGCCGAAGGGGGCGGATGCCGCGGCACCGCCCCCTCTTCCCGGCTGCTCTTTCGATTCGCAGACGTCGCCGTTACCCGGTCTCGACGAGGAATCGGCTGTAGGCGCCGAGCGTCAGGAACGCGGGGAATTCGTCGCGGAGCGCGACATCCCGGAACACCTCTGCGGCGTCCTCGAACCGGTCGATCTTCGAGCCTGTCGAGTCGGCCCCGGAGCCTGTCGAGTCGGTCCCCGAGCCTGTCGAGTCGGTCCCCGAGCCTGTCGCATCGGTCCCCGAGCCTGTCGAGGGGTCGCGGCGACCGACCTCGGTGAGCACCTGATCGATCAGCTCCTCGACGTACTCCCGCGTGATGCGGGTGCCCTCGGCCGTGCTGTGGTCCTGGTGGATCCACTGCCACACCTGGCTGCGGGAGATCTCCGCGGTTGCGGCATCCTCCATCAGGTTGTCGATCGCGACGGCGCCGAGACCACGAAGCCACGCCTCGATGTAGCGGATGGCCACCGACACGTTGTCGTGCACGCCCTGATCGGTCACCGGTCGCCCGATGTGCACATCGAGCAGCTGGGCGGCCGTGACCTGCACGTCGTCGCGCCGGCGATCCAGCTGGTTGGGGCGGTCGCCGAGCACGGCGTCGAACTCCGCCATAGCGGTCGGGATGAGGTCCGGGTGCGCGACCCAGGTGCCGTCGAAGCCGTCGCCGGCCTCCCGCCGCTTGTCGGCCGACACCTTCTCGATCGCGCGCTGAGTCACCTCGGGGTTGCGGCGGTTCGGGATGAAGGCGCTCATCCCGCCGATCGCGAAGGCGCCTCGCTTGTGGCACGTCTTCACGAGCAGCTCGGTGTAGGCCCGCATGAAGGGCACGGTCATCGTGACCTCGCTGCGGTCGGGCATCACGAACCGCGCTCCGCGCCCGCGGTAGTTCTTGATGATCGAGAAGATGTAGTCCCAGCGGCCCGCGTTGAGCCCGGCGCAGTGGTCGCGCAGCTCGAAGAGGATCTCCTCCATCTCGAACGCGGCGGGCAGCGTCTCGATCAGCACGGTCGCGCGGATGGTGCCGTGCGGGATGCCGATGTACCGCTCACTGAACGTGAAGACGTCGTCCCAGAGCTTCGCCTCCTCGGAGCTCTCCAGCTTCGCGAGGTAGAAGTACGGCCCGCGGCCCGTGTCGATCAGCGTCTGCGCGTTGTGGAAGAAGTAGAGGCCGAAATCGACGAGCGAGCCGGATGCCGCCAGCCGGCGTCCCGATCGGTCGGTGAAGTGCAGGTGCTGCTCCGGCAGGTGCCAGCCGCGCGGGCGCATCACGATCGTCGGCGTGCGCTCGGCGGTGACCTCGTACGTCTTGCCTTCCGGGCTGGTGAACGACAGCTCGCCGCGGATCGCGTCGCGGAGCGACAGCTGCCCCTCGATCACGTTCTTCCAGGTGGGGGAGGTCGCGTCCTCCTGATCGGCGAGCCAGACCCGCGCCCCGGAGTTGAGGGCGTTGATCGTCATCTTGGGGTCGGTCGGGCCGGTGATCTCGACGCGGCGGTCCTCGAGGCCCGGGCCCGCGCCGGCGACGCGCCACTCGGCGTCGTCGCGGATGTGCGCGGTGTCGTCGCGGAACCGCGGGTCGTGGCCGTTGCCGATCTCGAAGCGGCGGCGCATCCGGTCGGCGAGCCGGTCGTGCCGGCGCCCACCGAACCGCTGGTGCAGCTCGGTGAGGAAGGTGAGCGCCTCGGGGGTGAGGACCTCGTCGTAGCGGTCACGGATCGGTCCGGCGATCTGGATCGTCGGCGTGTGCGTGTGGGTGCGGATGGATCCGGTCGTGGTCGGCGGGGTCGTTGTGCTCGGCGGGGAGCCGGTGTCGGTGATGGTCATGGTGTCTTCTCCTGCGGTGTGTGCGGGTTTGGGGCGGTATCCCTCCGCTGGGGCGCGTTGCTCGCGCCCCAGCGGAGGGGATGCGCCCCAAACCCGGGTGGTGGTGAATTAGTGGAACTGCTGCGCCTCGGTGGATCCCACCAGCGCCAGGGTCGCGCTGTCGGGGTTGAGCGCGGATGAGACGAAGTCGAAGTAACCGGTTCCGGCTTCTCGCTGGTGCTTGGTCGCGGTGTAGCCGCGGGCCTCGGCGGCGAACTCTGCCTCCTGGAGCTCGACGTACGCGCTCATGGCGCTGTCGGCGTAGCCCCGGGCGAGGTCGAACATCGAGTAGTTGAGAGCATGGAAACCGGCCAGGGTGATGAACTGGAACTTGTAGCCCAGGTCGGCCAGCTCCTGCTGGAAGGTCGCGATCTGCTGATCGTCGAGGTGGCGCTTCCAGTTGAACGACGGCGAGCAGTTGTACGCCAGCAGCTTGCCGGGGTACCGCGCGTGGATCGCGGTGGCGAAGTCCCGCGCCAGCTCGATGTCGGGTTCGCCGGTCTCCACCCAGAGCAGGTCGGCATACGGGGCGAAGGCCAGGCCGCGGCTGATCACGGCGTCAAGGCCCGGGCGCACCCGGTAGAAGCCCTCGCTCGTGCGCTCGCCGGTCGTGAACGCCCGGTCGCGCTCGTCGACGTCGCTCGTCAGCAGGTCTGCCGCCAGGGCGTCGGTGCGGGCGATGATCACCGTCGGCACGCCGGCGACATCCGCCGCCAGCCGGGCCGCGTTGAGCGTGCGGATGTGCTGCTGAGTGGGCACCAGCACCTTGCCGCCGAGGTGGCCGCACTTCTTCTCGCTCGCCAGCTGGTCTTCCCAGTGGATGCCGGCGGCGCCCGAGGAGATCAGCGACTGGGCGAGCTCGTACGCGTTCAGCGGCCCGCCGAAGCCGGCCTCGGCATCCGCCACGATCGGCGCCAGCCAGTCCTGGGTGAGCTCTCCTTCCGCGTGCTCGATCTGGTCCTGGCGGATCAGCGCGTTGTTGATGCGGCGGACGACGGCGGGCACCGAGTTGGCGGGGTAGAGGCTCTGATCGGGGTAGGTCTGACCGGCGAGGTTGCCGTCGGCGGCGACCTGCCAGCCGCTGAGGTAGATCGCCTTGAGGCCGGCCCGCACCTGCTGGACGGCCTGTCCGCCGGTGTAGGCGCCGAGGGCCCGGATGTAGTCCTCGGTGTGCAGGAGGTTCCACAGGTTCTCGGCACCGCGCTGCGCAAGGGTGCTCTCCTCGCGGACCGAGCCGCGGAGGCGGATGACGTCCTCGGCCGTGAAGGTTCGCTCGACGCCGTCCCAGCGGCGGTCGGTGTCCCAGGTCTCCTGCAGCTCGGCGGCGGTCTGGGTCTGGTCGCCCGCTCGCAGCGGCGGGCGGCTGGGGGTGGAGTGGAGAGTCATGTCCGTTTCCTCTTCGTCGTGGATGCCGGTCGTCTCGGTGACAGGGACCGGATGGCGTGCTTCCACTCTCGGAGAAGTAACAGCGCCACCATGTCCATTCGTCCGGAGAAGATTCGCGAAACTTCTGCTCCAGTGACAGAATCTGGTCATGATTGCTTCGGATCCCGGATCGGGACTCTTCGTCTCGCCTTTGGCTCGCTCAGCGACCGCAGCCTCCGCGACGGGCACCCCTCGGTCCCTGAGCGAGCGCAGCGAGACGAAGGGCCCCCCGGCGGCATCGGCGACGACGGACCTCGAGCCGGAGACGGACGTGCTCACCATCGGCCGCCGCATCCGTCAGCTCCGAACGCAGCGCGGGCTCACGCTCGAGGAGCTCGCCGCCGCCGTCGACCGGGCACCGAGCCAGCTCTCGATGATCGAGAACGGGAAGCGCGAGCCGAAGCTCACCCTCCTGCAGGCGATCGCACGCACGCTCGGATCCAGCCTCGACGCGCTGCTCGAGTCCGAGCCGCTCGACGAGCGCTCCTCGCTCGAGGTCGCCCTCGAGCGCTCGATGAAGGGCCAGACGTTCCAGGCCCTCGGGATCCAGCCCTTCCGCATCGGCAAGGGGGTGCCCACCGAGGCGCTGCAGGCGATGCTGGCGCTGCAGGGCGAGATCGAGCGGTTGCGCGACGAGCGGGCCGCTACCCCCGAGGAGGCCCGCCGCGCCAATGTCGAGCTGCGACACCTGATGCGCCGGCAGGACAACTACTTCGCCGAGCTCGAGGGGCACGCCCGCCGCATCCTGGATGCCGTCGACCACCCTGGTGGTCCGCTCACTCAGCGCACGGCATCCGATATCGCCGCCCATCTGGGGTTCACCCTGCATTACGTGCCCGATCTGCCGCAGACCACTCGCAGCGTCGCTGACCTGAAGAACGGCCGGCTCTATCTCTCCAGCCGGCTCACGGCGAAAGGCGACCCGCGCACGGCGGTGCTGCAGGCGCTCTCCAGCCGCATTCTCGGGCATGTCGAGCCGACGTCGTATGCGCAGTTCCTGCGGCAGCGGGTGGAGACGAACTACCTCACCGGCGCGCTTCTGATCCCCGAGGAGCACGCGGTGCCGTTCCTGCACGACGCCAAGGCCCAGCGCGCCATCTCCATCGAGGATCTGCGAGACGCCTACTCGGTGTCGTACGAGACGGCCGCGCATCGGTTCACGAACCTCGCAACGGAGCATCTCGGCATCCCGGTGCACTTCCTCAAGGTGCACGAGTCCGGCACCATCACCAAGGCGTACGAGAACGACGACGTCAACTTCCCGACCGATCGGCTGGGCTCCATCGAGGGCCAGATGTGCTGCCGCAAGTGGACCAGCCGCGTCGTGTTCGACGTCGACGACAAGTTCAACCCCTATTACCAGTACACCGACACGGGCAACGGCACGTACTGGTGCACCGCGCGGGTCGAGGCATCGAGCGAGGGGGCGCACTCGGTGAGTGTCGGCGTGCGCTTCGACGACACGAAGTGGTTCCTCGGGCGGGACTCGACCAACCGCGGGGTGTCGCGGCACGCCGTCGAGGTCTGCTGCCGGCGCGCCCCCGCCGACCTCGAGGCGAGCTGGCGCGAGAACGCGTGGCCGAACGTCCGGACCCCCCGCACCCTGCTGGCGACGCTGCCGACGGGTTCGTTCCCCGGGGTCGACTCGACCGATGTCTACGAGTTCCTCCAGGCGCACGCGCCCCAGTAGGAAGCAGCGGCCGGCGTTCTCCTCGGGTTCGGGGCGTGATCCCTCCCTTGAGGCGCGCTGCTCGCGCCCCAACGGAGGAGACGCGCCCCAACCCATTCTCCGCGCGCCGAGCACCGCGCAGGCGTTCTCCTCGGGTTCGGGGCGTGATCCCTTCCTTGGGGCGCGCTGCTCGCGCCCCAGCGGAGGAGACGCGCCCCAACCCATTCTCCGCGCGCCGAGCACCGCGCAGGCGTTCTCCTCGGGTTCGGGGCGCATCACCTCCCTTGGGGCGCGCTGCTCGCGCCCCAAGGGAGGGGATGCGCCCCAAACCCGTTCTTCTCGCGCCCTGAACCCGGTCGTCCGCAAGTCACCGGGACAGCTGAAGCGCCGCCCAGAGATCGGCGCGGGCGGCGAAGCCGCGCAGGTCCCGGTGCAGCAGCCGCTCGATCAGCGAGATGCGCGCGCGCAGCGTGTGGCGATGGATGCCCAGTGCCTTGGCGGCGGCATCCCCGTTCGCGTCGTGCTCGAGCCAGACGCGGGCGCTCTCCGCGAGAGAGGTGCCGTGCTCCGCATCGTGCTGTTCCAGCGGCGCCAGTGTCGCGCGCGCCACCTCGCGCGCGGCCCCGTCCTGTGCGGCGGCGAGGACTCCCCGGCGCGCGAGCGCGCCGAACCGCGTGACTCCCGTCCCCTCCGCCGAGGCCAGCCGCGCCTCCCGGTACGCGCGGGCGAAGGCGTCGTAGCCCGCCGGTTCCGAGACACCGACCGCGAGCCCGAAGGCGGCCGCGAGCTCCTCGATCAGAGCGACGTCGTCGGCCTCGACACAGATCACCAGCCCCTCGTCGCCGCGGCCGAAGAAGACGCGAGCCTGTCGTTCGCCCGCCCGAAGGTCGAGGAATGCCGCGATGGCGTCGCTGTTGCGCCCGACATCCGTCACCAGCCCGACGACGATTGGCGCGGCCGGCAGCCCGCCCCACAGCTCCCGCGCCACGCGACGTGCGAGCCGAGGATCATCCGACAGCAGGGACTGCACGAGCCCGGCTCGCAGCATCCCCCTGGCGCGGGCGAGGTCGTGCGTCTGCTCGAGCGCGAGACCCGCCATGGCGATCACCGATGTCACCACGCCGCGGGCTGCCTGGTCCAGTCCCTCCGAAGCGATCGCCATCACCCCCCGCAGGTGTCCACCGCGCCCGAGCGTCTGCAGGGTGAAGGCGCGGCCGCGGATGCGCGTGGATGACGCGGCCCGCGCACCGCCGCGCAGCACCGCCACCGCCTCCCGCGCCAGTTCGGGGCCGAGGTCCTCCTCGAGCTGCCCCTCCGGAAAGCTGCGGGCGAGCGAGCCCGCGGTGTCGTACAGGCCGACCCAGGTTCCCAGCTGGCGGGCGAGTTCCGCGAGGCTGGCACCCAGCCCGTCCGGCCGGAGCGCCGCGAGCGAAATGGCCCTCTGCGCCGCGAGCGCCCAGCTTCGGCGCGCATACGCCTCCGCGGCGATGGCCTCCGCGTTGGCCCGCGCCACCGCGATGAACGGCGTCCGGTACGGCACCTCGAACAGCGGGATGCCGTGCGCCGCGCAGGCGTCCACCAGCAGGGGAGGGATGCCGTCGCGCACCACTTCCGTGCCGAACCCGAGCCCCGCGACGCCCCGCGCGCGCAGGCGACGCACGTACGCGTCGTACGACTCCCGCGAGTCCGCGTCCGGCTGCGCGGCGTCCGGCACGAACTGGGTGCCCGTCGTGAGGAGGAGCAGGCCCTCGGACAGGAACGGTGTCGGGTCCACGAGATCCGAGCTGTGCACCCACCGCACCGGCACGTTCTCGAGTGCGGAGAGCTCGCCCTGGAGCCGCAGTGCGAGGTCCGCACGCAGCAGCAGCGCCCGCAGTGTCGCGGACTCGGGCGGCTCTGCCAATTCCCTGCCTCCTGTACACGCTGTCGAACATCAACCTCCACAATGTACATCCCGGCGAGTGCGTCGCCACACGCCGCGGCCTACGCTCACCTCCATGAGCATCATTGACGCCGCCCTCGAAGCCGTTCCCCTCGGCGGGCCGTCGCTCCCGCAGGAGCGCCGCCTCGTCACCGAGTTGCCGGGCCCTCGTTCGCAGGAGCTCCTCGCGCGAAAGGCCGCCGCGGTGGCCGCGGGCGTCGGTCATTCGGTTCCCATCGCCGCGGTCGCGGCCGGAGGGGGAGTGATCGTCGACGCCGACGGCAACTCGCTCATCGACCTCGGCTCCGGCATCGCCGTCACGACGGTGGGCAATGCCCACCCCCGCGTCGTCGCGGCCGTGCAGGCCCAGGTGGCCCAGTTCACCCACACGTGCTTCATGATCTCGCCGTACGAGCCGTATGTGGCCGTGGCCGAGGCCCTCAACCGGGTGACGCCCGGCGATCACGAGAAGAAGAGCGCGCTGTTCAACTCGGGCGCCGAGGCGGTCGAGAACGCCGTCAAGATCGCCCGCAAGTTCACCGGCAGGCAGGCCGTCGTCGCGTTCGACCACGGCTACCACGGCCGCACCAACCTGACGATGGCCCTGACCGCGAAGAGCATGCCCTACAAGAGCGGCTTCGGTCCCTTCGCTCCGGAGATCTACCGGGTTCCGCTGTCCTACCCCTACCGTGACGGCCTCAGCGGCCCAGAGGCGGCGAAGCGCTCGATCTCGCTCATCGAGAAGCAGATCGGCGCCGATAACCTCGCCGCGGTGATCATCGAGCCCATCCCGGGTGAAGGCGGCTTCATCGTCCCGGCCGAGGGCTTCCTCCCGGCGATCGTGGACTGGTGCCGGGCCAACGGCGTGGTGTTCATCGCCGACGAGGTGCAGACCGGATTCGGGCGCACCGGGGCCATGTTCGCGAGCGAGCACGAGGGCATCGTGCCCGACCTGATCACCACGGCCAAGGGCATCGCCGGCGGTCTGCCGCTCGCCGCCGTCACGGGACGTGCCGAGATGATGGATGCCTCGCACGCGGGCGGCCTCGGCGGCACCTACGGCGGCAACCCGATCGCGTGCGCCGCCGCGGTGGCCACCATCGAGGCGTTCGAGCAGGACGGCCTGGTGGAGCGCGCCAGAGACGTCGGGGCGCTCCTCACCGAGCGGCTGAACGCCCTCCAGGAAGCCGACCCCCGCATCGGCGACGTCCGAGGCCGCGGCGCCATGGTCGCCGCCGAGTTCGTCGATCCGGCGACGGGCGAGCCGGACGCCGCCCTCACGGGCAGGATCGCGAAGGCCGCCATCGCGGAGGGGGTCATCGTGCTCACGTGCGGCACGTACGGCAACGTCATCCGTTTCCTGCCCCCGCTGGCCATCCCGGACCATCTGCTCGCCGAGGGCCTCGACGTCGTCGCGGCCGCGCTCGCAGCGGCCTGAGCGCGCACCGCAGCCGAGCCGCATCCCCCCTATCCGAGGCCCAGCGCCGAGCCCCTCCCGTTCGAGACGCGAGGCATCCACCCTGACGAAGGAGTCCGAATGAGCGAGATCACCCGTGATGTCGTCATCGTGGGGGCCGGCGCCGCCGGCCTCACCGCCGCCAACGAGCTGAGGCGCGCCGGGCTCTCCGTCGCGGTGCTCGAAGCCCGTGACCGGGTCGGCGGGAGGCTCTGGACCGACGACATCGACGGCGCCATGCTCGAGATCGGTGGCCAATGGGTCTCGCCCGACCAGGAGGCGCTCAAGGAGACCCTCGCCGAGCTCGGCCTCGAGACGTACAGTCGCTACCGCGAGGGCGAGAGCGTGTACATCAATAGGGCGGGGCAGCTCACCCGCTTCACCGGCGACATCTTCCCCGTCCCGCCCGCCACAGAGAAGGTGATGGTCGAGCTGATCGACAAGCTCGACGCCATGGTCGCGCAGATGGACCCCGACCGTCCATGGGAGCACCCCGACGCCGAGGCGCTCGACAGGATCTCGTTCGAGGGGTGGCTGGCGCAGCAGACCGACGACGAGGAGGCGCGCGAGAACATCGCCCTCTTCATCGCCGGCGCGATGCTGACCAAGCCCGCCCACGCGTTCTCGGCCCTGCAGGCCCTGCTGATGGCTGCCAGCGCCGGCAGCTTCTCCCACCTCGTCGATGCCGACTTCATCCTCGACGAGCGGGTCGTGGGCGGGCTGCAGCAGGTTCCGCTGCTGCTGGCGGAGCGCCTCGGCGACGACGTCTTCCTCGGCCAGCCCGTGCGCACTCTCGAGTGGGACGACCCTTCGACCGGCTCGGGGACCGGGGTGACCGCCATCGCGGACGGGATGACGGTGCGCGCACGCTTCGCGATCCTGGCCCTCGCGCCCGTGCTCTACGACCGCGTGTCGTTCGTGCCGCCGCTCCCACGCCTGCAGCACCAGCTGCACCAGCACATCTCGATGGGATTCGTGATCAAGGTGCACGCAGTGTACGAGACGCCGTTCTGGCGCGAGGCGGGCCTGTCGGGCACGGCCTTCAGCCCGTACGAGATCGCACACGAGGCCTACGACAACACCAACCACGGCGACCCCCGTGGCACGCTCGTGGGATTCGTCTCCGATCAGAACGCGGATGCCGTGTTCACCCTCTCGCCCCAAGAGCGCAAGGAGCGCATCCTCGAGTCGCTGTCGCACTACTACGGTGAACAGGCGAAGCACCCGGTGGTCTACTACGAGAGCGACTGGGGGAGTGAGGAGTGGACCCGCGGCGCCTATGCCGCGAGCTTCGACCTCGGCGGGCTGCATCGCTACGGCGCGCACCTGCGCACCCCGGTCGGTCCGATCCACTTCGCCTGCAGCGACATCGCCGGCGCGGGGTACCAGCACGTCGACGGCGCCATCCGCATGGGACGCGAGACCGCCCGGCACATCATCGAGGAGGCCAGGGCATGACCGCTCCGCGGTACGTCGTCGGCTACACCGCCACCGAGTCCGGCGACGACGCGGTCGCGCTGGGCGCACGGCTCGCCCGTGCCACCGGCGCGGGGCTCGACATCGTGCTCGTGCTACCGGAGGAAGGGCGCAACGCGGCCGTCCCGCCTGATGCCGGCTACGAGACCTTCCTGCGGAGCCGCGCGGAAGGCTGGCTCGCGGCGGGAGCTGCGAAGGTCCCGCAGGGCGTGGCGCACCACGTGCATGTGCGGTTCGGCGAGTCGTTCGCCGAAGGGCTGGTCGCGGCGGCCGCCGAGTTCGGCGCATCGCTCATCGTGGTCGGCGCGGCCGGTGGGAGCCGCCGAGGGCGGTACGCGCTCGGCTCCGTGGCGAACGAACTGCTGCACTCCTCCGACGTGCCGGTCGTGCTCGCGCCGGCCGGTGTGCGCGAGGTCGACGGCCCGGTCACGCGCGTGACGGCGATGGTCGGCACCCGTCCGGGGGCCGAGGTTCTGCTGGATGAGAGCGTCGCCCTCGCCGCCGCGGCGGATGCCGACCTGCGTCTGGTCTCTCTCGTCACGGTCGACCTGCCGGCCAGCGTCGACACCGGTGTCATCCGCATCGCCGGCGCCGCGCATGCCGACGGCGTGCTGGCCGAGGCCAGGGCCGCCCTTCCCGACGGCTCCTCCGCCGAGGCATCCGTGGCCCGTGGCGAGTCGATCGAAGACGCCGTCGCCCACCTCGACTGGCAGCCGGGCGAGTTGGTCCTCGTCGGATCGAGCCGGCTGGCGCAGCGACGTCGTCTCTTCTTGGGCTCCACCGCGGCGAAGATGCTGCGCGAACTGCCCGTCCCCATGATCGTCGTACCGCGCACCCGAGCGCAGGAAGGAGCTCAACGATGAGCACCACACAACAGCCCCCCACCGCCACGGGGGATCCCCTCGACGGCGGACTGTCGAAGAAGGGGCTGAGCGCCGGCTCCGTCGGCCTGATCGGCGCCGTCGTCATCGGCATCGCGAGCATCGCGCCCGCCTATACGCTGACGGCGGCCCTGGGCCCCACCGTCTCGGCCGTCGGGTTCCAGGTGCCAGCGATCATCCTGGTCGGATTCGTCCCGATGCTGCTGGTGGCGCTCGGCTATCGGGAGCTGAACCGCTCGATGCCGGACAGCGGCACCTCGTTCACGTGGGCGGCGCGCGCCTTCGGCCCCTGGGTGGGCTGGATGGCCGGCTGGGGTCTCGTCGCCGCCACGATCCTCGTGCTGTCGAACCTCGCAGGCATCGCTGTGGAGTTCCTGTTCCTGCTGATCGCACAGATCTCCGGCAACCCCGATATCGCGGACCTCGCCTTCAACCCGTTCATCAACGTGATCGTGTGTCTGCTGTTCATGCTGGGCGCGACGCTGATCGCCTACCGCGACATGCAGACGACGCAGAAGCTTCAGTACTTCCTCGTCGGATTCCAGGTGGTCGTTCTGGTGCTGTTCGCCGGTGCCGCCTTCTGGCACATCGCCCAGGGCACTGCGTTCGACGCGCAGCCCATCGAGCTGTCGTGGTTCAACCCGTTCGCGGTGGCCGATTTCAGCTCGCTCGCCGCGGGCCTGTCGCTGTCGATCTTCATCTTCTGGGGATGGGATGTCACCCTCACGATGAACGAGGAGACGAAGGACCCCGAGCGCACGCCCGGACGCGCCGCGACGATCACGATCGTGATCATCGTGGCGCTCTACCTGCTGATCGCCGTCGCCCTCCTCGCGTTCTCCGGAGTCGGGACGGGCGAGTTCGGTCTCGGCAACGAGGACATCCAGGGCAACGTCTTCTTCGCACTGGCGGCACCGATCCTCGGTCCGATCGCCGCGCTGGTCTCCCTCGCGGTGCTCACCAGCTCCGCGTCGTCGCTGCAGGCGACGATCGTCGGCCCGGCGCGGACGCTGCTGGCGATGGGCCACTACGGCGCCCTGCCCGCCAAGTTCGCCTCCGTGCGCCCTCGGTTCTTCACCCCCGGCTACGCCACGGTCGTCTGCGCCGTCGTCGCATCGGTCTTCTACGCGGTCATGCGCTTCATCAGCGAAGACGTGCTGTGGGACACCATCACCGCGCTCGGCATGATGATCTGCTTCTACTACGGCATCACCGCCTTCGCGTGCGTGTGGTACTTCCGCAAGCAGTGGCTCGACTCCGCGCGGATGTTCTTCTTCACGCTGCTCGCGCCGCTGGTGGGAGGCGTCATCCTCGCCGTCCTGTTCGTGACGACGCTGATCGACAGCACCGCGCCGGACTACGGCAGCGGCTCGAACATCGCGGGCGTCGGGCTCGTCTTCATCCTCGGCGTCACCGTCATCCTGCTCGGTGTCGTCATCATGATCATCCAGGCCATCCGGCGCCCGGCGTTCTTCCGCGGTGAGACACTGTCGATGGATGCGCCGGCCAGCCTGCGGCGTCGGCGCCGCTGACTCACGAAGGAGAACTTCATGACCGACGAACGCGAATCCGCGCTGCTCGAATCCGTGCCCAACCAGCTCTTCATCGGAGGCGAATGGGTGGATGCCGCCGGGGGAGCGACGCTCGATGTGCGGGACCCCTCGACCGGCCTCGTCATCCGCTCGATCGCCGACGCGAGCGTCGACGACGGCGCTCGGGCGCTGGATGCGGCGGTGGCGGCTCAGGATGCGTGGGCGGCCACGCCGCCGCGCACCCGCAGCGACATCCTGCGCCGGGCATTCGACCTCGTGCAGGAGCGCAAAGAGGACCTCGCCCTGCTCATGACCCTCGAGATGGGCAAGCCCCTCGCCGAGTCGCGCGGCGAGGTCGTCTACGGCGGAGAATTCCTCCGGTGGTTCTCGGAAGAGGCGGTGCGCATCGCCGGCCGCTATGGACTGAACCCCGAAGGCACGGGGCGGATGATCGTCTCGCAGCGCCCCGTCGGCCCGTCGTTCTTCATCACGCCGTGGAACTTCCCGTTCGCGATGGCCACGCGCAAGATCGCGCCGGCGCTCGCCGCCGGGTGCACCGTGGTGATCAAGCCGGCCGAGCTCACACCCCTCACGACGCTGTACTTCGCGTCCATCCTGGCCGAGGCGGGGCTGCCGGCCGGCGTCGTCAATGTGCTGACCACGTCCTCCTCCGGGTCCGTCTCCGGCCCGATCATCGCCGACCCGCGCTTGAAGAAGCTCTCGTTCACGGGGTCGACCGAGGTGGGCCGCAAGCTCATCGCGCAGGCCGCAGAGGGCGTGCTGCGCGTATCGATGGAGCTGGGCGGCAACGCACCCTTCGTCATCTTCGAGGATGCGGACCTCGACAAGGCGGTCGACGGCGCGATGCTCGCCAAGTTCCGCAACATCGGGCAGGCGTGCACGGCGGCGAACCGCTTCATCGTGCACGAGGCGGTCGCTGAGGAGTTCGCGGCGCGCGTGGCCGAGCGCGTCTCGTCCATGCGCGTCGGCCGCGGCACCGAGGAGGGCGTGCAGATCGGCCCGCTGATCAACGAGGGCGCCGTGGACAAGGCCTCCGAGCTGGTGGATGACGCGGTCGATCGCGGCGCGAGCGTACTGGCGGGTGGGTCGCGCATAGAGGGTGAGGGCACGTTCTACGAGCCCACCGTTCTCTCCGGCGTCGTGCCCGGCAGCCAGATCCTCCGCGAGGAGATCTTCGGGCCGGTGCTCGCCATCGCCACGTTCGCCGACGAGGACGAAGCCGTGCGCCTCGCCAACGACACGGAATACGGGCTCGTCTCCTACGTATTCACCCGGGACCTGCAGCGCGGGCACCGGATGATCGACCGTCTCGAGACCGGGATGATGGGCCTCAACGTCGGCGTCGTGTCGAACGCGGCGGCCCCGTTCGGCGGCGTCAAGCAGTCCGGCATCGGCCGCGAGGGCGGCCTCGAGGGCATCCACGAATACCTGTCGACCAAGTACACGCTGATCCCCGTCGACTGACGCGGGACGGATCGGAGACTCATGAGCGAATACGCCGTCATCAATCCGGCCACGGGTGAGACCCTGGCCACGTACGACACCTTCACCGACGAGCAGGTCGAGGCCGCGATCGCGGCCGCGTCCGCGGCGCACCGGGACTGGTCGCGGAACTCCAGCGTGGCCGATCGCGCTCGGCTTGTGCGTCGTGTCGCCGAGCTGCACCGCGAGCGGCGGGAGGAGCTTGCCGACACCATCGTTCGCGAGATGGGCAAGCCGCGGGAAGCCGCGCTCGCCGAGGTCGACTTCGCCGCCGACATCGTCGAGTTCTACGCAGACAACGCCGAAGAGATCATGAGGGACACGCCGATCGCGATCCTCGCCGAGGGGACCGCGGTGATCCGGCGCTCGTCGCTCGGGCCGCTGCTGGGCATCATGCCCTGGAACTTCCCGTACTACCAGGTCGCCCGCTTCGCCGCCCCGAACCTCATCGTGGGCAACACGATCCTGCTCAAGCACGCCGGGCAGTGCCCCGAGTCCGCTCTCGCGCTGGAGAAGATCCACCGCGATGCCGGATTCCCCGAGGGCGCCTACGTGAACGTCTTCGTCTCGAACGAGCAGGCCGCCGACATCATCGCCGACCCGCGAGTGCAGGGGGTGTCCCTCACCGGGTCCGAGCGCGCCGGTGCGGCCGTGGGCGAGGTGGCCGGGCGCAACCTCAAGAAGGTCGTGCTGGAGCTCGGCGGGTCCGACCCGTTCATCCTGCTGTCGACGGACGACCTCGACGGCGCCGTGCAGTCCGCGGTGGATGCTCGGCTCGACAACACGGGCCAGTCCTGCAACGCGGCGAAGCGGTTCATCGTCGCCGACGACCTCTACGAGAAGTTCCTGGAGAAATTCACCGCCGGGATGACGGCGGCCAAGGTCGGCGACCCGTTCGCCGAGGACACCGTGCTCGGCCCGCTCTCGTCGATGGTGGCAGCGGAGCGGCTCCAGGAGCAGGTGGACCGTGCCGTCGCCCAGGGCGCCACGCTGGTCGCCGGTGGAAAGCGCGACGGCGCGTACTTCCCAGGCACGGTGCTGACCGACGTGACGCCGGACATGGATGCCCACCGCGAGGAGTTCTTCGGCCCCGTCGGCATCGTCTACCGCGTCTCCGACGAGGAGCAGGCGATCGCCGTCGCCAACGACACGCCCTTCGGGCTCGGGTCGTACCTCTTCACCACTGACGCGGACCAGGCGCAGCGCCTGGCCGACCGCATCGAGGCCGGCATGGTCTATGTGAACCTCGTGCTGGCCGACAGCCCGGAGCTTCCCTTCGGCGGCGTCAAGCGCAGCGGCACCGGGCGCGAGCTCGGACTGCTCGCGGCGGACGAGTTCGTGAACAAAAAACTCATCCGCGTCGGGGCCTAGGTTTCGAGGTCCGCTCCGCGATGTCCCCCTGCGAGCAAGAGCGGGGCCCCTACCCCGATTGCCCGCAGGGGGACATCGCTGCGCTCGTCGACACCAGGGCTGCTTGCTCTGAGGGAGGGGCCGGGGTTGGGGATCGGTGGGTGCGGCGTTGAGAGGGGTAGGGTCGGCGGGTGAGTTCGAGTCTTCGGCGTACCGCGCGCATCCTGGTTCTTGATCGGGAGGACGCGATCCTGCTCCTGAAGACCCACTGGTCTCGCCGGATCCTTCCCGAGCGGTGGCTGACCCCCGGCGGTGGGGTCGATCCCGGTGAGGACGTGCACGCGGCCGCGATCCGGGAACTGTTCGAGGAGACCGGCCTGCGCGTTCCGTCGCTCGGGGATCCTGTGTGGCACGAGCGTCGCCCCCTTCCGGCCGGACACGAGTTCGACGAGACGGATGCGACCTACTTCCTGCTGCGCACACACCGGTTCGAGATCGTTCGCGACGACTGGACCGAGAGCGAGCACGACGACATCGTGGACATCCGCTGGTTCACTCCGCAGGAGCTCGCGGCATCGACCGACGAGTTCGATCCCGAGGACGTGCGGGCGATTCTGGCGCGCGTTCTCGCGGCGTCGGCATCCTGAGAGGTTCCGGCCCGGTTCGCCCCGGGCGGGGGCATGCCGTAGACTGGTGGATGCAGTTGAAGTCTGCATTCTTTCGCCGTGCCCGCGACAGGGCACACACCCTCTCACACAGTGCGCGGCGGAGAAGTGCGGGCATCCGAGGCCAGAACGGTCTCTAGGGCGGTAGCTCAATTGGCAGAGCAGCGGTCTCCAAAACCGCAGGTTGCAGGTTCGATTCCTGTCCGCCCTGCGCGTCAGCGCACGCTGGCACACGAAAGGTACATTCAGGATGGTCCAGGACGCACCCGGCGGCGAGGTGGTCGCAGCTAGCGGCACCCCACGCGAGAAGAAGCCGAACATCTTCACTCGCATCGCGGTGTTCATCCGCCAGGTCCTCGCGGAATTGCGCAAGGTCGTCACCCCCACCCGTCAGGAACTGCTGAAGTTCACGGCGGTCGTGCTCGGCTTCGTCGTGATCATGATGGGGCTCGTCTACGGCCTCGACCTGGTGTTCTCGTGGCTCACGACGGTCGTCTTCGGGGTCCCCGGCCAAGCGGTGAACCCCTGAGCCGTCGCCTCCGCGACGCACGCGGGCAGCGCCTGACGACGGTGTCCCGCCCCTCAAACGAAAGAGATCTCAGTGTCTGAAAGATATGTCGACGACGCCGACTGGGCGACGGCTGCCGAGCAGTCCAGCGAGGACGACGAGGCCCAGGAGGGCAACGTCCTCGCCCAGGAAGAGCGCGCCGTCGAACCCGCCGAGCACGCCGCCCTCCACATCGTGGATGACGAGGACGACGACGCGGGCGACGCAGAAGACATCGACATCGACGACCCGGAGGCAGACGCCATCGTGAACGACGCCCTGAACCTCGATGAAGCAGCCGAGAGCGAAGCTGCCGCCGAGGTGCTGAACGACTCCCTCGCAGAGGAGGCGGCCGAAGAAGCCGCCGAGCACGCCGACGACGTGACGCCCTACGACGGCCCCGACATCAACGGCGAGCCGGATGCGCCCGTACTGGACGAGGACTTCGTCGCAGAACTGGATGCCGCGGCATCCGTCGTCGACGAGGCAGAAGCCGACGAGGACCCGGCGTCGCTTCCCGGCGACCTGGCGCTCGACTTCGAATCCTCCGCCGACGAGGACGGGCTGTCGGACGGCGCGGTCGTTCCCGACGGCGAAGAGGTCGACGAGGACGCCGACCCGTACGAGGCGTTCCGCGCCGAGCTGCGCTCGCTCCCCGGCAAGTGGTACGTCATCCACTCGTACGCGGGCTTCGAGCGCAAGGTGAAGGCCAACATCGAGCAGCGCAAGTCCACGCTCGAGGTAGAGGAAGACATCTACCAGATCGAGGTCCCGATGGAGGACGTCGTCGAGATCAAGAACGGCCAGCGCAAGATGGTCACGCGCGTGCGCATCCCGGGCTACGTGCTCGTGCGCATGGAGCTGAATGAGGACACCTGGTCGGTCGTGCGGCACACCCCCGGCGTCACGGGCTTCGTGGGCAACGCCCACAACCCCACGCCGCTGCGCTTCGAGGAGGCCTTCACGATGCTGAAGTCGCTCGTCGAGGTCAAGGAGGTCGCCCAGACGAAGTCCGGCGGCGCCGCCAAGGGCTCCGCGACCCAGTCGCGCAGCATCCCGGCCGAGGTCGACTTCGAGGTCGGCGAGACGATCACCATCAAGGAAGGCTCGTTCGCGGGCCTCCCCGGCACGATCAGCGAGATCAAGCCCGAGAGCGGCAAGCTCACGGTGCTCGTCTCCCTGTTCGAGCGCGAGACCCCGGTCGAGCTGTCGTTCGACCAGGTCACCAAACTGTAAAAGGCTTCCCGGAGCACGACTCCGGGAGAACCGCTGTCCGGAGATGCCGGACGTGCGGGAGAACGGATCGGTCCCTGAGCTTGTCGAAGGGCCCGGCATCCGCTCGATGAAAGGAAGAAGAAATGGCACCCAGGAAGAAGGTGACCGGCCTGATCAAGCTTCAGATCAAGGCCGGCGCTGCCAACCCCGCCCCGCCGATCGGGCCCGCGCTCGGTCAGCACGGCGTCAACATCATGGAGTTCTGCAAGGCGTACAACGCGGCGACCGAGGCCCAGCGCGGCAACGTCATCCCCGTTGAGATCACCGTCTACGAGGACCGCAGCTTCACGTTCATCTTGAAGACCCCGCCGGCCGCGGAGCTCATCAAGAAGGCCGCCGGCGTCGCCAAGGGCTCGCCGACCCCGCACACGACCAAGGTGGCCAAGCTCACCAAGGAGCAGGTGCGCGAGATCGCCGAGACCAAGATGCCCGACCTGAACGCCAACGACATCGAGGCCGCCTCGCTGATCATCGCCGGCACCGCCCGCTCCATGGGCATCACGGTCGAGAACTAGGAAGGGGAGAAGACCATGGCAACCAAGTCCAAGGCCTACCAGGCCGCCGCGGCGAAGATCGACGCGGACAAGTTCTACACCCCGACCGAGGCCGTCGCCCTCGCGAAGCAGACCGGTTCGACCAAGTTCGACTCGACCGTCGAGGTTGCGCTCAAGCTCGCCGTCGACCCGCGCAAGGCGGACCAGATGGTGCGTGGCACCGTCATCCTCCCGCACGGCACCGGCAAGACCGCTCGGGTCATCGTGTTCGCGACCGGCCCCGCGGCCGAGGCCGCGATCGCGGCCGGCGCGGATGAGGTCGGCGGCGCCGAGCTCATCGAGAAGGTCGCCGGCGGCTACACGTCGTTCGACGCCGCGGTCTCGACCCCCGAGCTCATGGGCCAGGTCGGTCGTCTCGGAAAGGTGCTCGGCCCCCGTGGGCTCATGCCCAACCCGAAGACCGGCACCGTGACCCCCAACCCGGCCAAGGCCGTCGAGGAGATCAAGGGCGGCAAGATCGAGTTCCGTGTCGACAAGCACGCCAACGTGCACTTCGTCGTCGGCAAGGCCTCCTTCTCGGAGGAGCAGCTCGACGAGAACGTCAAGGCCGCTCTCGAGGAGATCGTCCGCCTCAAGCCGTCCAGCTCGAAGGGCCGCTACATCCAGAAGGGTGCGGTGTCGACCACGTTCGGCCCCGGCATCCCGCTGGATGTCAACGCCATCTGAGTCCGACTCTCAACGAAGGGGTCTTGCCGAAACAGGCAAGGCCCCTTCGTGGTTCCGCAGAGCCGGAGAACCGACACCCGGCGTAATCAAGATGCGGTATCCATGCCGATGCATGTTGTACTTGTCAGTCCTGCCCGCGCGCTGCCGGCCCGAATCACAGGAGTTCCCCACCCATGTCACGCCGTACCACCTTCTCCGCCATCGTTCTCGCCGTCACCGCGGTCGTCACGCTGTCCGCCTGCAGCAGCGGCACCGCGAGCCCGGAATCCTCCGCCGGGGGCGAGGACTTCGGCCTCGTGCAGGCGGGCACGCTGACCGTAGCGACCGAGGGCACGTACCGCCCCTTCACCTTCCATGACGAGAGCGGCGACCTCGTCGGCTTCGACGTGGAGATCGCAGAAGCCGTCGCGGACAAGCTGGGGCTCGAGATCGCCTTCGAGGAGACGCAGTGGGATGCGATCTTCGCCGGGCTCGACGCCGGACGCTTCGACGTCATCGCGAACCAGGTCTCGATCAACCCCGAGCGCGAGGAGAAGTACCTTTTCAGCGACCCGTACACGGTGTCGCCCGGCGTGATCGTCGTGCCCGAGGACGATGATTCGATCTCGAGCTTCGAGGACCTCGCGGGCAAGACGACCGCCCAGTCCCTCACGAGCAATTGGTACGAGCTCGCCCAGGAGAGCGGCGCGACCGTCGAGGCGGTCGAGGGGTGGGCCCAGGCCGTGGCGCTGCTGGAGCAGGGCCGGGTCGACGCCACGATCAACGACAACCTCACGTTCCTGGACTACGAGAAGAGCGAAGGTCCCACCGGCCTGAAGATCGCCGCCGAGACCGACGACCCCGCGTACAACGCCTTCGCGCTGACGAAGGACAAGACCGACCTCGTCGCTGCCATCGACGATGCGCTCGCCGAGTTGCGCGAGGAGGGCGTTCTGGCTGAGATCAGCGAGAAGTACTTCGGCGCGGACGTCACCCAGTAGACCTTCAACCGTCGCCCGCTCCCGCGGGCGACGGCCTTCTCTGCCGCCACGGGGCGGAAAGGATCGTCTATGGATGACACCGGCATCTGGCAGCTGCTCATCGACTCGTTCTGGCCGCTGCTGCTGGCCGGGCTGACCGCGACCATCCCACTCGCGCTCTCCTCGTTCGCGCTCGGGCTCGTGATCGCCCTCGCGGTGGCGCTGCTGCGACTCTCCCGCAACCGGGTGCTGTCGGGCATCGCACGGTTCTACGTGTCGGTGATCCGTGGAACGCCTCTGCTCGTGCAGCTGTTCGTGATCTTCTACGGACTGCCGTCCGTGGGCGTCGTGATAGATCCGTGGCCTGCCGCGATCATCGCGTTCTCGCTGAACGTCGGAGGCTACGCCGCCGAGGTGATCCGTGCCGCCATCCTGTCGGTGCCGAAGGGCCAGTGGGAGGCAGGCCACACCGTCGGGTTCTCGCCCACGCAGACGCTGACCCGCATCGTGCTCCCGCAGGCGGCGCGGGTGTCGGTCCCTCCGCTGTCGAACACGTTCATCTCGCTGGTGAAGGACACCTCGCTCGCGTCCGTCATCCTGGTCACCGAACTGACCCGGACGGCGCAGCAGATCGCGGCCTTCACGTTCGAGTTCCTCGCGATCTATCTCGAAGCGGCGCTCATCTACTGGCTGTTCTGCCTCGTGCTGGCAACGGGTCAGAGCGCGATCGAACGGAGGCTCGACCGCTATGTCGCCCACTGATGACTCCCCAGGAGACGACGCCCTCGCGCCGCCCGCGCCGGGCGATGACCGGCCGCTTCTGCGCGTGTCGGGACTGCAGAAGAGCTTCGGATCCAATCTCGTGCTCGACGGAGTCGACTTCGAGGTGCGGCGCGGGGAGGTCGTGGCGCTCATCGGCCCGAGCGGCTCGGGCAAGACCACGGTGCTGCGCTCGCTCAATGGCCTGGAGACCCCGGATGCCGGGACTGTCACCTTCGACGGCGGTCCGGCGATCGACTTCTCCAAGCCCGTCTCGAAGGCCGACCGCGTCGCCCTGCGGGACCGTTCGGCGATGGTCTTCCAGCACCACAACCTGTTCCCGCACCGGACGGTGCTGCAGAACGTCATCGAGGGTCCCGTGCACGCGCACAAGGTTCCCCGAGCGGAGGCGACCGCGAGGGCCGATGCTCTGCTCGCGCGCGTGGGGCTCAGCGAGAAGCGGGACGCCTATCCGTTCGAGCTCTCCGGCGGTCAGCAGCAGCGCGTCGGAATCGTCCGCGCCCTGGCGCTTCAGCCGGCGCTGCTCCTGTTCGACGAGCCCACCAGCGCCCTCGACGTCGAGCTCGTCGGCGAGGTGCTGCTGGTGCTCAAGGAACTGGCTGACGAGGGGTGGACGATGGTCATCGTGACGCACGAACTGGCGTTCGCGCGCGAGGTGGCCGACGAGGTGCTGTTCTTCGACGGCGGCGTCATCCTCGAGCGCGGAGCGCCGAAGACCCTGCTCTCACACCCCACCCACGAGCGGACGCGTCGCTTCCTCGACCGCATCCTGCGGCCCTTCGAGGGCTGACCGTCGGGCCGACACCGGCCGATGAGCACGCGCGTGCGTGACATCGACCCAGGGACTCCACACGAACCAGGTGGGCAGCGCATCCGCGAGGCGAGGAGCGCCCTCCACCGAGATCGCCCGGGAATCCACCGCATCCCGCCACCGGCGGTAGCCCTGGAAGACGTCGGCGAGATCTGCCGTCGCCATCGTCACCACGAGGTCCACGCCGAATCCCGGATGCTGCGTGCACACCGACACGGCGCGGTGCTCCAGCACGAACCAGATCGTCTCCGGTGCGGGAGCGGTGTGCCGCCACTCGATGACGACGCGGCGCGGCGGGAACCGGTCCGGATCGACACGGCGATGGATCCACCACATGAGGGTCGTGGGCTCGACGTCGTGGGGCTGCATGTCATCGAACAGCCACTCGATGGCCCAGCGCCCGAGGCTGTCGATGACCCGCTCGAGGTCGCGGCCCGCCGGCGTCAAGTGGTACTCGCTGCCGTGACCCGTCGGCGAGGGCCATGTCTCGAGCACGCCGTTCCGCTCGAGGTGCCGCAGTCGCTGCACCAGCAGCGAGCGCGAGATCCCCGGCAATGCGCGTGCGATGTCGTTGAATCGCGTGTTGCCCAGCACGAGCTCGCGCACGATGAGGGGAGTCCAGCGGTCGGCCATGATCTCGCTGGCCATCGCGACGGGACAGTACCGCCCGTAATCTGCCATGTCCCTATGGTCCCGCCGTGGGGACGCGGTGGGTAGTCCCGAATTTAGACCGGTGCGGTCGCGAACGTGCACTGGAACGGCGGCGGGCACGAGCGGATGCTGGCGGTATGACCACTCTTGACACCAGCGCGGTCCCGGCCGCCACCCCTCTCATCGATCGCGCTCTCATCGAACGGGCCGACGCGATCGGCCCCATCCTCGCCGAGCACGCCGCACGCCACGATCGGGACGGCACGTTCGTCACCGAGTCGTACGACGCGCTGCGCGAGGCGGGTCTGCTGAGGGCCGCCGTCCCCCTCGAGCTCGGCGGGAGCGGCGCGACGATCCGCGACCTGGCGGGTCTGCAGCGCACGCTCGGCCACTACTGCGGGGCGACGGCGCTCGCCAGCGCCATGCATCAGCACGTCACCTGCTTCACCGCGTGGCGGTACCGGCGCGGCCTGCCGGGGGCCGAAGCAACCCTCCGCCGCATCGCCGACGAGCAGATCGTGCTCGTCTCCACGGGCGGCGGCGATTTCACGCACCCCTCCGGGGAGGCCGTCGCCGTCGACGGCGGATACCGCGTCAGCGGACGCAAGCGATTCGTCAGCCAATCGAGCGCCGGCACGGTGATGTCGACGATGTTCCCGTTCTCCGATCCCGTGCGTGGCATGCGCGTGCTGAACATGGCGGTGCCGCTGGCCTCCGAGGGGGTCGCCGTCGCGAACAACTGGGACGTGCTCGGCATGCGCGGAACGGCCAGCGACGACGTCGTGCTCACGGACGTCTTCGTCCCGCAGGAACGGGTGCTCGCCGACCGCCCCTACGGGGTCATCGATCCGCCGCTGCAGGTGATCGCGAGCATCGGCTTCGCGATCATCTCCGGCGCGTACCTCGGCGTGGCCGAGGCGGCCTTCGCCGAGGCGGTGAAGGCCGGTGGGCGGAACAGCGATGACCCGGTTGCGCAGCGGCTGATCGGGCTGATGCGGTCACGCCTCCAGGTCGCCGGATGGGCCCTGGATGGCGCGCTGGCGCAGCTCGGCGATGACCCGACGCCGTCCTACGAGGGATTTCTCGCCGTCATGACGGCGAAGGCCGAGATCGCCCGCGCGGGGGTCGAGGTGTGCGACCTGGCGATGCAGGTGGCAGGCGGAAGCTCCTACTTCAAGGGCTCTGTCATCGAGCGCTGCTACCGCGACATCCGTGCGGCGGCGTTTCATCCGCTCACCCCGGAGGCGACCCTCCTCGCGGCGGGCCGGCACGCGCTCGGCGTTGCCGCCGACTGAGCGCAGCGCGCGCAACGGCAGCGGGGCGGGGAGCGGCGAGCCGGCCTGTGCGGCCCGGGTCAGGCGTCGCGGCGCACCTCGAACCCCGTCTCGCCGGTGGCCGCGGCATCCGTCACCCGCGCAGCGTCGACGCACGCGCCCGGCGGCCCCTCCGCCATCCAGGCGAGTATCTCGTCCACTTGCTCGGGCGTACCCTCCACCTCCGCCTCGACCGTGCCGTCGCGGCGGTTGCGCACCCAGCCGGCGACTCCCGCGTCCGCGGCGACCATTCTCAGCGTGTAGCGGTAGCCGACCCCCTGCACGTCTCCCGAGACGATCACATGAACGCGGCGCATGCACCCATCGTGCCCTCTCCGGCGCGGCGGTGCGAGCGCCGTGATTCCTGCGGCGGTGTGGTGCCGACGGCGCTGGGTGTCAACGGCACTGTGGTGCCCACGGCGCGGTGCCGACGGGGCGCTGTGGTGCCGACGGTGCTGCGGTGCCAGGATGCCGCCATGGGAACCATCGACGACTATCTCGCGGACCTCGACCCGGCCTCCCGCGACGCCATCGAGCACGTCTACGCCGTGGCGAGAACGGTGGTGCCGGATGCGGAGCAGGGCAAGGGGTACGGGATGCCGGCGCTCGTGTACCGCGGCAAGTCGCTGATCGCCGTGATGCGGGCGAAGACGCACATCGGCGTGTATCCGTTCAGCGCCGACGTCGTGGCGGCGGTGGCCCCGCAGTTCGCGGGGTTCTCACTCGACAAGGGCACGATCCGCTTCCAGCCCGACGAGCCGCTGCCCGACGAGGCGGTGGTGCAGCTCGTCGAACTGCGGCGCGCGCAGATCGACGCGGCGGGGAAAGCACCGGCTACGAAAGCACCGGCACCACCAGGCTGACCCCGAGCGCGATCATGACGACCGCGATGATGGCGTCCAGAACGCGCCAAGACAGCGGCGAGTTCAGCCAGCGGCCCAGGTAGCGCGCACCGAAGCCGAGTGCGAAGAACCAGGTGAAGCTCGCCACGACGGCGCCGGCGGCGAAGAGCCACCGGCCGTCTCCGTGCGTGGAGCCGATCGAGCCGAGGAGGAAGACGGTGTCGAGGTAGACGTGCGGGTTCAGCCAGGTCAGTGCGAGGCAGGTGAGCACCGCGGGTGCGAGCGCGGTTGATGCGCCGACCCCGGTGCGGACGGCGACGGTGCCGTGCATCCCCGGGTTCGGCGCGGTTTCGCCGGATGCACCAGCGTCGAGCACTGCGCCGCTCGGCCGCCACGCCCGACGAGCGGCCAGGATTCCGTAGGCGATCAGGAATGCGGCTCCGAGCCAACGAGCGGCGTCGACGAGCCACGGCACGGCCTCGAGCGCCAGCCCGACGCCGGTGATGCCGGCGATGATCAGGACCGCATCCGAAAGCGCGCAGACGAGCACGACGGCCAGCACGTGCTCCCTGCGGATCCCCTGCCGCAGCACGAAGACGTTCTGCGCGCCGATGGCGACGATGAGCGAGAGGCCGAGGGCGAAGCCGGCGAACAGGGAGGTCATGCTCTTCACGCTATGGGGAACCTACCATTAGCTCCAGCGCGAAAACCTTATGCTGCATTAGCCTGGCTTCATGCGCATCGACCCCGAACTCGCCGCGACCGTCGCCGCGGTCGTCGACGAAGGCACGCTGGAGGCGGCCGCGCGGCGGCTGAACGTCACACCGTCCGCGGTGAGCCAGCGCATCAAGTCGCTGGAGCAGCAGGTCGGTCGCGTCCTGCTGGTGCGCACCAAGCCGGCGCGGGCCACAGAGGCGGGGGAGGCGATCGTGCGTCTGGCACGCCAGCTGGCGCTGCTCGAACACGATGCCGTCTCGGCGCTCAACCTCGACGAAGCGAGGGGCCGCGCCATCACGATCCCGCTGGCCGTCAACGCCGACAGCATGGCCACATGGTTCCTGGCGCCCTTGGCTCGGTTGGCCACGCGGCATCCGGTGGTCTTCGACGTGCATCGCGATGACCAGGACTTCACGGCGGGCCTGCTCGAATCCGGGACGGTGATGGCCGCGGTCACCTCCCAGAGCGCTCCCGTGGCCGGGTGCCGCGTGCGTCCGCTCGGGGTGCTGCGCTACGAGGCCGTCGCGACGCCCGGGTACGTCGCGCGCTGGCTGCCTGGCGGAGCGGATGCCGCGGCCCTCACCCGGGCTCCCTTCGTCGACTTCGATCGCCGGGACGACCTGCAGACCGGCTGGCTGCGCGCTCGCGGCGTTTCGCTCGACGCCGTCGTGCGGCACTACGTCCCGGCGTCCCACGACTTCGCAGAGGCGGTGAAGCTCGGGCTCGGCTGGGGGATGCTGCCGCCCATGCAGTCCGCCGATTCTCTGGCCGATGGCAGCCTCGTCAAGCTCGGCGGCCCGCCCATCTCTGTCGCGCTGTACTGGCAGCAGTGGAACCTGCGCTCGCCGCTGCTGAGCGAGATCGCCGACGAGATCGCGGCGGAGGCCGCTCGCGTGCTCGAGGGCTGAGCGGCGCGGCTCAGTCGTCGCTGACCCGCAGCACCACCTTGCCCCGGGTGTGGCCCTGTTCGAGCTCGTGGTGCGCGGCCGCTGCGTCGTCGAGGTCGAACACCCTGTCGATGTAGACCTGCACCGACCCGGAGTCGAGGAGGCGCCCGATGGTCGCCAGGGCGCCGCCATCCGGGATCACCTTGTAGCCGGTCGCGCGCACGCCGGCCTCGGCGGCGGCATCCGCATAGCCCTCCCACCCTCCCGTCGGGACTTCGATCAGCAGTCCGCCGGGTCGCAGCACCCCGAGCGAGCGCTCGCCGGTGCGGTCATGGGTGTTGCCGACGAGGTCGATCACGACATCGACGCCCGAGACCACATCCTCGAAGCGGGTCGTGGTGTAGTCGATGACGGCCGCGGCGCCCAGTTCCCGCAGCCACGGCGCGTTGGATCCCGAAGCCGTCGCGGTGACGTGCGCGCCGAAGTACGCGGCGAACTGCACCGCGAAATGACCCACCCCGCCGCCGCCGGCGTGGATGAGGATGCGCTGGCCCTCGTGAGCCCGGGCGGTCTCGACGACCAGCCCCCATGCCGTGAGAGCGGCGAGCGGCACCCCCGCCGCCTCGACGTGCGAGAGGGATGCCGGCTTGCGAGCGACCGACAGCGAGGGGACGACGACGAACTCCGCGTACGTGCCGGCCGAACGCGGGAAGGGCGCCATGCCGAAGACGGCCGCCCCGGGTGGGAGGTGATGCGCCTCATACGGCGACCGCACGACGATGCCGCTGAAGTCGAAGCCGAGCACGGCGGGGTATTTCTCGATGGATGCCGAGACTCCACGGCCTGCGCGCGTCTTGGCGTCGATCGGGTTGACGCCTGCGGCGACGACGCGGACGAGCAGTTCGCTGAGCACGGGCGAGGGCACATCGAGGATGGCCGGGTGAAGCACGGACGGGCCGCCGGTCGCGTCGAGGACCGATGCGCGCATCGTGGCTGGTGGATCGGGGACTGGCTCGCCGACGGCCTCGGGGCCAGTGGCGGGGCGCAGCGGCCGGAATCTCATCGGTCGCTCCTTCTGCGGGGTGTCGGCGATGGTCGCACTTCATCGTTGAGGAGCGGCGACCTTGTCCGCCTAGTCAAGCCCCACATTGTCTCGCCCGTGTTACGCGGGTGCTACCGTGCGGCTAAACCCGCTCGCGCCGTGACGGCGTCGACGCTCGTCGGAGAGAGCACCTGCTGCGTCACCATGATCGCGGCCCCGAGCACTCCGGCGGTCTCGCCCGCCTGTGACTGGACGATGCCGAGGTGCTGCGTGGCGAGGGGGATCGAGCGCCGGTACACGACCTCACGCACCCCCGCGAGCAGGTGCTCGCCGGCGCGGGCGATGCTTCCGCCGATCACGATGATCGAGGGGTTCAGCATGTTCACCACGGTCGCGAGCACTTCGCCGACCTCGCGGCCCGCCTGGCGTGTGGCCGCCATGGCGACGGGATTGCCCGCGCGCACCAGATCCACGACGCCCGAGCTTCCGGCCGCATCGAATCCCTGGGCGCGCAGCGCGGCCGCGATCGCGGTGCCGCTGGCGATCGCCTCCAGGTCGCGCTCGTCACCCCGGGGCCGGGGGGAGTCATGGCTGTACGGCACCTGCACATGGCCCATGTCGCCGGCCGAGCCCTGCGCACCCCTTTGCAGGATCCCGCCCGAGATGATGCCGGCGCCGATGCCGGTGGCCACCTTCACGAAGATGAGGTCGTCGACTCCCGGCCACCCCACCGCGTGCTCGCCGAGGGCGAGGATGTTCACGTCGTTGTCGACGAGCACCGGCACATCGAAGGTCTCCTGCACGTAGCCGGGTACGTCGAAACGATCCCACCCCGGCATGATGGGCGGGTTGGTGGGTCGCCCGGTGGAGTGCTCGACGGGACCCGGCACGCCGATGCCCACGCCGACCAGGCGCGCGTCGGCGTGGCCGTCGGCGGCCAGCAGACGACGCCCCTCGGCGAGGACGTCGTCGAGCACCGGCTCCGGGCCGTCGGCGATCACGATCTCCCGCGTGTGCGAGGTGAGGATGTGGCCGGCGAGGTCCGCGACCGCGACGGTCGCGTGGGTGGCGCCGAGATCGACGGCCAGCACGATACCCGCCAGCGGGTTGAAGGCGACGCGCGCGGGCGGCCGCCCTCCCGTCGACACGGCCTCTCCCGCCGGGCGGACGAGGCCCGATGCGAGCAGCACGTCGACCCTGCTCGACACCGTCGAGCGGGCGAGCCCGGTGAGCGTCGCGAGCTCTGCCTTCGTGCGCCCCCGCCCATCGCGGAGGATCTGGAAGATCTCCCCGGCTCCCGGGTTCGCGGGCGCGACGTTGCGCACGAGTTCGACCATGGCGACAGTAAAGCACAGCGACTCCCGCCGTTCGGCATGCGACTTTACGATCACGAACACATCACTTCTGTCGAGCGACTAGCAAAAGGTCGTGGTGCCGTGTCAGAATCGCCACCATGACCACGGCCGTCGTCGACATCGCCGTCGACACATCCCGAACTGCCGCTCACGCCCTCTCCTCCGACGGCGCGCGCGCCCATCCGCGGCGCCGTTCCGCGGCATCCGCTCGGGAGATCGTTCACGTGGCGACACCGGATGCGGCGCTCGCCGCTTTCGCCGCCGGCGACTCGGCGATCTGCCTGACGCCCTTCACGGACAGCGTGTCGACCGCCCGGCGGCTCGTCGACGCGGCGGAGCATGCCGGTGCCGTGGGGGTCGTCCCCTTCGTCGCCCGCTACCACCTGGCGGTGCGCTCGGCGCGCGATCGGGTGGCCCGTGGAGAACTGGGGATGCTGCTGAGCCTGGACTGCACGTACCTGCAGGATGCGATGCTCGGCACCGATGACCCCCGCCGCTTCGGGGTGGCCTCCTCGAGAGCCTTCGCGGAGCTCGGCTCGCACCTGTGCGATCTCGTCGAGTTCGTCTCGGGCCATCGCATCGCCCGGCTGACCGCGCGCACGCGGCGCGTGTTCGACAGCCGCGGCGGAGCGGTCGTGTCGGGCGAGGACATCGCCACGGTGCTGATCGAAACCGACGGCGGCGCCCTCGGCACGGTCGCCGTGTCGCAGATGGCGGCGGGGCATCCGGATGACGTGACGCTCAACCTGCACGGCACGGCCGGCAGCCTGGGGGTTGCGAGCGAGCGACCGGGAGAGCTGTGGATCGGGCGCCAGGCGGGCTCGCGAGTCGAGGTGCAATCGCGCTCGGCGAAGTCCGAGGACAACGCGTTCGACGCATTCCTCGCGGCGGCGGAAGCCGCGGCCGACGAGTTCCCGCCCCGCGACGTGCCGACGCTTCACGATGGCCTCCGCGCGGCGACGCTCGCCGCGGCCGTCCTCGAATCGGCCGCCCTCGGCACCTGGATCGAAACACCCTACGGCGCCGCCTGATGCGGCATCCTGAATGAACGCAACCCCCACGCAAGGACACACTTCATGACACACCCCGCCATCTCCCTGCAGCTCTACTCGCTCCGCGAGGCACTCGCCGCCGATGCCGCAGGCACCCTCGCCCGCGCAGCGGAAGCGGGGTTCCGGCTCGTCGAGCCCTTCGCCCTCGCCGAGACGGCCGCGAGCATCGCGCCGCTCCTGAGCGCCAACGGGCTCACCGCGCCGACCGCGCACGCACGCGTGCTGGGGGCGGAGCAGGCGCCGATCTTCGAAGCCGCGGCTGCGCTCGGCGTCGTCACCGTCATCGATCCGATGGTCGATCCCGACCGCTGGCAGACGGCCGACTCGGTCGACCGCATCGCCGACGACCTGGCGGATGCGGCGGCGACCGCCGCGACCTTCGGGCTCGGGTTCGGGTACCACAACCACGCCTGGGAGCTCTCCAACCGTGTAGACGGAGGCTCGGCGCTGGAGCGACTCGCCTCCCGCCTGCCGGAATCGGTGGCGCTCGAGGTCGACACGTACTGGGCCGCTCAGGGCGGTGAGGACGTGCCGGCGCTCCTGTCACGGCTCGGTGCCCGGGTGCGGTTCCTGCACGTGAAGGATGCGCCGCTCGATGAGAACGGCATTCTGAGCCCCGACCGCTTCGACCAGGTGCCTGTGGGGGAGGGCGCACTGCCCTGGGCCGACATCCTGGCGGCGGCACCCGCGACCGAGCTCGTGGTCGTGGAGTTCGATGAGTTCCGCGGCGACGTCTTCGACGCATCCGCTCGCAGCAAGGCAGCGCTCGAGGCGCTCGGAGCGCGCGCGTGAGCGGCCCCGTGGGAGTCGGCGTGATCGGCGCCGGCGTGATCAGCAAGCAGTACCTCGAGCACCTGACGACGTACCCCGACGTGCGGGTGCTCTTCGTCGCCGACCTCGACACCGGACGAGCCGCCACCCAGGCGGCGGCCTTCGGGATTCCCGGCTCGGGCACGGTCGACGAGCTGCTCGCGGAGCCCGATGTCGAGATCGTCGTCAACCTGACCATCCCCGCCGCCCACGTCGAGGTGAGCCTGGCGATCCTCGAGGCCGGCAAGCACGTCTGGAGCGAGAAGCCCATCGGGCTCGATCGCGCCGGGTCGGCGGCCCTGGTGGCGCGCGCGGACGAGCTCGGGCTGCGGATCGGCGTCGCCCCCGACACGATGCTGGGCGCCGGCATCCAGACGGCACTGCGCGCCATCCGCCGCGGAGACATCGGCCGTCCGCTCTCGGCCCTGACGCTCATGCAGTCGCCGGGCCCCGACCTCTGGCACCCCAGCCCGGACTTCCTGTTCCAGGCGGGGGGCGGTCCGGTGCTCGACATGGGCCCCTACTACTTCAGCGCTCTGGTGCACGTCTTCGGCTCGGTCGAGCGCGTGCAGGCCGTCGGCCACCGCGCACAGGAGGTGCGGCGCATCGTCACCGGCCCGCGGGCGGGGGAGGAGTTCGCCGTCACCGAGCCCACGAACGTCGCCCTGCTCCTGGACTTCGCCGACGGCGCGTTCGGTACGAGCCACTTCAGCTTCGATTCCCCGCTCGCGCGGCAGGGATTCGTCGAGATCACGGGCACCGAGGCGACGCTCGTGCTGCCGGATCCGAACACCTTCGGCGGCGCATCGGTGCTCGTCACGCCGGACGGCGAGAAGCGCGAACTGCCGGTGGATGCCGACGGCCAGGGCCGCGGGCTGGGCGTGGTGGACATGGCACGGGCGATCCGCAACGGCGGCGAGCTGCAGGCGGGAGGAGCGCTCGGCCTGCACGTGCTCGACGTGATGCTCTCGACCCTGCAGTCGCTGGAGCGGCGGGCGCCCGTCGTGATCGAGACGGACGCGCCGGTGGCGCCGCCCCTCGTCGATGGGTGGGACGCCCGGGCCGCAACGCTGTAGCGCTGCGGGCTGGGCGCGCGCGGCGGTCAGGACCGCGTGCGCGGGACCTCGCCGGCGGAGAGCGCGTGCAGCAGGTTGGTCAGGTTGCGGATGTCGTCGAGCGACCACTCGTCGAGCGCCTGGCTGAGCCGGTTCTCGGTCGGGCGGCGCGCCTCGGCGAGCCTCGTCGCGCCGGTGTCCGTCATCGACAGCAGGCTCGACCGGCCGTCGGTCGGGTCGGGCGTGCGGGTGACGAGCTCCAGGCCCTCCAGCTCACGCACGGTGCGGCTCACCAGGCCCTTGTCGGCCACCAGCGCTTCGGCGAGCGCCGACAGCGTGATCGGTCCCATGCGCGCGATCGTGCCGAGGATCTTGTAGGCACCGGGCAGCATCCCGGGGCTGATGCGGTTGGCCGTGTCCTGCATGTGCCGCCGGAACTGAGACGCCAGCTCGCCGAACTCGACCTCGAGGGCGCGCACCGCCTCGGTGCGCGCCTCCGTGGTCTGCTGATCGATCATCACGTCGATCCTAGGAGCGGCGCTTCGGGGGCGACGCCAGGTCGTCGGCGACCGGGACGGGCCCGGTCGCGTCGAGGGCCGACATCCCCTCGGCCGTGCTGACCGTCGCGAGGTCGGCCTCCGCCGCCGCCATCCGCTCGGACGTCGTCATGCGTGTCAGCGGCTTGTTCGGCAGGAAGAGGATCGCGATGAGGCTGACGACCGCCACGGGCACCGCGATCAGGAAGGAGTGCGCGATCGCCTGGGCGTAGATGTCCTCGACGAGAACCCGCACCGGCTCGGGCAGCGCGCTGACGGTCGGCAGTGTGCCGGACTGCAGCTGTGCGGCGACGTCGGCACCGGCGGCGCCGAGACCGGCGATGGCGGCGCCGAGCGCCTCCTTGCTCGTGGCGAAGAGGTCCGTTGCCGCCGTGGCGAGGGCCGCGCCCATGACGGAGACGCCGACGGTGCCGCCAAGGCTGCGGAAGAAGGCGACGCCGGAGCTCGCGACACCCATCTCCTCGGGGCGCGCCGTGTTCTGCACGATCAGCACGAGGTTCTGCATCGTCATGCCGACGCCGGCGCCGAGCAGGAACATGTACACCGAGACGAGGATGAACGGGGTGTCGTAGTGCAGGGTCGCCAGCAGGCTCGACCCGGTGATCAGCAGCACGCTGCCGACGATGAGGTACGGCTTCCAGTGCCCGAAGCGGCTGATCAGCTGACCGACGACGATCGAGGCGATGAGCAGCCCGGCGATCATGGGAAGCGTCATGAGGCCTGCCTCGGCGGGCGTCGCGCCCCGTGCCATCTGCATGTACTGGCTCAGGAAGACCGACGTGCCGAACATGGCGATCCCGGTGGCGATCGAGGCGATCGTGGCGAGGGTGAAGGTGCGGTTGCGGAACAGCGACAGCGGGATGAGCGGCTCGCGGGAGCGCAGCTCGACGAGCACGAAGAGGATGGCGCCGAGCAGGGCGCCGCCCGCCATCAGGATCGTCTCGATGCTCCACCAGTCGTAGGACTTGCCGGCGTTCGTGATCCAGATCAGCAGGAGGGAGACGGATGCCGACAGCAGCACGATTCCGAGGTAGTCGATGCGGGCCTTGCGGGTCGCGCGGTGAGGCAGGTGCAGGGTGACCTGCAGGATGATGAGCGCGGCGATCGCGAAGGGGATGGCGACGTAGAAGTTCCAGCGCCAGCCGATGCCTTCGGTGATGAACCCGCCGAGCAGGGGGCCGCCGATCGTGCCGAGCGCCATGACGGCACCGAAGAGGCCCATGTAGCGCCCGCGCTCGCGGGGGCTGATGATGTCGGCCATGATGATCTGGCTGAGGGCGGCCAAGCCGCCGGCGCCCACGCCCTGGACCGCGCGGAAGGCGATGAGCGTGCCGGGGTCCTGCGAGAAGCCGGCCGCCGCGGTGGCGAGCACGAAGATGACGAGCGCGATCTGGATCAGCAGCTTGCGGTCGAAGAGGTCGGCGAGCTTGCCCCAGATCGGCGTGAAGATCGCGGTCGTGAGCAGCGTCGCGGTGACGACCCAGGTGAAGGCGGCCTGGTCACCGCCGATGTCGTGGATGATGACGGGCAGCGACGTCGAGACGACGGTGGCGGCCAGGATCGACACGAACATCCCGAGCAGCAGGCCCGAGAGCGACTGCAGCACCTTCCGGTGCGACATGGGTGCGGGTGCCTCTGCGGAGGACGCGGGTTCAGCGGTGGCCATGTACGGGCCTTTCACGACGGGGATGGCGCGACGGCGATGGCGCGATGGTTGACTTGAGTCAACTATACAGCGGTCGTTGACTTCCGTCAACCAATTCCTTTCGGGGCGATGCCGCGTTCGGGCGCCGCCGGGTTCAGCCGGCGCTGCGTGGGGCAGCGCTCGATCGGGGGCAGCGCGCAGCGCTCAGTCGGCCAGGGCGAGGGCCCGGAACACCTCGCGGGGCATAGCCCGCGGCATCCGCTCGGCTTCTTCTCGGATGGCCGGCGCTCGCTGCGTCGTGCGCCGGTGAAGTTCGTCGATGAGGGATGTCGCGAGCCGCACCAGCCGGGCGATCTCGACCTCGTCGCGCTCGATCCAGGCGCACTTCGGCTCTTCGTCGATGGGCACGAAGCCGTCGTGCTCCTCCCACGCGATGAGCGTGCGCTCGGCGCCGAGCACGTGCTGCTGCCACCACACCTGACGCATGTACGACCGGGGGATGCTGCGCCACTCCTTCGCGGTGGTCTTGATCTCGCAGAGGGTGACACGTCCGGTGGCGTCCACCGCCACGCCGTCGGGCGTGGCCAGGTGGCGCTTCTCGATCACGGCGTGGAACAGGGCGCTCGAGGGCAGGATCCCGTGCGTCGCCGCCACCCATCGCGCGATCTCGGGCTCGCGCTCGCGGCCGTGCGCCGTATAGGCGTTGCCGGAGAACCTCGTGCCCATGAGCTTGGCGTCGGCGGCCTTCGCGATGGCGTTCTCGGAGGTCAGCGTGGCGACATCCGTCGCCGTGATCCCGCGGGACCGAGCACGCACCCACGCCACCCGGTCGCGGCTGTCCGCGACGATACGAGCGGCGAGTTCCGGGGTCACGCATCGACCCTAACCCCGGCCGCCGACCAGAACCCGGCGCGCCGCTCGATTTCCCGGTTTCCGCTTGTTCCGAACCGCTCCCACCCCGCCGAGTGCACGGGAAGCCGCCGAACACACGGCTTGCCACCGTGGCGACACCGTGCACTCGGCGGCAAGCCGTGCGCTCGACGAGGAGTAATCGACGATGAGCGCTCCTCCACAGCCCCCCATGAGAGAGGACCTGCCGACGGTGAGCGGGAACGCTCGGAAACCGGATCTGGCATGCCCGAGCATGACGTGTGCGGCGGATCGTGGAGTGCGAAGAACTGATGCGGGCCCTGCGTGCGCGAGTGCACCTGCGGGGGGACGGATGGACGGAGAGATCCATCGCGGCGGCGGTGGATGAAGGTCGCCTCCATCGAGTGCGTCGCGGGTGGTACCTCGATGGCGCATTGTGGCGCGAGTTGTGGGCGGAAGGCCAACACTTGGCGCACGTTCTGGCGGTGTCGCGGGATGCCACCAGCCGCGACTCTGTGATGTCGCACACTTCCGCTGCCGTGCTGTGGGGGCTTCCGCTGTTCCGCCTCGCGCCTCGCAGGGTGCACATGACGACGACCAACCCGATACGGATCTCCAGTGCGCCCGACGTCATGCGTCACTGCGCCGTTCTGGCGGAAGCGGAGGTCACGAGCCGCAATGGAATTCAGTGCACGACGCTTGAACGCACCGTGTTCGATCTGGCGCGCACCGTTTCGCCCGAGGCCGCTGTGAGCGCGGCGGACGCCGGCCTGCGCCTCGTCGCCGTGTCCGGGCAGTACCAGGATGAGGCGGCCGCGGCCCGCTGGCGCGACACGCTTCGGGAGATGGCTTCCGCGGAGCGCGGGAGCCGCGGCATCCGCCAAGCGCGACACGTGATCGAGTTCGCCGACGGTCGCGCTCAGCTGCCGGGTGAGAGCGTCAGCCGGCTGCACCTCGCCCGCCTGGGCTTCGCCACGCCGCGCCTGCAGGTCGCGGTGGCCGACGGGCGCGGAGGGAGCTACTGGATGGACTTCGCACTCGACGATGTGCACTCGTTCGGAGAGTTCGACGGCAAGGGGAAATACCTCGATGAGTCGCTTCGCTCCGGCCGCTCGATCGAGGAAGTCATGCTCGCCGAGAAGGTCCGCGAGGACTGGATTCGCGGCACGACTCAGCGACGCTTCGCGCGGTGGGGTGACGAGCACATCGGATCGTTCGGCGCACTGGGACGAAGGCTCGCCGCTTTCGCCATCCACCCCTCCGGCCGCGCCTGACCGCCCCCGACGACATCGGCGCCGAGGGAACGGCTTCGCGCCGAATGCACCGGATCTATGCGCGGATAGGCCGTGCGTTCGACGACAAGCCGTGCGCTCGGCGGCAGGAAAGGGGAGGAGGGGCGCCGATTTGGGGGGACGGCGGGAATCGGGTAGCCTGGGTCCTAGCCAAAGACCGCCGGTCATCGGCGTGCGTGCAGGCGCACAACGATCGAAGCTCTGCAGTGCAGGGGCCCGCGCAGGTGTACAGATGTCTCCCGGGTTCGGGAATTCAGCTCCGTGCGCTTGCGCCGGAGCTTTTTCATTGCCCGCCCAGATCGCGACACCCGGCCTCGAGGCAGGCGCCCCACAATTGCGGAGCGTCTCGTACAAAAAAGGAGTGGCCATGGCGCAGAAGGAAGCATCGGTCGCCGAGCTCACGAAGCAATTCGAGGACTCGACCGCCGTTCTGCTGACCGAATACCGCGGCCTGTCGGTGGCTGAGCTCAAGGAGCTCCGCAACAACATCCGTCAGGACGCCAGCTACGCCGTGGTGAAGAACACGCTGACCAGGATCGCGGCGAACAACGCCGGGATCTCTGAGCTGGATGACGAGCTTCAGGGCCCGTCCGCCATCGCCTTCGTTCACGGTGACCCGGTCGCCGTGGCCAAGGGCCTGCGCGCCTTCGCCAAGGCACACCCTCTTCTGGTGATCAAGGGCGGCTATTTCGATGGCTCCGCCCTGAGCCCCGCAGAGGTAGGCAAGCTCGCCGACCTCGAGAGCCGTGAAGTGCTGCTGGCGAAGCTCGCCGGTGCCATGAAGGCCTCGCTGTTCGGAGCTGCATATCTGTTCAACGCACCGCTGTCGAAGGCCGTTCGCACGGTCGACGCGCTGCGCGAGAAGCAGGAGTCCGCGGCTTAGGCCTCGGCGTTCAACCCCAATCAAGGAGAAACATCATGGCAAAGCTCACCACTGACGAGCTTCTCGACGCCTTCAAGGAGCTCACGCTCATCGAGCTCAGCGAGTTCGTCAAGGCCTTCGAGGAGACCTTCGAGGTCACCGCCGCGGCGCCCGTCGCCGTTGCCGGCCCGGCCGCCGCCGGCGCCGCCCCCGCCGAAGAGGTCGAGGAGCAGACGGCGTTCGACGTCGTGCTCGAGGCCGCCGGCGAGAAGAAGATCCAGGTCATCAAGGTCGTCCGCGAGCTCACCTCGCTCGGCCTCGGCGAGGCCAAGGCCGTCGTCGACGGTGCTCCCAAGGCCGTCCTCGAGGGCGTCACCAAGGAAGCCGCTGACAAGGGCAAGGCCGCTCTCGAAGAGGCCGGCGCGACCGTCACCCTGAAGTAGTCCTCCGCGCCACAGGCGCAACCGGACAACACCACGAAGGCCCCGGATGTCGCATCCGGGGCTTTCGTGTGCCTGGGCACCACCCGAGGCGTCAAGTGCATTCGAAAATGCCCGTCCTCGGAGAATTCGACCAACAGCCCGCACGGAAGCGTGAGCCTGAGGGGCGCGATCGCCGCGCGCGACTAGTGCGCAGCGCGCAACCGGGTGCCCGCCGTGACCGCCGATGACTGCGGGTCCACGGGCCCGGTGGAGCTCCGGACGACGAGGCGTGCCGTCAACAGCACGTCGACCGGGGCGGCCGGCGGGTTGCGGAGCTGGGCCAGCAGCAGTTCGACAGCGGCCGCTCCCTGCTCCCGGGGGATCTGCCGCAGCGTCGTCAGCGAGAACATCTCGGCGTACTCGTGGTCGTCGATGCCCACTACGCTCAGGTCGCTCGGCACCTGGATCCCCAGCCGTCGAGCGGCGATGATCGCCCCGATGGCGACCTCGTCGCACACCGCGACGATGCCCGTCGGCCGGCGCCGGATGTCGCCGAGCAGGTCTACGGCGGCCTCGTACCCACCCGGCAGACTCACCTCGGACGGCACATGCGTCGCGAGGTCGGCGATGCCGGCATCCGCCATCGTCGCGCGGTACCCGCGCAGCCTCTGACGGTCGACGTTCGCGCCGTGCTCGCCCGCCGGCCCGCCGATGAACGCGATGCGGCGGTGCCCGAGCGTGATCAGGTGCTCGGTGGCGCGCCGTGCGGTGTGGTCGTCGTCAATGGCGACGACGCTCGACGCCCCGGGCAGACCCACGACGCTCACCAGCGGGCGGCCGACGCGACGGAGCAGCTCGAGCTCGCCGTCCTCGGGCTCGATCCCGACCGCGATGAGCCCGTCGAAACGCTTGCGCGCCAGGAAGTCGCCGAAGATCCGGGCGCGCCCCGGAGTGCCCGGCTTCGCGTCGTACAGGGTGAGGTCGAGGCCGTGCTGCAGGAGCGCGCCCTGAATGCCCTCGAGCACCTCCGCGAAGAACCAGCGGTTGGCGTACGGCATGATGACGCCGATGTTGGACGTACGGCCGGTCGCCAGGCTGACGGCATTCGTGGATGCCGTGTAGCCCAGCTCGTCGGCCGCGGCGCGAACGCGCGCCCGCGTGTCCGGCGCGACGTAGCCGTTGCCGGTCAGCGCACGGCTGGCCGTCGCCTTGGACACGGCGGCGAGGCGGGCGACGTCGGAGATGCCGGCCATGTCCCCTCCAGTCCGTCGGCACGCGTAGATAGTGGGCCCCGGTCTCGCACGCGAGGTGTGGAAGCCCGAAATATGGAAACGGTTCCATGCGAAAAGGGGTGACCGAATCGTCCCTCAGTGTGCCGATGAGTGGTACAGAAGGTCAATATCGACCCCGATTGGCGTTACCCACTTGTGACATCGCATCCTTTGTGTGTCTGCGTGCCTGTCCTCTACGGTGATGATGGAATCGGTTCCCGAACGAGCGACCGGGCTTCTCTGTCCATGCGCGCGAATCGAACGACACTTATGTGGAGGCACAACAAATGAATGGAATGCGCTCATCCGTACGTCGTCGGGCGGCGGTGGGGCTCGGCCTCATGGCGATCTCGACCCTGGTGCTGGCCGGCTGTGCCGAAGGCGGGGGCGACGAAGGAGGCGACTCCGGCTCGGGCGAAGGCGAGACCGTCCGGATCTCCGGCGGCATCACCGGCATCCAGGCCGAAGACATGCAGAAAACCTTCGACGATTGGGGTGAAGAGTCCGGCATCACCGTCGAGTACACCGGTGACAAGGGCTTCGAGGGCAACATCGTCACGAAGGTCAACGGTGGAGACGCCCCCGACATCGCGATCGTGCCGCAGCCCGGTCTGCTGAGGACTCTCGTCGGAACGGGCGAGGTCGTGGAAGCACCGGAGGGTGTCGTCGCCAACGTCGACGAGAACTGGTCCGAGGACTGGAAGGCCTACGGCACAGTCGACGACGTTTTCTACGCGGCCCCCATGCTCGCCAACATCAAGGGCTACGTCTGGTACTCGCCGGCGAAGTTCGAGGAGTGGGGCGTCGAGGTCCCGACGACGTGGGACGAGCTTCTCACCCTGACCAAGACGATCCAGGAGAAGAGCGGCGGACCCGCATGGTGCGCCGGCTTCGAGTCCGAGGCCGCCTCCGGCTGGCCCGGAACGGACTGGATCGAGGACATCGTGCTCCGTCAGTCCGGCCCGGAGGTCTACGACCAGTGGGTCGCGGGCGACGTGAAATTCACCGACCCCGAGATCAAGGATGCGTTCGACGCCCTTGACGAGATCCTTCGGGATCCCGCCAACGTCAACGCGGGCTTCGGCGACGTGCAGAGCATCAACTCGACGGCCTTCGCGGCGGTCGCCGCTCCGGTGGCGAACGGCACCTGCCCGCTGACGCACCAGGCATCCTTCCTCTCGGCGAACTTCCTCGACGTGGAGAACGCCGAAGGGGAGGTGCCGGTGGTCGCTCCCGACGGCGACGTCTACGCCTTCGTCCTCCCGGGCTTTGAGGAGGGCGCCGCGACGATCGAGGTCGGTGGAGAGTTCGTCACGGCCTTCTCGGACAACACCGCGACGCAGACGGTGCTCGAGTACATGTCCAGCCCCGAATACGCTGACGCCCTCGTCACCAACGGCGGCGTCATCTCCGCCAACCTGAACGCCGACCCGAGCCTCGCCTCCAGCGAGTTCCTCACCGAGGCGATGACACTCCTGCAGGACCCGAACACGACGGTGCGCTTCGACGCGTCCGACCTGATGCCGTCGACCGTCGGCTCCGGTTCCTTCTGGAAGGGCATGATCAGCTGGATCGACGGCGAGGACACGGAGACCGTGCTGAGCGACATCCAGGCCGGCTACGACAACTAGTCGGATGATTGAGTGCGGTGGGGTCGCGCGCCGGGCGGCGGGCGGCCCCACTGCACCATTCATCACCGCCGGTCACCGCGGTTCACCCTCTGACCGACGCCCCATCCAAGAGCTCGATGCCTCACTGGGAAGGTGCTCATGACCGCAACAACCAAGCTGCCGGATTCCGAGAAACGCTCGCGGGGAGAGAAGGTCCCCGCAACCCGTCGCGCAGGCAACTCGGCCCGCGAGAACAGCAAGACGACGATCGTGGTAGCCATCGGGCTGATCCTCATCGCGGCCCTCTTCATCTTCATGGTCACCCGACCACCGACCGAAGATGCGCCGCCCACCTCTCTGGGCTTCTCCCTGAACAGCTTCTTCAAGTGGATCGGCGACCTCGGCCCGCTCGTCCAGATCCCGATCGCCGTGCTGGCGTTCGGCATCCTGGTCGCGGTCATCCTGCTGCTGATCGAGTACGCGGCCCGGCCCGGGCGCCTCTACTTCTGGCTGCGTCTCGCCGCCTGCTTCCTCCTTCCGACGCTCGCCTTCATGGTGCTGCGGCCCTATCAGAACGCCGTTCTCTACGTCATTGCGATCGCCCTGATCCTCGGCGGGCTGCTCTTCTGGGTGGATTACCGATCGAGCAAGGGCGCCGGCTACTTCTTCCAGCTCGTGCTCTTCACCGCCCCGGCGCTCATCCTGCTGCTCGTGGGTCTCGTCTATCCCGCGATGGCCACGGTCGTCCAGTCGTTCTTCGACAAGTCCGGTGACAACTTCGTCGGCCTGGAGAACTACGTCTGGACCTTCACCAATCCGGAGGGCTTCTGGTCGGTCATCAACACGATCATCTGGGTGATCGTGGCTCCGACGTTCGCGACGGCCGTCGGGCTCGCCTATGCGGTGTTCATCGACCGTGCGCGCGGCGAGAGGGTGCTGAAGCTTCTGATCTTCATGCCCTTCGCGATCTCGTTCGTCGGTGCCGGCATCATCTGGAAGCTGATGTACGACTATCGCCAGGAGGATCAGGTCGGGCTTCTGAACGCCATCGTCGTCGCCTTCGGTGGGCAGCCGGTCTCGTGGCTCGCGGTCGAGCCGCTCATCAACACGTTCTTCCTCCTGGTGGTCTTCATCTGGAGCCAGACCGGTCTCGCGATGGTCATCCTCTCGGCCGCGGTGAAAGCCGTGCCCACCGAGCAGATGGAAGCGGCCGAGCTCGACGGGACGAGCGCCTGGGAGAGGTTCGTCAACGTCACCGTCCCCGGCATCCGTTCCTCGATCGTCGTCGTGCTCACCACCATCGCCATCGGAGCGCTCAAGATCTACGACGTCGTCGCCGTCATGACCGGTGGCCGCAACAACTCGACCGTCCTCGCGTTCGAGATGGTCAACCAGCAGCAGCGATTCCAGAGTTATGGGCACTCCGCGGCTCTTGCCGTCGTGCTCTTCCTCTTCGTCGTCCCGCTCATCGTGTTCAACGTCATCCAGATCAGGAAGCAGAGGGAGATCCGATGACCATCTCCACCGTCGCCATCGAGCCGAACCTCGATCCCCGATCCGCGCGCCAGCTCGCGCGCGACACGCGAAAGCACGAGAAGGAGGCGCAGAGGCGCGCCACTTCGAAGGGCGCCACGATCGCGGCGATCATCATCGCGTTCTTCTGGACGATCCCCACTTTCGGGCTTCTCGTCACGTCCTTCCGCCCGCCGGCCGACACGCAGACGTCCGGCTGGTGGACGGTGTTCCTCGATCCGTCCTTCACCTTCAGCAACTACTCCGCGGCGCTCACCTCCGGCGGGACGGCGCTGACCCTGTGGGAGTCCTTCCTCAACTCGCTGGCGATCACCATCCCGGCGACCATGGTGCCGCTCTGCGTGGCGGCGCTGATCGCATACGCGATCGCGTGGATCGACTTCCGCGGGAAGTTCGTGCTCTTCGTGGCGATCTTCGCCCTCCAGATCTTCCCGCTGCAGATCGCCCTCGTACCGCTGCTGAGCCTCTTCTCGCGGGGACTCACCATCAACGAGGTCACGATCTTCCCCGGCTTCGATCTGCGTGAAGTGGATCACAGCTTCGCGACGGTGTGGATCGCGCACGCGATCTTCGCCCTGCCGCTCGCGGTGTTCCTGCTGCACAACTTCATCTCGGAGATCCCGAGCGAGGTCATCGAGGCGGCGCGCGTGGACGGCGCCGGCCATGGCCAGATCTTCTTCCGGATGATCATTCCGCTCTCGGCGCCGGCGCTCGCTTCGCTGGCGGTGCTGCAGTTCATCTGGGTGTGGAACGACCTGCTGGTGGCGACGATCTTCGCGCCGTCGTCCTCACTGCCCATGACGCAATCCCTGGCGTCTCTCTCGGGCACCTGGGGCAACCAGTGGTTCCTGCAGGCCGCGGGCACGTTCCTCACGATCGCGACCCCGCTGATCGTTTTCTTCGCGCTGCAGCGCTTCTTCGTGCGCGGCCTTCTCGCGGGGGCGACGAAGGGCTGACCCCGTCCGCACCGGCGTGACGCGCGCCCCGCATCCTTGGACGCGGGGCGCGCGTCGCGCCTAGGGTGAAGCCATGGACCCCACGGCCGGAAACACCGTCCTGGACGCCGCGCGGGGCCTTAGCAGCGCCGAGGTCGCCGAACGCGTCGCCGCCGGAAAGACCAATGCCTACGCCTCCGGATCAAGCCGAAGCGCCTGGAACATCGTCCGCGCGAACGTGTTCACTCTGTTCAACGGGATCGTCGGCGCCTGCTTCCTCGTCCTCCTCCTCGTCGGGCGGTGGCAGGATGCGCTGTTCGGCCTCGCGGCGTTCGGGAACGCGGTCATCGGATGCTTCCAGGAGTTCCGCGCGAAGTCCGCCCTCGATCGCCTGGCCCTGCTCAACGCACCTCTTGCGCGCCTGCGCCGCGACGACGCGGAAGTCAGTGTGGCATCGGGGGAGGTCGTGCTGGACGACATCCTCGTGCTTCGCGCCGGCGATCAGGTGCCCGCCGACGCCGTGATCGTCGCGTCTCGGGCGCTTCAGATAGACGAGTCGATGCTGACCGGCGAATCGGATGCCGTCGACAAAGGCCCGGGCGACGAGGCGCTGTCCGGGTCCATCGTCGTCGCAGGGGAGGGCGAGGGCCGCGTCGTCAAGGTCGGCGCCGATTCGTACGCGAACAAGTTCGCCGACGAGGCGAAGCGGTTCTCCCTGGTCCGGTCGGAGCTGCGCAGCTCCATCGACCGGGTGCTGAAGTGGGTCGGCTGGGGCATCGGTCCCATCGGCCTCCTGGTGCTGAACGCCCAGATGATGGTCGCCGGCGGATGGGTGACCGCGGTGCAGACCGGCACCTGGGAGCAGGCGGTGGTCAACACGATCGCGGCGCTCACGGCCATGATCCCGCTCGGTCTCGTGCTGATGACCTCGATCGCGTTCGCCGTCGCCGCGGCCAAGCTCGCATCGAAACAAGTGCTCGTCAACGAGCTCGCGGCGGTCGAGGGCCTTGCCCGTGTGGATGTGATCTGCCTCGACAAGACGGGCACCCTGACGGCGGGCGAGATCGAGTTCGACGGCGCGCATCCGCTCACCGCTCCGCCGGCGGGTTGGGAAGGGGCCCTCGCCTGGTACGGGGCGGCGCGGGATGCCAACGCCACGGCGCGGTGCCTCGCGGTGCCGTTCCCGGCGGAAGGCCCCCGGGACGTCACGGCTTACGTCCCGTTCTCGTCGGCGCGGAAGTGGAGCGCCGTCTCTTTCGGTGACGCCGCCCCGGGCACCTGGGTGCTCGGTGCCCCCGAGATGGTCTTCGGGGACGCGGCATCCGACGCTTCCACGGCACTCGGCTCGCGCGTGACGACCCTCGCCTCCTCGGGCCGCCGTACTCTGGTGCTCGCCCGCACGGACGGGGGCATGACCGACGAAAGCGTCGAGGCGGAGCGGCTGCCGGAGGACGCCGTGCCGGTGGCGCTGTTGACCTTCCGGGAGCAGGTTCGGTCGGATGCGGCTCAGACTCTGACCTACTTCCGCAGGCAGGGAGTCGGCATCCGGATCATCTCCGGTGACAACCCACGCACGGTTGCGGCGATCGCGCGGGAAGTGGGCGTCGATGTCGACGAGGGATACGACGCGCGGAAGCTGCCGGAGGACGACGCCGCCCTCGCCGATGTGCTCGAGACCAGCCTCGTGTTCGGGCGCGTGACGCCCGAGCAGAAGAAGCGGATGGTGGTGGCCCTGCAGGCGCGCGGCCACACCGTCGCGATGACCGGCGACGGGGTCAACGACGCCCTCGCGATCAAGACGGCCGACATGGGCATCGCGATGAACTCCGGCTCCGCCGCCACCAAGGCCGTCGCCCGACTGGTTCTGCTCGACGGCCAGTTCTCACACCTCCCCGACGTCGTCGCCGAGGGTCGTCAGGTGATCGCCAACATCGAGCGTGTGTCGATGCTCTTCCTGACGAAGACCGCCTATGCGACGGCGCTGGCGGTGATCTTCGGCCTGCTCGTGCTCGAGTTCCCGTTCCTGCCCCGGCAGCTCTCGATCACCGATGGCCTGACGATCGGCATCCCGGCGTTCTTCCTCGCGCTGCTGCCGAACACGCAGCGCTACGTGCCGGGGTTTCTGAAGCGGTCGCTGATGTTCGCGATCCCCGCCGGGCTGGTCATCTCCGCCGCCCTGACGACGTACACTCTCGGCGCGATGGCACTGTCGGTACCCGAGCCTGAACTTCGGACGGGCTCCACGATCATCCTGGCGATCGTCGGCATCTGGGTGCTCACCGTGCTCTCGCGTCCGATCACGCGGTTCAAGGTGCTCGTGATCGGTGCCATGTTCGTGGCGCTGGTCGCCGTCTTCACGTTTCCCCTGACCACGGAGTTCTTCCAGCTCGTCGACCCTGGCGAGGACGCTGCGGTCCTGATCACGATCGTCACGGCGCTGACGATCGGCGCCATCGAGATCGTGCGGTTCTTCCATCGCCGCTATGTCGCGAAGGCCCTCGCGACGGCGTGAAAGTCAGGCGGTCCCGACGGCCGGGTCGTCGACCCGGCGGATCACGAAGTAGCGGGAACCCGGCGGCACCCACATCGCCACGATGATCACGGCGCCGAGCAGCATCTTGACGCCGGCCGGCAAGTCCCACGTCTCTGTGGTCAGGATGGTGAGCACGTCCAGGACCATGAGCACGGCGACGTAGATCGTGACCAGAAGCCGCGCCAGGCGGCTGCCCCGCGCGATCGCCGAGCCGCCCGCGATGGTCAGCAGCCCGAGCAGGATGATCGCCGCGCCGAGAAGGGAGACCGGAAGGACGGTGTTCGCGTCGCTCACGGTGTAGCGGCTCAAGAGAACGAGCACCCCGAGAACGACGTTGGACAGGCCGGACAGGTAGATCAGCACGACGGTCACCCGGATGACGAGGGGCTGCGTCAGCCGTGCCGGGGTCGTCGTGGTGTCCACGCGACCACTGTAACCACCGCAGCCGATCGCCACGCGGGCGTCGTCAGCATCGGCGTGACACGGGTATGGGTCAGCAGCCGAGGCGCCGCTGAATCGACTGCATCGCGTCGATCTCGCTCTGCTGCACGGACCCCATGGACTTCGCGACCGCGAGCACCCGCGCCCGCTCGCCGCGCTCGCGGATAGCATCCACCATGTCGATCGCGCCCTCGTGGTGCCGGATCATCAGCTCCAGGAACAGGCAGTCCGCCTCGGTGCCGGTCGCCGCATCCAGGGCGGCGAGCTCGGCTGGCGTGGCCATGCCCATGGCGGCACGCAGCTCGTCATCGGTGGCCGATGGGCCGACGTCGTGGCCGGAGTGCGACCCCGAGGCATCCGACATCCACCCCATCAGCGGCTCGCCCGATTGCGGCAGGCCCCACTGCACCAGCCAGCCGTACATCTCGCCCGCCTGCGCCGACTGCGCTGTCGCCATGTCGTACGCGAGGGTGCGGACGCCCTCGTCCTCGGTCTTCTCGTAGATGAGCATCGCCATCTGGACCGCCTGACCGTGATGCACCTGCATGTCGCGCGCGAAGCCGGCATCCGCCGAATCGGTCGTCGGTGCGGGGGGAGCGGCGCCCGTGCCGAACGCGGTGAACCGCCCGATGCCGAACGCCAGCGCGGCAACCGCGAGGATCGCCGATCCGATGAGCAGCCACCGAGGCGGCGACGAGCTGCGCTCGGAGTCGGTCACGACGTGGACCTACTCCTTGCCGGGGCCATCGATCGCGCCGGAGCACGTCGCCGACGGCTCGGGAACATTCTGGTTGCGCCAGTACTCCTCGAAGAACTGCGGGATGCGCTCATCGGCGGCCGAGTCGAGCTTGAGCTGCGCGTTCCACGCGCTGATCACGATCGGGGAATCAAGGTCCTCGTAGGGGGAGAGGATGACGTAGCTGGAGGGCATCTCGGCCTTCAGCGCATCCAGCTCCTCGCCGGTCACTCGGGAGGCGTCGTACGTGACCCACACGGCACCGTGCTCTAAGGAGTGCACGGCGTTCTCGTTCTGCTGCGGCTCGCTGTAGATGCCGCAGTTCAGCCACGCCGGGTTGTGCGCTCCGCCGGCCGGGGGGCTCTGCGGGTAGTCGACCGGGTCCTCGACGTGCAGGGTCTCGTTCGTGAAGGTCTCGACGCCCTCGATCTCGGCGCCATCCCCGCCCGCCTCGTACTGCACGGCAGGTGCCGGCGCGAAGACGAACGATGCAACGACAACAGCGACGACGACCAGTGCCCCGGTGATTCCCACGGCCCACCAGACCAGCTTGCTGCGGCGGCGCTTGGCCAGCTGCTTCTGGTACTCGGCGAGCTTCTCCTGACGCCGCTGCTCGCGCTGCTGCTTCACGGTGAGGTTGATCTCGGCCTGCTTCACGGGGTTGCCGCTTGCGCGCTTCTCGGTCGGGGTCACCCCTCGATCTTAAGTGATCGCACCAGGGGGAATCCTGTGCGCGGGGCACCGGCCGTCTACCCTGGGAGGCGTGAAGTACGCCGAGACGATCGTCGACCTGGTCGGCGACACCCCACTGGTCAGACTGAACCACGTGACCGATGGGCTCCGGTGCACCGTCCTGGTCAAGCTGGAGTACTTCAACCCCGGCGGCTCCAGCAAGGACCGCATCGCGACCCGCATCATCGATGCCGCGGAGGAAGCCGGCCTGCTCGGTCCCGGGGGCACGATCGTGGAACCCACCAGCGGCAACACGGGCGTCGGTCTGGCCCTAGTCGCCCAGCAGCGCGGCTACCGGTGCGTCTTCGTGCTGCCCGACAAGGTCGGCGAAGACAAGATCAATGTGCTGACGGCGTATGGCGCCGAGGTGGTCGTGACACCGACATCCGTCCCCGCCGACAGTCCCGAGTCCTACTACAGCGTCAGCGATCGGCTGGCGCGGGAGATCCCGGGGGCGTTCAAACCCAACCAGTACGAGAACCCCAACGGGCCCCGCAGCCACTACGAGACCACCGGGCCCGAGATCTGGCGCGACACCGACGGGCGCGTGACGCACTTCGTCGCGGGCGTCGGCACGGGAGGGACCATCAGCGGTACCGGGCGTTACCTGCGCGACGTGTCGGGGGAGACCGTGCGCATCATCGGCGTCGACCCCGTCGGCTCGGTCTACAGCGGCGGCACCGGGCGGCCCTACCTCGTCGAGGGCGTCGGCGAGGACATCTGGCCCGGCGCCTACGACCCGACGGTTCCGCACGAGATCGTCGCCGTCTCCGACGCGGAGTCGTTCGCGATGACGCGCCGGCTCGCACGCGAGGAAGGCATCCTCGTCGGCGGCTCCAGCGGGATGGCGGTGGTCGGCGCCCTCCGCGCGGCCCGGGACCTGCCGGAGGACGCCGTCCTGGTCGTCCTGCTGCCGGACGGCGGCCGCGGGTACCTCGGCAAGATCTTCAACGAGCGGTGGATGCGCTCGTACGGGTTCACCGACGTCGGCGAGAGCGAAACGGTCGCCGACGTCGTCGCCACGCGGGGAGGCGACATCCCCGAACTGGTGCACGCTCACCCGAGCGACACCGTGCTCGAGGCGATCCAGATGATGAGCGAGTTCGGCGTCTCGCAGCTGGTCGTGCTGAGCGCCGAGCCGCCGGTCGTCATGGGCGAGGTCGTCGGGTCGATCGATGAGAGCGGGCTGCTCGATCGGGTCTTCCGCGGTGAGGCGAAGGTGACGGATGCCGTCGGCCTGCATGTCGCCCCGACGCTGCCCCTGGTCGGCATCCACGATTCGGTGGCCGAGGCTCGTGAGGCGCTCGCCCACGCTGACGCGCTGCTCGTGACGAGGGACGGGTCGCCCCACACCGTCCTCACCCGCCAGGACCTGCTGGCGTACCTATCGCGCTGAGGCCCCGGCGGGCGTGGGTAGGCTCGGAAACCATGAGCGAGCAGCATTTCAACACCCGCGCCATCCATGCGGGACAGCGTTTCGACCCGACGACCGGGGCCATCATCCCCCCGATCTTCCAGACCTCGACCTTCGTGCAGGACGGCATCGGAGGGTTGCGGGGAGGGTACGAATACGCGCGATCGGGCAACCCGACCCGCACCGCGCTGGAGGAGCAGATCGCCTCGCTCGAGGGCGGTGCCCACGCCCTGTCCTTCGCCTCGGGCCTCGCCGCGGAGGACGCGCTGCTGCGCGCCATCCTGAAGCCCGGCGATCATGTCGTGCTCGGCAACGACGCGTATGGCGGCACGTACCGCCTGCTGACCAGGATCTTCGGCCCCTGGGGCATCGAGACCACCACGGTCGAGATGAGCGATGCGGATGCCGTGCGCCAGGCCCTCCGACCGGGAAAGACCAAGGTGCTCTGGGTCGAGACGCCCAGCAACCCGCTGCTCAAGATCACCGACATCGCCGCGCTCGACGCCCTCGCACACGAGGCCGGTGCCATCGCCGTGGTGGACAACACGTTCGCGTCGCCGGCGCTGCAGCAGCCGCTCGCCCTCGGCGCCGATGTGGTGGTGCACTCGACCACCAAGTACCTCGGCGGCCACTCCGACGTCCTCGGGGGCGCCATCGTCGTAAACGACGAGGCGATCCGTGACGCGGTGGCCTTCCATCAGTTCGCCGCGGGGGCCGTGTCCGGCCCCTTCGACGCGTGGCTCACCACTCGTGGGATCAAGACGCTTGCCCTGCGGATGCAGCGCCATAGCGAGAACGCGCAGGCGGTGGCAGAGTGGGCCGCCGGCCGTTCGGAGTTCGATGCCGTCTACTACCCGGGCCTCGACACGCACCCGGGGCACGAGATCGCCGCACGGCAGATGACCGGGTTCGGAGGGATGGTCTCGCTGGCGCTCGCCGCCGGCCCCGGCGCCGCCCGGGCGTTCGCTGAGTCGACGGTGCTGTTCCAGCTCGCCGAGTCGCTCGGTGGCGTCGAGTCGCTCATCGGCTACCCCGCCGAGATGACCCACGCCTCCGTCCGAGGGACCGAGCTCGCCGTGCCCGAGAAGGTCGTGCGACTCTCGGTGGGCATCGAGGATGCCCGCGATCTCATCGCCGACCTCGAAGAGGGCCTGTCGCGGCTGGCGCGCTGATCTCGCGCGGCTCGCGCGGTGATACGGCGGCGGCACAACCGGAAAACGGTTGCTGATCGCGTCGCCGTGTCGTTCTCCGCTCGAACGCTCCGGTATCATTGGTATTCGTCGAATCGATTCGACGTCCGCTGTTCGCCGGTGGTCGAGCCCCGTGTTCCTCCGAGACAGCTCCCCGCTTCCTTCCCTCCCCGCGCCGAAAGGGCTTCGTGACCGCCACCGCCAGTGTCCCCGTCCAGAACGAGAAGCCTGTTTCGCCGACGCCCAAGGCCTCCACCGCCACCGGTGCCATCCGCGTGCTCGGGGCGAACCCGGCCACCGCGCCGATCATGCTGCACCCGGGCGATGCCATCCCCAACCGCCGCCGGGTGCTCTACATCGTGCTGCTGGGCGCCCTCACGGCCCTCGGCCCGTTCACGATCGATCTCTACCTGCCGGCCTTCCCGGTGCTCGAGAGGGACTTCCAGACGACTGCCGGCGCGATCCAGCTGACCCTCACGGGCACGATGATCGGCTTCGCGCTCGGCCAGCTGATCGTCGGTCCGCTGAGCGACAAGGTCGGCCGCCGCGTCCCGCTGCTTGCGGCCACGGCGCTGCACGTCGCGGCAAGTGTCGCCGCCGCCCTGGCGCCGACCCTCGACCTGCTGATGGCGGCCCGCGTCGGCATGGGCATGGGGGCCGCGGCCGGTGGCGTCGTCGCCATGGCGATCGTGCGGGACCTCTTCGGCGGCCGGCGCCTCGTCGTGATGCTCTCGCGCCTCGCGCTCGTTACGGGTGTCGCGCCGGTCGCCGCGCCTCTCATCGGATCGGCCCTGCTCACCGTCATGCCCTGGCGAGGCATCTTCGTCGTGCTCTCCATCTACGGCGCCGTCATGCTGGTCTGCGCGCTCATCTTCGTGCCCGAAACGCTTCCGAAGGCGCGCCGGCAGGAGCGGGGGAGCACCACGGTGCTGCAGCGCTACAAGAGCGTGCTCAGCGACCGTGTCTTCCTCGGCGTGCTGATCGTCGGCTCCATGACCTTCAGCGGTCTCTTCTCGTACCTCTCGGCCTCCTCGTTCCTCTTCCAGGAGACCTACGGATTCGATCCGCAGCAGTACGGCCTGCTGTTCGCGGTGAACTCGCTCGGCGTCGTGCTGGGAGTGCAGAGCGCGTCGCGGCTCGCCGCGCGCTTCGGGCCGCAGTGGGTGCTGGCGTACTCCACCTCCGTGCTGGTCCTCTCATCCACCGTCCTCATCGTCGCCGACCAGCTCGGGCTGGGCCTGTGGGGCGCGATCATCCCGCTCTTCTTCTTCATGACGGCGTGCGGCTTCACGTTCCCCTGCGTGCAGGTGCTGGCCCTCGATCGGCACGGCAAGGCGGCGGGTACCGCGGCATCCATCCTCGGTGCCGTGAACTTCGGCGTCGCCGGGCTGGTGTCTCCGCTGGTCGGACTGATCGCGCACGACGCCGGGATCACCGCCACCACGATGGCTTCGGTGATGGCGGGCAGCGCGGTGATCGGCGCTCTCGGTCTGTGGTTGGTGGTGCGCCCGCGCACCGTGGCCATGCTGCGGCCGTAGGCAGCCGGCGATGCTGCGGCCTGAACAACTGGCGATGCCGCGGCCGTAGGGGCGCGGCGATGCTGCGCCCCTACGGCGCGTCGTCCGCGATCGGCTGCAGCCGGAACAGCCGCACCGTGCGTCCGGAGTCGCGCTCGTACCCGCGGTATCCGGGCCACTGCCGCTCGATGCGCGCCCAGACGGCGTCGCGTTCCGTGTCGGCAATGAGCGACGCGTGAACACGCATCCGTCGTGCTCGCACGGTGATGGCCGCGTCGGGGTGCGCCAGCAGGTTGGTCGTCCACGCCGGATGCCGCTCGCCCGCGAAGTTCGTGCCGGCGACGATAGCCCGCCCCTGTCCGTCCGGCGTGTACATGAGAGGCGCATCACGCGGTTCGCCGGAGCGGGCTCCGGTGGTGTGCAGCACCAGCGACGGCACGACGAGCCCGCTCAACTGCACACGGCCACCGGTGAGGCGAGTGACGAATCGCTCGACCGACGGCAGCACGATGGGCCCCCATCGTCGGAAGACCCGGGTGCGCGTCAGCGGTGCGAGAACCGCCCGGGCGACGTCCACCACTCTTACCATGGCTCATTGTCCCGCGGCCAGGCTCCCCGGGTACCCCTCGGCGCAGGGCACAATTGACCAATGGACGAACATCAGGTGACGATTCGCCCGTTCCCGCGTGTCCACGTGCTGCTGTGGTGGGGGTTCGGCCTGCTCGCCGCGAGCCTGGCGCTCGGGGCTTTCATCTTCTTCTTCCGTGGGAACGGGCCGTTCGCGGTCGACGTCTGGTGGATGACCACTCTCGCTGCGGCGCGCGGCGATGTGCTCCTCGCGGTCTCGTACGCGATGAACTTCGCCGGCGCCGGCTGGTTCGGTGTCTTCGCAATACCCATCGCCGTTGCGGGCGCATTCCTGATAGCCCGAAGACCGTGGGCCGCGCTGTTCTTCATCTGCGCCGAGATAGCGGGAGCAGGTGCCGTACAGGTGATGAAGCACCTGTTCGGGCGCGCAAGGCCCGAGGACATCATCGTCATCTCGGACTTCGGCTCATTCCCGTCGGGGCATGTGGCGAACGCCGCGACCGTCGCCGTCGCGATGTGGGTCCTGTTTCCCCGCGTGTGGGTCGCTATCGCAGGAGCGGTCTGGACGCTGCTCATGGCCTTCTCCCGCACCTACCTGGGGGCGCACTGGCTGAGCGACACGGTCGGAGGCGCGCTCGTGGGAGCGGCCGCGACACTGCTGGTCGCCGCGGCGTTCGCGCGCGTGCTCGAGCGGGAATGGGGTCGCAAGCGGATCGAGGAGGCGGTTGCACCGCCGTCGCTAAGCTGAGCCCATGAGCGACCCAGGAGCCGACGTCACCGATCCCGCGGTCGCTGCAGCCGAAGCCGAGTTGGCCCGTCTTCGGGCCGAATCCGAGGCCGCCGAGGCCGAGGTGAAGGCGGCTCGGGCAAGGGCCGCGCTCGCGGCGGCCGAGGCGGCGGCGCTGAAGGCGGCCGCCGGTGCGGCGTCCTCCAGCGAGGCGCCCGTCAGGTCCGAAGCGCCCGCCACGACCGAAGCGCCCACGCATGAAGCGCCCACCCCCGAAGCGCCCGCCCCGACTGAAGCGCCGGCTGCGCCAGAAGTCCCGCCAGCGCGAGAAGTCGGCCCGCTCGACGCCGAGCAGATCGCCGCCATCGTGCGGGGCTACACGTTCGAGGCGGCGACACTCGACCTCGGTGCGCTGCAGAACGGTGAGCCGGTCGCCGAGGCGCAGATCCGCATCCCCCTCGCGATGATGAACCGCCACGGCCTCGTCGCCGGGGCCACGGGAACGGGCAAGACCCGAACTCTCCAGGGCCTCGCCGAGCAGCTCGCCGCCCACGGCGTGCCTGTCTTCGCCGCGGACATCAAGGGCGACCTCTCGGGAGTCGCCACCCCGGGTGAGGCGAACGAGAAGCTGCTGGCGCGCACGAGGGCGATCGGCCAGGACTGGAAACCCGCGGCATCCGTCACCGAGTACTACGCCCTCGGCGGCCCTTCGGCAGGTTCGGGGACCAGCAAGGGCGTCCCGGTGCGGGCGACCGTGACCGGATTCGGACCGCTGCTGCTCAGCAAGGTGCTCGGCCTCAACCAGACCCAGGAATCGAGCCTCGGCCTGGTCTTCCACTACGCCGATCGAGAGGGGCTGCCGCTGGTCGACCTCGCGGACCTGCGCGCGGTGCTCACCTACCTCACGAGCGAGGACGGCAAGCCAGAGCTCGACGGACTCGGCGGCCTGTCGAAGGCCACGGCGGGCGTCATCCTGCGGGAGCTGGTCACGTTCGCCGACGGCGGTGCGGACGTGTTCTTCGGCGAGCCCGAGTTCAGCGTGAAGGAGTTCCTTCGCACCGCCCCCGATGGCCGCGGGATCATCAGCCTGCTGGAGGTCCCGGGCGTCGCCGACAAGCCGGAGCTGTTCTCCACATTCCTGATGTACCTGCTGGCCGAGCTCTTCGAGCTCCTGCCGGAGGTGGGGGATGTCGACAAGCCGAAGCTCGTGTTCTTCTTCGACGAGGCGCACCTGCTGTTCCGCGACGCGTCCAAGGACTTCCTCTCCGCGATCACGCAGACCGTCCGGCTGATCCGCTCGAAGGGCGTCGGCGTGTTCTTCGTGACCCAGACGCCCAAGGACGTCCCGTCGGACGTGCTCGCGCAGCTGGGCTCGCGCATCCAGCACGCGCTGCGGGCCTTCACCCCCGATGACGCGAAGGCGCTCCGAGCCACGGTCGGCACCTACCCGAAGTCGGGCTACGACCTGGAGCGCACCCTGCAGGAACTGGGCACCGGCGAGGCGATCGTGACCGTGATGAGCGAGAAGGGCGCCCCGACGCCCGTAGCGTGGACCCGGCTGCGCGCACCCCAAGGGCTGATGTCGCCGACGCCGGACGCGCAGATCGACGCGGCGGTCGCGGCATCCCCCCTGCTGGCGACCTATGGTGCGACGATCGATCGGGAGTCGGCCAGGGAGATCCTGACGGTGCGGATGAATGCGGCGGCGGCGGCGGATGACGCGGAGCGCGCCGACCTCGAGAAGGCCAAGGCCGACGCCGAATTCGCGAAGCAGCGGGCCGCCATCGACAAGGCCGAGGCGGCGGCCGACAAGAAGGCTCGGGCGGAGTACGACCGGCTGCTCAAGAAGACCTCGGGCACCAGTCGCACGACATCGCGGCCGCAGAAGTCGACGATCGAGCAGGTTCTCGGGTCCAAGACCACCCAGACGCTGTTGAACGGCGTGATCCGCGGGGTGTTCGGAATCGGCCGGCGCTGAGCGCTCCGGCGCGACCGCTTCCGCTCATCGGGAGCGGACGGCGCTGACTCGGCGCGCCCGACTTAGCATGGAGGTATGGCGAAGAGGCCTCCCACAGCAGACATCGACGAGGCGCGCGTCCGGGTCACCGGCAGCAAGAAGTCGGCCGTCGGCATCCCCGGCGTGATGCACGCCGTGCAGTACTCGATCGAGCAGATGGGTGTGCTGCGCTCGGCGCAGACCCTGCTGAAGGTGAACCAGAAGGACGGCTTCGACTGCCCCGGCTGCGCCTGGCCGGAGGAGGACAAGCGGCACATCGCGGAGTTCTGCGAGAACGGGGCGAAGGCCGTCGCCGAGGAGGCGACGATTCGCCGGATCACGCCCGAGTTCTTCGCCGAGCACTCGCTCGAGGACCTGAGCGAGCACGACGACTACTGGCTGGGACAGCAGGGGCGGCTCACGCATCCGATGATCCTGGATGAGGGTGCCACGCACTACCGGGCCATCACGTGGCACGAGGCCCTGCGCGAGATCGCGGACGCCCTGCGCAACCTCGAGGACCCGAACGAGGCGGTCTTCTACACCTCCGGTCGCACCTCGAACGAGGCCGCCTTCCTGTATCAGCTGCTGGTGCGAGGGCTCGGCACGAACAACCTTCCCGACTGCTCGAACATGTGCCACGAATCCAGCGGCGTGGCGCTCGGCGCGACGATCGGCATCGGCAAGGGGACGGTGTCGATCACCGACATCCACGAGGCCGACCTTCTCATCGTGGCCGGACAGAACCCGGGGACCAACCACCCGCGCATGCTGAGCGCCCTCGAGAAGGCCAAGGCGAACGGCGCGACCATCATCGCCGTGAACCCTCTGCCGGAAGCCGGGCTGACCCGCTTCAAGAATCCGCAGACGCCGAAGGGGATGCTGCTGGGCGGCACGAAGCTCGCTGACCGGTATGTGCAGATCCGGCTCGGCGGGGACCAGGCGCTGTTCCAGGCGATCGGCAAGCACCTGCTGGAAGCGGAGGACGCCGAGGGCGGCGTGCTCGATCGGGCCTTCATCGAGGAGTACACCGACGGGTTCGACGAGTATGCCGACGCCGTGCGGGCCATGCCGTGGCGGGAGCTCGTGACCGCGACCGGCGTGCCGGAGAAGACGCTGCGTGCCGTCGGTGAGACCGTGCGGCACTCGAAGGCGACGATCATCTGCTGGGCGATGGGCCTGACGCAGCACAAGCACTCGGTTCCGACGCTGCGCGACCTCGTCAACGTGCTGCTCCTGCAGGGCAACATCGGCCGGCCGGGCGCCGGCGTCTGCCCCGTCCGCGGGCACTCGAACGTGCAGGGCGACCGCACGATGGGGATCTACGAGAAGCCGTCCGAGGCGTTCCTGTCCGCGCTCGACCGGGAGTTCTCCTTCACCGCACCGCGCCCGCACGGGTACGACACCGTGGAGGCGATCCGCGCGATGCGCGACGGCAAGGTGCGGGTGTTCATGGGCATGGGCGGCAACTTCGTGATGGCCGCCCCCGACACCGCGGTCACCGAAGCGGCGCTTCGCCGCACAGAGTTGTCGGTCCAGGTGTCGACGAAGCTGAACCGTTCGCATGTCGTGACGGGTCGGCGGGCGCTCATCATCCCGACTCTCGGACGCACGGACCGCGACCGCCGCGGCGGCGCGGAACAGCGCGTTTCGGTGGAGGACTCGATGGGCGCCGTGCATTCCTCGCGTGGGCGACTCGCCCCACCGAGCGAGGACCTGCTCAGCGAGGTGGCGATCCTCGCCCGGCTCTGCGCGCTGGTGTTCGAGGGACGACCCGACACCCCGCGCGCCGACTGGACGGCGCTGGAGGCGGACTACGGCCGCATCCGTGGGCACATCGCCGACACCATCCCCGGCTTCGAGGACTACGACCGTCGAATCGACAAAGGGGCGACGCTGTCGCTGCCGAACGGCCCCCGCGATGAGCGGCGCTTCGCGACGGAGACCGGCCGGGCGCGCTTCACGGCCAACCCGCTGGAGTATCCCCGCATCCCGCGCGGCCGGCTGCTGCTGCAGACGCTCCGCTCGCACGACCAGTACAACACCACGGTGTACGGCAAGGACGACCGGTATCGCGGCATCCACGACGGTCGCCGCGTCGTCTTCGTGCACCCGCGCGACATCCAGGAGCGAGGCTTCGCGGAGGGCGACATCGTCGATCTCGTGTCGGAGTGGCCCACGGCATCCGGGCACACAGAAGAGCGGCGAGCCGAGGCGTTCCGGATCGTCGGGTACCGCACGCCCCGCGGCAACGCCGCCGCGTACTATCCCGAGACGAACGTGCTGGTGCCCCTCGACTCCGTCGCCGAGGGCAGCGGCACTCCGACGTCTAAGTCGATCGTCATCCGGCTCGAGCGGCGCGCGCCATAAAGTGAGTGCATGTCCGCTACGCCCCTGACCGCCGCCGTGATCACCGTCTCGGATCGCTCGGCGCGGGGTGAGCGGGTGGATGCCTCGGGCCCCGTGGCGGTCGACGCCCTGCGGACGGCCGGTTTCGCGTGCCTCGACGCCACGATCGTCGCGGACGGCGCCGACAGCGTGACCTCGGCGCTGCGGGCGGCGCTCGCGGCAGGCGCGCGGCTCATCATCACTTCCGGGGGCACGGGCGTCGGGCCGCGCGACGCGACGCCCGAAGGCACCTCTGTCGTGCTCGAGCGCGCCGTCCCGGGGATCGCCGAGGAGCTGCGCCGCGCCGGTGCGGCCGAGAAGCCGGCGGGGATGCTCACGCGGGGCCTCGCCGGGGTCACGGGGCACGCCCTCATCGTGAACCTGCCCGGGTCACCGGCGGGGGTGGCATCCGGCATGCCGATCGTGCTCTCGGTGGCGCGCCATGTGATCGACCAGCTGGCGGGAGGGGACCACGGATGACCGGCGTGCGCCTCGCGAGGATCAGTTCGAGCCCGCTCGACCTCGACGCCCACCTGAGCGCCATCGACGACGCGTCGGCGGGCGCGGTGACGACCTTCGTCGGGCGCGTGCGCGATCACGATCCGGATGCCGCGGGCGAAGTCGTCGCGCTGGAGTACTCGGCCCACCCGGATGCGGAGGCGGCGCTCCAGGCGATCGCCGGGAGGGCGATCGGCGACACCGCGGCCCTCGTCGCGGTGAGCCATCGGATCGGGCGGCTGGGCGTCGGCGACGCCGCCGTGGTGATCGCCGTTGCGTCGCCGCACCGTGCCGAGGCCTTCGATGTGTGCCGCGAGGTGATCGAGGCGATCAAGCGGGAGCTGCCCGTCTGGAAGCGGCAGATCGAGGCCGACGGCTCGACCGCGTGGAAGGGCCTCGGGGGTTGAGTCGTCCCCGAGTCACCGTCTGCGCTGAGACGGCTCAGCCGCCCGCGAAGGGCGGCAGCACGTCGACCAGCGAGTCCTGCCCGAGAGCGGCGTCGTCATCCGCGCGGGACCCGTCGACCAGCACCGCGCAGCGGGGGAGTATCGCGCCGAGGTCGGGGTGCTCGGCTCCGAGCGCGGCGCGCAGCTCGCCCAGGCTCGCCTCGAACCGGGTCTCGGTGTCGAGACCGGCGGCCTCCTCGGCGGCGGCGAAGTAGCGGACTCGTGCCATCACGGCCTCGCGTTCCACGTCTCCGCGAGCTGGGAGACCTCTTCGACGACGGCGTCGATGTCGGCGGCCGACCCTCCGCGGCGCCCCGCCGCCAGCCCGGCGGCGAAGGTGCTGAGCGGCGCAGCCGGACGGGTCACGTCGTTCGCCACGTCCCGGGCCAGGTCGAGGATCAGGGAGACCGGCAGCTCCTCGGCCGAGAAGCCGAGCCGCTCGCGGAGCGCCTCGGCCCACGCGTCGAGGGCTTCTGGCGGCTGTGTGCGGTTTGACTCTGCCATGGCTGCTCCTCGGGTGCTGGAGGCAGCGGCCGAGCGCCGCGCCCTGATCAGATCCTGCCACGTGTCGACATCGGCGGCGATGCCTCCCGGCGCTCGGACGGTGCCGATCTCGAGGTCGCTGAGCAGTTCGCGCATCGACGCGCCGGCCCCGGCATCCGTCATCCGGGCGGCGCCCTCGCGCAGTGCCGCGGTGCGGTAGAGCCCCGTCAGCCACTGGGGACGACCGCCGTCGTCGGCGAGGCACAGGCCGTCGGCCCACGGAGCGAGGGCCGCTGCGGCGAGCAGGTACGGGACCGCATCCTGCGCACGGGGCAGATCGGCGGCGAGCACGAGCACGGTCTCGGCGCCGTCGACGGCGGGCAGTGCCGCCAGGATGCCGGCCACCGGCCCGCCGAAGGGCGGCTGCTCGCGCACCCATCGCACGGTTGGGTCGTCCAGCAGTGTCGGGCCGGCCACGACGATCGGCGAGCACTCGGCGGCTATCGCGGCATCGAGGGCGCCGCGCAGCAGGCCGGTGCCTCCGACCGTCAAGAGGGGCTTGCGCGCACCGCCCATGCGGGAGGCGCGTCCCCCCGCCACGATGATCGCACCGAGGGGCCGGTTCATACGCCCGGCCGCACCCACGAGCCGGATCGACCGCCCTCCTTGGCGATCAGCCGTACGTTCTCGATCTCGACGGCCTTGTCGAGGCCCTTCACCATGTCGACGATCGCAAGCGCCGCGACACTCACCGCGGTCAGCGCCTCCATCTCCACGCCCGTGCGGTCGGCCGTGCGGACCGTCGCTTCGACGGCGACGCCCTCGTCCTCGATGGAGAGGTCCACCGAGGCGCCGTGCACGCCGATGACGTGTGCGAGCGGGAGCAGTTCGGCGCACTTCTTCGCGCCCTGGATGCCGGCGATGCGGGCGACGGCGAGCACGTCGCCCTTCGGCACGGTGCCGTCGCGAAGGGCGGCCACGACATCCGCCCCGCACCTCACGAACCCCCGCGCGGTGGCGGAGCGCACGGTCGGCTGTTTGTCGGTGACGTCGACCATGCGGGCGTTCCCGGCGTCATCGAGGTGCGTGAAGCTCATGAGATCAGCATGACATCGACCAGGTCGCCGACCTCGACCGCTTCGACCTCCGCGGCGACCACCGCGTAGGCCTCCGCACGACCCAGGCCACCGGCCAGGTGCGAGCCGGAGCCGCCGGACGTGGCCGGTCGGACCGTCCAGGCGGACGGGTCGGTGCGGTCCAGTGCGACCGGCAGGTACTGGCGACGACCGGGGGGTGTGCGCCACGCGGCGGCGGCCGGGAGGCGGAGCACCGGGCGCTGGATGTCGGCGCGCCCCTGGAGCGCGAGCAGGGCGGGTCGCACGAACACCTCGAACGACACCGCGGCGCTGACCGGGTTGCCCGGCAGTCCGAAGAGCAGGGCGCCTCCCGGCACGTGGCCGAAGCCCTGCGGCTTGCCGGGCTGCATGGCCACCCTGAAGAACGTCATCTCACCGGCTGGTCCCAGGGTGCCCTTCACGACCTCGTAGGCGCCGGCGCTGACGCCGCCCGAGAAGACCACGACATCCGCCCCGACGTCGTCGGCGTGTGCGATCGCCTCGCGCAGCGCGTGCGGGTCGTCGGGAACGCTCCGTCGCAGCACCACTCCGGCTCCCGCCTCGAGCGCGAGGCCCATCAGCAGCTCCGAGTTCGACTCGGGGATCTGCCCGCGCAGCAGCGCCCCGCCCGCGGCCACCAGCTCGGAGCCGGTGGAGACGATGGCGACTCGCGGCGTCTGCGCGACGGACACGTGGGTGACCCCCGCCGCCGCGGCGGCAGCCGCCTGCAGCGCGCCCACGAGAGTCCCCTTCGGCAGCAGCTCGTCGCCGATGGCGGCATCCTCCGCGCGACGGCGGATGTGGACGCCGGCGCGCCGAGGCGCGCGGGTGACGGCCACCACGTCGAGCGAGTCCGCCAGCCCGCCTTCCGTCTCCTCGAAGGGGACGATGGCATCGGCCGCCGAGGGGATCGGGGCGCCCGTCATGATGCGGGCCGCCTCTCCCGTGCGCAACGGAGGATCGAGGTCGGTGCCCGCCGGCAGGTCGGCGACGACGCGCAGGCGCACGGGCGCGTCGGGACGAGCGGTCGCGACATCCTCGAGGCGCACGGCGAAGCCGTCCATCGCGGAGTTGTCGAAGACCGGGATGTCCACGGCCGCACGCAGCGGCGCCGCCAGGGTGCGCCCGCGGGCACCGCCGACCGCTACGGACTCGCCTGCGAGGGGCTGCACCGCGGCCAGGATCTCGGCGAGGTGGCGCTCCACCGAGCGGAGGTCGCCGGTCATGCCGTGCGATCCGCGAACGCCTGGCGCCATGCGTTCATCCCGCCGGTCAGTACCGTGGCGGGCACTCCCACGGCGGCCAGCGCCTCTGCCGCACGGCGGGCGCGGGTCCCCGCCTGGCACACCACGACGACCGGGCCGGCGATCGCGGAGGGGTCGCCCAGTACGGTGGCGAGCGGCACGTGGTGGGCTCCGGGCATCGGCTCGTCGGCGACCTCGAAGGCTTCACGCACGTCGAGCAGGGCGGGCGGGCTCGCCGAGGCGAGCGCCTCGGCGAGCTCGCGGGCCGACATCGACGCCACCGCAGGGATGGCGGGGGTGGGGGTGGCGGGTGCCGGGATGACGGGCGCGGGGGTGGCGGGGTTGGCGGTGGCGGATGCGGTCGACGTTGCGGTCGGTCGCGCTATGTGGTCGGATGCCGCCGTCCGACCGGGCCGGAGAGGCACTTCGCTCTGGCGTGACCGGAGCGAGTCGAGCACGAGGACGCGGCCGAGAAGTGGCTCGCCGATGCCGGCGATGAGCTTTATGGCCTCGGTCGCCATGAGCGAGCCGACCTGCATGCAGAGGGCGCCGAGCACGCCCACCATCGCGCACGTGGGCACGTCGCCGGTGCTTCCGTGCGGGTAGAGGTCCGACAGGCGCACGGCAGGGAAGCCCTCGGGCGGCGATGACCAGAAGACGGTGACCTGCGCATCGAAGGCCTGCACGGTGCCCCACACGAGCGGCAGGCCGAGCTGCTCGCATGCCGCGGCGACGGCCTCCCGCGTGTCGAAGGTGTCGCTTCCGTCGATGACGAGGTCGGCGCCGGCGAGGAGGTCGGCCGCGTTCTCGGCGCTCAGACGCACCTCCCGGGTCAGGACGCGCGTCTCGGGGGAGAGGTCCGCGGCGACGCGGGTGGCGCTCGCCACCTTGGGCGACCCGACGTCGGAGAGCCGGTGCATCACCTGGCGCTGAAGATTGGATGCCTCGACCGCGTCGTCGTCGATCACGGTCAGCGTGCCCACCCCAGCCGCGGCGAGGGCCAGCATGACGGGGGAGCCGAGGCCGCCGGCGCCGATCACCGCGACGTGTGCGGCGGCGAGGCGCCGCTGCCCGACCTCGCCGAGGGCGGCAAGGCTCGTGTGGCGTGCGGTGCGCGCGCGTTCGGCCGGGCTCAGGGCCGGAATCGGTTCGACGAGCGGGGGCAGCGGCATGCTCCCAGGCTAGCCGCGCGGCGGCCGAGGCGGGTGTCTGCGAATCGGCCCGCAGCCCGCACGCGCGGCTCAATTCGGGGGCTCGACCCGCATCTGCGGTGATACGGTCGGAGTGTGCCATCATTCAAGGTCGTCGAGGCCGCACGGCTTCTGGGCGTGAGCGACGACACGGTGCGTCGCTGGATCGAGCAGGGGGCGCTGCCGACCACTGGAGTGTCGCCCGCCGAGGTGCCCGGTGATGCCCTCGCCGCCCGTGCCGTAGAGCTGGCGCGCGGTGCGGCGGACCCTGCCGACGTGCTCTCGAGCGCACGCAATCGCTTCGTCGGGCTCGTGACACGTGTGCAGGTCGACGGTGTCATGGCGCAGGTGGACATCCAGGCCGGACCCCACCGCGTCGTCTCGCTCATGTCCGCCGAGGCCGTGGACGAGCTCGGGCTCGAGGTCGGCTCGCTTGCCGTTGCCGTGGTGAAGGCAACGAACGTCATCGTCGAGACTCCGAAGGGCTGAGCGTGAGACGGCGTGCAGCTCTCGCGCTGTCGGCGGCGCTCCTCGCGCCGATCCTGGCGCTGGGAGGGTGCGCTACGCCGTCCGGGAGCCCCGAGCCGCCGGTGGCCTCGCCGTCGAGCGGGGGCGCGCTGAGGGGCGAGCTCACGATCTACGCGGCCGCGTCCCTGTCGACCGCCTTCGATGAGCTGGCGGCGGCTTTCGAGTCTGAGAACGCCGCCATCGACATCCGCCCCATCGTCTACGACGGGTCGAGCACGTTGGCCAGGCAGCTGCAGGAGGGCGCGCAGGCCGACGTCTTCGCGTCGGCCGACGAGACGAACATGGGCAAGGTCGACGCGCTTCTCGACGGCTCCAGCGAGATCTTCGCGACCAACACTCTCGTGCTGGCGACACCGGCAGGCAACCCTGCCGACGTCACGAGCCTCGCGGACCTCGCCGATCCGGGAGTGACGGTTGTGCTGTGCGAACCGGAGGTCCCCTGCGGGGCGTCGTCGCAGAGACTGCTCGACGCCGCAGGGGTGACGGTCAGGCCCGCCAGCCTGGAGCAGAACGTCACGGCCGTGCTGACGAAGGTGGCTTCCGGCGACGCGGACGCCGGGCTCGTGTACCGCACCGATGTCATCGATCGCGCAGACGTCGAGAGCATCGCGCCGGAGGGGGCCGCCGACATCGTCAACCGGTACCCGATCTCCGCCCTCACCGAGTCGGCCGAGCCGGAGGCCGCTCGCGCCTTCGTCGCCTTCGTGACCGGGGCGCGGGGGCAGCGGATCCTTGCCGACTACGGCTTCGGGGCACCGTGAGGCGAGATGACCGCGCGTTTCTGCCGCCCGTGCTCGCCGTGCCGGCGATCCTCGGTCTCGCCCTGCTGGTCGTGCCACTGGGGGCGCTGGTCGCGAGGGTCGAGTGGAGCACGCTCTGGGCCGACATCACCTCCCCGGCCGCGGTCGACGCCCTGCTTCTCTCTCTTCGCACGGGCCTCATCGCGACGGGCATCTGCGTCGTGCTCGGCGTGCCCTTGGCGCTCGTGATCGCGCGGTCCGGTCCCCGGGTGTCGGCGCTGCTGCGGGTGCTGGTGACGGTGCCGCTGGTGCTGCCTCCCATGGTCGGAGGCGTGGCGCTGCTCTTCCTGTTCGGGCGCAGCGGACCGCTCGGCGCCGTGCTGGAGGACGTGTGGGGGCTCCGCATCCCGTTCACGACCACGGCGGTGGTGCTGGCGCAGGCGTTCGTCGCCCTCCCGTTCCTTGTGCTCGCCCTCGAAGGGTCGCTGCGCACGGCCGGCGTCGGATACGAGCGCGTGGCGGCCACCCTCGGCGCCGGTCGCTGGACGATCCTCCGCCGGGTCACCCTTCCGCTCGCCGCACCCGGATTGATCGCGGGGGTCGTGCTCTGCTTCGCCCGCGCGGTCGGCGAGTTCGGTGCGACGGCTCTGTTCGCGGGCAACGCGCCCGGTGTGACGCAGACGATGCCCCTCGCGATCTACACCGCGTTCAACGGCTCCGGCGTCGGTGAGGGCACCGCGGTGGCGCTCTCCCTGCTGCTGCTCGTCACGGCGCTCGCCGTGCTGCTGCTGGTGCGCGGATGGCGCCCCGGGACGGCCCGGTGAAAGCGTCCGGCGGGATGGGCGCCTCCCTCGACGCCCGCGTCGTGATCGTCCGCCGCACCGGCTTCCGCCTCGACGTCGCGGTGACCGCTGCGCCGGGGGAGATCGTGGCGGTGATGGGGCCGAGCGGCGCCGGCAAGTCCACCCTGCTCGAGGCCGTCGCGGGGCTGGTGCACATGACCGACGGGCGCATCCGCATCGGCGATCAGGAGGTCGCCGCGAGCCACCCGCCGCTGCACGTGCGACCCGAGAAGCGAGGCGTGGCTCTGCTCGGGCAGGAGCCTCGGCTTTTCCCGCATCTGACCGCGCGCGAGAACGTCGCCTTCGGGCAGCGATCCCGCGGCGTCTCGCGGGGGGATGCGGGCCGGGGCGCCGACGGGTGGCTCGTGCATGTCGGCCTGCCCGGCATCGGCGATCGCCGGCCCTCGGACCTCTCCGGGGGGCAGCAGCAGCGGGTGGCGATCGCACGGGCGCTCGCGGCATCCCCTCGCCTGCTGCTGCTCGACGAGCCGCTCACCTCGCTCGACCCGGAGACCGCCGGCGAGATCCGGGGGATGCTGCAGGAGCAGCTGGCCGAGGCGCAGGTCACCGCGGTCTTCGTGACCCACGATGCGGTCGATGCGGTGGCCGTCGCCTCACGGCTCGTGCTGATCGAGGGCGGGCGAGTGAGCCAGGCGGGGAACGTGCGCGACGTGCTGGAGGCTCCCGCCACGCGGTTCGCCGCCGCGGTGGCGGGGCTCAATCGTGTGGAGGGGACTTCGCACGCAGGCGGGTGGCGCGGCGGGTCCCCGCGTGCGCCGGTCTTCTTCGAGGGCGTGGATGCCGCGTCGCGGGCGGCGGCGGCTCCGGATGGGGTGCCGCTGGTCGCGGTGTTCCGTCCGGGCGCGGTGAGGATCGATCAGCCGCCCGGGCCGGCGGGCGTCGCTCGCGCGGCCACAGACCGGACCGGCGCCGGTTCCTGGCTCGCGCGCGTCGTGCGGCTGGAGCAGACGCCGGCCGGGGTGCGGGTGCACACGGCCGAGCCGGCGGTCGCGGTGGACGTGCCGACGACCACGGCCGCTGAGCTGCGCCTCACGGCAGGTGCTCCCGTCCGGCTGCGGGTGGCTGCGAGCGATGTCCGGCTGCAGCCCGGCGCGAGTGGGTAGGGTCGAGCGGTGACCGACATCCGCCCCTTCCGCCGCGGCGATGAGCCGGCGCTCACCGAGATCTGCGTCCGGACGGCCGACGCCGGGGGAGACGCCACCGGGATGTTCCGGGACGACCAGCTGTGGGCCGACATCTTCGCGCTGCCCTATGCCGCCAGGCATCCCGACCTCGCCTTCGTCGTCGAGACCGACGACAGACGGGTGGTCGGATACATCGTGGCCGCGCCCGACACCGACGACTTCGAGCGCTGGTTCGCGCAGTCGTGGTGGCCATCGGTGCGCGACCGGTACCCGCTGGACGGCGCGGGGGAGCGGGAGCGGGGCATCATCGCGTACGCCGAGAACCGCGCGCCCGGGCGCGCGCGGCACGCGGCCGAGTTCCCGGCGCACCTGCACATCGACCTGCTTCCACAGCTGCAGGGCCAGGGTTTCGGTCGTCGGCTGATCGACAGGCTGCTGGCCGCGCTGGCGGCGCGGGGTGTCGCCGGGGTGCACCTCGTGGCATCCGAGGAGAACACCGGAGCCGTGCTGTTCTATCCTCGGGTGGGGTTCACGGCGCTGCCCTCCGAGCCCGGCTCGCGAGCGTTCGGTCGCCTGCTGTCCCCGGGAGGTCGGATCCCGGCCTGACCCTCCGGAACGGGCGTAGCGTCGAGGCATGACCTCGCTCCCGCTCTCCTCGCCCTCGGCCGCGCCGACAGGCCGCGAGCCTGCGCTCGTGGCCGTGCAGCGTGCGGATGGGACCGCCCCGCGCGCATTGGTGCTCGGAGCAACGGGGTATATCGGTGGTCGCCTCGTGCCGCGGCTGCTCGCTGCCGGCTACCGGGTGCGGGTGCTCGCTCGGGATGCGGCGCGGGTTGCGGCGTTCGAGTGGGGGAGTCGTGTCGAGGTCGTCACCGGCGACGCGACGGATGCCGGGGCGGTCGCCGAGGCCGCGCGGGATGTCGATGTGCTCTATTACCTCGTCCACTCGATGGGCGCGGGCAAGGGGTTCGCGGATGCGGATCGCCGGGCGGCGAACGCCGTCGCGGGCGCGGCGGCCGCGGCATCCGTCGGGCGCATCGTCTACCTCGGCGGGCTGCATCCGGACGGCATCGCGCTGTCCCCGCACCTGCGGTCGCGGGTCGAGGTGGGAGAGATCCTGATGGACAGCGGCGTGCCGACGCTCGTGCTGCAGGCCGGTGTGGTGATCGGGTCGGGCTCTGCCTCGTTCGAGATGGTGCGGCATCTGACCGACGTGCTGCCGTACATGCCGGCGCCGAAGTGGGTGCGCAACCGCATCCAGCCGATCGCCGTTCGGGACGTGCTGCACTACCTGCTCGGGGCGGCTCGGGTGGCGCCGGACGTCAACCGTGCCGTCGACATCGGGGGGCCGGACGTGCTGCGCTACGGCCAGATGATGAACGGCTATGCGGTCGAGGCGGGGCTGCCGCAGCGGGCGATCGCGGCGCTGCCGGTGCTGACCCCGCGGCTCGCGTCGCACTGGGTGAATCTCGTCACGCCGATCCCTCGTCGGGTCGCGATGCCGTTGGTGGAGTCCCTGCAGAACGAGTGCATCGTGAAGGATCACGCGATCGACGAGCTGATCCCGCGGCCGGAGGGCGGTCTCACCTCGTATCGCCGGGCGGTGGATCTGGCTCTCGGAAAGGTGAAGCAGGACGATATCGAGACGAGTTGGCAGGATGGCGAGGTGCTCGGGGTCCCGAGCGATCCGCTGCCCAACGACCCGGACTGGGCGGGGCGGGTGGCATTCACGGATGTCCGGACCGCGTGGACCGAGGCGTCGCCCGATGGCCTGTGGCGGGTGATTCAGGGCATAGGTGGGGAGCGGGGCTGGTACTCCAATCCGCTGCTGTGGGCGATCCGCGGGTGGATGGACAAGCTCGTCGGCGGGGTGGGCTTGCGTCGCGGGCGTCGGCATCGGGACCGTCTGGTCGTGGGGGATGCGGTGGACTTCTGGCGGGTGGAGGCGATCGAGCCGGGTGCTCTGCTGCGTCTTCGGGCGGAGATGAAGGTGCCGGGGCTGGCCTGGTTGGAGATGAGGTGCACGCCGGATGCCGGTGGGGCGCGCTACGACCAGCGGGCCGTGTTCTTCCCGAGCGGGCTCAGTGGGAGGTTGTACTGGCTGGCGGTGCTGCCCTTCCATGGGTTCATTTTCGCGGGGATGGCGAACCGGATCACGGCCGCGGCCGCGCTCGCCGAGAACGCGTCGGCTGTGCCGCTGGGCGAGGTGTCGGTCGTCTGATGTCGTCGGCTCGGCGCGCGGCGTCTCGCGTCGGCATCTCCGCTCCGTCGTGGTCTCGCGCCCGCGCGAGCACTCCCACTCCGGCCGATAGCACCATCTCGGCCCATGACACCAGCTCCGGCCGATGACACCAGCTCCGGCCGCGCCAGGACCTTCCGTTCCGCCCGCCGCCGCTCCTATGCGGCGGGCCGGAATCGTCGGGGTGGTGGTTGCACGCTTGCCCACGCGTATCTCAGGTCCAGCTTGGGAGGGAGGGTGACCGGGGGCCCGCCGGGTGGGTGGAGGGTGAAGTCGTCGAGGCGGGTGCGGGTGATGTGCCAGCCGCCGTTGTGGAGTTGCATGTGGTGGAAGCGGCAGAGCAGGATCCCGCGGTCGATGTCGGTGCGGCCCTCATCCTGGTCGTAGTGGTCGATGTGGTGGGCTTCGCAGTAAGAGGGTGGGCGGTCGCATCCGCGCCATCGGCAGCCGCCATCGCGGATGGCGAGCGCGAGTCGTTGCTTGCCGGAGAACAAGCGTTGCTCCCGACCCAGGTACAGAGGGTTTCCGCGTTGGTCGGTGACGCAGGTGGTCTGCGCGGTGTCGCACAGTCGTTGCCGGACAAGCCACGCGGGGATGCTGGTGCCGGTGTCCTCCAATCGGCCGACTCCCGCCGCACTCGCATCCGCGTCGGTGGCGCCGGGGATGGTGTGCAGGGCGGCGGCGGTGATCACGACCCGGATTCCCGCTTGCCGGGTGCCGAAGACCTGCTCGGTGTCGGCGAGGGCCCCGGCGCGGAGCGTGTCCATGATCAGGTCGTAGGTGAGTTGATCATTCGTGCGCGGATCCGCCTCCAGCTGCCGGGCGCGGGCGGCTTCGTCGGCGTCCACGAACCGGGGACCGCCGCGGCGGGGACGCAGCGCGGAATCGGTGATCGCCTGCACCCACGCCGCCATCTCGTCATCGAAGCTGATCGAACCGCGCCGGGTGCCGTGCTCGTCCACCCACATCCGGAACGAGCGGGCCTGGAACCGGTCATCGAACCGTCGAGCAGCCCCGTCAGGGTCCAGCGTGTCCCGCACCGCCCGCGCGGTGCGCAGCAGATCCTCCACGGTGCACGTCGGCGCCTCCACGATCAGCTGCTCCGCGGCGACCGCCCACGCATCCCGCCACACGGCGTCCGCGGCCACGCTCGCATCGGCATCGGCATCGGCATCGGCATCGGCGCCGATGTCCGCATCGCGAGCCGACGGTGAAGCGGAAGCACCGGTCCCGGTGGAGGGCGGTTCGCCGAGCCCGCGGAGGATCGCGTCGTGCTGCGCGGACGTGATCGTCCGGGCAAGCAGCGCCGCCCCCAGCCCCGCATGCCACAGCACCGGCACCATTCCGCCGACATCCGTCAGGCCAGCATCCGCGTCGCTCACCGGCACCCCCGCGTGCAGCGCTTCCCCGAGCCGCACCTGCCGCACGGCGTCGCCGCGCGTGGACCCGGTGATCTCCTGCACCAGCGACACCGGCGACCGGTGCCCCCGCACCTGCGCCAACCCGCCCTGCCCGCGCTCCCGCCCGGACCGGGCCGTCACCGCACCTGCGGCGGCGATCCGCACCGTCTCCAACGCCTGGATCAGCGTCGACGTGCTTCGCAGCACCCCGACGAGATCCTCATCCCCCAGACCGGAGACGATACCCGGCAGACCGGCATCCGTCAGTTCGCTTCCGAGCACGGCGCGCAGGCTTTCAAGCCCCGCGTCCACTCCCGGAAAGAATCGCATGCTTCAACGTACCGAGGGCCACCGACATTCGAACTTCTATCCGAATCCCGTTGCACCTCGGACCGCCAGCCGACGCACTCAACGTGGGAATCCGAAGGGTCTGGGTGACACCCGACCCGCGGCGCAGCCCCACACGGGCAACCGACCCGCCGACGCAGCCCCCACCAGCGCGTACCCTCGAAGCATGGCTGCGATTCCCGTCACGATCGCGCCGCGGACCCCGACAACCACCGTCGCGCCCCCCGCCGGCGCTCTCGTCGACACGCACGGACGCATCCATCGCGACCTCCGCATCTCGCTCACCGACCGGTGCTCACTGCGGTGTACCTACTGCATGCCCGAGCAGGGCAACGAATGGCTCGCCCGCTCCAGCATCCTGACGCTCGATGAGATCGAGACGGTCGCCAGGGTGGCGGCCGGCGCCGGGATCACGACGTTCCGCCTCACCGGCGGGGAGCCCCTTCTGCGGAACGACATCGTCGAGGTCGTGCGACGACTCTCGCGCATCGAGGCCCCGTCCGGACCGGTCACCATCGCGATGACGACCAACGGCATCCGCCTGCCCGAGTTCCTGCCTGCCCTGATCGACGCCGGCCTGCACCGCCTGAACATCTCCATCGACACGATCCGCCGGGATCGCTTCCACGATCTCACCCGCCGCGACCGCCTCGATGATGTGCTGCTCGGCATCGCGGCGGCCGCGGCATCCCCTCTCCGTCCGCTCAAGCTGAACGCCGTGGCGATGCGCGGCGTCAACGACGACGAACTCGTCGACCTCGTCGAGTTCGCCACCGCACACGACGCGCAGCTGCGCTTCATCGAGCAGATGCCGCTGGATGCCGGGCACACCTGGGACCGCCAGACGATGGTGACCCGCGACGAGATCCTCGACTCCCTGTCCGCTCGCTGGCGGCTCGACCCGATCCCGGGCCGAGGCGGAGCGCCCGCCGAGACATGGATGCTGGACGGCGGCCCGCACACCGTCGGCGTCATCGCGTCGGTCACCGCGCCCTTCTGCGGCAACTGCGACCGGCTGCGACTGACCGCCGACGGACAGCTGCGCAACTGCCTCTTCTCCACGAGCGAGTTCGACCTGATTCCCGTGCTGCGCTCGAGCGACGGAAACCCGGATGCCGCGGGCATCGAGTCCGTGCTGCGCGCGTGCGTCTGGGGCAAACTGCCGGGGCACGCCATCAACGACCCGAGCTTCCTGCAGCCGGCTCGCGGGATGAACGCCATCGGCGGCTGAGCCCGGGCACACCAGCCCACGGAGGCCCGACCGCCGCCACCGCCCAACGGCTCCACCCGCGTCAACGCCGCCCCGCGCGCCTAGCATTGCACCATGGGACGCATCACGGCGCGGCGGCCGATCACGCGCATCACGGTATCCGACACCGACGGTGACAACGAGCGCCGGCGCTCCGACACGCTCGCCGTCGAGGAGCCGCTCGAGATCCGCGTCGGCGGAACGTCGCTGGCGATCACGATGCGAACGCCGGGACACGACGTCGAGCTCGCCGTCGGCTTCCTCGTCTCCGAGGGAGTGATCGCCCGCGGCTCCGACTTCCGCTCCGCGATCCACTGCGGCGGTCCGGGCACGGGCGCGGTCGGCATCTCCAGCGCCGAGAACACCTACAACGTGCTCGATGTCACCCTCGACGCGGGCGTCGCCCCTCCGGACCCCGACCTCGCCCGCAACTTCTACACGACGAGCTCGTGCGGTCTCTGCGGCAAGGCCAGCATCGAGGCCGTCGAGACGGTCTCCTCCTACGACGTGCGGGCGGATGCCGCGACCGTGTCCGCCGCGCTGCTCACGACCTTCCCCGATACGCTCCGAGCCCAGCAGGACGTCTTCGACAAGACCGGCGGCCTGCACGCCGCCGGCCTGTTCGACGCGAACACCGGCGAGCTGGTCGTGCTGCGCGAGGATGTCGGACGACACAACGCCGTGGACAAGGTCGTCGGCTGGGCCGTGCTCAACGACCGGCTGCCACTGAGCGGCCATGTGCTGATGGTGTCGGGCCGCGCGAGCTTCGAGCTCGTGCAGAAGGCCGTGATGGCAGGCATCCCGATGCTGTCGGCAGTCTCGGCGCCGTCATCGCTCGCGGTCGAGCTCGCCGACGCATCCGGTCTCACTCTCGTCGGGTTCCTGCGGGGCGCCTCGATGAACGTCTACACGCACCCCGAGCGGGTCACGACGTCGGTGCGCCGCCGCGAGCCCGTTTCGACTGCTTCGTAGGGGGCGCGGCCCTCGGAGCATCCGCGGTCGCAGGATCGGCAGGCGGAACGATGCGGAACTCGGGAGCCGCCGTGACGAGCAGCCACGCGGGCAGGATGATGACGCAGAGCATCGGCAGCAGTGTGATGTCTCCGGCGACCGCCGCTGCGATGAAGAGCGCCAGCCATCCGTCGCGGGTGACGACGACCAGGATGCCGATGACCCCGCACGCGACCGCCAAGCCGATCGGGATGGATGGGAAGAGCGCATTGCCCAGCAGGCCGAGCGCCACTCCCACGAAGGTGGCGGGGAAGATCCGGCCGCCGCGGAAGAGCGCGGATGCGGCGATGAGAAGCGCCAGGATCTTGATCCCGGCGATCACGGCGAGCTGACCGGCGTCGTATGCGCCGGGATCCTTCAGCAGCTCTCCCATCTGGGTGAGGCCCTTGAACATCGTGATGGGCCCGCCGAGAAAGCCCAGGATGCCGAGGATCAGGCCGCCGACCGTCGCGATGAGAATCGGATGCCGGAGCGCATGCATCGCCCGATAGACGAGCGGGAAGGCGTACAGCATCACCAGCCCGACGAGCACGATCGCGCAGGTGAGCAGCGAGCCGGTGACGAAGTCGATCGCCTGCGGTGCTCCGTAGTCCGGAAGATCGAACGCGAAGGGCGGTGCCCCGAGGAGGTGCATCGTGACGGCGGCGGCGCCGGCCGCGGCGACGGGAAGGAAGAGGCGGTCCCAGAGCGAGCCGCCGGCCTTCAGCGCTGCGAGGATGCCGGTGAACAGCAGTGCCGCGGCCACCGGGGTCCCGAAGAGGGCGCCGATGGTCGAGGCGCCGGCCAGAAGGATGGCCAGCTGCACCGGCACCTTCGGGATCAGCCGCGCGAGGATGGCCACGACCACCGCGGCGTTGATCGCGATGATCGGATTCTCCGGTCCGAGGCTCACGCCTCCGGCGAGGCTCAGGATGGTCGCAAGCGCCAGTCCGGGGAGGGTCCTCAGCGGCAGCGGGGGACCCATCAGCTCGGTCGTCGCGCTGTCGGGTCCGCCGTGCCCGGGCAGAAGCGTGAGCGTGATGCCGACGGCGAGACCCGTCGCGGTGAGCACCACGATGATCCACCAGCCGGACGGGTCGACGCCGAGTGCCCCCGGCAGCGCCTTGTAGAGCACTCCGCCCAGCAGATCCGCGGCCTGTTCGAGCGTCCACAGGACCAGCGCGCTCAGCACTCCGATCAGGATGGCCGGCACGGCGAGCACCGCGAGGCGCTTCGGGGTGACGTTCGGATCCGTATCGGGGATGGCGAGGCTCATGGTGGGTCGTGCTCCCTCCGGAACGATGGAACGTCCGCGTGAGTGGGAACGTACCACGCAGCAGGGCTACGCGACCTCGCGCATCTCCCGTCCGTGGACCGTCAGTGCGTAGATGATCAGCACGTCGATCGCGATGACGATGAACGACCACCATGGCTGCGCGGGAATGAGCAGCAGCTGGATGACGGCACTCAGGACGGCGAGGATCACGGCGATGACCCTGGCCCACGTCTGCCCGGCGAGGAGAGCGGCTCCGGTCAGCACCAGCAGGGCTCCGAGGATGATGTTCCACCAGCCCCAGCCCTGCACGTCGAAGAGGAAGAGCGAACCGCCGGCGAGGGCGAAGTAGGTGTCGGGCCCGACGAGTGCCACGATCCCCTGGATGACGCTGAAGAAGCCGCTCACGAGGAGGATCACCCCCGCGAAGATGCCCCAACCGACCCATCCGGTCCTTGTCACTGTGGTCATGGTGTTCCGTCCTGTCTCGAGTGGATGCGGACCGCACTGCAGGGCCCCCCGGCGGTGCGTCTCACAAGCTATTCGGCGTGGCAGGGCCTCGCATCATGCAGACGGCGTGACCCGACGCCTCGCCCGTCCGTCTGTCCACACGCCTGTATCGATTCGCAGGCCCCGGTGCAACCCCCGACGGGATCCAGCACACCGTACTTACCGTGGTGGCATGCCGGGTGATGTCGAGCGACGCAGCGCCACGGGCGGTGAGTACCTCCGCTCGTACGCGCCCATCGGCGACGGGCGGACGGTCGCGCTCGTCGGGCTGAGGGGGCAGATCGATTGGATGCCGCTGCCCGGCCTCGACGACATGCCCGTCTTCGGGCGGCTGCTCGACGAGCGGGCGGCGGCGCTCGTGTGCGTCGGGCGCCACGACGAGGGCATCGCCGCCATGGACGAACTCGTACGACTCGGCAACGACGTGCACATCTTCGCCGAGATGATCTCGGCATCCGACAACGCCTTCTGCGGCAACCTGCCCCAGGCGCTCAGCCACCTCGCGCTGGTGAGGACCGCGCTGACGATCCGCGATCTCGTCGACGAAGACAGGCTGCGCGGTCATTGACCCGCACCGGCCGCACCGCCCCACCAGGGCGGAACCACCAGAGAAGGAGAGAGAGATGACAAGGGACCAGTACACCCTGACCAACCCCGCTGAGCTCTACGCGGACTTCAGCCCCGACAAGCAGCACCAGCCGGAGCCCGCCCTCGACGCCGAGCTGACGCCGAAGGCGGATCTCGGCGAGAGCACCTACCGGGGCACCGGCCGCCTGACCGGTCGCAAAGCGCTCATCACCGGCGCCGACTCGGGCATCGGGGCGGCGACGGCGATCGCCTTCGCGCGCGAGGGCGCCGATGTGGCGATGTCGTATCTGCCCGAGGAGGAGCCGGATGCACAGCGCATCGCCGGCATCCTGCAGGACGCCGGCGCCACGGTGCTCACCCTGCCCGGCGATCTGAAGGACCCCTCGTACTGCCGCGACCTCGTCGCTCGCGCCGTCGAAGGCCTCGGCGGGCTCGACATCCTCGTGAACAACGGCGGCAAGCAGATCTACAACGAGGACCTCGCGACGCTCGATGACCAGCAGTTCGACGACACGTTCAAGACGAACGTGTATGCGATGTTCTGGATCACGAAGGCGGCGCTGCCGCACCTGAAGCCCGGCTCGACGATCATCAACACGACGTCGATCCAGGCATACCAGCCGTCCGAGATCCTGGTCGATTACGCGTCGACGAAGGCCACGATCAACGCGTTCACGAAGGCGCTGGCCCAGCAGCTCGCGCCGAAGGGCATCCGGGTGAACGCCGTGGCACCGGGGCCGATCTGGACGCCGCTGCAGGTCAGCGACGGTCAGCCGCAGGAGAAGATCCCCTCCTTCGGTGAGCAGACGCCGCTGGGGCGGGCGGGTCAGCCGGCCGAGCTCGCGCCGGCGTACGTCTTCCTAGCGTCGCCGGAGTCGAGCTACGTCGCCGGCGAGACGCTGAGCGTGACCGGAGGGTCGCCGACACCGTAGGTCCAGACGAAGGGCGGATGCCGCGCGAGCCGCGGCATCCGCCCTTCGCGCGCGAAGGGCGGATGCTGCGAAGTGCGATACGCACGGTTCACCTCTTCTTCCCGCGCGCGACACGTGCACCGCCGCCGCCATTCATCCGCACCCCGCACGATGGGCCGCACGGCCGGTCCTCGGTCGGGGAAGCGGGAGGTGTCGTGCATCGCGACGCGCCGTCGATCATCGCCTGGGTCGAGTCCCCGCTGCAGCTCGTCGGAGCGGCCGAGTGGGCCGCCGCGCATGGGCAGCGCGTGCCCATCGCCGGGCGCCTCACCGATCAGATGTCCGAGACGGCGGACGAGCTCGTCGCGAGGAAGGCGATGTTCGGTCGCCTCGAGCCCTACATCGGCATCCCGTGGCGCCTTCTCGCCGAGAACCGGCACTGGCTGGTCGGCGACGCCTTCTCGGGTCAGTTCCGCCTCGCGGCCGCGGTGCTCCGACCGCGGCGTGTGACGCTGCTGGATGACGGCGCCAACTCTCTCGCGTTCGCCGACACGCTGCTCGGGCGACGGGACTACGTGCGCCCCGGTGTGCATGAACGCGGAGCGACGACGTTCGCCGCGCCGTTCGCACTCGAGCTGCTGCTGGATCGGGCGCGCGTCGGTGCGCTGGAGATGTTCACGGCCTTCCAGCTCGGGCTGAACCGCCGCGAGGCGTTGCAGGAGCGCGGCGTGGGGCTGGAGTCGCACCGCTTCGAATGGACGCGCAAGAGCGCCACCCGCGGCACGAGGGAGGACGTCACCCCATCGGGTCGCGTGCTGCTCGGCAGCGCACGACCCGTCGACGGGCGGCTCGACCTGGCCGTGTATCTCGCGTGGGTCGCCGCCGAGGCATCCATCGCCCCGCTCACCTACCTGCCCCACCGGCGGGAGCCGGTGACGCAGCTGGATGCCGTGCGGGCCATGCCCGGCGTGCGCATCAGCGATCTGCGCCTTCCTGCGGAGCTCGTGCTGGCGGGCGCATCGCGCCCACTCGAGGTGCTCACGCTCGCATCGAGCACGACGACCACGCTGCCCCTGGTGCTCGAGGGGACCGGCAGCGTGATCCGGGAGTGGGCGCCTGGCGAAGGGCGCCGAGAGAGGGTTCTGCGATGAGGGAGACGGTGGCGGTCATTCCCGCCCGGGGCGGATCGAAGGGTGTCCCGCGCAAGAATCTCCGACGAGTGGGCGGCGTGCCCCTCGTCGGGCGCGCCATCGCCGCGGCGCTGGCGTCGGACCGCATCGATCGGGTGCTCGTCTCCACCGACGATGCCGAGATCGCGGCCGTGGCGCAGGAGTGGGGAGCCGAGATCGTGCACCGGCCGGCCCACCTGGCGGGCGACACGGCGCCATCCGAGAGCGCCCTGCTCCATGCCCTCGCACACCTGGACGCGAGCGGCGTCGAGGTGGGCGTGCTGGCGTTCCTCCAGGCCACCTCGCCGTTCATCGACGTGTCGGCGCTCGCCGACGCGGTGGACCTGGTCGAGAGTCACACCTTCGACAGCGCGTTCAGCGCGACCGAAAGCTACGGATTCCTCTGGTCGCGGGGCAAGAAGGGCGATGCGAAGGCCTTCGGCCACGACCGCGAGCACCGCCCGCGCCGGCAGGATCGCGAGCCGCACTTCCTCGAGACCGGCGCGTTCTACGTGATGGATGCCGCCGGCTTCCGCGACGCCCGCCACCGGTTCTTCGGACGCACCGGGTTCGTCCCTGTCCCCGAGCGAACGGCGCTCGAGATCGACTCGGAGGAGCAGCTCGCCCTGGCGCGGGCGATCGCGCCGCTCGTCGCCGTGGCCGACGCCGGCGAGGCGATCCACGCCGACGCCGTGGTGACCGACTTCGACGGCGTGCACACCGACGACACCGCGACCATCGGTTCGGACGGCCGCGAATACGTGCGCGTCAGCCGCTCGGACGGCATGGGGATCGCGCGTCTTCGCCGGGCGGAGATTCCGGTGCTCATCCTTTCGACGGAGGAGAGCCCGGTCGTGTCGGCCCGAGCGGCGAAGCTGCGCGTTGACGTGCGCCAGGGCCTCGACGACAAGGCCGCAGCCCTTCGGGAGTGGGCGTCCAGTCGGCGCATCCCGCTGTCGCGCATCGCGTACCTGGGAAACGACATCAACGATCTCGCCTGCCTCGAGCTGGTCGGGTGGCCCGTCGCGGTGCCGGACGCTCATCCTCTCGTGCTCGCCGCGGCCAGGGCGGTGGTCGCGAGGCCGGGAGGTGCGGGAGCAGTTCGAGAGCTCGCCGACCGCGTGCTGCGCGCTCGCCGTCCTTCGCCCCTGCCCGACGAGAGCGCCGTACCGGCCGAAAGGAACCAGCAATGACTGTCACCATCGGAACCCGCGTGGTGGGCGGGGGTCGCCCCGCCTACGTCATCGCCGAGATCGGGCTGAACCACAACGGCGACGTGGACATCGCGAAGCGGCTGATCGACGTCGCCGCCGACGCCGGCGCCGACGCCGTCAAGTTCCAGAAGCGCACCCCCGAGATCTCCACCCCCCACCACATGCGCGAGGTGCTGCGCGAGACGCCGTGGGGCACGATGACCTACCTCGACTACCGACGCCGCGTCGAGTTCGGCCGCGACGAGTACATCGAAATCGGCGACCACGCGCTTCTGCGCGGCCTCGAGTGGTTCGCGTCACCATGGGATGTTCCCAGCGTCGCCTTCCTCGAGGACCTGGGGGTGATGGCCCACAAGGTGGCCTCGGCGAGCGTGACCGACATCGATCTTCTGGTCGCGCTGCGCGACACCGGAAAGCCGATCATCCTCTCCACGGGCATGTCGACGATCGAGCAGATCGACGCCGCGATCGACGTGCTCGGCACCGACCGGCTCATCCTTCTGCATGCCACGTCCACCTATCCGATGGAGCCTGAGGAGGCGAATCTCCGCGTGATCCCGGTCCTTCGCGATCGGTACCCCGGGGTGCCGGTGGGCTACTCAGGACACGAGCGCGGCCTGCAGGTCTCCCTCGCCGCCGTCGCGCTCGGTGCGGTGGCGGTCGAGCGTCACATCACCCTGGACCGCACCATGTGGGGCTCTGACCACGCGGCCTCGCTCGAGCCGGCGGGCCTCGCGCACCTCGTGCGCGACATCCGGATCATCGAGACCGCCCTCGGCGATGGCGTCAAGCGCGTCTTCCCCGGTGAGCGCGCCCCGATGGCGAAGCTGCGTCGCGTTCCGGTGTGACACGCCCGCTGCGTGTCGTCGGCATCGCCGACACCGATTCCTACGTGAAGTGGGGCGCCGCCCTGCTCGGCTCTCGTCCCGACGCGATCGATGCGCGGATGCTGGTGCTCGAGACCCCGCTGGTGGTCAGCGCCGCCCAGCAGTCGGCGGCGCTGACGGGCAGCGGTCTGGACAGCCGTCGTGTGCGACGCGTGGCGTACGACGCGCTGGCCGGCGCGCTCTCGCGCCTGCAGCCCGACGCCGTGCTGCTCGCGGCGAGGGGCCCGCTCGTGCGGGTGCTCGCGCGCCTGGTCGCGGCCGCGGTGCCCTCGGCGGTGATCGTCACCGGCCTGCCGGGGATCTCGATCCCCGCCACCCGCAAGGCGCTCCTGTACCGCACGCAATGCGACCTCTTCGTCCTGCACTCCCACCGCGAGGTGCGCGAGTTCGGCGAGCTCGCCGTCGAGAAGGGGTTCGAGCAGCGCTTCGCCCTGTCGCGCCTGCCCTTCGCCCAGATCGGGTCGGGACCCACGTCCGGTGCTCGCAGCACGGATCTCGTCTTCGCGGCCCAGGCCGTCGTTCCTCTTGAGCGGGCCGATCGCACGCGGATCGCCCGGATGCTCGTGGCCGCAGCGACGGCGGATCCGTCCAGGAGGGTGGTGGTCAAGGTGCGCGCCGTGAAAGGTGAGAGCCAGACCCACGCCGAGCGCGACGGCTATCCGGAGCTGCTGGGTGAGCTCGGCGCCCTTCCTTCGAACCTCGTGATCTCCCGCGGGCCGATGGCTCGGGCCCTCGACACCGCAGAGGGGCTCGTCACCGTCAGCTCGACCGCCGCGATCGAGGCCGTGGCCCGCCGCATCCCGGTCATCGCGCTCGACACGTTCGGCGTCGAGGCGGACCTGATCAACACGGTCTTCCGCGAGAGCGGACTGTTCGCCCACGAGGATGCGGTCATCGACCGCGCGTTCCGGCATCCGGAGCCGTCCTGGCTTCGAGACAATTACTTCCATGATCCTGGCGATGATGACTGGATCGGTGCGCTCGACGAATCGGTCGCACTCCGGCGCAGCGGTGCTCGCCAGCGGCATCCTCCGCTCGTCCGGCGCGGGGGACGCCTGCGCGATGCCTGGGAACGCAAGCAGGTGCTGGGCAGGCTCGACCGCAGCGCGGTCGGGTGTTTCGCCCTCGTGGTGGGAACCCCGCTTGTGCGCGTCGCCAGGCTGGCGGCTCATCACCCCCCGCCTGCGGAGCCCGCGATTCCGACACCGATCCGCCCCGCGCTTCAGCGCTCCGTTCGCTGAGAGTCCAGGAGCCCCGGCACCACGTCGCCGGCCCGCAGCCTCGGGTTTGCCGGCCTCGATGGGCGGCCGCTGCGGGGCGCTCGCAGATCGACCTGCTATTCAGTGTTGCTAACTACCGGTACTTAGTGTTACCGTCTACTAGTAGTCAGCAACACAGAGTAGATGGGGGGTCGGAGATGGCCAATCAGATGACGGAGATGCTCAAGGGCACGCTCGAGGGCATCGTGCTCGCGGTCGTGGCCGGAAGCCCCGCCTACGGGTACGAGATCACGGCGCGCCTGCGTGAGCAGGGCTTCGCCGACCTGGTCGAAGGCACCGTCTACGCCCTCCTCGTCCGCATCGAGCAGCGAGGTTTCGTAGACGTCGAGAAGGTCCCCTCCGAGAAGGGACCACCGCGAAAGGTGTATTCGATCAACGCGCAAGGGCGCGAACAACTGGCCGAGTTCTGGAGGACCTGGAGCTTCCTCGCAGAACGTATCGAACAGCTCCACGGCACACATCAAGACCAAGGAGAGAAGTGATCATGGCCGCAAAGTGGATCGAATTCCTGACGGGATCGCTCGACGACAAGAAGGCGTACCGGCAGTACAAGGCCCGCATCGCGGCGCTGCCGGAGCCGTACGGAACGGCTGCCAAGGCCTTCGAGCGCTACTTCATGTACAACGGCGGGATCACCGACGGCGACCCCACGATGATGATGACGATGCTGAACGACTTCGCCGACCTGTGGGAGCGGACCGCCGCCGATGGGACGCCCGTCGATGAGATCGTCGGCGACGACCCGGTCGAGTTCGCGGAGGCGTTCGCGGCCGCCTACGCGGGAAAGCGCTGGATCGACAAGGAGCGCGCCCGCCTGACGGAGACCATCCGGGGACTCGGCAAGGAGGAGGAACGATGACCACCGCCATCCAACCAGCCATCCGCGTGCAGGGCATGGAGAAGTCATTCAAGGACCTCCATGTTCTTCGCGGGGTCGACTTCGACGTCGCACCGGGCAGCATCTTCGCCCTTCTCGGCTCCAACGGCGCCGGCAAGACCACGGTGGTGCGTATCCTGGCCACCCTGTTGAAGGCCGACGCGGGGTCAGCTGCGGTGCACGGGTTCGACGTCGCCGGCCAGCCGGGTGACGTCCGCCAGTCGATCAGCCTGACCGGCCAGTTCGCCGCGGTGGACGAAGTGCTCACCGGCCGCGAGAACCTGGTACTGGTCGCGAAGCTCCGTCACCTGGAGAACCCCGGCGCGATCGCCGACGATCTCCTGGCACGGTTCTCCCTCACCGAGGCGGGCGGTCGCAGGGCCGCGACGTACTCGGGCGGAATGCGCCGCCGGCTCGACATCGCCATGAGCCTGATCGGCGACCCGCCGATCATCTTCCTCGACGAGCCGACCACCGGCCTGGACCCGCAGGCGCGGCTCGAGGTGTGGGCGACGGTCAAGGGACTCGCGAAGGGCGGCACCACCGTCCTGCTGACCACCCAGTACCTCGATGAGGCGGAGCAGCTGGCGGATCGCATCGCGATTCTGCACAAGGGCACGATCATCCAGAACGGCACCCTTGCCGAACTCAAGCGACTTCTCCCGCCGGCCAAGGTCGAATACATCGAGAAGCAGCCGTCGCTCGAGGACGTCTTCCTCGCCCTCGTCGGCGAGACAGGCGAATCAGACGCCAGCGAAGAGGAACGCAAGGACGGCTCCCTCGCACCAGGAAAGGAACCCCGATGACCACTCACGTGCTCGGCGATACGGCCGTCCTGACAAGCCGCTCGCTTCGCCACATCCTGCGCAGCCCCGACACGATCATCACCACCGCGGTCACCCCGATCGCGCTGATGCTCCTTTTCACCTACGTGTTCGGCGGCGCGATCAACACAGGATCGCAGGAGTCGTACATCGACTACATGCTTCCCGGCATCCTGCTCATCACCATCGCATCCGGCGTCGCGTACACCGCGTACCGGCTGTTCCTCGACATGCAGGGCGGCATCTTCGAACGCTTCCAGTCCATGCCGATCGCACGATCGAGCGTGCTGTGGGCCCACGTCTTCACGTCCCTCGCCGCGAACCTGGTGTCGGTCGCCATCGTCATCGCCGTCGGTGTGGTCCTGGGGTTCCGGACGGGTGCATCGCTCGGCGCGTGGCTGGCGGTCGCGGGAATCCTGATCCTGTTCACCCTCGCACTCACCTGGATCGCCGTGATCGCGGGGCTCTCCGCGAAGACGGTGGATGGAGCGAGCGCGTTCAGCTACCCGCTGATCTTCCTCCCCTTCATCAGCTCCGCATTCGTGCCCACCGACACGATGCCGGCTCCGGTCGCCTGGTTCGCCGAGAACCAGCCGGTGACCGCGATCGTCGACACCCTGCGGGCGCTGTTCGACCAGCAGCCGGTCGGCACCGACATCTGGGTCGCCCTGGCCTGGCTCGTCGGCATCCTGATCGTCGCGTATGGGTTCGCGATCGCGATCTACCGGCGCAAGATCAGCTGACGCGCCCACCTCGCAACGGCCGAACGCCGCCCGCTCCCACTCCGGGAGCGGGCGGCGTCGTCTGTGATCGAGCACGGGCCTGCGATTCCTAGCTCCGCGTGAGGCGCCTGTTCAGCACGGCATCCAAGGCCCAGCCGATACCGAGGGCGACGGCGATCGAGAGGACGACGGCAGCGACCGGCGAGTCGGGCAGCACGCGGGCGACAGCCGCGCCGATGAAGGCCTGATAGGTCGCCCACGCGAACGCCGCGAGCGCCGAGAGCGCGAGGTAACGCGGCGCCGGCACCCGTTCGGCGCCGGCCGTCAGATTCACGGCGATCCGCGCGAACGGGATGAATCGGGCGGTGAAGACGATCGCCGCGGTGCTCCTGGTCAGCCGCCGCGTCGCCCAGGCGCGCAGCGCGCGGGGTCGTGGTCTGCCTGTCCAACTCCACCTGTCGAGCCCGACGGTGCGGCCGATCACGTAACACGTCGCATCTCCGGCGAAGGCGGCCACGCCTGCAACCACGACGACAGCGGCCAGGGGCGGCTCGCCGCTGACGACCGACAGCGCCGCGAAGCCCGTCACGGCCGCCTCGCCCGGGATCACGACGAGGAAGGCGTCGCCGAAGACCATCGCGAACAGAAGCGGGAGCGCCCAAGGCCCCGCGGCGAGGTCCGAGAGAAGGTCGTCGATCACGAGTCCTGAGTAGCAGTCGCGCGTGAATGGTTGCCGAACGGGGCCGGTCGGTTAAGGCGACGGGAGCGGCCGATGAACTCTCCGCCGAAGGCGCCGCCCGCGCCGGCGGCGCCGCCGTTGCCGCGCCACTCTTTAACCGTGAGAGTCGCGCTGCTGGCCGAGTCCTTCCTTCCACACATGAACGGCGTCACCAATTCGGTGCTTCAGGTGCTGACGCATCTCGAGAAGAGGAACCACGAGGTGCTCGTCATCGCCCCGGGCCCGGGTGGTGCGAGCGCGGGAGTGCCGGTCGCTCCGACGAGGCGGATTCCCTCGCTGTCGCTGCCGTCCTACCCGCAGGTGCGGGTGGCGGTCGTCAGCACGCCGCACGTCACACGGCTGCTCGCCGACTTCGCCCCGGACGTCGTGCATCTCGCGTCGCCGCTGGTGCTCGGATGGCACGGTGCGGTGGCGGCGAATCTGCTGCGCGTCCCTTCGGTGGCCATCTACCAGACCGATGTGATCGCGTACGCCGCCAAGTACGGGGTGCCGGGCGGAGCGGCTCTCGTCGCCGCCCACATCCGCAGATTGCACCGCCGGACGACCCTCACCCTCGCCCCCTCGACGCCGGCCGCGTCGCAGTTGGACGGGCTCGGGATCGATCGCGTTCGGCTGTGGGGAAGGGGCGTGGATCTCGAGCGATTCAACCCCGAGCGGCGCGGCGGACGGTGGCGGGCGCAGCTCGCGCCCGGACAGACGCTGGTCGGCTATGCCGGCCGTCTGGCACCCGAGAAGCAGGTCGAGGACCTCCGCGTCCTCAGCGATCTCCCCGGGGTGAGGCTCGTGATCATCGGCGAAGGCCCCGCACGCGCGCGCCTGGAACGGGAGCTTCCGCGGGCCGTCTTCACGGGATTCCTCGGCGGCGCTCAGCTCGCCGAGGCGCTCGCCAGCCTCGATGTGTTCGTGCACCCTGGTGAGAGCGAGACGTTCTGCCAGGGTGTGCAAGAGGCTCTGGCCAGCGGCGTTCCCGTTGTCGCGACCGGCCGAGGCGGTCCCGTCGATCTGGTGGAGAACAGCATCAACGGGTGGCTGTACCCCCCGGGCGACCTGTCGGCGCTGCGCGCCTCGGTCGCGGACCTCGCGGGCGACCACGTCAAGGCGAGGGCGCTGGGAGCGGCCGGGCGGGCGGGAGTGCTCGGGCGATCCTGGGAGGCCCTCGGCGATCGGCTTCTCGAGCACTATGCCGACGCCGCAGCCCTGCAGCGGATCGATGAGCGCCGGCTCAGCAGGGTGGGAGAACGACCGGGCCTGTCAACCCCCGCTGTTCCGCAGAGCGGCATCCGTCGATACGTCGCGCTCGGCGACTCCGTGACGGAAGGCCTCAGCGACGGATCGAGAATGCCGGCGGGGGAGTATTGCGGATGGGCGGACCGGCTGGCGCAGCTGCTCGCTCACTCGGGTTCGTCCGGTGCCGGCTTGCGGTACGCGAACCTCGCGGTGCGCAGCCGTCTCGTCGAGCACGTGGTGTGCGACCAGATTCCGCGCGCGCTCGAACTGAAGGCGGATCTGGTATCGGTGCTGGTGGGCGGGAACGACCTCGTGCGGCTGCGGGCGGACCCCGAGGCGCTCGCCGCACGTCTGGGGGATGGAGTACGCCGTCTGCGCGAATCCGGTTGCGATGTGCTGCTGGTCACCCCGTTCCTGCCGCGAAGGCGCGCGTCGCGCCTACTCGCCCGGCGCTTCGCCCGCTTCAACTCGCAGCTGCGCGGCCTCGCGCGCTCGACTGGGGCCGTGCTGCTCGACCTCGAAGCGGTGCCCGCGGTCAGCATGACATCGCTGTGGGCGGACGACGCCGTGCATCTGAACTCCCGCGGGCACAGACTGCTCGCCTACGAGGCGGCTGCGCGCCTCGGCGTGCCCGACGCGGGTCCGCTCGGCCGGCTCGAGCAGCTGCTGCACGCCGAGGAGGCCGACGTCGAGCCGACGGCGATGACGCGAACCGCCTGGCTCCTGCGCCACGCGGTGCCGTGGGCGAAGCGACGGCTGCAAGGCCGCACTGCCGGCGACGGTCTTGTGCCCAAGCACACCGACCTGGTCCTGATCCGGCGCGCATCGGGCAGCCGCATCGACGGGTAGGGATAGCGGCGCCCCGCGCCCGTCGACTATTCGTCACCTGCGGTTCACCCCGGCGTTAACCTCGGGGCGGTTCGCTGGAGCGGAAGCGAGCGCCATCGCAGTCCTCCGGCGTTCGTTCCGTTCGCCGGAGAGGAACGAGCTGTGGATGACTGGGCCGCGGTGAGCTGGGCGCTTGTCCCCATCCCGGTCGTCGTAGCCGTGTTCGGCTTCGTGTACGCGTCCACCCTGCGGAGGGAGGAGAGCCGCGCGGCGGCTCGGAGCGGCCTGCATGCCGATCTCCGAACGGCCTCGGCCGCTCGGGCGGCGGCCGGCTCTCCAGATCTCTGAGGGGAGCGGGCCGTCGCGGACCGGCCTCAGGGCTGGATGTGCTTCAGCTGCTTCTTGGCCTGCTTCTCGACGAGCACCTCGACGAAATCGCGCACCCTCGCGTCCTTCAGTTCGTCGTACGCCTCGGTCACGACGCCCTGGATCGTGGATGCCGGAAGTTGGGGAAATTGGGCTCCGACCCGTTCGGCGATCTCGTTGATGGTGAGCTCTGCGTCAGGGGGTTCTTGTGTCATGTGGATCTCCCGGGCAAGCGAATGTCCGCCCACGTTACCGCCCGAAGCCGTCGCGCGGAGGACGCATCTCGCGGCCCGGCTGAGAGCCGTTTCCGCTCAGGCTCGGTCGGGGTTGCGGTCCGGGAGATAGGGCTCGATCGCTGCCGCCAGCTTGGCGGGGTTCATCGACTGAAGCCAGACCTGTCCGGGGCCGTGGAGTTGCGCGAGGAAGAGCGAGTCGCCGAAGAACTTGTTCTTGATTCCTTTGATGCTGGCGAACTCGAGCTGCATCTCGGCGCGGAACATCGCCAGGTGCCCGGGGTGGATGAGCAGCGACTCGCCTGCCTTCAGCTCGTATTCGGTGATCTCGCCGGCGAGTTGCACCCAGGCCCTGCCCTCGCCCGAAAGCTTCTGGAAGACGACGCCCGCGCCGCCGAAGATCCCCGCACCGAGCTTCTTCTGCAGTGCCACCGAGACCTCGACCTGCGTGGTGCTGGCGGTGTACGAACCGGACTGGATCATGAATGTGTCGGCCGCGTCGATCGCGACCTCGCGGATGGTGCCGGGGAGCTGGGCGGCGAAGGCGACCATCCCGCCGTTGGGGGCGGTGTAGCGCGTGAGGAAGAGCTGCGCGCCGCCGAGCACCCGCTTGAGGCCGCTCATGAATCCGCCTTGCCCACCGCTGCCGTGCGCGGTGGACGTGTCGAGTTGCATTCCAGGGCTGAGCCAGGCGACGTCACCGCCTTCGGCGACGATCGATTCTCCCGGCTCGAGCGTGATCTCGAGAATCGGCATGGTCGTTCCGGCGATGACGGGCTGCATGAGGCCACTGTATGCGCGCAGGGGGTCGTGGAGGCCGGTTGCCCGCATCGGCTGTTCGGTTACCCCAGTACGACGAGGATCCCGCCTACCACGCACACCGCCGCCATCAGCCGGGGACAACCGCCGGCTCGGGCACCGCCATGGGGAAGAAGAAGCGCACAGCCGCCCAGCCGAGTGCCGCCCCGACGACCTGGGCGAAGACGAAGGGCAGCGCGGATGCCGGCGCGATCCCGGCGAACGTGTCGGTGAACATGCGCCCGACGGTGATGGCCGGGTTGGCGAAGCTGGTCGAGGACGTGAAGAAGTACGCGGCGCCGATGTAGGCGCCCACGGCCGGGCCGGCGAGGTGCGATCGCCCGGTGCGCACCAAGGCGAAGATGACGAGGATGAGTCCCGCTGTCGCCACCACCTCCGAGAGCAGCAGCGGCCAGCCGGAGCGCTCGGTGGTGCTCCACTGGACCGTCGGCGCCGCGAACAGGACGTTCGCGAGCACTGCTCCTGCGATGCATCCGAGCACCTGCACCGGTACGTAGACGGCGGCCGTGGCCCACTCGCGTCGATGCAGCGCGATGTCGACGAGCGTGACGACGGGGTTGAAGTGCGCGCCCGAGACGGAGGCGAACACGAGGATCAGGACGGTGAGGCCGAGGGCCGTGGCGAATGCGTTCTCGAACAGCTGCAGGCCGATGTCCGTGGGGGAGAGGCGCTGGGCCGCGATCCCTGAGCCGACCACGATCGCGGCGAGTCCTGCGCTGCCGAGGAACTCTCCGGCGGCAGCGCGTGCGGTGTGGCTCACGTGGCTGCGAGGAGCTGAGAGATCCGGTCCAAGGCCCCGGGAACGAGCCTGAAATAAGCCCAGGTTCCGCGCTTGCTGCGGGTCAAGAAGCCCGCCGTCGTCAGGATCTTGAGGTGGTGCGACACCGTGGGCTGACTCAGCCCGATCGGCTCGATCAGGTCGCACACACATGCCTCAGAGTTCTCCGAGACCGCCACGATGGAGAGCAGACGCAGGCGCGCCGGATCGGCGAGTGCCTTCATCGTCGTCGCAAGCTGCTCCGCCTCGGGGGCGCTCAGAGGTTCGCGCACGAGGGGGGTGCAGCAGGCGCCGGCGGTGACATCGGTCACCTCGAGCATCGTGGTCATACATCGAGACTAATCGATATTGACAGATGTCGATACACGCAGGCAGAATCGAGTATCGAAGTTGATCGATATCCGTGGAGGCTCCTGTGACACTGCTCGATCTCACACCCCGCGCGGCGACGACGAATCGATCGTCGACGCTTCCGGTCGCCATCATCGGCGCAGGCCCGATCGGGCTGGCCGCTGCGGCGAACCTGGTCGAGCGCGGTATCGACTTCGTCGTCTTAGAAGCGGGCAACGAGGTGGCGGCAAGCGTGCGGGCGTGGGGTCACACCCGGCTCTTCTCGCCCTGGAAGCACCTCGTGGACCCGGCATCCCGCCGTCTGCTCCAAGAGCGCGGCTGGGAGCTGCCCGATCCCGAGCGCGCGCCGACCGGCACCGAACTGGTGGAGAAGTACGTCGCCCCGCTCGCCGACGTGGAGCCCATCGCGTCCCGAGTCCGCACCGGCGTCCACGTCCTCGGCGTCACCCGTGAGGGTATGGACCGCACGCGTACCCGCGGACGCGCGGCCACGCCGTTCGCCGTGCGCATCCGCACATCGGACGGCACCGTCGAAGAGATCGCGGCGCGCGCGGTGATCGACGCCTCCGGGACGTATCTCTCGCCGAACTCGCTCTCCTCCAGCGGGCTGGAACTGCTGGGCATGAGCGAGATCTCGGAAGCGGTCACCCCGGCCCTCCCGGACGTTCTCGGCCACGACCGCGGGCGGTTCGCCGGGCGCCGCGCCACCGTCGTCGGCGCGGGTCACTCCGCCGCCAACACTCTGCTCGGCTTGGTCGAGCTGGCCAGGCAGGAGCCCGGGACATCGATCACCTGGCTGATCCGCAACGCCCAGGCCGTGCGCGTCTCAGCATCCGCGGATGACGAGCTCGCCGACCGCGCCCGGCTCGGCAGCAGGGTGGATCAGGCAGTCGCCGACGGCCTGATCGACGTCCTCGACGGGTTCGAGATCATCCGTGGCCGCCGCACCTCCGAGGCCGTGGAACTGGTCGGCCACCGGAACGGCGAAGTGGTCGCCCACGCCACCGACGTGGTCGTCAATGCCACGGGATTCCGCCCGGACCTCGACATCCTGCGTGAGATCCGGCTGGAGCTCGACGAGATCGTGGAGGCTCCCAAGCGCCTCGCTCCGCTCATCGACCCCAACGTCCACTCGTGCGGCACCGTCGAGCCTCACGGTTTCCGCGAGCTCACCCATCCCGAGCAGGATTTCTTCATCGTGGGGATGAAGTCCTATGGCCGCGCCCCGACCTTCCTTCTCGCCACCGGATACGAGCAGGTGCGGTCTGTGACGGCATGGCTGGCGGGTGACACCGCATCGGCCGCGAACGTCGAACTCGTGCTGCCGGCGACCGGGGTCTGCTCCACCGATCTCGGCGATGGAGGCGGTTGCTGCTCCTGAGTGGAGAGACACGATTTTGATCGAACGGCGAAGCGGTGCCGTCGCGACGGACGGGCCCTGATCCCTGTAGATAGACTGTCGTCTATGGATCAGGGGGATGCGCTCGCCTTGACGGCGCTGGGAGATCCGACGCGCGCCCGGATCCTGCGTCTGATCCGTGATTCCGAGGGCGGTCGCGCACTCGTCGGTCGGCTTGCAGAGGCGCTCTCGCTCCGTCAGCCGACCGTCAGCCATCATATGAAGGCGCTGCACGACGATGGTGTGGTCGTGCGCGAGCCGGAGGGCAGGCGAGTCTGGTACTCGATCGCGACCGTGCATGCCGACCGCGTCGACGCCCTGCTGGGCGACCGGTTCCCCGCCGAGACTGAGCCCGACCTGGATCGGATCGCCGACGATCTCGCCGTCCGCTTCCGTGGCGTCTTCGGCCGGGAGACGGTGCATGCGAAGGTCGTGGAGAGCTGCGAACTGCTCGCGCGCGGACCGAGGTCATCGATGCTGGCGAGCCGGACGGCGACGTTCGCCGCAACGCGGCTGGAAGCGCTGGCCCGCGCCGAGTCCACCGCGACGGGCGTCCCGCGGGTGCTGTTCGTCTGTGTGCAGAACGCCGGCCGGTCGCAGCTCGCTGCGGGGATCCTCCGCCAGCTCGCGGGCGACCGGGTCGCCGTCTCAACGGCCGGCTCCGAGCCCGCGGGGGAGGTGCGTCACACCATCGTCGCCGCGCTCGACGAGATCGGTGTGCCGCTCGGGGGCGAGTTCCCCAAGCCACTCACGGACGAAGCTGTTCGTGCCGCCGACGTCGTCGTCACCATGGGATGCGGAGATGCGTGCCCGATCCATCCCGGGCGCCGGTACCTCGATTGGGACCTGGAGGACCCCGTGGGCAAGCCGATCGAGCGGGTGCGCGCCATCCGGGACGACATCGAGTTCCGGGTGCGTGGCTTGCTGCACGAACTCGTCCCGCAGAGTTCAGGCTCCGTTCCCCATAACAAATAGGTACCGGTCTATGCTTTCCGAGAGAGAGAGAGAGAGAGCGAGACTCCGATGACCGACAAGCCCACCGTCCTGTTCGTCTGCGTGCACAACGCGGGCCGATCCCAGATGGCCGCGGGATACCTCCGTGCGCTCGGTGGCGACGACGTCGAGGTCCTCTCCGCCGGCTCCGCGCCGAGGGACACGATCAACCCGGTCGCAGTCGAGGCGATGGCCGAGGAGGGCATCGACATCAGCGCTCACACGCCCAAAATCCTGACGGTCGACGCCGTGCGGGAGTCCGACGTGGTCATCACGATGGGCTGCGGTGACGCCTGCCCGATCTTCCCCGGCAAGCGCTACGAGGACTGGGAGCTGGATGACCCGGCCGGTCAGGGCATCGACGCCGTCCGGCCCATCCGGGATGAGATCCGCGCCCGCATCGCGGCGCTGGTGGCGGACCTGCTTCCGGAACGCGGAGCGGCGTGAGCGGCGACCGCCTTCACGAGATGGCCGACAACGCCGCCCTCGATCCGGAGCGGCTCGCGCGCGCCCTCGTATCGGAGAACTCGTACCTCACACTTGCGACGGCCGGCGCCGATGGGATGCCGTGGGCAACCCCGGTCTGGTTCGCCGCGAGGGAGCTGGACCTGTTCGTCTGGGCGTCGAAGCCGGGCGCGCGACACTCGCGAAACATCACCGAGAATCCACGCGTGTCACTTGTGATCTTCGATTCGAGCAGGGCGCCAGGCGAGGGGAGCGCGCTCTACGTCTCGGCGGATGCCGGGCTCGTCGATGACGCCACGTTCGAGGATGCGCTCTCCGTCTACAACGCGCGTTCGCTCGAGAGCGGACTGCGCGAGTGGGGGAGGGCCCAACTGAGCGGAGCGGCGAAGCATCGCCTCTACCGCGCCCTTACGCTCGACTCGTTCGTGCTCGATGACCACGACGAGCGGATCAGGGTCTAGGCCCCTCAGCCGGCGCGAGGTCCAGATCGAGGCGCGAGCGACGCAGTTCGGCCATCATCTCCTGCCAGAGGCCCGGCCCTCCCTGTTCGAGCAGTTCGGCACCCGGTAGCGTCTCGATGAGCGGTGCAGACGACGAGCGGAAGGCATCCGATGCTGAAGCAGGTGGCGGAGGGCGTGCTGGTGCACGAGAGCGAGTTCCTCCAGAGCAATGCGGTAGTCGTGCAGGGTGCGGACGGGGTGCTGCTCATCGACCCGGGCATCACGGAAAACGAGCTGGCGGCCCTCGCGGCCGAGATCCGCGGGCTGGGCAGGCCCGTCGTGGCGGGCTTCTCCACGCATCCCGACTGGGACCACGTGCTCTGGCACCCGGACTTTGGCGATGCGCCGCGCTACGGGACGGCCCGTGGTGCGTCATCCATCCGAGAAGTGCTGTCGAAAGCCGACTGGAAGGACCGCATCGCCGAGGGATTGCCGCCGGAGCACGCCGACGAGATTCCCATGGAGCTGCTCGGTCTGATCACCGGTCTGCCCGCACAGGCCGAGCGCATTCCCTGGAGCGGCCCATCGATCCGCATCATCGAGCATCGGGCGCATGCTCCTGGTCATGCGGCGTTGCTGATCGAAGACCGGGGCGTCCTGGTCGCGGGCGACATGCTCTCCGACATCCTGATGCCTTTCCTCGATCTGGAGGCCGCCGATCCGATCGAGGACTACCTCGACGCGCTGCGACTCTTCGAGGATGTGGCGAACGACGTCGCTGTCGTCATCCCCGGTCACGGCTCCGTCGGCACTCGCGATCAGCTGCGGACGCGAATCGAATTGGACAGGGCCTACACCGAGGCTCTGCGCGACGGTCGTGATCCCGATGACCCCCGGGTCGGCCCGTCGGCCCCGCTGTACTGGCTCTCCGACGTGCACGAATGGCAGGTGCAGCGGCTCGCCGCGAAGACAGCGAGCGACAAGGCGTCCGGATAGGAGCTTCAGGCTCTCGCCGTGTGCCCAGGACTCGCCAGGCCGGAAGGGCTCAGGTCTTGAGATCCTGCTGGGGGACGACGACCTCTCTGAGGATCAGCAGAAGCGAAGCCATCACCGGGAGTGCGAGGAGCACGCCGAGCACCCCCGCCAGCGCACCGCCCACGAGGGCCCCGATCAGCACCAGAGCGGCCGGAATCGCGATGGCCCGCGTCATCACCCGCGGGCTCACCACGTACGACTCGAGCTGGATGTAGATCAGGTAGGCGATGCCGAAGATCAGCGCCTGGTCGGGGCTCGAGAACAACGCGACGATGGTGGCCACGATCCAGAAGATCACGGAGCCGAACAGCGGAATCAGGGTCACAACAAAGGCGATCACCGCCATCAGCGCGGGGAAGGGCAGGCCGATCAACAAGTGCAGCACGAAGACGACGCTCGCGTTGATCGACGAGAGGATGACGGAGCCGATCAGAGCCCCACCGACCGACGCAGTGATCCGCTCGGTCATGTCGGAGAGCCGCGGACGGTTGCGGGCCGGTGCCAGCGCATAGAGCGCCTGCTTCATCCCGGTCAGGGAGGCGAGGAAGTACAGCGTCAAAGCGACCACGATGAAGCTGGCGGACACGAAGCTGGCCACTCCCAGGCCGACCGAGAGGGCACCGCCGGTGATGGCGGCCATCGTCTGCGGGTCGGAGAGCGAACCGGAGAGTTGGTCGAGCCCGGCTCCCAGCGAGGCTTGCAGGTCGTCGCTGAGGCTCATGAACCAGTCGGACTGCTGGATGTCGGTCATCGCCTGCGGGATCGACACGATGAATTCGACGATCTGCGCGAGGACCGGGGGCAGCACGAAGATCAGGAACAGGGCGACGAGCACGGCGAATCCGCCGAACACCACGGCGATGCCCGCCCCTCGCTTCATGCCGGCGCGCTCGAGCCGGCGCACGACGGGATCGAGTCCGAGCGAGACGAACAGGGCGAGGACGATGTAGGTGAGTATGGTCGCGATCGAGCCGATCGCCGAGCCGATGAGAAGTGCTCCGAGTACGCCGAGGGTGGCCACGAAGGCCACCACCAGTGGGTGGTCCACCATGGCGAGGATGCCGCGGCGCCTCGCCGAGGGTGCGCCGGCCCGGCGCTCGTCCACCGCTGGTGAAGGGCTCGCCACCTCGCTCGTGGTTACGGCGGCGGCGTGCCCGCGCTCTGACACTGCAGCATCCGTCGGTTCGCTCATGGATGGACCGTATTCCGCCGCCCGCATCGGCCACATCATCCGCATCGGATGAACGCGACCGGGAGCGGGCTCTTCGTGCCCGACGCGGGCGCCGACGCCGGTTACTGCCGCGCCATGGCGATCCGCAGGCGCTCGTCCGGATCGATGAGATGGTCGTGGTCGTCATCCCCTGTGTCGATCTGCACCCAGTGGATCCGTCCGGTGAACCGGCTGGTGCGCGCCGAGTACTCCGGGCTCACCGAGGTGCCCGACTCGTAGCCGACGTCGGTTGTCTCATCGGCCGAGAAGATCATCGGCTGCGTCACGCCGACTCGCCCCGTTCCCACGGAGACGCCGTCGTAGTAGAGGGTGACCCCGCCGCCCTTCGCGAGGCCCCCGCCGTCGTAGGCGAACTCCACGCGCACCTGGTGTTTCCCCGGCTCCAGCAGGGCATCCGCGACGGTGGCGAAGGAGTGGATGCCGAGCACGTTGTACACGAAGTTGACCTTGCCGCCGGTGAAGAAGACGCTCCATCCCCCGAACCGGCCGCCCTGCGCGATGACGACACCCTCCGCACCCTTTTCGGGTACGTCGACCTCGGCGGTCACTGAGAACGACTTGTTCTTGATGCTCACCACGCTGCTCTCCGAAAGCCGTCCCATGCCGCCGAACAGCAGCTGCGTGCTGCCGTGCAGCAGCGTCGGTCGGCCAGCGAGCTCGGGGTTGAGTCTCTCCCCCGTGCGGTCATCGATCGGCAGCACGTTGTACTTGACCGCTTCGATCAGCCAGAGTCGCTGCAGGTCACGAAGCTTCTCCGGGTGCTCGGCGGCGAGATTGCGCGCCTGGCTGTAATCGCTCGTCCCGTCATAGAGCTCCCAGACATCGTCATCCAGCGGCGGCACCGTTCCCCCCACGAGTTCCCATGGCGTGCGGTGCTTGGTGACTGCGCTCATTCCCTGGAAGTAGACGCCTCGGTTGCCGAACATCTCGAAGTACTGCAGGTCGTGCTGTTCTTCGGCGTGGGGTCGGTCGAAGGAGTACAGCATGCTTGTGCCTTCGATCGGGGCCTGCTGCACCCCGTTGACGACCGTCGGCTGGGGCAGACCGGCCGCCTCGAGGATGGTGGGTGCCACGTCGATGCAGTGGGTGAACTGGCTGCGAAGCCCGCCCTTCTCCTGGATGCCGTTCGGCCAGTGCACGATGGTGCCGTTGCGTGTGCCCCCCCAGTGCGATGCGACCTGCTTCGTCCACTGGAAGGGAGCGTTCATGGCCCACGCCCAGCCCACTGCGTAGTGGTTGTAGGAGCTCGGCGTGCCCAGTTCGTCGATCTTGGACGCGAGGAACTCGGGTGTCTCGAGGGCGCCCATTCCATTGAAGTTGGCCATCTCGTTGAACGCCCCGTTGAGCGTCCCTTCGGCCGAGGCGCCGTTGTCTCCGACGATGTAGTAGATCAGGGTGTTCTCGAGCACGCCCAGGTCCTCGATCGCGTCGATCACCCGCCCGACGTGGAAGTCGGTGTGCTCGAGGAAGCCCGCGTACACCTCCATCTCGCGCTCCAGCACCGGCTTCAGCTCATCCGGCATGTCGTCCCATGCGGGGATGGCGTCGTGTCGGGCGGTCAGCTCTGTCTCGGGTGGAATGACCCCGAGCTCCTTCTGCCGGGCGAATGTGCGCTCGCGCTGCGCGTCCCATCCGTCGGCGAACTGCCCCTTGTACTTGTCAGCCCACTCCACCGGCACGTGATGCGGCGCATGAGTGGCGCCGGGGGCGAAGTACACGAAGAACGGCTTCTCGGGCATCAGGGCCTTCTGCGTCCGGATCCAGCTCACGGCGCGATCGGCGAGGTCCTCGGTGAGGTGGTACCCCTCCTCCGGTGTCGTCGGCGGCTCGACGGGGGTCGTGCCGTCGTACAGGGCCGGCTCGTACTGGTTGTTCTCCCCGCCGATGAAGCCGTAGAACGTCTCGAACCCGCCGCCGCCCGAGGGCCACGCGTCGAACGGCCCCATCGGCGAGGACTGCCAGACCGGCACCTCGTGACACTTGCCGAACTGTGCGGTGGAGTACCCGTTGAGTTTCAGCGTCATGGCGAGAGGAGCCTTGGTGTTCGGCCGCAGCGAGCTGTTGCCCGGCGCGGAGGTGGCGGTCTCGGTGATGCTCCCCATCCCGACCGAGTGGTGGTTGCGGCCGGTGAGCATCGCCTGCCGGGTCGGCGCACAGAGTGCGGTGGTGTGGAACCGGTTGTACTTCAGGCCGCCGGCGGCGAGCTTCTCCGCGTTCGGGGTGCTGCATGGCCCGCCGAAGGCGCTCGACGCACCGAACCCGACATCATCCAGCAGCACGATCAGGACGTTCGGAGCGCCATCGGGCGGCAGCAACGGTGTGATCGGCGGGAACGAGGTTGCCGGGTCTTTCGCATCGTACGTCGTCAGCCCGGGGGGCTGGATGTCGGGAATGGGCAGCATCGTACGTGCATGACGGTCAGGAGACATGAGCGTTCCTTCTTCCTCGGATGTCGACACCCCAGACAACCGCGTTCGAGGGGGGATGGCGTCACCCGTTTCGAATGATGCACGTGCTGCTGGAATCGCTCAGCCCGCCGCCGAAGTCAACCCCGTGGTTTCGTGAGCCGATGCGTGGCACGGTGAGGACCAGCCGCCTCCGCCGCGGCGGAACGGCGGCGGCATCCCGGAAAGGAGCGTCCCAGATGAGTGCCGACAGAGAACTCAGCGAGAACCCGCCTGGCGCAGACGAAGTCGATGCCGTCGAGCGGGTCGTCGAAGAGGTACGCGATGAGATCCGGCATGGACATGTGGAAGACGATGTGACCCATGTCCTGGAGGAGCGGCTTCACGAAGTCGGTGTGGATCTGCGGCCCGAGAGGATCGATGACCTCGCGGAGGACATCGAGAACGACGTCTCGACCTGACGCAACGACGTCTCGACCTGACGCGGAGTGTCGTGTCGGCGACCCAGAACGCGGTGCGGGCTTTCGGCGTGACGGTCAGCGCCCCGTCGGGGACAGCTTGTCGACGCCGTGACGGTTCGGCTTATCGGGCTCGGCGGCGGTCGCGGGCGACGCCGGGGATCCGCCTGTGGCCTCACCGGTATCCGGGTAGTGCGGCTCCTCGATGTCGATCGCGTCGTCGCGTTCTTCCGGCGGCGGCAGGTGGTCCAAGGGCCGTTTGATGTCGTCTCGATCGTTCATGAAGCCAGCTTCCGCGTTCGCAGGGCACTCCTGCAGGGGCTTGCCATCCGCGAATCGTCCTGATCCGGCGCCGGTCGCACCGACCGCGATGCCCGCTTAGAGGGCATCGGCGATCTCCTCGTCGACGTGGTCCCATTCCTCTTCGGTGGTCGCCTGCTGTGGCCGCGCGATCGCGTCGATGCGTTCACGCATCTCCTTTATCGCCTGGCCGTTCTCCGGCGGGTCGAGCTCGCTGTTCGTGGTCTCGATCATCAGGACCGTGTTCGCATTGAGGAGGAAGGACGCCTCCACCGTGTTGCCGTCCGGGCTGATGCAGCTCAGCGTCACGGTGTCTGCCGCCGATGTGTCTGAGAGCAGGCGCGCATACTCCAGCAGCGTGTCCGCTTCCTCGTCGCCCATGAACAGGGCCTTGTCGCCGAAGGTCACGTGCTTCATGCACGCCACGGTAGGACTGAGACCGCGATCCGGCGCGGGGGTTGACAACGTCCGGGCGCCGTGGGGAGGGTCAGATGTTGAAGGGTGTAAGCACCACGATCCCGCCGACGCCAGCCCCTGTTTCGCAGTTCGCAAGCGGCGCATCGTACCTGCCATGGGCACCTTCATCTACGGCACGCACGGCCTCGAAGTGGACATCGAAGACCATACCCTGCGGCACTTGCGCGACGTCATCACCTCCAAGCTGCGCAAGCGCGAGTGCTTCTGTCTCACTCTCCCGGATCGGTCGCGCGGAGAGCTGACCGTCTGGATGGACGCATCGATTCCCGTTGCGTTCCGTCTCGACGAGGATGGTGCCGACGAGGGGCTCAACGGAGCGTGGCTGCTGCGATTGCACGAAGCCGCAGATCACCCCGCGGGACTGCACATCATGGACGAACCCCCGCGTCGCGTGGCCCCGATCGGACTCATCGCCTGAAGGGCATCGACCATCGATCAGTCGGTTCGTCGGTGCGGCAGGCCGTCCTGGATCGCCTGTGGGATCCTCCACACGGGGAAGCCGCTGATTTCGGCGATCAAGTCGACATCGAACCCGTGGGTGAAATACGCCACTCGCACGGATCGGATGCGGGTGGGGGTGTCGGCGAGGGCAAGGGCGAATTCGGTGGCGTAGCGCTCCCAGACGCTGATCTCGTACTGCGGTGACGTCACGCCATCCTCACCTCCTCGCCGTTCTGAACTGTCAGACCCGTCGCATCGCTCGTGCGATGGTAGAACAACCGTGTTAACGCAATGATTCCGGATGCTACGGCGGACTGCATGCTGTGAATGTCGGCGCGGGCGTTGAGCCTCGCCCGCATCAGTTGTGCGTCACGGCGATGGCGGCAGCCACGACATCCCGGCACTCGCCCGTCATCGTCCATGCCTCTCGCTGTTCGGACGCCCCCGTCCCGCGATCCAGCATTCGGGAGAGGCTGGCCCGGATCAGTGTGCTCTCCATCGGGGACTCGAAGCCCTCCTCGATGTGGCTCAACAGAGCCGCGACGGCTTCCCGGGCGGTGCACTGCATACGGGTGATCGGGTGCACCAGGTTCTCACTCAGCCCGAAACGGCTGGCACGCCACGACGCCAGACGCAGAACCGATGTCGAGATATCGTCGGCCTCTTCCCCTGCGCGCCACCGGCGCGCGGCCGTTTCGATGAGGGCGCGGATGAGAACGGCGATGGTAGCTGCGTCGTCCGGGCGGAGGCACACGTCCGCGATACGGACCTCCACGGTGGGCGCGTGCGCAGAGAGGCGCGCGTCGAAGTAGATCATGCCCTCGTCGAGGGAGACGCCGGTCTCGAGTATCGCCTCGATCGCGGCCCGGTAACCCTCCGCGCTTCCGAAGCGGTCGTAGGGTCCGGCGGTGGGCCATCGCCCCCATGCCTGATAGCGGTAACTGGCGAAGCCGGTGTCCTTGCCCTGCCAGAACGGGGAGTTCGCGCTCATCGCGAGCAGCACCGGCAGCCAGGGGCGGATGCGGTCGAGGACCGCGACGCCTTCGTCTGGCGACTCGATGTCGACGTGCACATGGAAACCGCAGGTGAGCTGCTCCACCAGGGTCAGCCCGAATCGCTCGCCCATCCGCTGGTAGCGCGCCGTGGACACGAGGTGAGGTTCGCAGGGGAGCGTCGCCGTCGCGAGGGCGACAGCACGTGCGCCCACACGCCGCGCAGCAAGGTCGGCCGCACGGCGCCCCTCGAGGATCGTGGCGGACAGCTGGTCCAGCGAGAGTCGGGGCGGACTGACGACTTCGATCTGCTCGCGTTTCACCTCGAACTCGAGGAGCGGGCGCGAGCCCTGCCAAGCACCGGCCGCTGCGTCCAGAAGATCCCCGGCGACGGGGACCGGGTGAAGAGTCTCCGCTCCTACCAGCAGCAGCTCTTCCTCCACGCCGATCGATCGGATGCGGCGGCTGGCGGCCACCCCGCTGCGACGCAGGGGTGCGGCAGACGTGGTGCGGGGATCCATGGCGTCATCCTTCGACCAATGCCGCGTCTCACCGCCCACAGCTCGCGCGCACGCACGAGGGGCTCGACGAGGCCTCCGGGAAACAGTACTCCCGCCGGCGCGTCGGCCACCAGACAAGGGCGGAAGCCCCGATCCGACGATGTCCTCTCGCCGCTTCTCCAAGTCGAGCCGATCGCAGCATCGATGCGTCGGATAATCGAGCACGTGACCGCCCGGCCGGCCGTGGGTGCCGGTGTAGCCTCGGACGTGAATAGGCGATGCAGCGCCTCATCGCACACCCTCGTGAGGTGCCTATGGCCAGGTGGACCGCCAATCGACTGGTTCGAACGGGAGCCGCATCGCGGTGGGGCCGCTTCATGCTGCGAGTCGGCCGCGAAGTGGGCGGCATTCAGCTCGTCGACCGCGGCATGACCCTTGCCGCCCACGCCTTCACATCGGTGCTGCCCATCCTGATCGTCGCGGGGGCGGTCCGCTCACGGCTTGACCCGCAGAGCGGTCCGATCGTGGCCGAGCACCTGGGGCTCGACGCGGCGACCGCCGAGATCCTCGAGAAGTCTCTGCCCGGCGGCGCGCAGGAACTGCGCGCGACCGGTGTGATCGGCGTCGTGCTCCTGGTGATCGCCGCCACTTCGTTCGCACGGGCATTGGAACGCAGCGTTCGGACGATCTGGCGCGCGCCCGCATCGAGCGTCAAGTCCGCGTGGCGTTGGTTCGCCGCGGTCATCGCGGTGATCGCTGGGCTCTCGGTGGTCGTCGCCTCCCGGATCTTGCTGCGCGGTGACGGTGCCGCGTCGGTGGTCGGATTCGCGGTGGAAGTGGCGGCCTGGGCTCTGCTCTGGTGGATCGCCTCCTGGCTGGTGGTCAATCGACGCGTCACCCTGCGACAGCTTCTCCCCGGCGCGCTGCTGGCAGGGGCGGGCTTTGCCACGGCCGGATTGCTGGGCCGTCTGGTGCTGCCACCGCTCCTGGCCGACTCGGCGAACCGATTCGGCGTGCTGGGTATGGCGTTCACCTACATCGGCTGGCTGCTGGTGCTTGCGTGGATCCTGCTGATCGCCATGGCCGTCGGTCGCGTCGCGTATCTGAGCCAAAGCGGGCGGGCGTGGCGCAACTCGGTCTCGTATCCCGCAGGCCGCGCCGCATCAGGCGAACGGCGAACTTCGCCGAACGTCTAGGCAGAGCGCGCGTCGGCCCCCGGAGCCCACGTCCCCACCGTGCCGGGACGGCGAGAGATGCCCGGCACCGGCTGCATGGCCGGTCCGCTTCGCATGAGTGCGAACGCTCGCTGAGCGACCGTTCTGGCCGCGGGACGGTCCGTGGGATCGGGGGCGGTCATGCGCCGGAGGAGTCGCGACCATCCACGTGGCAATTGTTCAGGGATGCGCGGCGGCTCGAGCAGCCGCGCGATGGCAGCACCGATCCCGGCGGCCTCCGGAAACGCCCGTTGCCCCGTCATCGCTTCCACGAGGACGAGTCCGAGGGCGTAGATGTCGGCGGAGGGGCCGATGTCCTCGTCGCGAACCTGCTCCGGCGCCAGATATGCAGTGGTTCCCACCGCGACGCCGTGCGACTGCGCGGACCCACCGTCCATCATGGAGGCGACGCCGAAGTCGGCGAGCTTCGCATGATAGGAGCGCCCGGGCATGTCGGTGTGGGTGAGCAGGATGTTCAATGGCTTGACGTCACGGTGCACGATCCCCGCCTCATGCACGGCGTGCAACGCGGACGCGAGGTCGCACGCCAGGTACGCCACGTCCCGCATGTCCAACGGGCCGTTCAGCAGCTGGTGGGCGAGCGTCGGGCCGTCGACGAACTCCATGACCAGGTACCCGGGCTCGCCGGGAGTGAGGTTGGCGTTGAGGAGCGTGACCAGCGCGGGATGATCCAACGACGCGAGAAGTGCCACTTCGTTTCGCGCCTCGGCCAGTCCCGTGCCGGTATCCGAGTCGTCCCGTAGCATCTTTATCGCGACCGTGCGTTCACGTGCGAGGTCGTCTGCCCGGTACACCTTCGCGGTCGCGCCCTGGCCGACGCATTCGTGCAACCGGTAGCGCCCATCGAGCATCGCGAACGTCGCGCTTGCTTCCGCCTGTGCCATCTCGTCCTCCAGCGGCGCGAAAACCTGCATCTCGCCGCACTCCCAGACGGACGGTACCGCGACGACGTTCCGCTTCTCGCCCCGTTGACAACGAGCGCGGGAAGTGCAAATACGAGTGATGAAGTCGACGACCGCGCGGGCGGCTGAGCGGGAAGCGCCGGGCACGCACTGCCGGAGACGTCGCGCGCTGGCCGCAAAACGTACAATCCTCAGCGCCCGCCGGTCCGTAACGTTCCGGCATGGACGTGGATGCGATGTTTCGGTCGGTTCCTCTGTCGGGCGGCCGCCTCCGAGTGCCGGGAGATGTCTGAAGGAAAGTTGACCCTCACGCAGCGTCAACCCTGCAGGCTTGGTCCATCGCCGCAGTGGGACGGAAGACGCCATGATCGACAGGACCTCGACCCCGACCTGGACCGGTATGGTGCCGGTCGACGACACGGCTCTGGCTGTCACCGATTCGGGTGGCTCCGGGACGCCGGTCATTTACCTGAACGGCCAGTTCGCGACGCAGGGCTACTGGCGGCGGGTTCTCGCCGAACTCGGGCCGGACTGGCGGCACATCACCTACGACGAGCGGGCTCGAGGGCGCACGTCCGGACGTTCGGCGGACTACTCGTTCGAGGCCGCCGTCCGCGATGTCAGGGCCGTGCTCGATGCTCGTGGTGCCGACCGGGCGCTGGTGGTCGGGTGGTCGTACGGTGCATTCGTCGCCGCACACTGGGCGAGCCGCAATCCGGACCGGACGATCGGCGCGGTGCTGGTCGATGGGGCGCAGCCACACGACTGGCTCACAGACGAGATGGAGCAGGGCATCCGAACCGCCTTCCGTCGCCTGAGATGGCTGACGGTGCCGCTGCGCGTGACCGGGCTCACGCCGCGGATGACCGCGGTGGAGATGGCCGAATGCAACATCGAAGTCGGCCGGCTCGCGCGGGAACGGCAGCTCGGCCCGGTGATGGACAGAATGACCGTCCCGACGCGGTATGTCCTCGCATCCGGAACGTCGTTCGGGAGCAAGGGGGATGGGCAGGAGAAGATCCGGGCCAGCGTGCCCGCGGTGACCGAACGAAACCCGCACATCACGATTCACGCCAAGGTCGCCAGCAATCACGGCGCGATCCTCCGGAAGGACTTCCGCGCGATCGCCGAGGCGGTCCGCGGCGTCGCCGGTTGAGGCAGTCTGGAGCCCATGCTCTCGATCGGCCAACTGGCCTCCTACGCCGGGGTGACGGTGCGGACAGTCCGCCACTATCACCAGATCGGTCTGCTGCCCGAGCCGGAACGCGACCACTCCGGCTATCGCAGCTATGACACCGCCGCCGTGGTGCGGCTGATCCGGATCCGCGTGCTGGCGGACGCGGGTGTTCCCCTCGCCCGCGTGCAGGAGCTCCTCGTCGCCGACTCCGAGGAGTTCGCCCGCGCAGTCGGGGAGATCGACAAGGCCTTGAACGCCGACATCCGCCGCCTCCAGGCGAGTCGCAAGCGGATCGCGAAGCTCGCCGCCGGCGATCACCTGGCCCTTCCCCAGGTCGTCCTGGACTACCTGGACCGGCTGCGCGGGGTCGGCGTCGGTGAGGCCTACATCGAGCTCGAGCGGGACGCCTGGATCATGCTCGCCGCACAGGATCCGCTCAGCATCGACGCCGTGATCGCCGAGAAGAACCGTCACCTGGATGAGGACCCGGACATGACGCGGCTCTACCGCCTCCTCGGCTCCGCGCCGGAATGGCTGCCGGGGGACCCCCGAGTCGTCGAACTCGCCGACCTCGTAGAGCACCTCCGCATCCGCGCAGTCCAGAGCGGCGAGCTGGAAATCGGCAACGCCGATCAGACGGAGCCGCTCACCGCCCTGCTGGACGCGGCCATGACCGAGTCGGCGCCGGTCGCTCGAGAGCTGCTGGCGATCCTCGAGCAGCGCGGGTGGCGTGGCTGGAATCGGCTCGAACGAATCCCCGAAGGGCGCATCCCCCCCATCGCCGAGTCCTCGCCGCCCGACCTCATCTCCACGACGAACCACGAATCAGCAACCCCGCTCGAGGAGGCCTGACGCCGGCTCAACTTCCGTCGCGATCGCCCGCGAGCGTCGGCAACGACGAGGCCGGCGAGACGATTCTCGGCGATCGGTCGGGCCGCGGCGACAGCGCTGGTGTTGCGGTCTGCGAACGGGAGAGCCTGTTGTGTCGGGCGGGTGACGGGGCCGCCATTCTCGTGAGCAGCCACCACCTCGACGAAGTCGCCCGAATCGCTCTTCGCTCTGCCTGTCCGCCGCTCGACCATCGCTCTGGCGAAACTCATCGTGTACGCGACCTGGGCCGTGCTGATGAGCATCGCTCTCGCCGCCGCGCTGCACCTGCTCGGCCTCGCCGCCGATCTGGGCCCGTCGTCCGGTGACACGTGGCCGGCGTTGGCGTGCCAGGTCTTCCTGGGCGCGATGACCGCCGCCACCCCCGCAGAGCTGCTGCGGGTCCTTCCTTGCGTCGGCGCCTTCGTGCTGCTCGCCGCGGCATCCTGGCGGAGGATGCAGCTCGACCGGTGACCGAGCGCCATCCTGTCGGTGGGGGAAGGATCAACGCTCGACGCGAAAGCGCTGACGGTCGGGGCCGGTCGATCGGTCATCGTTCTGTAATGGTCCACCCCAGTCCAGATGAGTCGGCAGTGACAGCCTGGACTGGTGAGTAACGACCGCGGGACGAGGGCGAAGGTCGCCGTCATCGGCGGCTCAGGCCTGTACGCGCTCTTCGACGATAAGGACTCGACGGCCTTCACCGTCGCCACGCCCTTCGGGGACGTGGAGCTCACCAGGGGCACGATCTGCGGCACCGAGGCGGTATTCGTGCCTCGGCACGGCGCCGATCACTGCGTCCCGCCGCATCTCATTCGTGCCCGTGCGGTGATCTGGGCGTTCGCGTCCACCGGGGTGCGCGTGCTCATATCGACCGCCGCCGTGGGCTCGCTCAACCCCGACCTGCCGGTCGGGACCATCGCTGTCGCCGACCAGCTCGTGGATCGCACGCACGGGCGAGCCGACTCGTACTTCGACGCATCGACGGTGCGGCATCTGCCCTTCGCCGATCCGTTCGACTCGCACGCGCGCCGCCTGGCGCTGGAGGCGTGCCCCGAGCTCGTCGACGGCGCGACGGTCCTGGTCATCCAGGGGCCTCGCTTCTCCACCCGCGCAGAGTCGAGGATCAACCGCTCGGCCGGAATCGACCTCGTCAACATGACGCTCTATCCCGAGGCCGCGCTCGCGGCCGAGCTGGGCATCGACATGGTCGCGCTCTGCGTCGTCACGGACGTCGACAGCGGCGAGCAGGCCGAGGAGGCCGTGACCGCGGAGATGGTCTTCGCCCGCCTCGCCGAGGCCCGGCAACATCTGGTCTCGGCGATCGAGCGCATCGCGTCATCCGTGCCCCTCGACTATGCCCCCCGTGAACTGATCGACGGCGCGGCTGTCGCCGAGGTACTGCGGATGGAAGCACAATGAGCCTTCTGCTGGTGACCGGTGGCGCGGGATTCATCGGCTCACGCGTCGTGACCGCCGCTCTTTCCGCCGGGTGGGACGTGCGAGTCCTCGACTTGCTCTCACCCGAGGTGCACCCCTCGACGCCGGCGATTTCCGCCAGCGTCGAGATCGTTCGAGCCGACGTCACCGACGCGCGTGCTCTGGATGGCTGCCTCGTGGGTGTCGACGTCGTCAGCCATCAGGCCGCGAAGGTGGGCATGGGCGTGGATGTCGCCGATGCGCCGGGTTACGTCCGGGCGAACGTGCTCGGCACCGGTGAGCTGATCGCGGCGCTCGCCAGGGCCGGAGTGCGCCGGCTCGTGCTCGCGTCGTCGATGGTGGTCTACGGAGAGGGGCGCTATGTCGGTTCCGACGGAGACGTCCGGCCCGGTCCCCGGTACGAGGGCGACCTGCGGACGGGGATGTTCGAACCGCGCGACCCGGTCACCGGGGAGATCCTGACGCCGGCGCTCACTGTGGAAGGCTCCCCGGTCGACCCGCGGAGTCTGTACGCCGTGTCGAAGCTCGCGCAGGAGCAGTTCGTTCAGGTCTGGGCGAAGGAGACGGGCGGCACCGCCGCGATGCTGCGCTATCACAACGTGTACGGTCCGGGCATGCCCCGCGACACCCCCTACGCCGGGGTCGCGGCGATCTTCCGCTCCGCGCTCGAGCGGGGGGAAGCGCCGAAGGTCTTCGAGGACGGCGGTCAGCGGCGCGACTTCGTCCACGTCGACGACATCGCGGCGGCGAATCTTCGTGCCGCCGAATGGACAGCGGATGCCGAACCCTCGACCGCGCGCCCGTTCAACGTCGGCTCCGGCAGGGTCTCGACGATCCTCGAGGTCGCGCAGCGGCTCTCGCTGGCCCACGGCGGGCCGGAGCCGGTCATCACGGGGCGATTCCGGGCGGGCGACGTGCGTCACATCACCGCGTCATCCGATCGCGCCCGCACCGAACTCGGCTGGGCGCCCATTGTGCCTTTCGCCGACGGCATGCGCGAGTTCGCGAAGGCGCCCCTTCGGGCCTGAGTTCAGGCGAAAGACTCTTCACGGCCCCGGGCCGTGCTCGGCAGGATCAGGTCGAAGCGGCATCCACCAGGCACGTTCCGCACGGTGACCTCGCCCTGGTGCGCGACGGCGATCCCCCGCACGATGGCGAGCCCCAGTCCGGCACCGCTGGAGCGCAGCGACTCGCCGAGCGCCTCGGGGTGCGCCTCCGGCGTGCGTGCGCTCGCACCCCGCCAGCCGGGCTCGAAGACGCGGTGCAGATCCTGCTCGTCGATGCCACCGCCGTTGTCGATGACGGTGATCGATGCGCGCCCGTCGACCACCGACGCCGCCACCGTGATCGGCGAACCGGCCGGCGTGTGCTGGATCGCGTTCAGAAGCAGGTTCGAGATCGCCCGAGACAGTTCCCGAGGATCCGCGTGCACGACGGCGTTGCGGCCGAGGCCCTCCTCGATCCGGATGTCGCGTCCGTGCGAGACGGGACGAAGATCCGCGACCGTGTCGGAGATCACGTCGTAGAGCGAGACGTCCTGCAGCGAGAGGCGCAGCGTACCCGAGTCGATCTTCGACAGCTCGAACAGGTCGTCGACCATCGCCGAGAGCCGGCTCACCTGCTCGCGCATCTGCCGGTGGTACCGCTGCGGATCGGTCGCGAGGTCATCCTCCAAAGCCTCCGCCATCGACATGATGCCGGCCAGCGGCGTGCGCAGATCATGCGCTATCCACGCGACGAGTTCGCGCCGCGACTCCTCGATGCGGTGCTCGCGCTCACGCGACGCGGCGAGCTTCGCGCTGGTGGCGACGAGCTCTGCCGCGAGAGCCCGGAACTCTGCGCTCGACTGCGGGCCGACGGCATCCACTCGCTCCCCGTCGCCGATGCTGCGAGCCGCCCGCGAGAGCGACCGCGCATTGCGCACCACGACGATGCCCAGGCATGCCACGAGCGCCAGCGAGACCGTCCCGGATATGACGGCGACGTTGACGGCGACCGTCAGGTCGTGGTCGGAGAGGAACATCAGCCACGACGCCCCGACCATGCTGAGGATCACCGCCAGCACCGCGGCGAAGATCAGGACGCACACCTGAACGATGAGCGACGATCGGCGCAGCGCCCACAGCGCCGCGAATGCGACAGCCCCGACAGCGATCGTTATCGCGAGCGACAGCCCCGCCACCTGCAGCAGATCAGGCCAGCTCATCGGCATCCTCTCCGATGTCCAGGCGGTAGCCGACGCCCCACACCGTCGCGAGCAGCGTCGGCTGGGTCGAGTCAGGTTCGATCTTCTCGCGAAGGCGCCGCACGTGCACTGTGACCGTGGACAGGTCGCCGTACGTCCAGCCCCACACCGCGGTGAGCAGCTCCTCGCGGCTGAAGGCCTGGCGCGGGTGCTTGACCAGGAAGGAGAGCAGGTCGAACTCTCGCACGGTGAGGGGAAGCAGCCTGCCGTTCATCATCGCGACGCGGGCGGCAGGGTCGATGTGGAACGGTCCACGATCGAGGGCCGACTCCGGCGCGTATTCTCCGAGTGATCGGCGCAGCACCGACTGCACGCGCAGCACCAGCTCGCGCGGCGAGAACGGCTTCGTCAGGTAGTCGTCCGCCCCCGCCTCGAACCCCCGGATGCGTTCCTCCTCGCTGCCGAGCGCGGTCAGCAGGATGATGGGAGTCGCACTCGTGCGGCGGATGCGGCGGCACGCCTCGATCCCGTCGATGCCCGGCAGCATCCGGTCGAGCACGATGAGATCCGGCGAGATGCGCGCCTCGGCCTCGATCGCCTCGTAGCCGTCCCCGACGCGGTCCACCACGAAGCCCGCAGAGCGCAGGTACTCGGCGACGACCTCCGCAACGGTGGGATCGTCATCGACGACGAGCACGCGTCGATCGATGAGATCCTCGTTGCCCAGGGTGCGCGAGGCTTCGGCGATCACCTGCCCACAGTACGCCCGCGTGCGAGCGGCCAACGGGCCTCGGCGAGAGCCTTCCGCGTTCCGTAAGACTTTCGCGGCGACGCTGAAATCGCGCGAGCCTAGCGTCGGAGGATGGCTGACGTCGATCTCGTGCTCCCGTGCCTGAACGAGGCGGCGGCGCTGCCGTGGGTGCTGGGGCGCCTGCCGGCGGGGTATCGCGCGATCGTGGTCGACAACGGCTCGACCGACGGATCGGCCGAGGTGGCGCGAGCCGGGGGCGCGACCGTGGTCTTCGAAGCGCGGAAGGGATTCGGTGCCGCCGTCGCAGCGGGGATGGAGGCGGCCACCGCCCCGATCGTCGCGGTGTGCGACGCGGATGCCTCGCTGGATCCCGCCGACCTGCCGCGGCTCGTCGCACTGCTCGGCGACGGCGCCGACCTGGTGCTCGGCCGCCGGGTGCCCACGCAGCGCTCGGCATGGCCGGTGCATGCGCGCGTGGCCAACGCATTCCTCTCCCAGCACATCGCCCGCCTCGCGGGCGTCAAGGTCGCCGACATCGGTCCGATGCGGGCGGCGCGCACCGCCGCCCTGCAAGGGCTTGGCATCCGCGATCGGCGAAGCGGGTACCCGCTGGAAATGGTGCTGCGTGCGGCGGTGGCGGGCTGGCGGATCGTCGAGACGGATGTCGCCTACTCGCCGCGCATCGGAAGGTCGAAGGTCACCGGAACCGTGCGCGGCACGCTCACCGCAGTCAAGGACATGAACCGCGTCCTGCGCGAGGTGCGTGCATGAGCGTGCTCGTCGTGATCGCGAAGGCCTGCCTTCCGGGCAAAGTCAAGACACGTCTTCACCCGCCCTACACCCTCGAGGCGGCGGCGGCGATCGCCGAGGCCAGCCTGCGCGACACTCTCGGTACCGCCGCCCGAACCACCGCCGATCGACGCATCCTGTACTTCGACGGCGAGCCGAGCGGACTGCCCATCGAGGGATTCGAGGTCGTGCCGCAGCGTCAGGGCACCCTCGATCAGCGCATTGGGGCCCTGTTCGACCAGCTCGACGGGCCCACCCTGCTCATCGGCATGGACACCCCCCAGGTCACGCCCGCCGACCTGAGATGGCCCACCGACACGGATGCCGTGATCGGCATGGCCGAGGACGGTGGCTTCTGGGCTCTCGGTCTCCGGGCCCCTCGGGGTGACCTGGTGCGTGGCGTTCCCATGTCGCGCGCCGACACCGGAGCCCGGCAGCTCTCGGCCCTCGTCGGTGCGGGACTCACGGTCGAGCGGCTGCGCACGCTGCGCGACATCGACCTCGCCGCCGACGCCGCCGCGGTGGCGGCCGGCATCCCGGACTCCAGGCTCGCGCGAGCCGTTGCGGGTGCGACGCGAGAGGGGCGGGCGGCGTGAGCGGCCTGATCGCCTTCGGTGCCGGCGGCGACGAGCCCTACGCGCTGCTCCTCGGGGGAGGGGGCGGCGGTCGGCTCGCGTTGCGCAGGGTCGGGGAAGCGAGCCCCGTGCTGCAGCTCGACGTGGCGGATTGGAGCGCGCCGGCCAACCCGGTCGACGTGGCAGTGCTGAGGGGCCTCGCCGGACCGCTCCTCGACGTGGGCTGCGGCCCCGGCCGCATGCTGCGTGCCGCGGAGGAGAGGGGCCTGGCGGCGCTGGGCATCGACATCTCGGGGGAAGCGGCGTCGCATGCCGCGGCGGACGGCTCCCGCGTGCTGCACCGGTCGGTCTTCGAGCGGCTCCCGCTCGAGGGCAGCTGGGCGACGGTGCTGCTCATGGACGGGAACATCGGCATCGGGGGAGACCCGCGGGCCCTGCTTCAGCGCTGTGCTGAGCTGATGGCGGCGGATGGCGTGCTGGTCGTCGAGGTGGACGCGGATCCGGAACTGCACGAGTGTGCCGTCTTCACCGCGATCGGCGAAGAGGGGCACGAGAGCGGCGCCTTCCCGTGGGCGCGGCTCGGGTCGGCGGCGCTCGCGCGCATCGCTGGCGAATGCGGTCTCGTGCTCGGCGACGCCTGGGCGGCCGGCGACCGGCGGTTCGTCATGCTGCGACGCTTTACATCCCTCACACCGCCGGCATCCGTCGCGCCGCAGGCCTGACGCCCCCGTCATCCGTCAGACCACCCGCATGTGTCGCGCTCTGAGTCAGGGGCGTCGCCGCTGCCGGTCGAGCACCGCATGCAGCCCGATCGCGGCCGTCGCGGCGACGGCGAGCGCGACGAGCAGGATCGCGAGGTTGTCGCCGTAGTCCAGCGGCAGGATGCTGGGGTTCGCCGTTCCGACCGCCTTCTTGACGATCTCCGGCACGACGAGAAGCACCATGATCCCGCCGACGGCCAGCGCACCCTGCGCGACCAGGATCGACCGGTGCGGCATCCGTCCCTCGACCCGTCGACCCGCGAATGCGACCCCGAAGACGATCCCCGCGATCACGACGTCGTGCGCGATCAGCACTGCCACGAGCCACACGATGATCGCGGGATACTGCCGCGGCGGGATGTCGTTCAGCAGCACGATCCCCCCGATGACGGCCACCAGCACACCCGAGCCGATGAGAATCGTGCGGACGTCCTCCATCGTCCAGAAGCTCCACGTCCGCCGTGTGCGCGAGGGTCCGGGAACCGCGCTCACGCGATCACCTCGATCACACTGAGCCATTTCGTCTGGAGCACACCCGGTCGCCCTGGCGCGATGATGCGCGCGGGGTAGCCGTGGTCGATGTCGAGTTCTTCTCCGAACAGCTCGAGCGCGACGAGGGTCAGCGGATCGCGCGCGAACTCCGGCTGCATCTCGGTGACCCCGAAGTTGCCCCGCTGCTGCAGGCTGGTGATGCGCACGTGGGCGTCGGGGGCGGCGCCGACGGCGTCCAGCAGGTCGCTCAGGCGGGGCCCGCGCCACGCGGCGTCCTGGCTCCATCCCTCGACGCAGGCGATGGGCAGGACTTCCTCCCGCTGCGGAAGTGCCCTCAGCCGTGAGCGGGAGAAGACCTCCCGCGTGCTCCCGTTCACGATCGTCAGCGTCCACTCGGGTGCCGTGGCGGTATCGAGCACCCCCGCCGCTTTCGCGGTGCGATTGACCGGCAGGGTCTGGGGGCCGACGCCCTTCTTGCGGGGCGCGAAGGCGTTGAAAGGGTCGAGGATCCGGAACGACTGACCAGCCGTCGTGGCGACGAGGACGGTGGTCGCGACGGCCACGGTCGCGAAAAACCCCCGCCGGGTCTCGCGCACCGCGCGCGCCTCCCGTGGCGCGGGGGTCCGGTCCATCCACGCGAACACTCGCCCCGTCACCCCGTGCGCCTGTTGCCGGCCGGTCAGCCGCTGCAGCTCATCGGCGACCTCGAGCTCGGCATCCGGGTCTTCTCCGTCAATGACGAGCGTTCCATTCGCTGCGTACGCGTCGCGCTTGCGCCAGTACCGCGTGATCACCGGCAGCTTGACGCCGATATGGATGAGGAGCGAGCCCATCACGATCCACGACAGCGCATAGTGGGTCAGCCGGAACGAGAAGCCGAACAGTGCGTAGAGCTGGTACGTGTTCAGCAGTCCGATCGTGATCTGCATGAGGGATGCCGCGACGAAGAGCGCGATGGACGCGCGTTCGACGAGGTGCCCGAACGAGCGCACCGGGGGGCTCTGGAAGAGTTCGGGGAAGACGGTGAAGAGCTTGGCGAACAGCAGCGGGAAGCACGCGATGCCGGCGGTGACGTGGATGCCCTGGGTCAGCTGGTAGATCCACACCGGCCGGTTCAGGAACACCATCCAGGGGAGCGGGTCCTGCAGGAAGTGGCTGTAGAGACCGGTGGCGAAGCAGGTCAGGAAGGCCAGCGCCAGCAGGCGCCCGAGAACCACGGCGTGCCGGGGGTTGCGCGCAGGGGACGCGACCGCATGCCTGATCTGGTGCAGGATGCGCTGCAGTCTCGCGGTGAGAAGCACTCGACCACCTCCTCGTCCAGCCGACTCTAGGGCGGGGGATCGCGGGGAATCGGGGGCAGATGTGACGAACCGCGGACGATAGACGTTCCGAGTACGTAAGGTCTCGGCCGGGCGCGGATACCGCCGGCTGTTTAGCCTCGGAATGTGACGAACGACCTGCTCGCCGCACCTCAGACGCGCTCGCGCGCGGTCGCCGCCGCGCCGTGGATCGGACTCGGCGTCGCCGTCCTGCTCATCGCCGCCGCGATGCTCTTCCCGCTGCTGTCGGGCCTGAACGTGCACGTGCGGTGGTTTCCCCCGCTGCACGCGCAGTGGATGCCGCGCGTGGGCCCCGGGACGCTCGCGGCGATCGTCGTGGCGATCCTCGCGATGCGATATGCCGTCGATCTGGCGGCCCGGATGCGCTGGCCCGCACTGCAGCTCGCGGCATTCGGCGCGGGCCTCGCTTGGATGCTGAGCCTCGCCACCGTCGACGGCGCGAAGGGCCTCTCGGCGATCCTGGAGACGCAGTATGAGTACCTGCGGACCGCTCGCGCCGTGACCGACGTCGGGGCGCTGCTGCGCGACTACATCGCGCACATCCCGCTCGACTCGCCCGACAATTGGCCGGTGCACATCGCAGGACATCCGCCCGGGGCGGTGCTGTTCTTCGTTGCGCTGGTGCACCTCGGGCTGGCAAGCGGGCTCGCGGCGGGGATGGCGGTGACCGTCGTGGCGGCGACGACGCCCGTCGCCGTGCTCCTCACCCTCCGGCGTCTGGGTGCCGAAACGGCCGCGAGGAGGGCCGCGCCCTTCCTCGTGCTCGGACCGGCGGCGATCTGGATGTCGGTCTCCGCCGACGCGATGTTCGCGGCCTTCGCCGCGTGGGGTCTGTGCGCCCTCGCGTTCGCAGCCACCGCGCGGCGGCCGGCTGCGACGGCCGGCTGGGCCGTGCTCGCCGGTCTTCTTCTGGGCTACTGCGTGCTGCTGTCGTACGGGCTGCCGCTGCTGGGCGTGCTCGCGGTCGCGATCCTGTTGCTCGCGCGCCGGTGGTCGCCGCTCCCGTGGGCGGCGGGGACGGCCGTGCTCGTCGTGCTCGCCTTCGCAGTGTCGGGCTTCGCATGGTGGGAGGCGTACCCCGTGCTTGTCGAGAGGTACTGGGTGGGCGTCGCCAGCAACCGGCCCTTCCCGTACTGGGTCTGGGCGAATCTGGGCGCGCTCGCGTTCAGCGCCGGCCCGCTCGTCGGCGCCGGGATCGCGGTCGCCCTTCAGCGCGCGAGAGGACTGCGCTTCCGTGCGCGCGACGACGTGGTCGTCGTCGGGATCGCTCTCGCCGCCCTGGCGACGGTGCTGCTCGCCGATCTCTCGGGAATGAGCAAGGCGGAGGTCGAACGGATCTGGCTGCCATTCGTGCCGTGGCTGCTCGTGGGCACGGCGCTGCTCTCGCATCGATGGCGTCGCTGGGGCCTCGGCGGGCAGATCGTGTTCGCGCTCGCCGTGCAGCACGCGCTGGCGACCGGCTGGTAGGCGAAGCCCCGGCGAACACCGGTCCGTCCGGAGTTCGTAACCTCGCGGCCGCGTCCTCGTTCGGGACGACGTGACGTTCCTCATCGTTGTTAGCCATGAACCGCAAGCTACGCCGCCGCCTCGTCCGCATACGGGGGCCTTGCGAAAAGCATGTATCGCTTTGCTCGCCCGAAGAAGCCGCCCTCGAGCCTGGCCGGGGCACCGGGCGTCGCCTAACCGTCCAGACGGGTCGGAATAGGGCATTTGCCCGATGGTTCCGCGGTCGCTTCGCAATAGCGTGCCGTTCAGGCGACCCGACGAGGTCGGCCGATGGTCAGCCGGCTCGGTCGGCATGGAGGGTGACATGTTCCGGATCGGAAACATCACGACGTCGCACGCCCGGGCATGGGTGGCGAATGCAGCCCACGGCCGTGACGTGCTGGCCCCGGGCGACCAACTGGAGCTGGACGTTCCCGGCGGGACGAAGGTGGAGCTGCGCCGCATCCTCGACGACGCCGTGATCGGTGTGGCGACCCTGCCCGCAACGCCCCCGCCGGCAGTCACGTGGATCTCTGCGAACGCGCCCGCGGCGCCGGCCCGAGCCGAGCTCCCGCCCCCTCTCCCCGGGATCCCGAAGCCACCGGCGGTGCTCAACGCGCGAGGCGAGCTGCCGGTGTGGCAGGACTACGTCACCGTCGCGATCAAGCAGATCCCCGCGCAGGAGGACGACCTGCTGTTCAACACCCGAGAATGCCCGATCCGGCGCGGGGTCACGATCTCCGCCTCGTTCATGATCTGGTCGCCCACCCGGGACCCGGTGCTGCGAGGCTACGACGGGGTTGAGGTCCTCGACCTCGCAGAGCTGGAGCTGGTGGCGGACCACATCGTTATCGCGGCGCCCCTGCGCTTCCCGGGCACGAATGTGACCATCCGGTGCCGCACGCTCGAGTTCCAGGCCGACGGAGCTCACAGCGGCAGCATAGACACGACGCCTCTGGACTTTCCGGTCGGGGTTCCCGCATACACGTCGACTCGCTGGTCGAACAGCCAGGATGCGGACGATCACACGACTTATCCGGGTGTGGTCGATGCAACCGGGGCGGCGGTGCGGGCACTCGCCGGCCAGGGCGGCGCGCCGGGTCAGGGTGCCGGCACAATTACGCTCGAGGTGAAGGAGATCCTGTTCCCGGTCAATCCGGGCAAGATGTTCATCGGGCACGGCGGCCGGGGCGAGGAGGGCGAGCCCGGCGGTCTCGAGCCGCGCGCCAAAGGCGACACGATGCCCGCGACGCTGACCCGCCGGGACCTCTCGGCCGCCGTCAAGACGTTCAAGGTCTCGGGCTCGGTCAGTTCGTGGCGTTGGCCGTCTGCGATGTACGGACTCACGGATCCCAACATCGGACCCACGAACGTCGGGTACGCACGTGTGCTGTTCATCGATGACGTCGGGTTCGAAGACGACGCGAACGAGTTCGTGCTCGGCACCAGCTATTGCAAGTACACGCTGGCCGGGGATGATGACCCGCCCGATGACTTCTGGAACCGCCGCGGTGACTCTGCGCAAACCCCGCATCCTCCGACCTATCCGGCCGGCCCGGCGGCCTATCCAGGCGGAGCGCCGGGACGGTCGGGGGCGGGGGCGGATGTCCGCTTCAATCTGGCGACCGTGGGCCGATTCACACCGCGGATCGACAACGCAGGTGGCGCGGCGGCCGCCGCGACTCCTGCCGTCGCGGGCGCCTTCGGTCGCGCCGGGACCGACCTGATCGCCGTTGACGTCATCGCCATGAAGAGCTCGGGCCTGCACCGCCATACCGACTACAGGCCGGAGTCGCGCTCGTATCCGCTCGCCACCACGAAAGGTGCGGATGCTGTGGCCCAGCCGTCGCCGGCACCGGGGCTCGCAGGACGCGTGTCGGACGGCGCCGTGCCCGCAACCGCGAGCTTGTCGGACCACCAGCGGTTCTCCGCTCGGGTCGGTGCGTGCTCGTCGTGGCTGGATACGGCCGCCCTCGACGCCGTGCTGGCGCAGGCTCGTGACACCTTCCGCGCCGGCTTCCGGGCAGAGGCCTGGGCGCTGCTCGAGCCCTACGCTGCCGAGCGGCTCGCAGGGAGTGAGGTGCCGCAGCCGCAGGCCGTTGTGATCGACACTCTGCGCGGTCGCATGAACGCGAACCTCGACTATCGCGGCCGGCCCGTCGGGTACGTTCCGAAACTCGATGCGATCTCGAGCTTCTCGAACAACCAGACCATCCGCGTGATCTCCCAGCGGCTCATCGCGTTCGCCGATGATGCGATATCGGCATTCGACGCACTGGAAGCGCAGGTCGACACGCTCGAGGCGACGCGCAGTGGAATCGCGAGCAAGATCGAACAGGCCGCCGCGCAGGTCCGGGACGGCATGCAGTCCCTGCAGACGAGCGCGGACGACCTGGAGAGCGTCACCCGCGACGTTCAGGCGAAAGCGGAACGGGTCAAAGCCGTCACCGCGGAGGCCACGCTCGCAGCGAAGGGGCAGGTGAGCGCCCAGGAGGTGTTCAGCGGTTGCTGCCACCTCATCGGAGGAGTCATGCAGGCCATTCCCGTCGGACAGCCCTACCTCGGTCTGGCGGGCGCGGCCGTCGGAACCGTCGGCGACTTCACTATCGCGCAGGATCCTGGGCAGGATCCCGCAACCTTCTTCGCGGATCAGACGACCAAGCTCGCGCAGGGGCTAGGGGGCGATGTGAAGACCTTCCTCAGCCAGAACCAGGATCAGATGAAGTTGAGTGCGAGCGCGGATCCCTCGATTCCTGCGAATCAGTCGAAGATGCTTGAGCTCTCGATCCTCATCACCAAGGCGCAGGCGGGTCTGACCACCGACGAACAGGCTGCTGCGTCGGCGACCGGGGCCCAGTTGGCGTCGCTCGAGACGATCGCGAGCCAGGCGGGAACGCTCGGTGCCGACAAGGCCGCTGCCAAGGAGAAGCTCGCATCCACCATAGCCGAGAAGGCTCCGCTGCAGACCGCGGCCGAGCGCGCACAGGATGACTGGTACCAAGCGCAGATCGGCCACGGCGGCGACCAGACTGCCGCGAAGAAGGCCTTTGACGATGCCGTCGCACGACTCGTCGAGAAGCAGGCTGAGGTAGCGACGCACACGAAGACGATCGCGGACCTCGACAGCAAGGTCGTCACGGCCAAGAACGGCATCCGCCAGGCGAAGAGCGACAAGGATATCCTCGACGCCCAGGTGGCGAAGGCAAAAGCCGATCAGGACAACCGCCGCCAACAGGTCACGGACGTGTGCGGGAGGCTGCGCAGCGCCGGGGACGGCCTGACAGGGATCGGCGCCGGTCTGGGCGAACTCATCCGTGCCGGGAACACGTCCGACTCGGATCCCGCGGTTCAGGCCCTCGTCCAGAAGACGCTCGCCGCCAGCCCGGACTTCGCGGCGCTCCAGAAGGAGTTCGCCGCCCTGGCGGACAAGCAGACGGCGGCGATCGCGACGCTCCAGCGCGCGCAGTCCACGATCCGTTCGGCACATGCCGACATCGCTTCGGGCCTTGATCAGATCACGGCGCTCACCTCGAAGGTGACGAGCATGTCGAGCCTCGCCGACGTTCGCACGCGCCAGCATCTTGCCGAGCTGCGAGAGCGGGGTCGCGAGTACGCGCGCGAGTCCATCGACAGCCTGGTCGACGCGCTGCGGTACGAGTTCGTGATGGACATCCGTCCTGATGCCCTCGACGATGTGATCGGCAGGAAGATCCAGCAGGTCACCACGGCGGGCCCTGTGTCGCCGCCGACAGGCAAGCCGGCGAACCCGGTCGAGGATGCCTATTGGACGGCGCTGTGCACCCTCGCCCTCGACGCTGAGCGCTCGAGCGCGCAGCGAGGCACCGCGAAGGTCACCCAGGCGCACCCCGAGCTGGACGCGAAGCTGCTCGCCGAGCTCACCACCTTCGGACAGGTCACGGCCCACGGCGTCTACGATCTGCGGATCGTCCCCACGTTCACGTGGCACTCGGCGCGGGTCGCCGAAATCCGCATCAAGGAAGTGGACACCGAACCTCGGCTGGGGCCGGACGACTACCTCCAGATCGTCGTCGAGCATTCCGGAAGCCAGCTCATCCTCGAGCAGGAGGAGACCCGCGACCAGGATCCGAGCCGGAAGCCCACGTCGCAGTACTACTTCTTCCAGGGCGGAACGGACCAGCCCCGGCAGTGGCTGGCGCGCGCCCAGACCACCAGCGACAGCGCCTCGTATGTGGTGGCGCCGTGGAAGGACGCGCGCAAGGGGCGCGAGGATCTGCTCAGGATGATGCTCAAGGCCAATTCGACGGCACCGGATGCCACCGTGCAACTGGCACCGTACGACCCGGGCGTGTACTCGCTGTTCAAGATCGAGGTGACGCGCCCTCCGGGCCGGGATCGGACCACGCCGGCCCTGCCCGTCATCACCAAGCTCACGCTCGAGATCGACTACTCCGCATCCTTCGACGAATCCCTGCAGACGAACCCCCCAAGGAGCTGACCATGACCAGCACATTCTGGCGCGACACGACGGGCAGGACGTGGGCCCATCTCTCGGAGATCCGCGACGAGGCGAGGCTCCGCGGCAGCACCAACTGGCGGGAGTGGGATCCCGTCAACGGATCGGCCCTCGGAAGGAACGACGCTCTCATCGTGATCGGGCTCGATCGGCGCGAAATCGCCGCCGACCTGCCGCCCAGGTTGGATGTGGGGGCGACGAATGCCGGCGACGTGATCATCGTCTTCGGGCACAAGTCCGGCAAGACGGTCGGCACGGGACTGGTCGAAGTGGTCATCGTCCCGAGCAGTCATCCGCTGTGCCGGCCAGGTGCGGCGCGACCTCGCAGCCTCGAGGAGATCGCGAGGACGACCGGGAGCATCCTCACGATGGACGATCTCAAAGGGATCCTCGAGAACTGGCACCGCTGACGACACGGCAGGGCAACGCGCGCCACGGAGCTTGAGAACTTGAGCGAGCGTCGAGCCCTTCGGAAGATTGAAGATCCGACGCGCATGAGGTTCTGGATCGTAGCCGTTTGTGAAGTGGGTCTCGGAGCCTGACGCCTCGAAGACGAACGCGGGCAACCCCTCGGCGTACTTGCTTTGGCGCGACTGTGCCCTGGCTTGAGAGTGACCTCACGCACCGCGACACCCTGAGCGGCGAAGAAGTTCATCGCCTCTTTTTGTGGACCGATCATCCAGCCTCGGTTAGCTGACGATCGATGAGGACACGGGCACGCGCCTCCGCAGCGAGGCGGTGAGCGTCGTCGGCAGGGGTCATGGCACTCGAGAGATTAGTGGCCGCTCTGCAGAATCGAGCCTCACGTCGGCGCTCTGCAGGAGCAAGCCTGACGTCGGCGCTCTGACCGGCCAGGATGCACGCAAGCCGGTCGTTCTGAGAAGACATCGAGTATGACCGTCGGGCTACCCGTCACCGCAGAACTGCGCGCCGATTACCTACCCCCCGGGACTGCCCCGCTTAGGTGCCTCATCCGCGTGTGTTCCGGCTGAGCCCAGGCGCTTCATCAGTGCCTGGCGGCTGAGCTTGGTGCAGGCGCTGAGGGGGTTCCAGCTCTGCCCGCCGGCGCGGAGGACATTCACGAGTTCATCGCGTTCCGCGAGGTGCCACGCAATTCGAAGTCGCGCGGGATCCGTTGCAGACACTCGGATCGGGGGAGCGGAGGATAGGGGATTCGAACTCTCATTTTGAGGGGTGCGAATACCGCATTTTACCGCGTAATTCCGCGGTTTTCGGTATGCCGAAATCGTGGCACACCAGCATCCCCGGGCATATAAAAACACGGCGTGTCGCGATTAACTGTGCCAGTAGATGTGCCACGCGACTAGCGATTGAGCCATGCGTGCTTCGCTGGCTCTGTTCCACATCGGGCAGCCCGGGGCTGGCGAAGAGGGTGTCCTTGAATTCGGCTTGAACTGTCGACTCCGGCGCGCCACGCCGAACGGGTGGTACCATTTCTGGTACGACTTTGGAGGAATGATGGCGATCACGACGAGCGAAGCGCGGCGCGACCTGTTCGGCCTCATCGAGCGCGTCAACCTCGATCACACTGAGGTCGAGATCACGTCGAAGCGCGGTTCTGCCGTGCTGATGTCCAAAGACGAGTACGACTCCCTCGTGGAGACGAGCTACCTCTTACGTTCTCCCGAGAACGCGCGCCGGCTCCTTAGTGCGATGGAGGGCGTGCGAGCGGGTGACGTCACAGAGCGCGAGCTGCTCGAGTCTTGAGCGACCGTACGCTGGCGTGGACCGCCGAGGGGTGGGAGGACTACCTCTACTGGCAGACTCAGGATCGCAAGACCCTCAAGCGCATCAACGCACTGATCGGCGACATCCTCCGAGACGACCCGTTCGAAGGCATCGGCAAACCCGAACCCCTCAAGCACGCTCTGGCCGGAGCATGGTCGCGACGAATCGATGAGAGCAACCGCCTCGTCTACGTCGCCAACGAGAACTACGTCATGATCTTGCAGGCCCGGTACCACTACTGACGCCCAGCCCGGAGACCCGCGGCTCGGTCGACGCGGACTAAGGCTGTGTAAAGAGCGGACTCTCCCGCAGAACTAGGTTTCGCTGTGCCATCTGGCAGGGCCGATGAGCAGGAGAGCATCGGAGATGTCGGCGATTGTCCGAATCCAGCGCAAAACCCTCAAATCGAAGGACTCCGTGCTCCATTCGGAGATCAACCGTGCTCTGGTGCTCGAGCCTGACGAGGTGCACCATTTAGGTGGGCCGTCTCGTGGAGTGAGAGGGGCGATCATGCCAGGACCGGGGCAGGAGCTCAAAGCGGGGTTGCGTGAAGGAATTAGCGACGACCTCGCCGCGTCGGTGAATTTCGATGACCTGGCGGCGATGGTGGGTCGGCGACGAGGGGAGCGCGCACAGATCGAGCAGGCGGTCAAGGAGCGGCTGCTTGGCCCGTCGCCATCGATCGACGTTGACCGTTTCGGCGTCCTGGGGCCCGCCTTCCGTCTCGACGTCGACGGGTTCAACGCCGAACTGTTGTCCCAGCTCAGTGGGCGCTGTCATGGATTCGTCTACCGGCTGCTCGAGAAGGACGGCCCTGGTCTGAGCGTGCAGAGCGGATGGGCGCGCGATCCGGCGGACGGGGACGTGCGGTGGCATCCCGATGTACGCATGCATGTGGCCAGTGTCAGCAAGATGATTACGGCGATGGCGGCGGTGAAGGCTCTGGCGGATGCTTCCGTCCCGGTGCGGACGGAGATCTGGCCCTGGCTGCCGATGTACTGGCAGCCGCGCGGACCCAACATCGATCGAGTGACTTTCCAGATGCTGCTGACTCACGAGTCGGGACTGTGGCATGCCACCTCGGACGAGATCGACTTCGACGAGGTCAAGGCCAACGTCTATCGCGGCGCGCTTTTGGGTGTCCCGCTGGGCATTGAGAAGTACCAGAACGTCAACTTCTCGCTGTTCCGTATCCTCATTCCCGTGCTCACCGGAGCAATCAAGCCCTCGATGACAGCGCCCAGTGGCGACGAAGCGGAAACAGACCGGCTCTGGGACGCACTCACCATAAAGGCATACGGCGACTATGTTCACGAGAACGTCTTTGCACCGGCCAACGTTGTGCACGCGCGCACTGTCAGCAGCGCCGGGGACGCGCTGGCCTACCGCTGGCCGAATCCCGCCGGGGGATGGGACTCGGGTGACCTCAGCGACTACTCGGGCACCGTCGCCTGGCACTTGAGCGCGAACGAACTGGTGCGAATAATGCAGGCTCTCACCGACGGGTCGATCGTGGGGCGCAATCGCATGCACCGGATGCTCGACGGAGGCTGGGGAGTCGACCAGGCCGGCATGACCCGCGCCGGCCCCTACTTCCTCAAACCCGGCTCGTGGCAAGGCGGCATGAACCAGATCGTGCAGGCTGTGGCCGGACTGCTGCCCGGCGAACTCCCGTTCGCGGTCCTCGTCAACTCTGACCTCGTGAACGGTGCACCGACCCCAGCCTCGGTGGACCTGGTGAGGGTAGTGATGGCCGCCGCCACGGCCCACACCGCGCCAGCCGCGTGAAGTGCGCGCAGCGCAGGGCTGCGTGAGAACGCCGTTGAGCTCATCCCATGAGGTGACCTCGTGCCAGGAGTACGGGGCGGGTCACCCCTGCGGCGACCAGTCCTGCGGCTCCCCTGGCTTATAGGTTCCGAATGTCCACTCGTAGCCTTCGAGGTCCCGGACACGACAGCGATAGTTGCCCCACTCCGTGTCCGCTGGAGCGATGACATCGATCGCGCCCGCTGCCAGGGCTGACCGGTGAATGGTGTCGACCGCCTCCGGCGACGTCAGCGTGAAGACCAAGCCGAAGCCGACGGACTCGCCACGGGGCTCCGGACGCGCGTAGCCGGCGCGATCACTGAACACCGTGAACGCAGCGTCGCCGAACCGCATCTCAGCGTGCTGAATACCTCCCTCGTCGTCCGGCCACTCCATGGTCGTCCGGAAACCGAAGGCGCGCTCCAACCACCGCAGCGCTGCCGGCGCATCCCGATAGGGGATCTGTGCGTACAAGGTGACGGCCGGCGCCGAACTGTCCATGATCACTCCTTCGTGTTTTCGAAGCATCGGTCGTCTTATCCTGCAGTGCCCTTCCGGACCGATCAAGGATGCCCGCGGGCCTCGTCAGGCGTGTCAGGCGGCCCGGAATAGGTTTCGCTGTGCCATTGGACGTGGCCCGGGTCGCCTTGGTCGGCTAATCCGTCGGGTCGACGCATTCGCCTGAGCCAGAGCAGTCGTGCGGTGAGCGCGCATGCAGCTTTTCGCTCGAGGCGGGCAATCCAGCGCCCGATGGCTGCGCGCTGCCTCGGATCGATGGCGGTGGGGCCTGCCCGTACCTTCGTCGATGTCCTGTGAGTCGGGAATCTCGAATCCGTTCGTGAGGCCGGTATGAGGATCGGCCGCAGTGCGTGCATGCGTTCCGTGAGGATGCGCAACGGGGGAGCCGCGGAGGTGTTGCATCGGATCTCGTGCCCCCACAGGGCACCTGCGCCACAGACGCGCGGAATCTGCCCGGGGTGCCGGGATCTGATGGGAGTTGCTGTGCTCGATGTGATCTATCTAGTGATGATGGTGGCGCTGTTCGCCTTCGTCGGGCTCGTCGCCAAGGGGGTCGAGAAGCTGTGATCGTGTTCGAGATCGTCGCTACCGCTCTCGCTGTCGGCGCGATCGTCTACCTCTTGAGCGCGCTCGTGAAGCCGGAGCGGTTCTGATGGCGGCGGTAACCGCCGAGACGCTGTGGTTGGGAGTGCTGCAGTTCGCCACGGTCTTGCTGGTACTGGCGCTGCTGTACCGCCCCCTCGGCGACTACATCGCACGCACCTATCAGAGCGCGAAGCACCTGCGAGCCGAACGCGGCTTCTATCGGCTGATCGGCGTCGACCCCGCGTCGGCGCAGACGTGGCAGGCGTACACCCGGGCGGTCCTGGTGTTCTCGCTGATGGGCGTGCTGTTCGTGTATGCGCTGCAGCGGTTCCAGGCCGTTCTCCCCTACTCGCTCGGTCTGCCTCCCGTCCCGGAGGGGCTTGCCTTCAACACGGCGGTCTCGTTCGTGACGAACACGAACTGGCAGTCCTACTCGCCCGAGCTCACACTCGGTTACACGGTTCAGCTCGCCGGCTTGGCCGTGCAGAACTTCGTCTCCGCCGCGGTGGGTATCGCGGTGGCGATCGCCCTGGTCCGGGCGTTCGCCGCTCGCCGGTCCGGCACCATCGGAAACTTCTGGGTGGACTTGACCCGCGGCACGTTCCGGCTTCTGCTGCCGTTGTCGGTCCTCGCCGCGGTGGCGCTGCTGGTCGGGGGCGTGGTGCAGAATTTCAACGGCTTCACCGAGGTCACGACGATCACCGGGGGCACCCAGGTGCTACCCGGCGGTCCTGTCGCCTCGCAGGAGGCGATCAAGGAGCTGGGCACCAACGGCGGCGGATTCTTCAACGCCAACTCCGCGCATCCCTTCGAGAACCCGGCACCCTGGACCAGCTTCCTGGAGATTGTGCTGCTGCTCGCGATCCCGTTCGCTATGCCTCGCGCGTTCGGCAAGATCGTCGGCGACAACCGCCAGGGCTACGCGATCCTGGCCGTGATGGCGACCATCTTCGTCGTCAGCGTCTCGGTGCTCTCCCTGCTGGAGGCATCCGGTCAGGGCACTGCGCCGCAGCTGGCCGGCGGCGCCATGGAGGGCAAGGAGCAGCGCTACGGGGTGCTCGGCTCTGCGCTCTTCGCCGGCGCGACGACTCTCACCTCGACCGGCGCCGTCAACTCGATGCACGACTCGTACACGGCGCTCGGCGGCATGTTGCCGATGATCAACATGATGCTGGGAGAGGTCGCCCCCGGCGGCGTCGGCTCGGGGCTGTACGGAATCCTGGTGCTCGCCATCATCGCCGTCTTCGTCGGCGGGCTGCTGGTGGGGCGCTCCCCGGAGTACCTGGGCAAGAAGATCGGCCCTCGGGAGATCAAACTCGCGAGCCTGTACATCCTGGTGACGCCGGTCCTGGTGCTCGCAGGAACGGCGCTGAGCTTCGCCCTTCCGGGCATCAGCGAGGACGTCGAGACGGTATCGATCTGGAACCCCGGCGTGCACGGCCTCAGCGAAGTGCTGTACGCCTTCACCTCGGCCGCGAACAACAACGGGTCGGCCTTCGCCGGTCTGACCGCGAACACGCCGTGGCTGAACACCGCCCTGGGTGTGGTCATGCTGCTGGGCCGCTTCGTGCCGATCGTGCTCGTGATCGCCCTCGCCGGGTCTCTCGCCGCACAGGACACCGTTCCCGCCACGGCAGGAACGCTCCCCACCCACCGCCCGCAGTTCGTCGGGTTCCTCGTCGGCGTGGCGGTCATCGTCACCGCCCTCACCTATTTCCCTGTACTCACGCTGGGTCCCCTGGCGGAAGGGCTCGTCTGACCATGACCACCGCAACACTCAGCCCCGCCCCCGACCGGGCGCCGCACACCACCGAATCCACCACCCAGCCGGCCGGCTCGTTCAGCTGGGCGCAGCTCATCCAGGCGCTCCCCGCAGCCCTGCGGAAGCTGAACCCGGCGGCGCAGTGGCGCAACCCGGTCATGTTCCTCGTGTGGGTCGGCGCCGCACTGACCACGGCGATCGCGATCGCGGAATCGTTCCTCGGCGGCCCCGCCGATTCCGGCGGCACCCCGGTGCCTTTCGGGTTCACGTGGGGCATCGCGATCTGGCTGTGGCTCACGGTGCTGTTCGCGAATGTCGCCGAGTCGGTCGCCGAAGGACGCGGCAAGGCGCAGGCGGCCAGCCTGCGCAAGACCCGCACCAGCACGCAGGCGCGCCGGATCTCCGGGTACGACGAGACGACGGATGCCGCGGCCGAGGACACGGTCACCGAGCAGGTCCCGTCCTCCGACCTCCGACTGGGCGATGTCGTCGTCGTCGCCGCAGGGGAGCTGATCCCCGGCGACGGCGACATCGTGTGGGGCATCGCCACCATCGACGAATCCGCGATCACCGGCGAATCGGCCCCGGTGGTGCGTGAATCGGGCGGTGACCGCAGCGCCGTTACCGGCGGCACTCGCGTGCTGTCGGATCGCATCGTGGTGCGCATCACCTCCAAGCCCGGGGAGACGTTCGTCGACCGGATGATCGCGCTCGTCGAAGGGGCGAGCAGGCAGAAGACACCGAACGAGATCGCGCTCAACATCCTTCTGGCGAGCCTGTCGATCGTCTTCGTCGTCGTGGTGCTCACCCTTAACCCGATCGCCTCGTACGCCGCCGCCCCCGTCAGCATCACGGTGCTGGTGGCGCTGCTGGTCTGCCTGATCCCGACAACGATCGGCGCCCTCCTTTCCGCGATCGGGATCGCCGGGATGGACCGCCTGGTGCAGCGGAACGTGCTGGCGATGTCCGGGCGGGCCGTCGAAGCCGCGGGAGATGTCACCACCCTTTTGCTGGATAAGACCGGGACGATCACATACGGCAATCGTCGAGCCAGCGTGTTCGTGCGCATGCCCGGCGTCGGCGAAGACGTGCTGGCGCGTAGCGCGGCGCTGTCCTCACTCGCCGACCCGACTCCCGAGGGCACATCGGTCGTCGAACTGGCCGTCGCGCGCGGCATCCAGGTGGAAAGCCCCGACGGGGCAGTCGTGGTGCCGTTCACCGCCCAGACGAGGATGAGCGGCCTTGACCTCGCAGACGGCTCTCAGATCCGCAAAGGCGCCGGCTCCGCCGTGCTCGCCTGGCTCGCAGAGGGCGGTGAAGAGGTGGCCCGCTCAACCCGAGCCCAGGTGATGAGCGAGGCCGATGCGATCGCGCAGTCGGGTGGCACGCCGCTCGTCGTGGCAACCAAAGCGGGCCCCCGGGGCTCCGAGACCGGGACGGTGCTCGGCGTGATCCACCTCAAGGACATCGTCAAGGACGGCCTGCGCGAACGGTTCGCGGAACTGCGCAGCATGGGGATCCGCACGGTGATGATCACCGGCGACAACCCGCTCACCGCGAAGGCCATCGCCGCCGAGGCAGGCGTCGATGACTACCTCGCCGAGGCGACACCCGAGGACAAGCTCGCGCTCATCAAGCGGGAACAGGAGGGCGGCAACCTCGTCGCGATGACCGGAGACGGCACCAACGACGCCCCGGCCCTCGCGCAGGCGGACGTCGGCGTGGCGATGAACACCGGCACGTCGGCGGCGAAGGAGGCCGGCAACATGGTCGACCTGGACTCGGACCCGACCAAGCTGATCGACATCGTCCGCATCGGCAAGCAGCTGCTCATCACCCGCGGCGCCCTCACCACCTTTTCGCTGGCCAATGACATCGCCAAGTACTTCGCCATCATCCCGGCGATGTTCATGGGCGTCTTCCCAGGACTCGCTGTCCTCAACGTAATGCAGCTGAGTTCCCCGGCATCGGCGATCACCAGCGCGATCATCTTCAACGCCCTCGTCATCGTGGTGCTGATCCCGCTCGCACTGCGCGGGGTGAAGTACCGCCCGGCCAGCGCTTCGCAGATCCTCAGCAGAAACCTGCTGATCTACGGAGTGGGCGGCGTGATCGCACCATTCATCGGTATCTGGCTCATTGACCTGCTCGTGCGCCTGATCCCCGGCTTCTGAGCCCCACAAGGAGAAACCACATGTCCTTCACACGCAGCACACTGCGACAGGCGAACGTCGCTCTGCGCACGATGATCGGGCTCACCCTCGTCCTCGGAGTCGGGTACACGCTGCTGATCACCGGCATCGGACAGTTCGCGCTTCCGTGGCAGGCCAACGGATCCCTTGTCCGTGGAGCGGATGACCGGCCGGTCGGCTCGGCGTTGATCGGTCAATCGTTCGCGGATGCCGAGGGCGCTCCGCGCGCTGAGTACTTCCAGTCCCGTCCCTCGGCCGCCGGCGACGGCTACGACGGAGGTGCGTCCAGCGGCAGCAACTGGGGCCCCGAGAACGCGGACCTCGTCGCCGCGATACAGGAACGGAAGACCGCGATCGCCGCGTTCGAGGACGCGGACCCGGCCGACATCCCGGTCGACGCCGTCACGGCATCGGGCTCGGGCCTGGATCCGCACATCAGCCCCGCCTACGCGCTGCTGCAGGCCGATCGTGTCGCACAGGCGCGCGCTTTTGAAATACGGGCGGTGCGCGATCTGGTGGCCTCGGCCACTCAGGGACGAGACCTCGGATTCCTCGGCGAGCCACGGGTCAACGTCCTCGAGCTGAATCGTGCGCTGGACGCCCTGGATGACTGAGCGCGACGGAAGGATGCACCGATGATGCGTGGGAGGCTGCGGGTCTTGCTCGGCGCCGCTCCCGGCGTCGGTAAGACCTACGAGATGCTCCTGGAGGGTCGACGGCTGCGCGGCGAGGGCCGCGACGTCGTGATCGGGGTGCTCGAGACGCACGGACGTGCCGCCACCGCCGCGCAAGCCGAAGGCCTGCCCGTGGTACCGCGTCGCCGGGTAACCCACCGGGAGGTGACGCTCACCGAACTAGACGTCGACGCGGTCATGGATCGAGCGCCGGACATCGCCCTCATCGATGAGCTGGCACACACCAATGCGCCCGGCTCTCGCAATCCGAAACGGTGGCAGGACGTTGAAGAACTGCTGGCCGCCGGCATCGACGTGATCACCACGGTGAATGTGCAGCACATCGAATCGCTCAACGATGTGGTGGAGAAGATTACCGGCGTCACCCAACGCGAGACGGTGCCCGACGCGGTGGTGCGCGGCGCGGACCAGATGGAAGTGGTCGACCTGGCCCCGCAGTCGCTGCAGGACCGCCTCGCCGCGGGCCTGGTCTACCCCGCCGAGCGGGTGGATGCCGCACTCTCGAGTTACTTCCGGCTCGGGAACCTGACCGCGCTGCGAGAATTGGCGCTCCTCTGGCTGGCGGACGAAGTCGACAGCGCGCTGAACCGCTACCGGGCGGAGCAGGGGATCCAGGGAACCTGGCAGGCCCGTGAACGCGTCGTCGTCGCGCTCACTGGCGGCCCCGAAGGAGACACGCTGATCCGCCGCGGGGCCCGCATCGCGGCTCGCTCCGCTGGCGGGGAGCTGCTGGCGGTGCACGTGTCCAGCCAGGACGGCACCCGCACCGCCGTCCCAGGCGCGCTGACGACTCAGCGCGCCCTCGTCGAAGCCCTCGGCGGCACCTTTCACCAGGTCGTCGGCGAAGACGTTCCCCAGACGCTCGTCGATTTCGCCCGTTCCGTCAACGCCAGCCAGCTCGTCATCGGCGTAAGCCGCCGCGGCCGCCTGGCCGCCGCCCTCACGGGGCCCGGCATCGGCGCCACCGTCATCCGCGCATCAGGAGACATCGATGTGCACATCGTCACGCATGCCGCTGCGGGCGGTGGATTCGCCTTGCCCCGCATCACGGGCGGGGCCCTGAGCATCCGTCGCCAAGCGCTCGGATTCGCTGTCGCCCTCGCTGTGGGGCCGCTGCTGTCCTGGCTGCTGTTCCGCACCAGCAGTCCCGAGTCGCTGGCCTCGGCCGTGCTGGCCTACCAGCTCCTCGTTGTCGTCGTCGCTCTGATCGGCGGGATCTGGCCGGCGCTGTTCGCCGCGCTCCTTTCCGGTCTGACGCTCGACTTCCTGTTCGTCGAACCGCTCTTCACCGTCACGATCGCGGAACCCCTGCACGCCCTCGCCCTGGTGCTTTACGTAGTGATCGCCGTCCTCGTCAGCTACATCGTCGACCAGGCCGCACGCCGCACCCGCACGGCCAGACGCGCGGCCGCAGAGTCGGAGCTTCTCGCGACCGTGGCCGGGAACGTGCTGCGCGGGGAGAGCGCCGTGCCCGCGCTGGTGACACGGGCGCGGGAAGCGTTCGGCATGACCGGGGTGCGCCTGGTCGCGCCCGATGGAACGATCCTGGCCACCGACGGCGAGCCCGTACCGGACAACCGTGCCCTGCACATCCCGGTCGGACCCGACGGCGCGCCCCGGGCCACGCTGGAGCTGCACGGCGGGGAACTGGATGCACCGGAACGCCGGCTTCTTGAGGTCGTCATCGCCCAGCTCGCCGCGGCCTTGGAGCACTCCGACCTCGCCGAGACAGCTCGCGCAGCGGATGCGCTGGCCTCCACCGATCAGGTGCGCACTGCTCTGTTGTCCGCTGTCAGCCATGATCTGCGCCGACCCCTCGCCGCAGCCGTCGCCGCCATCGGCGGGCTCCGCACTTCAGGCGCACACTTGAGCGATGCTGACCGGGCGGAACTGCTTGCCACAGCGGACGAGAGCCTGACGGCGCTGACCACGCTGGTCACGGACCTCCTCGATGTCAGTCGTGTGCAAGCGGGCGTTCTCGCGGTCTCGTTGGCACCGCTGGACGCCGCGGGGGTGATCGCCTCCGCCGTCGACGAGCTCGGATACGGACCGAATGAGATCGACCTCGCCCTCGATTCGGAGCTGCCGCCCGTGCACGCCGATCCGGTGCTGCTGCAACGCGTCCTGGTCAACCTGGTAGCGAACGCCATCCGGTACGCCCCGCCGGGAAGCCGTGTCCGGGTCGCCACCAGCCACCTCCGAGGCACCGCCGAGATCCGCGTGATCGACCACGGCATCGGCGTCGCCGCCGAACGACGAGAGAGCATCTTCACCCCATTCCAGCGCCTGGGCGACGATGACAACACCACCGGCCTCGGCCTCGGCCTCGCGCTCTCGCTCGGTTTCACCCAGGGAATGGGCGGCACGCTCACCGCCGAGAGCACCCCCGGAGGAGGACTCACCATGGTCGTCTCCCTCCCCGTGGCTGCTCCGGCCGATTCCGCAGCTACCGCGGAGGAGCACGCATGAGGGTCCTGGTCGCCGACGACGACGAGCAGCTGGTGCGTGCCCTGCGCATCACGCTTTCCTCCCACGGCTACCAGGTCATCGCCGCGCCCGACGGCGTCTCGGCGGTTACCACGGCGGCGGAAACCCATCCTGACGTGGTCCTCCTGGACCTGGGTATGCCACGGTTGGACGGGGTCGGGGTGATTCAGGCGTTACGTGGGTGGACGAATGCGCCCATCATCGTGGTTTCGGGACGCACCGGATCGGCCGAAAAGATTCAGGCGCTGGACGCGGGCGCGGATGACTACGTGACCAAACCGTTCCAAATTGACGAGCTGCTGGCGCGTGTGCGAGCGCTCACCCGACGCGCCATTCCCGGAACCGCCGACCCGGTCGTTACCTTCGCTGACGTGGTCGTCGATCTCGCCGCGACCCTGGTGACCCGGGCGGGTGCGCGCGTGCACCTCACCCCTACGGAATGGCGGATGCTGGAGTATCTTGCCCGCACCCCGGGCGCGCTGGTGACGCGGGAAACCCTTCTCAAAGGCATCTGGGCAAGTGAGCAGATCACCGACTCCGGTTACCTTCGCCTCTACATGTCCCAACTTCGCAAGAAGCTGGAATTGAACCCCAGCAGACCTCGCCATTTGATCACCGAGCCTGGGATGGGGTACCGGCTCGATCTGTCGGACGCGTCGAGTCCTCCGGTGGTGGTCGGTGAAGAGTAGCGTTTGGCGGGTGACCTCGCGCCTTTCACGGCCCTCCGGCCGCTGGGGTCTCGGGCAGATCCGGCGGTTTCGGCTGCACCCCGCACAGGCGGTGGTTATGGGGTTCGGGAGTGCCGTAGCGGTCGGAACGCTGCTTCTCATGCTGCCCGTCTCCAAAACCGGACCGGGCGGCGCGGGGTTCATGGAGGCGCTGTTCACCGCGACAAGCGCCGTCTGCGTGACCGGCCTGACCGTCGTTGATACGCCCACGTACTGGAGCGGGTTCGGTCAGGTCGTGATCATGCTGATGATCCAGCTCGGCGGACTGGGGATCATGATCTTCGCCGCCCTGATCGGGCTCGTGCTGGCCCGCAAACTCACCGTACGATCCCGGCTGAACACCGCAGCAGAAGTGAAGGCGAGCGGGCTGGACGACGTGCGGGGCATGGTCCGCGGGATCGTCCTCATCTCCCTCATCGTCGAGGCAGCCGTGTTCGTCCTCCTGCTGCCCCGATTTGCGCTCCACTACGAGTACGGGCTAGGCAAAGCGGCATGGCACGCGCTGTTTCACGCGGTGTCTTCGTTCAACAACGCCGGGTTCGCCTTGTACACGGACAACCTGATCGGGTTCGTCGAGGATCCCTTCATCTGTCTGCCGATCTGCGCCGCCATCATCCTCGGCGGGCTGGGCTTCCCGGTGATCATGCAGCTGCGGAAGCACTTGCGCCAGCCCCTGCACTGGTCGATGAACACCAAGCTGGTGATCTGGGGGACCGTGATCCTCCTCGTCGCGGGCACGGCGTACATCACCGCCCTGGAGTGGAACAACCCCGACACGTTCGGCAAGCTCAGCCCGTGGGGGCGGCTCTTGGCCGGGTTCTTCCACTCCGTACAGACCCGCACCGCCGGATTCAACTCCGTCGACATCGGCGCCATGCGGGATGAAACCTGGCTCGGCATGGACATCCTGATGTTCATCGGAGCCGGTCCGGCCGGAACCGGCGGCGGCATCAAGGTGACCACGTTCGCGGTGCTCTTCTTCATCATGGTCACCGAGCTACGCGGGGAGGGAGCGGTGAACATCTTCGGGAAACGGCTCTCCCGCGCCGTGCACCGCCAAGCCATCACCGTCGTGCTCATTGCTGTCGCCGCCGTCATCGCCGGTGCGGCCCTGCTCATGATCCTGACAGGCGAGAACCTCGACCGGGCGATGTTCGAAACCGTGTCCGCCTTCGCCACGGTCGGCCTCTCCACCGGCATCACTGCGGGTCTTTCGGATGCCGCGCAGCTGGTGCTCGTGATCCTGATGTTCCTGGGCCGGCTCGGGCCCCTCACCCTTGGCTCGGCGATCGCACTGCGACAGCGCCGCATCCTCTACGAACTCCCCAAGGAAAGGCCCGCCATTGGCTAAGTTCCCCTTCTTCGGCGCCCCGGAGACATCCCGCCGCATCGCCGAAGCCGACTCCGTAGCGGTCATCGGCCTCGGCCGCTTCGGCAGCTCCCTTGCCGCCGAACTGATGACAGGGGGAACCGAGGTGCTCGGCATCGACCTGGACGAGGAACTCGTCCAGTCCCACAACGGCATCCTGACCCAGGTCGTTCGCGCCGACTCGACGAAACGGGAAGCCCTCGAACAGCTCGCTGTCGATGAGTTCGACCGGGTCGTCGTCGCCATCGGCGGCGACATCTCCGCGTCGATATTGACCTGCTCCGTCCTCAAGAGCATGGACATCCCCGTCATCTGGGCCAAGGCCGTCGATGACCAGCACGGACTCATCCTGGAGCAGCTTGGCGTGCACCACGTCGTCTATCCCGAGAAGGACATGGGCCGCAGAGTCGCCCACCTCGTCCGCGGCGCCGCGCTGGACTTCATCGAGATCGCCCCCGGCTACGCCATGGTGAAGGCCCCCGCCCCCTCGACCATCCAGGGCAAACCACTGGGAGAAACCGGCATCCGCAAGACGTATGGCGTAACCATCGCCGCATTCCACCACAACGGCACGTGGAACAACGCCGACAACACCACCATCCTCGACGCCGACGACACCATCCTCGTCGTCGGTCCCACCCGCGCCGCCGAGAGCTTCGCTCAGCTGCTCTGACCGGTCCTGGGGCCTGAAGGTCGATCAGCCCCCGACGTGGATCACCGGCCGGTCCATCGGGTCCCTGTCGGTTTCGCGGAGGATCTCGCGAACCACAGGAGCGGTGTCCCCCCGTCCGAGCAGCAGGTACCGGACCATGTGCAGCAGCGGGTTGCCCTCCGACCACTCGAAGTAGGCATGTGGCCGCTCGCCGGTGACATCTCGCAATGCGATCAAGATGGCGGCGATCGCGTTAGGCACGGCGGGGCTCTCGGCCCGCAGAACCCGATGGCCATCGACCTCCAGTCCGGTGACACGAAGCACCTCGCGGAACTCGGACGGATCCACCACCTTGATCTCGAGGAAGAGGACATCCGCACGGCCGGGAACGGGATTCAGGCGCCGCTGGGCGGATTCCTTCTGCGCGTACTCGGTGGCCTCGCCCGTCTCAGGCCGGTTCGCGATGATGTTCAGCCGGCCGTCGTACCGGAGCGAGTCGGCGATGAACCTGCGGGCGTTGTCGTCGAACTCGAGTCGCTCGGCACGGATCTCCGTTGTGCGTGACACCCGCGACACGAGGGAGACGACGATGATCCCGAGGATGAACAGGGCGGAGATCGCGAGGCCGTCGGGTTTCTCGATGATGTTGGCGATGAGCGCGTATCCGAGCACCGCCGTGAGAACCGCGAACCCGACAATGGCAAGCCTCGTGCGTCGGCGGATCGTGGAGATCAGGACGGCGACGGAGGCGGAGACCATCATGGCGAGGATGCCAGTGGCGTATGCGCCGGCCTGAGCGTTGACATCGGCCTGGAACGCGATAGTGATGACGACGCTGATCGCGGTGTAAACGAGCACCACGGGCCGCACCGCTCTGCTCCACTCCGGTGCCATGCCGTAGGCGGGGAGGTATCGGGGCACGATGTTGATGAGCCCCGCCATGGCGGAGGCACCCGCGAACCAGAGGATGAGCACCGTGCTGATGTCGTAGACGGTGCCGAAGCCGTCGCCGAAGAACTCATGGGCAAGATAAGCCAGGGCTCTCCCGTTGGCCTCGCCGCCCGGCTGGAAGGCATCCGTGGGGATGAGCAGCGTCGTGACCAGGCTGCTGGAGAGCAGGTAGACGCTCATGATCGCCGCGGCGGCGGTGAGGAGCTTTCGGGTGTTGTGGATCCGGCTGTTCAGTCGGTCTTGCGGTGTCGTGCCATCGGCGGCGACGAGCGGCATCATGCTCACTCCAGTTTCGAAGCCGGAGAGTCCCAGAACGAGCAATGGGAAGGCGATGAGTGCGGGTAGCAGCAATCCGCCTGGAGTGTCGCTGGTCGCAGTCAGCGCCGTCAGCCAATTCGTGACGTCTGCGGGATGCGTCGCGATCTGCACCAGTCCCGCGGCGATCACCACGGCGTTCAGGGCCAGGAACACCGCCACGAGCGGGATGGCCACGTTCACCGCTTCGGTGAATCCGAGGAGGAATACGCCGCCGAGGATGAGCAGAAGGAGGATCGTGATCGGTACCGCGAGGCCGGCCGCCGCCGCCGGCATGAACGGGTTCTCGAGGAGGTGGACGGTGGCGTCTGCGGAGGACAGCGTGATCGTGATGATCCAGGAGGTCGCGACGAACCCGAGCAGGATCAGGACGAAGATCTTGCCCTGCCAGAACGGGAGCAGCCGCTCCAGCATCGCAACCGAGCCCTGCCCATGCGGACTCTCCTTCGCGACGCGCCGGTACATCGGAAGCATGCCGAACAAGGTGAGCGCCACGATGAGAAGCGTCGCCAAGGGCGAAAGCGCTCCCGCAGCCAGGACCGCAATCGCCGGCAAGTAGGACAGCGTCGAGAAGTAGTCCACTCCGGTGAGACACATCACCTTCCACCACGAATGACCGGCCGCCCTGCTCTCGACGCTCTCCGGCCCTACCGGCTGCACCGTATCGCGCAGCAACCAGCGGCCGAGCGGCGTGATTGTGGCGCCTCGCCGCGACGGTCCGGCAACCTCCGACGGAAACACGAACTCGTCCCAACGCGGCACCCTGCAACTCCTCACTTGCCCCCGGCTTGTCCGAGCCCACCAAATCCTCGCACCGCGACGGGAGCCGCACACCTCGAAAACGGCCCGGCGCCGTATGGATACCGTTAGGAATCGGCCGAAATGTCTCTAGTCCTCAGGCAGCGTGAACTGAGATAGGCGCTCCCAGGCCTCCGTCCCGTCCAGACAGCTCCCCAACGACCGCTCGTGAAGCGCGCGCGAGTCGGTGCCGGTGCGGGTTGGCAGGCCCCGCGGCCACTGAGGAGGCCAAGGCGCTCGAGTGCCTCCAGCCAGCTGGTCTGGACGCTTGACCCTGACGCACCGTCAACGCTGCACGCTGAGTCAAGCGTTGTAGAACGGAACGGAGACACCACGATGCGCACGGCCCCGACCCGAACTTGGACCGGCATGGTGCCGGTCGGCGATACGGCCCTGGCCGTCACCGATTCGGGTGGGTCCGGGACGCCGGTGCTTTACCTGAACGGACAGTTCGCGACGCAGGGCTACTGGCGGCGGGTCATCGCCGAGCTCGGGCCGGACTGGCGACACATCACCTACGACGAGCGGGCTCGGGGGCGTAAGTCCCGCCGTTCAGCGGACTATTCGTTTGCCGCCGCTGTCGAAGACGTCACTGCCGTGCTCGACATTCGAGACGTCGACCGAGCAGCGGTGGTCGGGTGGTCGTATGGCGCGTTCGTCGCCGCCCACTGGGTGAGCGACAATCCGGGGCGGACGATCGGATCCGTCCTCGTCGATGGGGCGCAGCCGCACGACTGGCTGACGGACGAGATGGAGCAAGGAATCCGGACGGCCTTCCGCCGCCTGCAATGGCTGATGGTGCCGCTGCGTGTGACGGGACTCACGCCGCGGATGACCGCCGCGGAGATGGCCGAATGCAACATCGAAGTCGGCAGGCTCGCTCGCGAGCGGCAACTCGGTCCGGTGATGGACAGGATCACCGTCCCGACCCGCTATGTCCTCGCATCCGGAACCTCGTTCGGCAGCAAGGGGGATGGGCAGGAGACGATCCGGGCCAGTGTTCCGGCGGTGGCCGAACGAAACCCTCACATCACGATTCACGCCAAGGTCGCCAGCAATCACGGGGCGATCCTCCGCAAGGACTTCCGCGCGATCGCCGAGGCGGTCCGCGGCGTCGCCGGTTGAGGCAGTCTGGACCCCATGCTCACGATCAGCCAACTGGCCTCCTACGCCGGCGTGACGGTGCGAACAGTCCGGCACTATCACCAGATCGGCCTACTCGCCGAGCCCGAACGCGACCACTCCGGCTACCGCAGCTATAACACTGCCGCGGTGGTGCGGCTTATCCGGATCCGCGTGCTTGCCGACGCAGGCGTCCCCCTCGCCCGTGTGCAGGAACTCCTCGACGCCGACCCGGACGAGTTCGCCCGCGCCGTCGGGGAGATCGATGAGGGCTTGAGCGCCGACATCCGTCGCCTGCAGAGCCACCGCACACGGATCGCCCAGCTCGCTGCAGGCGATCACCTGGCCCTTCCCCAGGTCGTCTTGAACTACCTGGACCGGCTGCGCGGGCTCGGCGTCGGCGAGGCATACATCGAGCTCGAGCGGGACGCTTGGATCATGCTCGCCGCGCAGGACCCGCTCAGCATCGACCCCGTGATCGCCGAGAAGAACCGCCTGCTCGACGACGACCCCGACATGACGCGGCTCTATCGCCTCCTCAGCTCCGCCCCGGAATGGCCGCCGGACGATCCCCGAGTCGTCGAACTCGCCGACCTCGTCGAGCACCTCCGCCTGCGCGCAGTCCAGAGCGGCGAACTGCAGATCGGCGCCGCCGAACAAAGGGACCCTCTCACGGCCCTGCTGGATGCAGCCATGACCGAGTCAGCACCGGTCGCTCGACAGCTTCTGGCAATCCTCGAACAACGCGGATGGCGTGGCTGGAACCGACTCGAACGAATCCCCGAAGGGCGCGTCCCCCGCGATCGCTGAAACCCCACCGCTTGCTCCCGCCCTCTCGAAGAAGCGGGGTCAGATCCAGCGCCGCGAGGGTTCACCGTGGAGTGTCCTCCATCTCAATCCCCGCAAGCGGGTCGTTCCGACAGCACTTCCCGTGGGAGCTTTCGGGTACCCGCTCTCGCGGTCGTGCAGGGTCTGCATCGTGCCCAGTCAACCGTTCGACCGGGGAGCCATCTTCGGGTTTGTCCGGACTTTCTCGGTTCGCTTCATTAACGCCTGGCGGCTGACCTTGGTGCAGGCGCTGAGCACGCTCCAGCTCTGCCCGCTTATCCGAAGGACATTCACGAGTTCGTCCCGTTCGGCAAGGAGGCGGGCTTCCTGGCGGTGGAGGCGGTCCAACTCCTTCGAGAGCGATCCGAGCCGGTTCAGACCACCATGCGCGCTACCCCAACGCTTGATCAATTGACGTTCGCGAGCGGCCCGCTCCTCATCTGCGCGATGCTCCTCGATCGCGCGCTGACGGTCCGACTGTTCCCTTGCTTGCGCCGCTTGGCGCTTGGCATCCCGACGGCCACGAGCCATGTAACGAGGTTGTCACGCGAGACCAGACAGAGCAACGGATTGAGACGTGCCACTGAAGAGTGCCTGCGTGCATTGCGCTTTCTCTTCTCCGTTGGTCCTGGGTTGCGACTCGTTGAGTTCGCGAGCGACGTTCTCTAGGTCCGCTGCGAGTCGTCCTAAGCTGCGAGCCTCGACGTTCACAGGAGCAGCCGCGTCGGGGCATTTGCACGATCGGGTTTACCGAGGCGTGAGCCGGCAACGGCAGCACACATCGCGCCGACGCGATGCGATTCCGGGGGCGGCTCGGCTGAGGACCGGCTCGCGGGTTTCCGTCACCACGAAACTCGTTGGCGCTGCCCGCTTAGGGATCCATTGACGGGCACGCAACGGAAGCGGTGCCGCAGCGCGGCTGGAACTCGATCACGAGCTCTGCTATTCGGGGTCAGGCGTCCGTGTCGTATTCCACGCGTGCTTGTTCGATCGTCGCGTAGTGGGCGATTGCCCAGTCGGCGAGGGCGCGGGAGGGTTCGATCAAGGTGCGGCCGATAGAGGTGAGGTCGTACTCGACTCGCGGCGGCACTTCGGCGTGCACGGTGCGTGTGAGGAGCCCGTCGCGCTCGAGCCCGCGCAGCGTGAGGGTGAGCATTCGTTGAGAGATCCCGGGGATGTGCCGTTGAAGCTCGCTGAACCTCAGCCGGCCGCCCTGCAGCGTCACGATGATCAGCAGCGACCACTTGTCGCCGACGCGATCGAGGACATTCCGGACCGCGCGCCCGTCGCGCGATGAGGGCGCGCCTTCGCAGGTGCTCTCGTAGGGGGACTTCGGTTCGGGTTTGTCGACGGGGATGCTCACCGTTGGTTCCTTCGATGTTCGCGGCGCACACGGATGTGCCTTTTGTAAGCACTCCTGGGATCACAGATCATGGGGCTACTAACAAACAGTAACCCAGAAGGAATCGCCCATGCTTGTCGCGCTCTGGATCATCAACGCTCTTCTCGCCCTCGTCTTCCTGGCCGCAGGGTCGATGAAGCTGTTTCGGCCCAAGTCCGCCCTGCACTCTGCGGGAATGACGTGGACGGAGGAGTTCTCGGATGCCGGGATCAAACTGATCGCGGCCGCCGAAATCGCCGGTGCGGTGGGACTGATCCTTCCCCTGCTCACTGGCATCGTTCCCATCTTGACGCCGATGGCCGCGAGCGCGCTCGCGCTGCTGATGGCGGGGGCGAGCGTGGTCCACCTGCGTCGCAAGGAGAATCCGGCTCCGTCGGTGGTGCTCGGCATCCTGTCTCTGGTCAGCGCCGTCCTGGGATTCGTCGTCGTTCTGAGCTGACCGCACCCCCGAGTCCGCGATGTCACTGCAGGGACGATGTCAGGCGCGCGAGGTTGTCACGGACCTTTGCACGGAGCGGTCGACGGGACCAGTCCGCGAGGGTGAGCGCGTCGCTGTTCGCCCGGTAGCTGTCCTCAACCGCTCTCATGCGATCGACGAACGCGCGCCCCCGAACGAGCAGCGAGAGCTCCATGTTGAGGCTGAATGAGCGGATGTCCATGTTGCTCGTGCCGATGACCGCGACGTCGTCGTCGATGCTGAAGTGCTTGGAGTGCAGCACCGTCGGCTCACGGTAGAGGTAGATCGCGACACCGGCCCGAAGCAGCACCTCGTAGTAGGAGCGCTGCGCGTGATACACGAGGAACTGGTCGCCGATCGCGGAGACGAACAGTTCCACGTCGACCCCGCGGGCGGCGGCGGTGAGGATGGCGAGCAGCGTCGACTCCTCGGGAACGAAGTATGGGCTGGTGATACTGACGCGCTGCTGCGCGCTCTGGATGAGCAGCACGAAGAGCTTGAGGTTGTTGTCGTTTTCGAAGCTCGGGCCGCTGGGCACGACCTGCGCGTCGATGACGGCATGTTTGCCGGCATGCGGCGCGCCCGCGTCCGGTATCGCCGCCTCCGGGTGTCCGACCAGGGGAAGAAGCTTCCCCGTTTCGCTGAACCAGTCGGTGACGAACACCGCGTCCAGCTCGGCCACCACGGGTCCCTCCAGGCGCACCATGAGCTCCTTCCAGTGCAGTCCTCGTCGTGCGCTGATCGGCTTGTGGTAGCTGTCGTCGATGAGGTTCTGGGAACCGGTGTGGCCGACCACGCCGTCAACCACCAGGAGCTTCCGGTGATTGCGGAGGTCCGGACGCTGCCACTGCCCGCTGAGGGGACGGAGGGGGAGCATGGGGTGCCATTCTGCGCCCATCTCGCGCAGGGCAACCCGGGTTTCTTTGCGATAGGGCGAGAGGAAGCCGGCGACGTGGTCGGACAGCACTCGCACCGGGACGCCGCGAGCCGTCGCTCGTGCGAGAGCGTCGAAGAACGACCGCGTGGTCCCGTCGAGCACAAGGATGTAGAACTCGACATGCACATACTCTTCGGCTCCGTCGATGTCATCGACCATGGCAGCGATGGACTCCTCGTATCCCTCGATCAGATGCGCGGCGTTGCCTGACAGCATCGGCAGGGCGCCGAGGTTCTCGTTCAGCTGGACGGCGAAGGACAGCCAGGACGGACGAGTCGGCGCGATGCGGAGGGCGAGCACATCGGATCGTGCGGCCATCAGCTCAGAGACGTGCTGCTGGATCGCCCGTCGTCGCCTCGGCAGGCGCCCGACGCCGATCAGCAGAAAGGCAAGCAGGCCGAGGAAGGGTATGAAGATGATCGTCAAGATCCACGCGATCGCGCTGGCCGGTCGCCGGTTCACAGAGACGGCGACGGCAGCGACGAAACCCACAATCACATGGCTCAGCAACAGGAGAAGGGCCCACGGATCCAGCACGGCAGGACCACCTCGCCTCTTTCACTAGTTTCTCTAGCGAATGCTACCGCGGGCCCATAGACTCCGAGCACCGCGACCAGTTCGACTGTCGCGCGGTCGACTCCTCTGTCGCGTCGCGCGGGCCCGGTCGCCGCTTCTCGCCGAGCGAAGGGAGTGACGATGACGCATGCCGCGTCCGTCTCCACCGAGGAAAAGTCCTCTTGGCTTCCGCTGATCGTGGTCGTGCTCACTCAGGTGCAGGCGTCGTTCGCGGTCAACGCGCTCACCGTGTCGATGGCGGGCATCACGACCGATCTGGACACGCCGGCGACGTCGGTCGGAACGGCCATCACGGCGGGCACGTTCGCGATGGCGGCGTTCATCCTGCTGGGGGCGAAGGTCGGGTCGCGATTCGGCACGAGACGGGTCTTCCAAATTGCGGTTGCCATTCATGCAGCGGCGATGGCCGGCGTGGCCCTGAGCCTCAGCCCGGCGATGCTCTTCATCGCGCAGGCGTCATCGGGTGCGGTGATCGCGCTCATCGCACCGGCGCTGACCGTATTCATCGCCACCAACTACCACGGCGATCGTCAGGCGAAGGCGATCGGGCTACTGGCCGCCGCCATTCCCCTCGCCGGCGTGCTGGCACTTCTCATCGCCGGGCTCTTCGCCGAGACCATCGGGTGGCGATGGTCGTTCGCGCTCATGGTCGTCCTGGGTGCGATCAACCTGTTGCTCAGTTTCCGCGTCCCCAAGGTGCCCGCGCAGCGGAACCTCGCCATCGACTGGACCGGCGCCCTGCTGGCGGCGACCGCGATCATTCTGCTCAGCTTCGGCTTCTCGGGCCTCAACTCGTGGGGCATATGGCTTGCCACATCGCAGGCGCCGTTCACTGTGCTGGGCGTGTCTCCCGCCCCCCTGCTGATCATTGTCGGCGTCATCGTGGGGCAGATCTTCTTCGTGTGGTTGCTGCGGCGGCAGCGCCAGCACAAATCGCGGATCTTCGACCTGCGCGTGCTCGCCACCCGCAGCGAGCTGGCAATAACCGCCTGCATGGCGATCATGCTGTTCGTCGGCACCGCGGCGAACTTCCTCATCCCGCTCTACATGCAGGTCGTCCAGGGACTCTCCGGCATCCAGACGTCGTTCTCGATCATCCCGTACACGCTGTCGATCTTCCTTGCCTCGACGTTCGTCGCCTACCTCTACAAGGTGTGCCCGCCGCGCGTACTCGGATCCGTGGGCTTCGTCGTCGTCGCCGGCGCGCTCACGCTGATCGCCTTCACAGTCCGTGGCGACTGGGGCCAGTTCTTCATCGTCGTCGGCTTGATCCTGCTGGGTTTGGGGCAGGGGTCGATCGTCGCCCTGGTCTTCAACACGCTGCTCTCCGCCGCGCCCAAGCAACTGGCGGGCGACGTCGGCGCGTGGCGCGGGCTCGTGCACAACCTGTCGGGGTCGATCGGTATCGCGGTCGCGAGCGCGTTCGCGGTCGGCATACTCGCCTCGACGCTCGCGACCTCGGCCATCGAGCATCCGGAGATCTCGAGCGAGCTGATCGCCGAGGTGAACATCAACGAGGCCGACTTCCTCACCAACAGCCAGCTCGAGTCGGTTCTCGGGGGGACAAGCGCCTCACCGGCAGAAATGGATGCCGCGATCGCGATCAATGAGGAGGCCCGCCTTCGCGCACTCCAGATCTCCCTCCTCGGCCTGGCCGCGCTCGCGCTGCTCGCCATCGTTCCCGCGACCCGGATGCCCGGCCGAATCGCGGGCGAACTGCCGTCGTCGGTGGAGCCCGACGACAACGAAGACGTGGACGAGGCGATTCCGCTGAACCCGATCGCGGCCGCCGAAACAGATAGAGAAGAAGAGGGCGCACGTCCATGACCCAGCGCATCGACACACGACCGGGCATGGACTTCACCGCGCTGCCAGGCCTCGAAGCGCTGGAGGCGGTGAGCGTATCTGCGCGGTCGCTGCATGACTCCCTGACCGAGCCTGTCCCGGATGCCGTGGGCTACGCCGTCTTCGCCGACCAGGACCCGACCCCCGAACTCGGACTCACGCGCGAAGCGCTCAGGCGCTCCGGATTCGATGGCAAGGCCGGCTCCACCCTGGTCCTTCCCGCTGCCGATGGCCCCGATCGGGTGGCGGTCGGATTAGGTGACCGGGCGAAGCTCACGGTGAATGCCGTCCGCGACGCAGCTGCCGCAATGGCCCGCAGCGCGTCTCGTCGTTCCCGGATCGCGCTCGTCATTCCGGATCACGGCGATCTTCCCGACAGCGAGGTCGCCCGTGCCGCCAGCGAGGGTGCCCTGCTGGCGCGGTACCGCTACACACCGTTGAAGTCCAAGCCCGCGGACGAGCCGCTCACCGCCGTGACCATCCAGCTCGCCGGAGGGGACGCGCCGGCCGTCACAGAGGCAATCGATGCCAGTGCCGTAGCAGCGCGCGCGAGCATCATCGCGCGGGACCTCGCGAACACCCCGCCGGGTCACCTGACCGCCACCGACATGGGCAGGATCGCCCAGACGCTCGGGGAGCGGTTCGGCTTCGACGTGACGCTCTTCGACAAGTCTGCGCTCACCGACCTCGGGTGCGGAGGGCTTCTCGGCGTCAACCAGGGCAGCGCGGAGGAGCCACGAATGATCCGGCTCTCCTACGATCCCGCAGGGGCGGCAGCCCGGCATCTGGGGCTGATCGGCAAGGGGATCATGTACGACTCGGGCGGCATCAGCCTGAAGCCCTCCGACCCCATGCACCTGCTCATGAAGATGGACATGGGAGGCGCGGCCGCCGTCCTCGGCGCCTTCACCGGATTCCGCGACACGGGGGTGCAAGCGCGGGTAACCGGATGGCTGATGTGCACCGACAACATGCCCTCCGGCTCGTCTTACAAGCTCGGCGACGTCCTCACCACGCACGGCGGCACGACCATCGAGGTGAAGAACACGGATGCCGAGGGCCGGCTCGTCATGTCGGATGCCTTCGACCTCGCCAACGAGGCTGGGGTGGACGCGATCATCGATATCGCGACGCTCACAGGCGCCGCCCTCATGGCGCTCGGGCAGGCGATGGCCCCCGTCTTCTCGAACGACGACGCCCTGGTGGACGCGGTGATCGCGGCGTCGGCGGAAAGCGATGAACCGCTGTGGCGGATGCCGCTGGAGCAGAAGTACCGTAAGCAGCTCGACTCCGACATCGCCGACATCGCCAACCTCGGCGGTCCCTACGCCGGTGCGATCACGGCCGCGCTCTTCCTCGAGCACTTCGCATCCGGCACCCCGTGGGCGCACGTCGACATCGCGGGCACGATGCAGTCCGACACCGACGACGCGTGGCGACCAAAAGGGGCGACCGGCTTCGGTGCGCGGACTCTTCTCGCCGCGGCCGCGCGCTACGGGAAGTCGAGCGCTAAGTGATCGACATCGACGTACGGGAAACGGCCGAGCTGTTCACCGCAGCAGAAGCGGATCCCTTCCTCGGGCGGTACGCCCGCGACGCGGGCGCCGAGCGCATCCTCGAGCGGATGCTCCACGACCGCAGCGTCCGGCGGCATCCAAACCCTTCCATTGCGGTGCGGGTGAGCGAACCCGCGGATCACGACGTCGATCAGATCCAGACGGCGCTGGAGGGCTACTGGGACGAGCGCATCCGCGATGCCCGCACGCAGCGGCGGCGCGTCTGGACCCGCGGGCTGAAGGAACTCGCCATCGGAGTGGTCTTCCTCGCTGTCTGTCTCGCCGCTGCCGCTGCTCTCTCTACGACTTCCACGAGCGCCGACTCGCTTCAGCGGTTCTTCATAGAAGGCCTCATCATCGTCGGCTGGATCGCTCTGTGGCATCCCGTCGACATGCTGCTTTTTGGGCCGTGGGACCTCAATGCCCAGCTTCGCGCGCTGCGCCGCCTCCGTGGCGCCCCGGTGACGCTCACGGCGCCGGACCGGATCGCGGACGGCGCCTCGGCGCTGACCTGACTCCGCCGATCGAGACACGAGCCGAGAGCCGAGCGCCATGGACCCGATCGTCGCCACACTGGGCATCCTCGCGCTCGCGGTCGTCGCCTTCATGAGCAACAGGCTCCCTCTCGGCATCGTCGCCATCGGCGTCTCATTAGCACTCTTCTTCACCGGCGTGCTCACGCTGCCTCAGGCCCTGGCCGGGTTCGGCGATCCCACCGTGATCTTCATCGCCTCCCTCTTCGTTGTCAGCGAGTCGCTGGACGCCACGGGAGTGACGACCTGGGCCGGCCAGAAGGTCATCGCACGGGCGGGCACCAAGCCCGTCATCCTGCTCATCGTCGTGTGTCTGCTCGTCGCGGTTCTCACCGCGCTGATCAGCGTCAACGGCGCTGTCGCGGCTCTCCTGCCCCTGGTCGTCGTGGTCGCCACCCGCGCGGGTATAGCGATGTCGCGGATGCTGCTTCCCCTCGCCTTCGCCGCGCACGCCGGCTCGATGCTGGCCCTCACCGGAACACCGGTCAACATCATCGTCTCGGACTTCGCCACGGATAACGGCGGTCGCGCCTTCGGATTCTTCGAGTTCGGGCTGGTCGGGATTCCGCTCGTCGTCGGCACGATCCTCATCGTCGTGCTGTTCGGACGAATGCTGCTGCCGGTGCGCCCGGCCCCGACGATGCCCCCCGACCTCCGCCTCCTCGCCAGCGCCCTCCGCTCGCAGTACGCGGTGACGGCCGACACGGCGACACTCCTCGGCCCCATTCGCGGCATCACCGAGGTCGTCGTACCGCCCCGGTCGCCCCTGATCGGGATGCACGTATTCCCGGGGATGACCACCCCGAGCGGAGATCTCGTCATCCTGGGCGCTCGACGCGCCGAGGAACGACTGCAAGGGGCGGACGTGCACCTGCGGGCCGGAGACGCACTTCTTCTGCAGGGAGCGTGGGACGACCTGACCAAGCACACTCGCGGCCGGGACGTCCTGGTCGTCGACGACCCCGCGACCCTGCGCCGCGGCGTGCCCTTGGGCAAGGGCGCCAAGCGCGCCATCGGCATCCTGATCGTCATGGTCATCCTGCTCGCCACCGGCCTCGTCCCGCCCGCTGTCGCAAGCCTCCTGGCCGCGTCGGCCCTCGTCCTCAGCAGAACGATGACAGGGGCCCAGGCGTACCGCTCGATCTCGTGGACCACCGTCGTGCTCGTGGCGGGCATGATCCCGCTGTCGACGGCCTTTCAGACCACCGGCACAGCCGACCTCATCGCGGATGGGCTGACCAGCATGATCGGCGAGTCAGGCCCCCACGTCGCACTCCTCGCGATCTGCGTGCTGACGATTGTGCTGGGACAGCTGATCAGCAACACCGCCACCGTCCTGATCGTCGCGCCCGTCGCCATCTCAGTGGCTGTCAGCATCGGCGCCTCGGTGCAGCCGTTCATGATGGCGCTCACCGTCGCGGGAGCCGCGTCCTTCCTCACACCCATCGCCACCCCGGCGAACCTGATGGTGATGGAACCCGGTGGGTACCGCTTCGGTGACTACTGGAAGCTCGGGCTTCCCCTGGCGCTGCTCTTCCTCGTCGTCGCGGTCTGGTACGTACCGCTGATCTGGCCGTTCTGAGCTTCCGGCGTTCGACTTCGACGCGCACGCCCCCCAAGAGCCGAATCAACACGAAGGATGGGCATGATGGAAGAGTACTTGTGGGTTCTCAAGCGGAGCGAGCTGGACCTGATGCGGGAGATCGAGCCCGAACGGTTGGCCGCGCTCGACGAGGACGAGCTGCTCGCCCTGCACAAGCGCGTTCGTCGAGCGCGCAACAAGCACGTCACGAACTACCGCCGGACGGCGGCGAAGAGCGTGAATGCCGCGAAGTCACGCGGCGCGGCCCGACCTAAAGGCGGAAAGGATCGTCTCCGCGCGGAGGCGTTCGAAGAGGCGCTCGCGCGCGTGTCCGAGCGCCTCGCCGAGGTCGCGCACGAGCAAGCCGAGCTGCTCAAGGCCGAACGGCTCGCGATGGCGCGCGAGGGGAAGTGGACCGGGCCCGAGTCGTTCAACGCGTCGACCGGTGCGATCAACGACGAAGGACGCACGCGCAGCCATCAGAAGACGACCGGCGGGCAGAAGCGCGACGCCTCGAGCAGATCGCAGGGAGCACGCCGGCAGGCGAAACGCGACTCTCGGTAGGAGAAGAGGCGATGCTGCCCGAGACCGGGCCCCCCGTCGCACACGCGGCCGGAGACTCTGCCGGCCCCGAAAGGAGCGCTCTCTGGGTCTCCATCTGGGTTTCGCTCGCCATCGCGGCTGCGGCGCTGATGCTCGGCGTCACCACCGGCACACGGATCATCGTTTTCGACGGCGCGTACATGGGTATCGGGCTGCTGCTCTCCATCGCATCTGTGCGGGCGGCAACTGCGTCACGCGCCGGCCCGAGTTCGCGCTTTCCCTTCGGCCGGGATGCGCTCACCCCATTCGTCGTCCTGATCCAAGGACTTGCCATCGCGGGGACGCTGCTCTACGCCGCCGGCGACGCCATCGTGATCATCCGCGCGGGCGGATCGCCGGTTGACCCCGTCATCATCGCGATCTACGGCGCGGGAACGGCCGCTGCAGGCTTCGCTATGGCGATCTGGTTGAAGCGTCGAGCACCGAAATCGGATCTTGTAGTAGCTGAATCAGCCCAGTGGCGGGCGGGCGCCGTGCTGAGCACCGTGATGCTGGTGGGCGCGCTTGCCGCGGCATTCCTCACAGCGGCCGGGCTACAGAACGTGGCCGACTACGTCGACCCCGCTCTCGTTCTCGTCTCTTGCTTGTTGTTGGCCTACATCCCCTTCCGGCTCATGTCCGCAGGCCTCAATGAACTTCTTGAAGGCGCGCCATCGCAGGAGCTGAAGGAGAAGATCGCGGCTGCAATCGAAAGCGTCCGCGTGGCGCATGAGCTCCCGGAGCCCCTCGTCCGGGCCGGCAAAGTGGGAAACAAGTTGTACGTGGAGGTCGACTTCACCGTCATCGGAGACGAATGGAACATCGCAGGAGAGGACATCATCCGAAGATCCGTCGAAGAGGCGCTGAGCACACTCGGACTCGACGTCTGGGCATACGTCGCGCTCACCAGCGATCCCACTCTCTTCGAGTGAGATTGGATGCATGCGCTGTGCCTTCATCGTCGGTGTCTTTTCGTACAGGATCGATCAGCGACCGCTCTACGAGACGATTCTCAACTATCCGCCACCGGTGCCCGGGTAGGGATCCGTGAGCGGTCGCCGCACGATGACCCCCTCACACTGCCTACTGGCTCAACCTGCGTCGGGCGGCGGCGGTCGCATTAGGCCAGATGCGAAAGTGGACGATGGTCGCACACTGCGCAGGTCCCGTCGATCACCAGCTTGTGGCCGTCGCTCGAGCAGTCCCACCCGAGTCCCGGAATCGTGCTGTGGCGGGCCGCCAGCGCCACGCGGGCGCGAGCGCACGCACCGCACGGCTCAGTGGTCCCGTGGGGATGTTTCCGGCAGAAGGGAGAGTCCGCGTTACGCGTGACGTTACCCGTCGCGTAGGCGCTTCCTTCCTCTACGGCGGTTAAGGAGCCTGAGCCTACGTTTGCCGTGACGTCATGCGCTCCGTCACGCGTCACGTCATGCGTGCTCATCGGGTCATGGAGAGGCGAAGGGGCGTCGCTCGCCCGGGCAACTCGACGTCGGTCGCGGTATGCCTTCTGTCTCAGCCGTGACGACTCTCGGTAGCGTTCCACTTCTGCTGCGGTGGACTGTCGCAGATCGGTCGACCAACCCTCCAGGAAGTAGCCGTCCTCAACGCGTGTCCAGAAACCCGCCCCCACGAGCTCGTCAAACGCGGCTTGATCATCGCCGTCGGGATGGAGATACCTCGTGTAGCGAGCCGGTATCGATCCATCGGTTCCCTGGCCGTTGCACCACATGAGGGCGCCGGCGAGGATCCGGAACGCGCGATCGCTGAGGTCGTCGATGCGGATGCTTCCCAGCCACTCGGCGGGCAGCCGGGCGTCGACCACGATGTCGAATTCGGCTTGATCAGGAATCGACGCCGAACGCCCTCAGCAGGCCGGCGCGCGGAATCATTCGACGCGGCCCGAGCTGAATGGTGGGGATCGTCCCGCGCTCCACCCCGGCCCTGATCGTTCGGTACTCCACGCCGACGAGCACCGCTGCGTCCTTATACGTCAGTGCTAGTGAGTTCTCTGACCGGTTCATGATTCGCCCCTTCCCGAGCCACCTATGTCAGCGATAGCCCACACGGTAGCACGGTGTGAGCCATTTGTGTCATGAATGCGTCATGTCATGCCTTGTCCAGCGTTTGAACGCCTGAGATACTGGCGGCATGGTGAAGCTCGAGACGACCGACGTCAGCCCTGAGCGCATCCAGCTGGGTAACGGCGTGAGCGTCCCTCGCCGGTGGACAGGGGTACTGCGAGGCGAGCCCGGAGTGCCAGGGACGATTCAAGTTCAGGTGGTCTTCGACCCGAAGCTGGGACGCAGTGCGGCGGACCTGGTCACAGTGGGTCGTGAGGGAGTGGGAGACGAGGTGACGAGCCTGACCCTGCGCGAGGTTCGCGTACAGGCTGTGGTGCAGGCCACCGGCCTCATGGTTTCCACAGTCGCCGATGGATCCAACTCCGCAACGTCGGGGGCGGCGTATCTTGATCGGATGCGTAAGCGAACGGGTCGGACCGCCGAGCAGAACGTGGCGGATGCAGCGACCACGTATCGCCTCGCCGTTGCGGTCAGCCTGCCGCCCCTCAAGGCGGTCGCCGATTCTATAGGCGTGAGTCAGAGCACGGCGACGCGTCTGATGAACCGAGCGCGCATGGACGGCCTTGCCTCGGGGCTACGGCTTCCCGACGCCGACGCCACGGGCCCGGTCACCGATAGGGCCGCCGCGAGCGGACCGTCCATCAACTGAAGGGCGAAGTCATGGCTCGACGTGTCAACCACGAGGGAACGGTCTCGCCATACGCCACACCGTCCGACGAGACGCGGTTCCGCATCGCGTACTGGGTCGTTCGACCGGATGGAGAGTTCGTTCGTCGGTTCCGCCGTGGATTCGAGACGGAGCGCGAGGCGCGGGAGGCGCTGGCTGAGGTCCAGGTCGACATCCGGCGGGGGAGTCACGTGGAGGTCACGCGCGAGACTTTGAACTTCTACGCGGAGAAGTACTTCGACGGCCTCCGCGTGCGTGCGACAACGCTCGCCGGGTACCGGAAGCACTACCGCGTGCACGTCGAGGCCAGCCCGCTCGGCCGTACGCCTCTGAGCGACATCACGAAGGATCAGCTCAACCGCTACTACCGACAGCTCGAGAGGAACGGCCGGAAGGACCGCGGACACGTCGGCGAACCGCTAGGGCCGGCCACCGTCCGCCACGTGCACGTGCTGGTCTCGCAAGTTCTGCAGCATGCGCTCGAGGATGGCCTGATACGACTCAACCCCGCAAAACGGGCATCGCCGCCGACGAAGATCGAGGCGGCGCCACCCGAAATGATGACCTGGTCTGCGGAGGATGCACGACTGTTCCTCGAGTGGTCCCAGTCGACCGGTGACTACCTCTGGCTGGCGTGGCTCACCTTGCTGGGGACCGGCATGCGCCGCGGTGAGATCCTCGGCTTGCGCTGGAAGGACGTAGACCTCGAGAACAACGTGATCACGATCGCTCGCGCGATGTCGTACGTGAAGGAAGCCGGGAAGAAGCCGATCATCGACTTCAGGCAGACCAAGAGCGGCCGAGTGCGGAACGTCGACATCGACACGCGGCTCGCAGAGGCGTTGCGGACCAAGCGGGATCTCCTGCGTGCTGTTGAGCCAGAGCTCGCGAGGGGCGAGCAGCTGATCTTCTGCAACCGCTATGGGCGGCCGCACAACCCGACGCAGTTCTCGAGGCAGTGGCGTGAGCGGGTCAACAAAGCCGGAGACGCGCATCCCGACCTCGACCGGCTGCACCTGCACGAGCTCCGGCACACGCACGCCACTCTGCTGCTGCGTGCCGGCGTCCACCCGAAGATCGTCTCTGAGCGGCTCGGCCATGCCGACATCCAAACCACGCTCAACACTTACTCGCACGCGGTGCGTACCCTGCAACGTGGCGCCGCCGATCTGGTTGGCCAGTTGCTCGCCCCGACGCCCGCCGGTGAGACCACCTTGACGGCGACCTAAGACCCCAGGCAGTTCTCGCCTTCTCCGAACATCCGCCGAACCAGCGAACGAGCGGGGCGGAGTTTCGGGACGTGGAATACCGCAGGCCCCGAGCGAAGCGAAGGGCCGAGGCTATGCCGCGAAAGCCCGGAACGCAGCCACGCTCGATCGCTACACTCTCGGCCTCGGAGAAGGCGGGCTCTCATCACACACCGTGGTGGCATGTCCGAAAACCGCTAGCTCCTGTTGTGTCATGACGCCGCCATGTCGCAACAGGCTCGCTTCCAGCCCGCAAGAAATCGCGGATTTCGGGCCTCTCAGAGAGCCGAAATCGGCCTTAACTGTGCCAGTAGGTGTGCCACGCAATTCGAAGTCGCGCGAAATCCCTTGCGAACACTGGGATCGGGGGAGCGGAGGATAGGGGATTCGAACCCCTGAGAGCTTTCACTCAACACGCTTTCCAAGCGTGCGCCATAGGCCACTAGGCGAATCCTCCACGGCTCAAAGAGCCTCCGTCATCCTATCTCGATGCGGCGGGGGTCATCGAACCATCGGCGTAGACCGAGCCGGGGCGGATGAGGAGTGAGCGAGGTGCGGCGATCGCGAGCAGGCGGTGACGACCGTCGGCCGCCGTCATCATTCCGACGCGGGCGGCGATGGCGGCATCCGCGAGCTGCGGACCGTGGCCGAACTGGTGATTGCCGTTGCGCGCGTAGCTCGATCGCTCGATGCCCTCGACGAGTGCCGCGACGGCATCCGGCGGTGCGCCGTGTGCGCCCACCAGCCGTTTCCCGAGCGCGCGCGGACTCTCGCTCGCCGGGACCGCGATGCCCATGTCGAGCGCGGTCTCCTGCAGCTCCCGCCACGCCGCGCCGGCGTCACCGGCGCGCGCCGCGGCGATCTGGGTGCGCCTGCGCACCTCGCGGAACACTCCGGGGACGGCCAGCAGCAGGGCGATGACGAGCGCGGCGGCGAGAATCGGCAGTGGATCGAACGGGGCCGTCTCGACGCCCGAGGAGCCGACCAGCGGCGGACCGCCCGGCTCGCCGGGAGGGATCGATGAGGTGGGCGCGGGGGTGGCGCCGTCCGCGTTCTGGGGCTCGACGTCGGTGCCGTCGGGCGTCACCGGCACGGATGCCGGGGCGAAGGTGGTCGGGACCCCCAGCCCGGTCGTCGGCTCGAAGGGCACCCAGCCGATTCCCTCGAAGTGCACCTCCGGCCATGCGTGCAGCTGCGAGCTCATGACGGAGAACACGGTCTCGCCGTCGACCGATTCTCCCGTCGATGTGCCGGGCAGGTATCCGACGACGACACGCGAGGGCATCTCGAGCACGCGCGCCATCAGGGCGAAGGTCGATGCGAAGTGGACGCAGTATCCGGACTTCACTTCGAGGAACTCCGCCATCGCCTGCAGCCCCGTGCCGTCGAACGAGTCGTCGACGGGCGCGTCGAGGGAGTAAGTGAACTCGCCGCCGCGGAACCAGCGCTGCAGGGCGACGAGCGCGTCGTAGTCGGTGGTGGTGCCCGCGGTCACTTGGCGGGCGAGGTCGACGACGATGGCCGGCACCTGCGCGGGGACGGATTTGGTGTGATCCGGTGCGATGCCCAGCTCCGCCTCGGCGCCACGGACCTGCTCGAGCGTCGGGCGCGGGAGATGCGTCACGACCTCGTAGGTCTGCCTGTTCGACGCGAACTCCTCGCTGACGACGGTGCGGTTCTCCATCATCGCCGCCCAGGTGCCCTCGAGCCCGTCGACCTGGACCGCCGGATACGAGATGGGCAGCCAGCGACTGGTCAGGTCGACGATCTCGACGGAGGTCGTGTACTCGGTGACCCGCACGTCATCGTTCACGTCGACTTCTTCGAGCCCGTCTTCCAGCGGCGTCGTGCCGCCGACGTCGGGAAGCCAGACGCGTCCGGTGAACTCCGACAGCGTCGCGGCACGCAGATAGGGGGTGGTGGAGGCGTCGGTGCGCACACGCAGCACTTCCGATTCCCTGGGCTGGCGCAGATCGCTGCCCAGCTCGAGCGATGGATCGATGGAATTGCCGCGCGGCGCGAAGCCGGCACCCGGCTGCGCCTCCGCCACCGGAAGCAGCGGCGTGGCCGCTATGGCGACGACGACCGCGATCGCGCCGATGCCGGATGCGACGGCCGAGACGCCGCTCGGAGCGGTGCTCGACTGCACGCGGCCGGCCTCCCGCGTGCGCGTCTCCGCGCGCAGCAGGAACAGGATGCCGGCGGCCAGCAGGACGAATGACGTGACCTCCACCTCACCGGGCACGGCGATCGCCGGAATGAGCGAGACGGCGATCAGCCCGACGGCCGCGAGCAGCGGCATCCGCGCGGTGAGCACGACGTGATCGATGACCATCGCGAGCACGCCGACGGCCGCGATGGTCATGAACGAGAGCGGTACGCCGGCGGCCAGCGGGGCCGCTCCGAGCGCGATCTCCTGCGCCGCCGCCTCGAGCAGCGGAGGAACGCTGCGGAAGGTCGCCGGCGTCGGGATCACGCCGAGCAGAGCGGTGCTGCGCCCGAACAGGAGCGTGAGCAGCACGAGCCAGACTCCGGCCTCGATGAGCGTCACGGCGACAGCGGGCAGAGCGAACCGACGTGCGACGTACCCCGCGGCGAAGATGAGCGCCACCATCAGCAGCGTCCCCGCGAACCACCATCCCGGCGCCACGACGCGCAGCAGAGGGATGAGCGCGGCGAGCAGGGTGAGAGCGGCGCCGATCGTCAGGGCGACGTCGGGTCCGCGGCGCACCGGGGCGACGGCCTCACGCGAAGACACGGTTCGACCCCCGTCCGACTCGAGACCAGACGTTGGCGAGATCTCCGTCCGCCTCGAGCTCGGCGCAGCGCCAGCCGGCTTCGGTGGCCCGCTCGAGCGCTCCCGCGCGCGGTGCGGCCGCGAGCAGGATCGGAAGCGTCGAGTGGTGCGCCAGCGGCGCGAGGGCCTCGGCGTCCTGGGGGTCCAGCCGCCCGACGATCAAGATGACGGGACCGGTCGTCACGCCGGCGAACAGCGCCGTGAGCCGGGCCAGGTGATCGTCGCGGCGTGCGGTGACCGTCGCGAAGCGGGCGAGCAGCGTGTCGATGTCCGCATCCCCGTCGAGCGGATCGGAGAGCGCGGTGCCGTCGCTGTCGATCACCTCGACGGTGTAGCCCTCCTTGGCGAGCCGCGCGGTCACCGAAACGCAGGCCGAGACGGCCGCTTCGAACGCCGGATCGGTGCCCGGTGCCCGCAGGGCGTCGTTCGACCACCGGAGCACCCCGCGGTCGAGCACGACGGTCGCCTCCGGCGTCGACTCCTGCTCCTCCTGGCGGACCATGAGCTGATCGCGGTGCGCGGTCGCACGCCAGTGGATGCGGCGCATGGAATCGCCGGGTGCATACGGCCGCGCGATGAGGTTGTCCGCGCCCTGCCCGAGCTGGGTGGTCGCGGAGTGCAGTGAACCGCCGACCTCTCCCGCCGCGCTGGAGAGCGGCGGCAGCTCGGCGACCGAGGGGACGATCGTGACCGGCGTGCGGCTGCCGAGAACGAGCCGGCGCCGCGCGAAGCCGAAGGGGTCGGTCGAGGTGATCGTCAGGGGGCCGATCGCGTGGACGCCGCGGGACACCCCGGTGATCCGGTACGAGAGCTCTACGGAGCGCTCCCCGCCGCTCAGTCCGGATGAAAGTGCGGGGAAGGTGCCGTGCGCTTCGCCCGAGAGGGCCTTCGGCAGTCCATCGGACCAGAGCCCCGGCGGAACGGGCAGGGCCGAGCGCAGGCCGGCGGAGGCGGTCACGGTGGACTCCCGGCCGACGGTCGCGACATCCGTCGACAGGGCGCGGGTGACGCTCGCGCCCCGCTTCATCGAATACAGGGATGCGACGCTCACGCCGACGACGACGAAGAGCAGCAGCGCGAAGTACGTCAGCACAGGGAGGGCGAGTTCGCCGGCGAGGATGAAGCACGCGATGCCCAGCACGACGGCTCCGGTTCCCCGGATCGTGAGGGGCCAGATGTGTCTCATGGCCGTGCGGCGAGTGGCACGCGGACGGTTGCGGCGATCCGCTCGAGGATGGCGGGCACGGTGTCTCCCGCTCCGCGGGCCCGCGAGCCGACCGCCGCGCGGGTGGGAATGAGGCGGTGCGAGAAGACGGGGATGAGCAGCGCGGCGATGTCATCGGGGATGACGAAGGCGCGGCCGTCCAGTGCCGCCCACACCTTGGCGGCGCGGACCAGCTGCAGCGTCGCCCGTGGGCTCGCCCCGAGCCGGAGGTCCGGATGCGTCCTGGTCGCCTGCGAAAGGGCGACGGCGTAGTCCTCGATCGCGGGGGAGACGTGCACCGCCCGGGCGTGGGCGATCAGGTCCGACACGACGGCGGCCGTGACCACCGGCTCCACCTGCTCGAGGGGGTTGACGGTGTCCCGCTGCCGAAGCATGAGGGCCTCGCTCCGAGCATCCGGGTAGCCCATCGAGATGCGCATCATGAAGCGATCGCGCTGCGCCTCGGGGAGGGCGTACGTCCCCTCCATCTCGAGCGGGTTCTGGGTCGCCACGACGAGGAAAGGCTCCGGCAGCAGGTGCGTCTGGCCGTCGACCGTGACCTGACCCTCCTCCATGGCCTCGAGCAGCGCCGACTGGGTCTTGGGGGATGAGCGGTTGATCTCGTCGGCGATCACGATGTGCGCGAAGATCGCGCCGGCCTTGAACTCGAACTCGCGATCAACGGGATTGAACACACTGACCCCGGTGACGTCTCCCGGCAGCAGGTCGGGCGTGAACTGGATGCGACGAACGGTGGCGTCGATGGTTGCGGCGAGGGCGCGGGCGAGCATGGTCTTGCCGACGCCCGGCACGTCTTCGATGAGCAGGTGGCCCTCGGCGAGGAGGGTGACGACCGCGCTGCGCACGGCCTCCGGCTTGCCGTCGATCACCTTGCCGATGGAGTCGAGGATGCCGCTGATCGCGCGCTCGAAACGCTGACCGTTCATCTCCCCGGGCGACATGAGAGTCGCGGTCGTCCCTGAAGCGGGAGCCGCCGCATCCGTCATCGCGGCCTGCTTCATGCGACCCCCTCGCATCCGTCGTGAAGGGCGACCTCGCCCCAGTTCTTCGATCGTATCCCGCGCGGGACGAGTCGGCTCCTGGGAAGTGCCTGATCCCGTATGGGTGCGGGAGCGGATTCGAATGTCCCGTCGGCCGTTGTTAGACTGCTCTCAGCTCTCCGCGCGGCGGTATCCAGGCCAACTCCCCCAGGACGGAAACGTAGCAAGGGTAACCAGGCTCTGCCGGGTGCGCGGAGAGTCTTTCCATTCCCGGGGACGCATCGAAGCTCCGACCGCCGTGCCGGCGACCTCGCCCCGTAGGCTGAACCGGTGGCGCAGAGCATCTTCATCACGTCGGCCGAAGGACACTCGGGCAAGTCCACGATCGCTCTGGGCGTGCTCGACACCCTCTCGCGCGCAACGCCCCGCGTCGGAGTCTTCCGGGCGATCGCCCGCTCCACCGCCGAGCCGGACTACGTGCTCGAGATGCTGCTGGCCCACGACGGCGTCGATCTGCCGTACGAGGACTGCGTCGGTGTCACCTACGACGACGTCCGCGCAGATCCGGAGGCGGCGCTCGCGACCATCGTGCGTCGCTACAAGGCGGTCGAGGCTCGCTGCGACGCCGTCGTCATCGTCGGCAGCGACTACACGGATGTCGGCAGCCCGGCCGAGCTGGCCTACAACGCTCGCATCGCCGCGAACCTCGGAGCTCCCGTGCTGCTCGTGCTCGGCGGGCGCGCGCTGCAGGGCCGGGGCGAGCAGCTGGGCACCAGCACCGCGCGCACGGCCGCGGAGATGGGCCAGATCTCAGACCTCGCACTCACCGAACTCGCGCACGGCCGCGCACAGCTGTTCGCCGTGGTCGCCAATCGCGCCGACCCCGAAGACCTCGCGGGAATCGTCGCCGCGATCCGCAACTCGGTCGACGCCGCCGAGGGAGCCGCCGGGCGCGGCCGGGTCGTGCCCGTCTGGGCGCTCCCGGAGGACCGCTTCCTCGTCGCCCCCTCCATCCGCGGTATCCTGCGCTCGGTCGAGGGGACGCTCATCAAGGGCGATCCCGAACTGCTCACCCGTGAGGCCCTGGGGGTGGTCGTGGCCGGCATGTCCATGGTCAATGTCCTTCCCCGCCTCACCGAGGGGGCGGTGGTCATCATCCCCGCCGACCGCACCGAGGTGCTGCTCGCCACGCTCCTCGCGAATTCCTCCGGAACCTTCCCGTCGATCGCCGGGATCGTGCTGAACGGCCCGTTCCCGCTCCCGGAGTCCATCGACCGCCTGATCGACGGGCTGGGCTCGAACGTGCCGATCATCACGACCGACTTGGGGACCTACGAGACCGCCGTCCGGGTCATGAACACGCGGGGGCGCCTCGCCGCGGACTCGCAGCGCCGCTATGACACGGCGCTCGCGATGTTCGAGCGTTACGTCGACACCGAGGAGCTGACGGTGTCGCTGGGCGTCGCCCGGGCGACCGTCGTCACACCTCTGATGTTCGAGTACGGGCTGATCGAACGAGCCCGTGCCCAGCGGCGCCACATCGTGCTGCCCGAGGGCGACGACGACCGCATCCTGCGAGCCGCCGCCACCCTGCTCTCGCGCGGCGTCGCCGAGCTCACGATCCTCGGTGAGGACATCGAGGTCCGCAGCCGCGCGATCGAACTCGGCATCGACATCCGCGACGCCCGCATCCTGAGCCCGTTCGATCCCGTCCACGTCGACCGATTCGCCCGGGAGTACGAACGGCTGCGCGCACACAAGGGCGTCACCTACGCGCAAGCGGCAGACGCGGTGACGGATGTCTCGTATTTCGGCACCCTCATGGTGCACATGGGACTGGCCGACGGCATGGTGTCGGGGGCTGCGCACACGACCGCGCACACCATCCGGCCCGCGTTCGAGATCATCAAGACCAAGCCGGGGGTCTCGGTCGTCTCGTCCGTGTTCCTGATGGCCCTCGCCGACCGGGTGCTCGTCTACGGCGACTGCGCCGTGATCCCCGACCCCACGAGCGACCAGCTCGCAGACATCGCGGTCTCCTCCGCCGCCACCGCGTCCCAGTTCGGCATCGAGCCGCGCATCGCCATGCTCTCGTACTCGACGGGGGAGTCCGGCTCGGGCGCCGACGTCGAGAAGGTGCGCGTCGCAACCGCCCTCGTGCGAGAGAGGGCACCCGAGCTTCTCGTCGAGGGCCCGATCCAATACGACGCAGCGGCGGACGCCGCCGTCGCCGCCGCGAAGATGCCCGGGTCCTCCGTCGCCGGTCGCGCGACGGTGTTCATCTTCCCCGACCTCAACACGGGCAACAACACCTACAAGGCGGTGCAGCGCTCCGCGGGGGCGGTGGCGATCGGGCCGGTGCTGCAGGGACTCAACAAACCCATCAACGACCTCTCCCGCGGCGCGATGGTCGATGACATCGTGAACACCGTGGCGATCACCGCGATCCAGGCGCAGGACGTCTAGCCATGTCGATCGTCCTCGTCGTCAACAGCGGATCGTCCTCCTTCAAGTACCAGCTGCTCGAGGTCGAGACCGAGCGTGTGCTGGCGACCGGCCTCGTCGAGCGGATCGGGGCACCGACGGGAGGGATGTCGCAGCACACCGTGTTCGCACCATCGGCAGGCTCCGCGACGGAGGGCGACCCCGCACCGGCGCCGACGATGCTCGACGCGACGTACACCCGCGAGGTGCCGATCCCCGATCACACGGCGGGATTCCAGGTCATGCTCGACGCCTTCGCCGAGAACGGTCCGTCGCTCGCCGAGCATCCGCCCGTCGCCGTGGGGCACCGGGTGGTGCACGGCGGCGCCCGGTTCTTCGAGCCGACGATCGTGACCCCGCTGGTCGAGATCAACATCGACGAGCTGTCGGTCCTCGCGCCGCTGCACAACCCGGCCAATCTCGCCGGGATCGTCGCGGCGCGAAAAGCGTTCCCCTCGGTGCCGCATGTCGCGGTGTTCGACACGGCGTTCCACCAGACCCTGCCCCCGGCGGCCTACACGTACGCCATCGACGCCGAGCTCGCTGAGACCCACCGCATCCGCCGCTACGGGTTCCACGGAACCTCCCACAAGTTCGTGTCGGAAGAGGCGGCCGCCTACCTCGGCCGACCGCTGGGGGAGCTCAAGCAGATCGTCTTCCACCTGGGCAACGGCGCGTCGGTCACCGCTGTGGACGGCGGCCGCTCGGTCGAGACCTCGATGGGCCTCACCCCCCTCGAGGGCCTCGTGATGGGCACCCGCTCCGGCGACATCGATCCCGCCGTGCTCTTCCACCTCGCCCGGCGGGCGGGGATGACGATCGACGACCTCGATGACCTGCTCAACAAGCGCAGCGGACTGCTGGGCATCAGCGGGTACTCCGACTACCGGGACATCCGCACGGCCATCCAGCGCGGGGACGGCAGGGCGATGCTCGCCTTCGAGGTGTACGTCCACCGGCTACGGAGCTACGCGGGCGCCTACCTCGCCCAGCTGGGCGGCGTGGACGTGATCTCCTTCACCGCAGGTGTGGGCGAGAACACTCCGGCGGTGCGCGCGGCGGCGCTCGAGACGCTCGGCTTCGCAGGAGTGGAGATCGATGCGGAGCGCAACGAGACGCCGGCCCGCGGCATCCGCACCATCTCGACGGATGCCTCGAAAGTCAGCGTGCTGGTCGTGCCGACGAACGAAGAACTGGAGATCGCGCGTCAGGCGCTTGCGGCCGCGAACGCCTGACGGCGAAACGCCCAGGAAACTTGCGTGTGCATGTGCCCGGTGACGGTCGACCCGCCCGTGCGCCCGCACTACGCTTGATCGATGGCGGCGGCGATCCGTGCACGTCGCCGGCCCAGGCCCGACGGTGAGCCGATGTCCTCCTTCCACCCAGCGGCACCCGCCGCCCTCGCCCAACGCTGACGGACACCCGGAGGTTACGTGACCGACGACGCCCTGCCCGACCTCGCATCGTACGAAGGCGTGCTCTTCGACCTCGACGGCGTGCTGACGCCGACGGCCGAGGTGCACATGCACGCCTGGAAGACGATGTTCGACGAGCTCTTCGAGGCATGGGACATCACGCCGCCGTACAGCGATCAGGACTACTTCGACTACGTCGACGGCAAGAAGCGCTACGACGGTGTCGCGAGCCTGCTGCGCAGCCGCGACGTCGAGGTGCCGTGGGGAGACCCATCGGATTCCCCGGAGGCCGACACGATCTGCGGCATCGGCAACCGCAAGAACATCGTCTTCTCGCGCGTGCTGCGCGCGGAGGGGATGCAGCCCTACCCCGGGTCGCTGGCGCTGCTCGACCAGCTGTCGGCCACCGGAACCCCGATCGCCGTCGTCTCCAGCTCGAAGAACGCCGAAGAGGTGCTGGCGGTCGCGGGACTGCGCGACCGATTCCCCGTCGTGATGGACGGGGTCGTCGCCGAGCGGGACGACCTGCCGTCCAAGCCCGCGCCGGACGTCTTCGTCGAGGCGGCGCGGATGCTGGGCGTGGATCCGGCGCGCAGCGCCGCGGTCGAAGACGCCATCAGCGGCGTCGCCTCCGCCGCAGCGGGCGGCTTCGGCCTCGTCGTCGGCGTCGATCGCGGCGTCGGCGCGGAGGCGCTCCGAGAAGCGGGTGCCCACGTCGTCGTCGACGACCTGTCGGCCTTCGTCCACTGAACTTCCGAATCCTGAATCAGTAAGGCACCGAATGATCGATCGCGATCGCTTTCCCGTCGACCCGTGGCGTCTCATCGAGACCCGGTACTCGTTCGACGATGCCGGCGTCACCGAGACGCTCTTCTCGGTGGGGAACGGCTACCTGGGTCTGAGGGGAAATCACCCGGAGGGCCGCCAGGCGCACGAGCAGGGCACCTTCATCAACGGCTTCCACGAGACCTGGCCGATCCGGCACGCGGAGCAGGCCTACGGCTTCGCGGAGGTCGGGCAGACCATCGTCAACGCGCCCGACGCCAAGGTCATGCGGGTCTACGTCGACGACGAGCCGCTCTCGCTCGACGTCGCCGACGTGCGCTCCTACGAGCGGGAGCTCGACATGCGCGACGGCGTCCTGCGCCGGCGCATCCACTGGTGCACCCCGAGCGGCAAGGAGGTGCAGATCGACTACGACCGGCTCGTGTCGTTCGAGGAGAAGCACCTGACGGTGATGCGCCTCGAGGTCACCGTGCTGAACGCCGATGCCCCCGTCACGATCAACTGTCAGCTGCTGAACCGGCAGGACGGCGAGGACGTCTACGGCGGCACCCCGAACGCGACGAAGAAGGGCGGGTTCGACCCCCGCAAGGCCGAGCGGATCGCCGAGCGGGTGCTGCAGCCGGAGGAGTACTGGCAGGACGGCACGCGCTCCGCCCTCAGCTACCGCGTCAACGATTCCGGGATGACGATCGCCGTCGTGGCGGATCACCTCATCGAGACCGAGAACCAGTACAACGCCCGCAGCCTGATCGAGCCCGACATCGCGAAGAACGTCTTCCGCATCCAGGCGAAGGCCGGCGTCCCGATCCGTCTCAGCAAGGTGGTGAGCTACCACACGTCCCGCGGCGTGCCCGCCCGCGAGCTCGTGGACCGCTGCCGCCGCACGCTCGACCGTGCGGAGGCGGAGGGCGTCGAGGCCCAGTACGAGAAGCAGCGCGCGTGGCTGCGCGGCTTCTGGGAGCGCTCTGACGTCTGCATCGGCGGCCACGACGACCTGCAGCAGGCGACCCGCTGGTGCCTGTTCCAGCTCGCCCAGGCGGCGGCGAGGGCCGACGGCGCCGGCGTCCCCGCGAAGGGCGTGTCCGGCTCCGGCTACAGCGGGCACTACTTCTGGGACACCGAGATCTACGTGCTCCCGTTCCTCACCTACACGACGCCGCTCTGGGCGCGGAACGCGCTTCGGATGCGCACGCTCATGCTGCCCGCCGCGCGCCGCCGGGCTCGGCAGCTGAACGAGGCGGGGGCTCTCTTCCCGTGGCGCACGATCAACGGAGAAGAGGCATCCGCGTACTACGCGGCGGGCACGGCGCAGTACCACATCAACGCCGACGTGAGCTTCGCGCTGGCCAAGTACGTGCGAGCCACCGGGGATGTCGAATTCCTCTACCGCGAGGGCATCGATGTGGCCGTCGAGACGGCCCGCCTCTGGTCCACTCTCGGGTTCTGGCGGCAGAGCGACGGCGAGGAGACCTTCCACATCCACGGCGTGACCGGTCCGGACGAGTACACGACCGTCGTCAACGACAACCTGTTCACGAACGTCATGGCGCGCTTCAACCTGCGCTTCGCCGCGCACGTCGTGCGCGACATGGCGACGGACGCGCCCGAGTCGTACCGGCACATGGTCGAGCGGGTCGGCCTCGATCCGGCAGAGCCCGAGGCGTGGGAGCGTGCCGCCGAGGCGATGCACATTCCCTACAGCCCGGCCTTCGGCATCCACCCGCAGGATTCGCTCTTCCTCGAGCGGGAGGTCTGGGACCTCGAGCACACGCCGAAGGAGCAGCGTCCGCTGCTGCTGCACTTCCACCCGCTCGTCATCTACCGGTTCCAGGTGCTGAAGCAGGCGGATGTCGTGCTGGCGCTCTACCTGCAGGGCAACCACTTCACGGCGGAGGAGAAGCTCGCCGACTTCGACTACTACGACCCGCTGACCACGGGCGACTCGACGCTGTCGGCGGTGGTGCAGTCCATCCTCGCGGCCGAGGTCGGATATCAGGACCTCGCGCTCGAGTACTTCCAGAAGTCGATCTTCGTCGACCTCGCGGACCTCCATCACAACGCCGCCGACGGGGTGCATGTCGCGTCGGCGGGCGGGGTGTGGACCGCGCTCGTCGCCGGCTTCGGCGGGATGCGGGATCACTTCGGCGATCTCACCTTCGATCCTCGTCTTCCGGCGGACTGGCCCGAACTCTCGTTCACGCTGCACTGGCACGGGTCCCCGCTGCACGTCTCGATCACCCGTGAAGCGCTGACCGCCCGTGTCCCGTCCGGCGACCCGGTGACATTCGAGGTGCGGGGTGTCTCGTACACCGCCTCGCCCGGCAAGGACGCGGTGGCCCCGCTCAGGGGTCAAGGGCCGGTTCGGCCGGGGCGTCCGTCGCTGCGGCAGTGGGCCGACATCCGGAGGGACGACGGCACGCTGCTGACGGCATCCGTCCCCACGGTGACGGCGGCGATCCCGGTCATCACGGACTCGATGCTGATCGCGGGATCGGACGCGACGGTCGGCGCCGACAGCTGAATCGGATGCCGCTGAGGCGGCGCGTGCCGACCGGTTGCCGGTTGCCGGGGGGCCGTTTCCGTCCGCCGGAGAACGGTGTCGGAGGCACGCTCTAGGCTGGGTGCGTGACCACAGCCCTGTATCGCCGGTATCGGCCGGAATCCTTCGGCGAGATGATCGGTCAGGCGCAGGTCACCGAGCCTCTCATGACGGCGCTGCGCGCCGATCGTGTGGGTCACGCCTACCTGTTCTCCGGCCCTCGCGGATGCGGCAAGACGACGTCGGCCCGCATCCTGGCCCGCTGCCTGAACTGCGCGGAAGGCCCGACCGACACCCCGTGCGGCACCTGCGACAGCTGCGTCGAGCTCTCGCGGGACGGCGGGGGCTCCCTCGATGTCGTCGAGATCGACGCGGCCAGCCACAACGGCGTCGACGATGCCCGTGACCTGAGGGAGCGCGCGATCTTCGCGCCGGCGCGCGACCGGTTCAAGATCTTCATCCTCGACGAGGCGCACATGGTGACGCCGCAGGGCTTCAACGCCCTGCTGAAGCTCGTCGAAGAGCCCCCGCCGCACATCAAATTCATCTTCGCGACGACCGAGCCCGACAAGGTGCTCGGCACCATCCGCTCGCGCACCCACCACTACCCGTTCCGCCTGGTGCCGCCGGCGGCCATGCTCGAGTACGTCGCCTCGCTCTGCGAGGCCGAGGGCGTGACGGTCGAGCCGGGTGTGCTGCCGCTCGTCGTGCGGGCCGGGGGCGGGTCCCCGCGCGACACGCTGTCGCTGCTCGACCAGCTGATCGCGGGGTCGGAGGGCGACGTCGTCGCCTACGAGCGGGCCGTCTCCCTGCTGGGCTACACGCACGCGGAGCTGCTCGGCGAGGTCGTCGACGCGTTCTCGTCGGGCGATGCCTCCGAGGCCTTCCAGGCGGTGGACCGCGTGGTCCAGACGGGGCAGGACCCGCGGCGGTTCGTCGACGACCTGCTCGAGCGCCTGCGCGACCTCATCGTCATCGCCGCGACCGGGCAGGGCGCCGCCGCCGTGCTGCGCGGCGTCCCGGCCGATGAACTCGAGCGCATGTCCCGGCAGGCGAACATCTTCGGGTCCGAACGCCTCTCGCGCACCGCCGACCTGGTCAGCGCCGCGCTCGATGCCATGACCGGCGCGACCTCGCCCAGGCTGCAGCTCGAGCTCATGGTCGCCCGCGTGCTCGCTTCTGCAGGTGGCCCCGCCGCCGCGAGCCCGGCCGCTGCGAGCTCGGCCGCTGCGAGCCCAGCCGCTGCGAGCTCGGCCGCTGCGAGCTCGGCCGCTGTTCCCGCTTCGGCTCTCGCACCCCCGGCTGCCACTGCCCGACTCGCAACGCCGGCACCGATCCCCGCCCCGGCCCCCGCCGCCCCCGCTCCGGTCGCTGAGCCTGTCGAAGCGTCGACACCGACTGCGGCCGAGCCCGCCGTAACGCATCCACCGGCATCCGCCCGCATGCCTGCCCCCACCGCGCCGGTCACCGTGCAGCGGCTGCGCGACGCGTGGCCCGAGGTGCTCGCCCGGCTCGAAGACATCAGCCGGCCATCGTGGCTCGTGGCGAGCAACGCACGAGTGCTCGCGTTCGAGGGCGATGTGCTGACCCTCGCGTTCCAGAGTCAGAGCGACGTCGCGAAGTTCCGGCAGCTCACCGGGGGTCAGGGAGTCAGCGAAGATCTGCGCAACGCGATCCTCGGCGTGCTCGGGGTGCGGGTGAAATACCTCGCCCGGCACGACTCCGACGCGACGGACGCATCCGCGCCCGAAGCCCCTCCGGTCGGTGGGGATGTGTCGCCGCCGGCCGATGCCCCTCGCCGATCGGCCGCCCCACGGACCCCGGTGATGGAGACGCCGCCGCATCCCGGCCGGTCCGTCACCGCGGCCAGCACGGCCTCCGTGACGGAATGGGCGGTCGCCACGATCCCCACCGACACCGATACCGCCGCCGGGCCGTCCGCGGTCGGCCAGTTCGCCGTCGACGACGAACCGGAAGACGCGGCACCCGCGCCCGCGCCGGCGCGCGTGGCCACCCTGGCGCCCGAGCGGGAGGGCGAGGTCATCCCGGACGAGCTCGAACCGCTGCCGGAAGAGGACCGCGACGAACCGGATGTCGACGCCCTCGGCCCTGCCGCACCCGCGCCCGCGGCGATCCGCGAGGTGCAGAAGGCGGCGGCCCGGTCCGCGGGCGTGCAGCGATACGGCGAGCCCGTCGTCCGACAGGTGCTCGGCGCGCGCTTCGTGCGCGAAGAGCCGTACGAGCCGCCGACGAGGTTCAACTAGGCATGTACGACGGCATCGTCCAAGACCTGATCGACGAGTTCGGTCGCCTGCCCGGGATCGGCCCGAAGTCGGCGCAGCGCATCACGTTCCACATCCTGCAGACGCCCTCCTTCGACGTCTCGCACCTTGCCCAGCTGCTGGCCGAGGTGCGTGAGAAGGTGCGGTTCTGTGAGATCTGCGGCAACGTCTCGGAGCAGACGCGATGTGCGATCTGTCGCGATCCGCGTCGCAACGCGACCCTGATCTGCGTCGTGGAGGACGCCAAGGACGTGGCGGCGATCGAGCGGACCCGGGAGTTCCGTGGTCTGTATCACGTGCTCGGTGGCGCGATCAGCCCGATCGCCGGCGTCGGCCCCGACGACCTGCGGATCACCTCTCTGATGCACCGCCTCGCCGACGGCACCGTGCAGGAGGTCATCCTCGCCACCAACCCGAACCTCGAGGGCGAAGCGACGGCCACCTACCTCAGCCGCCTGCTGACCACCCTCGAGATCCGGGTCACCCGCCTCGCATCCGGCCTTCCCGTGGGTGGCGACCTCGAGTACGCCGACGAGGTGACGCTCGGCCGGGCGTTCGAAGGCCGCCGTACCGTCTGATGACCACCGTGCTGCAACGGTACGACACGCGTGCCTGGCTGCTCTTCTCCGCCATGGCGCTGCTGTGGGGGGTGCCGTACCTGTTCATCAAGGTCGCCGTCGAGTCGTACTCGCCCGCCGCCATCGTGAGCGGCCGCACGCTCATCGGAGCGCTGCTGCTCCTGCCGTTCGCCCTGCGTCAGGAAGCGCTCCGGCCTGCGATCGAGAAATGGCGATGGGTGCTGGCCTTCGCCGCTCTCGAGATGGCGGGTCCGTTCCTGCTTCTCGGCCATGCAGAGCAGACTCTGCCTTCCGGACTGACCGGTCTGCTGGTCGCGACGGTTCCGCTGTTCGCCGCACTCTTCGCATTCACCCGCGGAGACCGGGAGTCGCTCAAGCCCGCGCGCCTCGCCGGCCTGGTCATCGGGTTCTTGGGTGTCGCCATCATCGTGGTCGGACCGGGGCTCGGGATCGACGGCGGCGCCGGGCTGGTCGCGATCGGGGAGGTGCTCCTGGTGGCGATCTGCTACGCGATCGCGCCGTTCATCGTGGCCCGCAAGCTCGGCGCGGTTCCGGCACTCGGCACCATCACCATCTCGCTCGCCGCCGTGGGGATCTTCTATCTTCCGATCGCGCTGCTCACCCCTCATCCCACTCCGAGCGTCGAGGCCACCGTCGCCGTCGTGCTGCTCGGCGTGCTCTGCACGGCGGTCGCATTCATCGCATTCTTCGCGTTGATCGGCAGGGTGGGACCCGCCCGGGCGCCGCTGTTCACCTACGTCAATCCGATCGTTGCGATCGCGCTCGGCGTGATCGTGCTGGGCGAGGACCTGAGTCCGGCGCTGCTGCTCGGCTTCCCGATCGTGCTGGCAGGCTGCTGGCTGGCGGCGACGGGCGGTCTGCGCGTGCGGCGCGCACCGGAGGGCGTGCCACCGATCGCACCCGGCTGAGGTTCAGCGCAGCACTTCGACGAGCACGATCCACGAGATCAGGATCGCCGACACGATCGCAAGAAGCGCGCCGGCCGCCGCCATGATCAGTCCGCCGGGCTGACCTACGACCAAGAGCACGCCCGCGGCGAGGTAGGCGGCGATGGGCAGGAACCCGGCCACCGACTTGGCGACCCGGGCCCGATCCTCCGTGGCGGGGTCCCGCGCGATCACGCGCGTCGCATTGAGCTGGAATGCCCCCGCGACGGCCGTCGCGAAGATGATCAGCCCGCCGAACCACACGGGGTCGATCTCGGGGACGAGGGCCATGCCCGAGACGATCAGGGCGAGGACCAGTGCCGAGATCCCCGCCGCGAGTCGCGGCGTCAGCGTGCCGGACGTGATGATTTCGCGGATGTTGACGCTCGCCGCGACGATCACGAGGCCCGCCAGCGCCGCCGTGGCGCCGAGCATCGCCACATTGAAGTCGGTCCACTGCTCGAGCCCGGCATCCATGGCTGCACTCTAGCGGCGGCGGTCATGGCGCGGCAGCCGCGGTGACGTCATATGGGCTCGCGGGAATGCGCCCGTCCCTAAGATGGATCTTCGGGTGCGGCATCCCGCGCCGACGCTTCCCGGGGGTCTCATCGTGGCGCTGATCGTGCAGAAGTACGGCGGTTCGTCCGTCGCCGATGCCGAGAGCATCAAGCGCGTGGCGAAGCGGATCGTCGACACCCGCCGCGCCGGGCACGATGTCGTCGTCGCGGTCAGCGCGATGGGCGACACCACCGACGAGCTTCTCGATCTGGCGAACCAGGTCGCGCCTATTCCCGCTCCTCGCGAACTCGACATGCTGCTCTCCAGCGGTGAGCGCATCTCGATGGCGCTGCTGGCGATGGCCATCCACTCCATGGGATTCGAGGCCCGCTCCTTCACCGGCAGCCAGGCGGGCATGATCACGGATGCCCAGCACGGCGCGGCGCGGATCGTGGATGTCACTCCGGTCCGCCTGCGGGAGGCCCTCGACGAGGGAGCCATCGTCATCGTCGCCGGCTTCCAGGGATTCAACCGGGACACCCGGGACATCACGACTCTGGGTCGTGGCGGCTCGGACACCACCGCCGTGGCCCTGGCCGCAGCCCTCGAGGCCGACGTCTGCGAAATCTACAGCGACGTCGACGGGATCTTCACCGCCGACCCCCGCGTCGTTCCCCGAGCCCGCAAGCTCGACCGGGTCTCGAGCGAGGAGATGCTCGAACTCGCCGCCAACGGCGCGAAGGTGCTGTACATCCGCGCCGTCGAATACGCACGCCGGCACGGGGTATTGATCCACGCCCGATCGACGTTCTCCTCAGGTGAGGGAACACTGGTGTGGGGCGAGGGGATGCGCCTGAACGGCGTCGCACTGAGCGCCCTGGGCGCCGACGGAGAGGGAGAAGGCATGGAAGAGCCCATCGTCGCGGGAGTCGCGACCGATCTCAGCCAGGCGAAGATCACCATCATCGGCGTGCCGGACGTGCCGGGGAAGGCGGCGGAGATCTTCAAGATCGTCGCCCGCTCCGGTGCCAACGTGGACATGATCGTGCAGAACGTCTCGTCCGCCGCGACCGGGGTCGCCGACATCTCGTTCACGCTTCCGAAGGCGGATGCGGCGACGGCGCTCCGGGCTCTCTCCGCCCACCAGGCGGAGGTCGGCTTCGAGAGCCTCGTGCACGACGACCAGATCGGCAAGCTGTCGGTGGTCGGGGTCGGCATGCGCACCCACTCCGGCGTCTCGGCGACCCTCTTCGAGGCGCTGTCGATCGCCGGAGTCAACATCGAGATGATCTCCACGAGCGAGATCCGCATCTCGGTGCTCGTTCGCGCCGACGATCTGGCCGAAGCCGCGCGCCTGGTGCATACGGCGTACGGGCTGGACGGCGACGTCGAGGCGACGGTGCACGCGGGTACCGGCCGCTGAGCGGCTCGGCCGCCGCCCCCAGACCAGGAGATATCGCCGCCCCAGGACGATTCTTACGGTTTCGTCCTGCGCTCCCCGGAAGTCCTGTCTTCGGCATCGATTCCCAGCGGCACTCCAGCGGCTGGAGGTAGCGTCGGCGCGTCGAGGGGGTGCGCAGTGGCTCGCAGCGGGGTGTCGGGCCGGGCGCGGTGGCTGTGGGGAATCGCTGCCGGGCTGGCGATCTGCGCGCTGGTCGTCGGGGGACTGGTGTTCCAGCCGTGGCTTCTGTTCATCGACGTGCGCGTGGACGACGACATTCCGGCCGCGGCGACTCCGACGGCTGCCGTTCCCACGCCGTCGTCGGCGACCCCGCTCGAGCCCACATCGACACCCGAGGCGCCCCAGCGCACAGAACCTGTCGACCTACTCGCGGGGACCTTTCTCAGTCATGAGCACGAGACGACGGGCACGGCGCGGGTCATACTCCTGCCCGACGGCCGTCGGCAGCTCGCTCTCGAATCGCTCGCGACGACCAACGGTCCCGACGTGCACGTGTGGCTGAGTGCGGGGCCGGTCGTGGAAGGCACGGACGGCTGGTTCACCGCCGGCGGGCACCCGTTCGTCGATCTGGGGATGATCAAGGGGAATCTCGGCGATCAGCTTTACGACATTCCGGATGACGTCGATCTCGATGTGTTCCGAAGCGTCGACCTCTGGTGCGTGCAGTTCTCCGTGTCGTTCGGGGCTGCGGCGCTCTCCTGACACGCTCGGCGCCCGGCATCCGCCGTCATGCGACGACGGCCGCGCGGAGTGCCACGGTAGAATGGGCAGTTACGCCGAGAGAGCAGAGGACCACGCTCATGACACACATCTCCGATACCGGACTCTCCGTCGCCGTCGTCGGCGCCACCGGCCAGGTCGGCACCGTGATGCGTCAGATCCTCGCGGAGCGCGCATTCCCGATCCGCGAGCTGCGCCTGTTCGCGACCGCGCGGTCAGCCGGGACGGCCGTGGAGTTCGCGGGGAAGACGGTCGTGATCGAGGATGTCGAGACCGCCGATCCGGCGGGTATCGACATCGCCCTCTTCTCTGCCGGCGCCACCGGCAGCCGGGCGCATGCGCCCCGCTTCGCGGACGCGGGCGCGCTCGTCATCGACAATTCCAGCGCCTGGCGCATGGACCCCGACGTCCCCCTCGTGGTCAGCGAGGTCAACCCCCACGCGATCGACGAGGCGCGCAAGGGCATCGTCGCGAACCCGAACTGCACGACGATGGCCGCGATGCCGGTGCTCAAGGTGCTCGACGCCGAGGCCGGTCTCGAGCGGCTGATCGTCAGCACGTACCAGGCCGTCAGCGGCTCCGGACTGGCCGGCGCCGAGGAGCTGCTCGGGCAGGTCGAGGGCGTGCTCGCACAGGGCGACACGCTGCGGCTCGTGCACGACGGGTCCTCGATCGACTTCCCTCAGCCCGAGAAGTACATCGCGCCGATCGCGTTCGACGTGATCCCCTTCGCGGGCAACCTCGTCGATGACGGCGACAACGAGACCGACGAGGAGAAGAAGCTCCGCAACGAAAGCCGCAAGATCCTCGAGCTGCCCGACCTCCGCGTTGCGGGCACCTGCGTGCGGGTACCCGTCTTCACCGGGCACTCCCTGAGCATCCACGCGGAGTTCGCCGGCGACATCACCCCCGACCGTGCCCGCGAGGTGCTCGCCGGCGCCCCCGGGGTCGCGCTCGAAGAGGTTCCGACGCCGCTCCAGGCCGCAGGCAAGGACCCGAGCTTCGTCGGCCGCATCCGGGCGGATCAATCCGCCCCCGATGGCAAGGGCCTCGTGCTGTTCATCAGCAACGACAATCTGCGCAAGGGCGCCGCCCTCAACGCGGTGCAGATCGCAGAGGTCGTCGCCGCGCGGCTCGGAACGACCGCCGCGGTGTGAGCGGGCCGGGCGGGTCTGTCCGAGGCGCGCACTTCTCTTGATGGGGCTCCGCCCCACGCCCCCGGCTTGCTGACGCGCGTTCTTTGTGGGGCTCCGCCCCACGCCCCCGGCTTGCTGACGCGCGCCCCTAGACTTGACCGGTGACCGAATCCGTCGACGTCGTCCTCATCGGTGGCGGCATCATGAGCGCCACCCTGGGTACACTCCTGCACGAACTCCAGCCGGACTGGAAGATCGTTACCTACGAGCGCCTGCATGACGTCGCGCTCGAGAGCTCCAACGCCTGGAACAACGCCGGAACGGGCCATGCCGCCCTCTGCGAACTGAACTACATGCCGGAAGGCCCCGACGGCAAGGTCGATCCGGCCAAGGCCGTGCAGATCAACGAGCAGTTCCAGCAGAGCCGGCAGCTGTGGGCGTCACTGGTGCAGGCCGGGATCCTCGACGAGCCCAAGACGTTCATCAACGCCACACCGCACATGACGTTCGTGCAGGGCGAGAAGGACGTCGCGTACCTCAAGAAGCGCTACGAGGTGCTGAAGAAGGAGCCGCTGTTCGCCGGGATCGAATACAGCGAGGACTCCCGAGTCATCCACCAGTGGGCACCCCTGCTCATGAAGCGGCGCCGCAGGGGCGTGCCGTTCGCGGCGACCCGTGTGCCCGCGGGGACGGATGTCGACTTCGGCGCGCTGACGCACCAGCTGTTCGATCACCTCAAGGACAACGGCGTACAGGTGTTCACCAACCGTGAGGTGCGCGGGCTCAAGCAGCAGAAGGACGGCACCTGGCTGATCCGCTCCCGCGACACGATCGGCGGCACGCCGCGGCAGCTGAAGTCCCGCTTCGTCTTCGTCGGGGCCGGCGGATGGGCGCTGAAGCTGCTCCAGCGCTCCGGCATCCCCGAGATCAAGGGATACGGCGTCTTCCCGATCGGCGGGCAGTGGCTGAAGACGAGCAACCCCGCGCTGGTCTCCCAGCACAAGGCGAAGGTGTACTCGCAGGCATCGGTCGGTGCGCCCCCGATGTCCGTCCCGCACCTCGACACGCGAGTGGTCGACGGCGATGCATCGCTGCTGTTCGGTCCCTTCGCGACGTTCAGCCCGAAGTTCCTCAAGAACGGGTCGATGTTCGACATCGTCGGTCAGGTGCGGCCATCGAACCTGTGGCCGATGGTGAAGGTCGCCATCGACAATCCCTCGCTGCTGACGTATCTGGTCGGCGAGCTGCTGAAGAATCACCACGCCAAGGTCGACAGCCTTCGCACGTTCATGCCCACGGCGAAAGACGAGGACTGGGAGCTGCTCGGCGCGGGGCAGCGCGCCCAGGTCATGAAGCGCGACCCGAAGAAGGGCGGCGTGCTGCAGTTCGGCACGGAGGTCGTCACCTCCGCGGACGGCACGATCGCCGGCCTGCTCGGCGCCTCGCCCGGTGCATCGACCGCGGTTTCGATCATGCTGGGTCTCCTGAAGACCTGCTTCCCCGACCAGATCGCCGCATGGGAGCCTCGCCTGGAGAAGCTCATCCCGAGCTACGGCAGGTCGCTGAACGTCGATCCGGCGGTCGCCAGGGCCTCGGTCACGCAGACCGCTCAGGTGCTCGCGATCTCCGCCTGAGCATCCGCCGTCTCCATCCGTACGCTGTGCTGTTGGCCGGGAGCAGGACGGAGGTTTCGTAGACTCGGCGGGTGGCCAAACTCTACTTCCGCTATGGGGCGATGAACTCCGGCAAGTCGACAGCTCTTCTCCAGGCCGCGTACAACTACGAGGAGCGGCATCAGAACGTGCTGCTGGCCAAGCCGGCGATCGACACGAAGGCCGCCGATCAGATCGAGAGCCGGCTGGGGGTGTCCCGCACGGTCGATTTCCTCCTGGCGCCCGGAGAGGGCGCTCGGGAGGCGTTCGCGCGTGAGGCGGCTCGTGTGCTGAAGGAGACAGGTCAGGCGGTGGCGTGCCTGCTCGTGGATGAGGCGCAGTTCCTCACCCCGGACCAGGTCGACGATCTCTTCCGCATCGCGGTGCTCGATGACATCCCGGTGCTCGCCTACGGCATCCGCACGGACTTCCGAACCGACGCCTTCCCCGGTTCTCGTCGCCTGCTTGAGATCGCACACACCCTCGAAGAGCTGAAGACCATCTGCCGCTGCGGCCGCAAGGCGATCTTCAACGGGCGGGTCATCCGCGGGCGCTTCGTCTTCGACGGCGACCAGGTCGCGATCGACACGGCCTCGGCACCGGATGCGGACATCGAGGTGACGTACGAGTCGCTCTGCGGACTCTGCTACCTGCAGCAGTCCGGAGGCCACCTGGACGGCCGCTGACCTCACCGCACCGGGACGGGCGCTCACTCCGCCGCTCGCTAGGCTGGAGACATGCGCGTTCTTCTCACCGGCGGAGCCGGGTATATCGGGGCACACACGGCCGTCGCCCTCGTCGAGGCCGGTCACGACGTCCTCGTCGTCGATGATCTCTCCGCCTCCAGCGAAGAAGCCGTTCGGCGCATCGAGCGCATCACGGGTGCCCGCGTGCCGCTCCTGGTATCGGATGCGCGCGACGAGGACGCCTTGGCCGCATTCGTCCGCGACAACGCACCCGTCGACGCCGTCGTGCACCTCGCCGGCTTGAAGGCGGTGGGCGAGTCGGTCGCCGAGCCGGTCCGCTACTACGACGTGAACGTCGGGTCCTCGATCGCGGTCCTCAAGGTGATGAAGGCGGAGGGCATCCCGACCATCGTCTTCTCCTCCTCGGCGACGGTGTACGGGGAGCCCGAGTCTCTGCCATTGACCGAGACGTCGCCGACGGGCATCGACCTGGCCAATCCCTACGGCAAGACCAAACGCATGATCGAGGAGATCCTGCACGACGCGGCCACCGCAGACCCGGACCTCCGCGCGGTGAGCCTTCGGTACTTCAACCCCGTCGGCGCCCACTCCAGCGGGCTGATCGGCGAGGATCCTCGCGGCATCCCCAACAATCTGATGCCCGTGGTCTCGCGCGTCGCGATCGGGGCGCTGCCCCAGGTGGCGGTCTACGGCGACGACTACGACACTCCGGACGGCACCGGCCTGCGCGACTACATCCACGTGGTCGATCTGGCCGCCGGTCACGTGGCCGCGCTCGAGCGCGCTCAGCCGGGCTACGAGATCTACAACCTCGGCACCGGCGAGCCGGTCAGCGTGCTGACGCTGATCGAGGCCTTCGAACGCGCCAGCGGCCGGCCGATTCCGCGTGCGGTGCAGCCGCGTCGGCCCGGCGATGTGGCCGCCAGCTACGCAGATCCGAGCAAGGCGAGGGCAGAACTCGAGTGGGCTGCCACGCGCTCCATCGACGACGCGTGCGGCGACTACTGGAACTGGCAGACCAAGAACCCGCAGGGATACGCGACCGCCTGAGGTCAGGCGGTGCGCGGTGCCTGGGCGCGCCGCGGGGGCCGCGGCACCAGCATCGACGTCGTTCTCCGATATTCGCGGTAGCGCGGATAGCGGGAACTGGTGATCCACTCGGTGAAGGCCGTCGAGCCGAGGAACAGCAGCGTGAGCAGAGCCGGTCCCACGATGGTCGCGTTCAGCGCTCCGCCCCAGAGTCCCAGGCCCGACGCCACAGCGGCACCGGCGCCGATCGCGTAGAACGCCCACCACTGCGCCTGCTCGAAGAAGAAGTTCGGATGCCGGCTGAAACGCCAGAGGCCCGTGGTCACGAAACCCGGCTCGAGGGTGCCGCCGGCCTGTCGCTTCGCCGCCTGAAAGCTCCACTGCTGCTGGTCCGCCACCGTCTCGCCGGCGAGGAACGCCGCGAAGATCAACGCCAAGGCGACGTCCCACGCGTTCAACGGCGCGGGGTTCTGCCACGCCACCATGGCCGGAAGGGTGATCAGGACGAGCAGCGCGTTCTGATAGAGGACGATGAAGAACAGGTTGAAGATCTGGAACTGCCACGGCTTCATGCGTGCGCGCAGCACAGCCCACCGGTAGTCCTCCATGCCGGTGTAGCCGCCTTTGCGCGCGAAGTTGAAGGTGAGGCGCACGCCCCATGCCGTTCCGAGGGCGGCCATGAGCAGCAGCCTGGCCGGGTCGCCGCCGTCCACCAACCCGGCAGCGGCGAAGATCCAGACATAGACCACCGGTACGACCGACCAGAGGCGGTCGACCCACGAGGCGTCCTTGGTGATCAGCGAGGCGAGCCAGCACGCGACGCAGCTGAGCGACGCGACGAGGAGGACGAGGGCGAGGGGGTCCACGCCGCTCACCTTAGACCCCGCCGGAGCTTGCTGTGGTCAGCCCACACAGGCTAGTGTGGTCAGACCACAGCACCGACGGCGAAGGACGGAGACACATGGCAGCGACCGATCTGACGGCTCCGCCGTCCGGCACGCGCGCGTGGCGCTGGGTCCTCGAGCACATCGAGGCCGAGCTGCTCGACGGCCGCCTGGCCCCGGGCGACCGCCTCCCGCCGGAACGGGAGCTCGCCGCCCGGCTCGGAGTGGGCCGCTCCAGCGTGCGCGAGGCGCTTCGCGTGCTCGAGGTGCTCGGCCTCGTCCGCACCGGAACCGGCTCCGGTCCGACGTCGGGAGCGATCATCATCGCCACCCCCCGAGGCGGGATGTCCGCGCTGCTGCGCCTGCAGGTCGCGGCGCAGGGTTTCCCGCTGGCCGACGTGGTCGCCACGCGGCTCCTGCTCGAGATGGCGGTCGCCGCCGACGTGGCTGCCGCGGACGAGCCGGATCTCGGTCCCGTGCACGAGGCCCTCTCGGCGATGGATGCCGTCGACCTCACCCCCGATGAGTTCCTGACTCTCGACGCCCAGTTCCATCTGTCCCTGGCGGAGGCATCCGGCAACGTCGTGGTCGCAGCGATGATGGCGGGTCTGCGCACGTCCGTCGAGTCCTACGTGCGCGCCGCCGCCGCATCCATCACCGACTGGTCGGCCACGGCCGACCGCCTTCGTGGCGAGCACCGAGGCATCGTCGACGCCATCGCACGCCACGATGCCGAGCTCTCCCGCACCCTCATCCACGACCACATCACGGGGTATTACACCCAGACGCGCCTCGGCGCGTGACGAGAGGATCACCATGGTGAAACGCCAGCTGCCCAAGCCGACCGAGCTTCTGGAGCTCATGCAGTTCAAGAAGCCGGAACTGGATGGGCGCAAGCGCCGCCTCGAGGCGGCGCTCACGATCGGCGACCTGCGCGCGATCGCCAAGCGCCGCACCCCGAAGGCCGCGTTCGACTACACCGACGGCGCGGCCGAGGGTGAGCTCTCGCTCTCACGCGCCCGGCAGGCGTTCGAGGACGTCGAGTTCCACCCCGGCATCCTGCGCGGCGCCGCCGACATCGACACGTCCACGACGATCCTCGGCGGCCCGAGCGCGCTGCCGTTCGGCATCGCGCCCACGGGCTTCACCCGGCTCATGCAGACCGAGGGAGAAAGTGCGGGGGCGTCGGCGGCGGCAGCCGCCGGCATCCCGTTCACCCTCTCCACGCTGGGGACGACGTCGATCGAGGACGTCAAGAGGGCGAACCCGCACGGCCGCAACTGGTTCCAGCTCTACGTCATGCGCGACCGTGAGATTTCATACGGCCTGGTGCGCCGTGCCGCGGAGGCCGGCTTCGACACCCTGCAGTTCACCGTCGACACCCCGATCGCCGGCGCCCGCCTGCGCGACAAGCGCAACGGGTTTTCGATCCCGCCCCAGCTGACCGTGGGGACCATCGTCAACGCCATCCCGCGTCCGTGGTGGTGGTACGACTTCCTCACGACTCCCAAGCTCGAGTTCGCCTCGCTGAGCACCACCGGCGGCACGGTCGGCGAACTGCTGAACGCCGCGATGGACCCGACGATCAGCTTCGACGATCTGGATGTCATCCGCGGCATGTGGCCCGGCAAGATCGTCGTCAAGGGCGTGCAGACCGTCGAGGACTCGGTGCGGCTGATCGACGCCGGCGTCGACGGCATCATCCTCTCCAACCACGGCGGTCGGCAGCTCGACCGCGCTCCGATCCCGTTCCACCTGCTGCCGAAGGTCGTGCGCGAGGTCGGCAACGACGCGACGGTGATGATCGACACCGGCATCATGAACGGCGCGGATATCGTCGCCTCCGTCGCCCTCGGAGCGAAGTTCACCCTGGTGGGTCGCGCGTACCTCTACGGCCTCATGGCCGGCGGTCGCGAGGGAGTGGACCGCATGATCGGGATCCTGCGCAGCGAGATCGAGCGCACCATGACGCTGCTCGGGGTTGCGTCGCTCGAGGAGCTCGGTCCGCAGCACGTCACCCAGCTCGCTCGTCTGGCACCGATCGCCCCGCCCGCTCCGGCGCGTGCGCCGCGGCGTGTGCCGACCGCGAAGATCTAGACCCGGACGGGAAGGGCGGGCAGCAGCCGCTCCAGGTGGGCGGCGGTGTCTTCCCAGCCCTCCACGGCCTCGCATGGCACGCCGAGGGCGAGTACGGGATAGTCGTTGCCGTCGGGGTCGAGCCGGTCGCCGTAGAAGAGCATGTCATCGAGGGCGATGCCCGTCTGGTCCGACAGCTTCCCCATCCCGTACGCCTTGTCGATCCCGCGATGGGTGATGTCGACCGATGTCGACCCGCCCGAGCGGACCTCGAGGTCCGGGACGCGCGCAGCGACGGCGTCGCGGAGCGCCGACTTCTTGGAGCCGGTCGGGTCCCAGGCGGTCTTGGCGTCGAGGGGAGCGGCCTGGCCGAGCGCCGAGAAGGTGATCTGCGAGCCCCTGTCCTCGAGGATGGGACCCCAGGTCTGCTCCTCCCAGAGGCCGAGGCGGCGGGCCTCCTCCTCGACGGCGGCGAGGGCTCGCGCCTTCTCGTCCTCCGTGAGGTGATGGGCGTAGACGGGAGTGAAGTCGGTGCCGTCGTACCGGAAGTACTGGGTGCCGCAGGTCGGCATGAGGTGGATGCGCTCGAGCGTCTCGGCAGGAGCATCCGGCAGCCGGTCGATGACCTGCGCGCGGAACTGGCCCATCTGCCCGCCCGAGATGATGGCGACCTCGACGCGCTCGGCCAGCGCGATCAGCAGCGCGCCGATCTGCGGGTCGATCGCGCTCTTCGAAGGGGCCAGGGTGTCATCGAGGTCGAACGCCACGAGTTGGGGGATGCTCATGCTTCTCCTTCTACCGGGAAGGGGCCCCGCCTGTCGGCGAAGCCCCTTTGCTGGTCGGGGTGACAGGATTTGAACCTGCGGCCTCGTCGTCCCGAACGACGCGCGCTACCAAGCTGCGCCACACCCCGTGGCAACCCTCCGAGTCTACCCGATGGGCAGACCGCCCTCGTCCACCGGGTTCACGACCGCGGCACCAGAGTCAGCAGCGATGCCTCCGGAAGGCAGGCGAAGCGGACCGGCGCGTAAATGGAGTGACCGAGGCCGGCGCTGACGTTCAGGGGCACCGTCCGGCCGTCCGTCCACGAGCTCAACCCGCGCGACTGCTTGAGCGGGATGTCGCAGTTGGCGACGAGCGCCCCGAACCCGGGGATGCGCACCTGCCCGCCGTGGGTGTGGCCGGCGAAGATCATGTCGGCGCCGAGACCGGTGAAGGCATCGAGCACGCGTCGGTACGGCGCGTGGGTGACTCCGAGCGTGAGCGGATGCCGGTCTTCGCCGTCGTGGCCGTATTCATCGCCGTTCAGGTCGACCTCGCCCTGACGAAGGTCCTCGACCATTCCCGGCAGCACATCGAGCCGGTCCCACTCGCGGTGCGCGTCGCTGACGCCGAACACGTCGATTCGGTGCCCCCGCACCTCGATGCTCGTCGCGGTGTTGTTGACGTCCTGCCAGCCGAGCGTGGAGGACATGAAGGTGTCCAGCCCGTCGGTGTCGAGCGGTTCGGACGTGGGGTGCTTCTTGGACGGCCCGGTGAAGTAACGCAGCGGGTTGCGAGGCGACGGTGCGGTGTGGTCGTTGGACCCGTGCACGAAGACGCCCGGGATGCCGCGGAACCCGGCGAAGGCCGCGCGGATCCCGCGCAGTCCGTCGGCGTGCCCCAGGTTGTCGCCGGTGTTGACGATGAGGTCCGGGTCGAGCGCGGTGAGCGAGGCGATCCACCCCTGCTTGCGGCGCTGCCACGGCGCCATGTGCACGTCCGAGATGTGCAGCACCCGGATCGGTTCCGAGCCCGGTTCGAGGATCGGCACGGTGGCACGCCGAATGGTGAACAGGTGTCGTTCGATCCCGACGCCCCATACTGCGGCGGCCGCGCCCAGAGCTGCCGCCGCCGCGACCGCGGTCACGGCGGGGGAGCGGGTGACACCCGCCATCAGGGGCACTTGTCGCGCGAGTAGTTGACGCTGATCTGTGCGTTGCGGTTGGTCACGGAGCCGGCCGCCGGGTTCGTCGATGTGACGACACCCGCCTTATCGGCATTGGCGTCCTCCGTGCAGGTGCCGGGTGCGGCGTTGCCGAAGCCCGCGCCGCGGATGGCGCTCAGCGCCTGCTCCGGTCGTTGACCCGAGACGTCGGGGACCGAAATCCCCTGGCCGTTGCTCGGGTTGATCGTCACTGTCGCCCCACCGGCGATCCGGCCGCCGGCCGGGTCCTGCCGGGCGATGATGCCCTCGGCCTCGCCGGAATCGACCGCCTCGCCGACGAGCACGGTGAAGCCCGCTTCCTGAAGCGTCGCGCGCGCTTGGTCGACCGGCATCCCCACGGTGCTGGGCAAGTTGGTGAGGACCTGGCGCGTCAGGTTGTTGTCGGGTCGCGGGAACTCGTCGCCGCCGTACACGGCGTTCGCCGCTCGCTGGATCACCGGAGCGATCCTGTGGCGCAGCTGGGCGAGTTCCACGCCGTTGTAGTAGCGCTTGTAGAGGGTCGCCTCGTCCTTGACGTTGCCGACCCAGACGGCGGTCGTCGCGTTCGTGCTCGACTCGATCATCATGGTCTGGTACGTGTTGTGCGTTCCCGTCTTGCCGATCAGCGGAGTGCCATCGCGGGGGTTCGAGGCGGCACCGGTGCCGCCGGAGTTCATGACGCCCTGGAGGGCGTACGCGGCCGTGGCAGCGACCTCGGGGGCGATCACCTGGGTGCAGGTCGACACCGGCGGCGCGATCTCCTGGCCGTTCGCGTCCGTGACCCGGTCGATCGCCTTCGGCGTGCAGTAGATGCCCTTATTGGCCACCGTGGCGTAGGCGCCGGCCATGGCGAGCGGCGAGATGTTCTTGGAGCCGAGCACGTCGAAGGCGACGTTCGCGATGTATCCGACGTCAGGGTTGCTCTGGTAGGTGAGCTGCCCGTCTCCGGTCTTCACGCCCATCCGGTCGGCGACCTTGTTGATGTCGCACAGGTCGAGCTTCTCGGCCATCGCGAGGAATCCGCTGTTCAGGGACGCCTTCGTGAACTGCGAGACGGTGCCGGTGTAGCCACCGTCCTTGGCGAAGTTGTCGATCTTCGTCCTGGTCGTGTTGACCCAATCGCCTTGACAATTGGCCTTCATGCGCGGGAACACACGGTTGACGCCGTTGAGTGTCTCATTCAGCGAGTGGCCCTTCTCGAGCCAGTCGATCAGCGTGAACAGCTTGTAGGTGGAGCCGACGGGGAAGCCCTGTGAACCTCCGTGCGCCTTGTCCGAGGCGTAGACCAACGAGGAGTAGGCGGGGTCGGTTGCCGACAGGGCGAGGTCCTCCGTGAATGTCGTGTTCTGGGCCATCGACAGGACGCGGCCGGTCGTGGCCTCGACGTTCACCGAGGCCGCGCCGAAGCTCATCCCGTCGATCCTGCCCGGAGCCCAGTCGCGCATCGCCTGCTCCGCGGGCAGCTGGAGGCGCACGTCGAGCGAGGTGTAGACGTTCAGCCCCCCTCGCTTGAGCGCCTCTTCGCGATCCTTGTCAGTGGCGCCGAAGGCGGGGTCGCTCTGGATGATCGTCTTGACGTACTGGCAGAAGTAGGCCGATCCGAGGGCCGCAGCGCAGCCGGTCTGCGGCTGCACGATGTTGGGGGTGATGGGCTCCGCCACCGCGGCATCGTGCTGCTCCTGGGTGATCTTCCCGTCTTCGAGCATGCGGCCGAGCACATACGTCTGGCGGCCCTTCGCCTTCGAGTAGCCGTCGGCGGCACCGTTGACCTCGTTGGTCGGCTGGTCGATCCGGTAGCTGTTCGGATTCTGCACCATGCCGGCCAGCGTGGCGGCCTGCGTAAGGCTGAGCTGGCTCGCCGGGACGCCGAAGTAGTACTGCGCCGCGGCACCGATGCCGTAGTTGGTGCCGCCGAAGTTGGCGATGTCGAGGTAGCCGAGCAGGATCTCGTTCTTCGAGTACTCCTTCTCCAGCTGGATGGCGTAGCGCATCTCCTGAAGCTTGCGCTGGATGCCCTCCGTGCCGCTGGACTGCGTGGCTTCGTAGAAGCAGGCAGCCTTCGCCTCTTCCGTCTCCGCGTCCGCCTCGCAGCGCTGGATCAGGACGTTCTTGACGTACTGCTGGCTGATGGATGACCCGCCCTGGGTCTCCGATCCGCCTCGGATGTTGGTCAGCACGGCGCGGGTCGTGCCGATGAGGTCGACACCCCCGTGCTCGTAGTAGCGAGGATCCTCACTGGAGAGGATCGCGTCGTACATGACGGTGGGGACTTCCTCGAACGAGACCGGGATGCGGTTCTGATCCCAGAACTTCGTGAGGACGATGTCCTCGCCCGTGTCGGGATTCTTGTAGTACAGCGTGGTCGGCAGCATGAGCTGATCGATCTCGAGCGCACTCGGCAGCTGGTCGAACATCGTGATCGCGCTCGATGCGGCGGCGCCGGAAACGGCGATGGCGGGGGTCACGGTCGCAGTGATCAATACACCGGCGACAGCGCTCAGGCCTACGAGGCCGGCGAGTCCGCCGAGCACGCCCGTAGCCGTCCGTTTCTTAACAGGCATAGGCTTGATCGTAGGGGAGATACCTGAGCGAACCCTTTACGGGCGCGGGGTTGCGCCGCTTCGGCCCCCGGTTTTCCGCCGATCCACCGGGAGTTCCATTGACCACTTGGGAATACCTCACCACGCCGCTGCTGATTCACAACACCGCCGCCATCCTCAACAACTGGGGCAAACAGGGCTGGGAACTGGTTCAGGTGGTCACCGGCCCCGAGGGCGGACTGGTGGCGTATCTGAAGCGTCCGGTCGGCGTCGAGCCGGCCGGCAACGCCGCCGGAATCGCCGCCGCCGCGCAGGCGGCGAGGCAGTTCGAGGGAGACCCCCGGTGACCGTTTCCGAGCGACTCGTCGATCTGGGCATCCAGCTGCCCGAGGTGGTGCCGCCCGTGGCCGCATACGTACCGGCGAAGGCATATGGCGACCTGGTCTACACCTCCGGCCAGCTGCCCATGGTCGCGGGCGCCATGCCCGGCACGGGGAAGGTCGGGGAGGGCGACGGGCTGGTGGGCGCCGCCGATGCGAAGGGGTACGCCCGTCAGTGCGCCCTGAACGCGCTGGCCGCCGCCGCCGCGGCCGTCGGCGGAGTGGATCGCCTCAGCGGGGTGCTGAAGCTCACCGGCTTCGTCGCCTCGGTCCCGGAGTTCACCGGCCAGCCCGGTGTCATCAACGGCGCCAGTGAGGTGCTCGGGGAGATCTTCGGCGAGGCCGGCAGGCACGCCCGATCCGCCGTGGGTGTGACCGCGCTTCCCTTGGACAGCCCCGTCGAAGTCGAGGTCGTCTTCACCTTCGCGTGACCCGATGTCCGGCCACCCCACTGGACCGGTCAGTGCACCTGCGCCGAGATGACGCTCATCACCGCCGTGTCGGCGAGCGTCGTGGTGTCGCCGATCTCGCGGCCCTCCGCGACATCCCGCAGCAGCCGTCGCATGATCTTGCCCGACCGGGTCTTCGGCAGCTCGGCCACGATGTAGACGTCCCGGGGGCGCGCGATCGGTCCGATCTGCTCGCCGACCCACTGACGAAGGGCGTTGGCAAGCCCCTCGGGGGAGTGCTCGGCGAGGTAGCTCTCCTTGATGATCACGAAGGCGACGACCGCCTGCCCCGTCGTCTCATCGGAGGCCCCGACGACGGCGGCCTCGGCGGTCGCCTCGTGAGCGACGAGGGCTGATTCGATCTCGGCGGTGGAGAGCCGGTGTCCCGAGACGTTCATCACGTCATCCACCCTGCCCAGCAACCACACGTCGCCGTCCTCATCCAGCCGGGCGCCGTCGCCGGCGAAGTAGTAGCCCTTGTCGCGGAACTTCTCCCAGTAGGTCTCGACGAACCGATCCGGGTCGCCCCAGATGCCCCGGAGCATGCTCGGCCACGGCTTCGTCACGACCAGCAGTCCGCCGTTGCCCTCGCCGACGTGGTCGCCGGCCTCGTCCACGACCTCGATCTCGATTCCCGGGAGCGGAACCTGGGCTGATCCGGGCTTCGTCTCCGTGACGCCCGGCAGCGCCGAGATCATGATCGCGCCGGTCTCGGTCTGCCACCAGGTGTCGACGATGGGCGCCGTCTTGCCGCCGATGATCTTGCGGTACCACATCCACGCCTCTGGATTGATCGGCTCTCCGACGGAGCCGAGCAGGCGCAGGGACGAGAGGTCGAACTTCTTGGGGATCGCGCGCCCGATCTTCATGAAGGACCGGATCGCCGTGGGCGCCGTGTAGAAGATCGAGACCTTGTACTTCTCGATGATCTCCCACCACCGCCCTGGGTGCGGTGTGTCGGGCGTCCCCTCGTAGAGCACCTGCGTGGCGCCGTTGGCGAGCGGACCATACGTCACGTAGGAATGGCCGGTGACCCACCCGATGTCCGCCGTGCACCAGTAGACGTCGCTCTCGGGCTTGAGGTCGAACACATTCCGGTGGGTGAATGCGACCTGGGTGAGGTAGCCGCCGGAGGTGTGCAGGATGCCCTTGGGCTTACCGGTGGTGCCGGACGTGTAGAGGATGAACAGCGGATTCTCCGCGGGGAACGGCTGCGCCTCGTGCGAGGCGGATGCCGCCGGCACCACGTCGTGCCACCAGATGTCGCGACCATCGACCCAGTCCACGTCGTTCTCGCCGCGGCGCACCACGAGCACGTGCTCGACGGTCTGCTGTGCCCCCGACCCGTTGCGGTCGGCGAGGGCCATGTCGACGGCCGGCTTGAGCGCGGACACCTTGCCCTTGCGATAACCGCCGTCCGCCGTGATGACCAGCTTCGCGCCCGCGTCATCGATCCGGGCGCGCAGGCTGTCGGCGGAGAACCCCCCGAACACGACCGAGTGGATGGCGCCGACGCGGGCGACGGCGAGCATGGCGGCGACCGCCTCGGGGATCATCGGCAGATAGATGGCCACGCGGTCGCCAGCGCCGACCCCCAGATCGGTCAGGACGTTCGCGACCCGCTTGACCTCCTCTGTGAGCTCGGCGTAGGTGACGATCCTGGCGTCGCCCGGCTCGCCCTCCCAGAGCAGCGCCGGTCGATCGCCGTTCCCGGCCTCCACGTGCCGGTCGAGGCAGTTGTAGGCCACATTCAGCCCGCCGTCGTCGAACCACTTCGCGAAGGGCGGGTTCGACCAGTCGAGGGTCCGGCTGAACGGAGTGTGCCAGTGCAGCAGCGCGCGGGACTGCTCGGCCCAGAACTCCTCGTGGTCTTCGGCGGCTCGTTCGTAGAGCTCGGCCGTTGCGACGGCCCCGGCGGCGAACTCCTCCGGCGGCGCGAAGCGCCGGGTCTCGTTGAAGAGGTGATCGATCTGACTGCTCATGCGCTGCGCGCTCCCTTGCGGCGGATCCCGGCGGTGCCCGGTTCTTCTGACGACACGGTGAAATCTATCTCCGAGGTGCTTCGGCGGCTACCGCCGAAAGTCGGTGGATGCCTCGTTTCCCGACACGACCGATATACCGGTTCCGTAAGCCGGGATTTGTTTGGCAGGTGAACGGATGTATGCGTATGCTCATCACCGGCCGAACGTTCGGTTCTGGCATTGTGACACCCGATCACCCCCCGATCATGTGTCGCGCATGGCGGCATCCCATTCCCCCCATGGGATGCCGCCTTCTCGTTTCCCGGCCCTCTCCTCCCCAGGCTCGTCGGAGAATCGATCGCGCACCGATCGCCGAGCGCCGGTGCTGCCGCTTGCACCGCGCATCTAGCTTCGGCGTATGCCCGAGCGCTTCGTCGTCATTCCCCGCGGCATCGAGGGGAGCACCGCCTCTTCGGTGGCCGCCGAGCGTCCGCCCGCATTCGCACCGGGCGGTCCCCGGCCTGGCCGGCCGCCGCTCCGCGTGCCGGGGCCCGAGTTCGGGGCGCTCGGACCGTACCTCGCAGATCCGGACGTCACGGACCTCTTCCTGAACGGATCCGACGGCCTCTTCGTCGATCGGGGCGCCGGTTCCGTGCGCGACCCGGAGTGGCGTGCCGCGGAGAGGGAGGTGCGCGAACTCGCCACCGCCCTCATCGCCCTCGGCGGTCGTCACATCGATGAAGCCGCGCCGTGCGTCGATGTGCGACTCGAGGGCGGCATCCGTGTGCACGCGGTTCTCCCGCCGGTGTCCACGTCGGGAACCGTGGTGTCCGTGCGGGTGCCCAGCCTCGCCCAGCCGAGTCTTGACGAGCTCGAGAGGCATGGCGCGTTCGTGCCCGGGATGCGCGAGTGGCTCGTCGAGACGGTCCGAGCACGCACCAATCTGTTGATCACCGGCGCCGCCGGCACCGGCAAGACCACCCTGCTCGCCGCGCTGCTCGCGGAGGCCCCGGCGACGGAGCGGATCGTCACGATCGAGGATGTTGCGGAGCTTCGCATCCGGCATCCTCACCACGTGGCGCTGGAGGCGCGCCAGGCGAACCTCGAGGGCGCCGGTGCCATCGGCCTCGCCCGGCTGGTGCGCGAAGCGCTCCGCATGCGCCCGGACCGGCTCGTGGTGGGGGAGTGCCGCGGAGAAGAGGTGCGTGAGCTGCTGGCTGCCCTCAACACGGGCCACGACGGTGGTGCCGGCACTCTGCACGCCAGCGGTCTGGGAGATGTGCCGGCCCGACTCGAGGCTCTCGGTGCGCTCGCCGGACTGGATGACCGGGCCCTGGCTCGTCAGGTCACGAGCGCGATCGGCTTGGTGCTGCACCTGGAGCGGTCGCCGTCGGGGGTCCGCCGGCTCGCGCACGCCGGCCGCTTCACACTGGATGACGGCCGACTCACTGTTGAGGAGGTCACCTTGTGGTCCTGACACGGCGGGCTCGATCCAAGGAGCCGGCGCCGGCGTCGGTGGCCGACAGTGTGCTGCGGCTGGCCGTGCTGCTGCAGGCGGGAATCGTCCCCGCCGGTGCGTGGCGTCACCTCGGCGAATCGGGGGACCCCGCCGCCCTGCGGGTCGTGGCCGGAATCGCGGCGGGCGAAACGGTTCCGGAGGCGATCCTCGCCGGTGGTGGCGCCTGGAAAGACGTCGCGGCCGCCTGGGAGGTCGCGACCACCGTCGGCGCGCCGCTGGCCGAGAGCCTGCGCGGGCTCGCCGAGGCGCTGCGCGACGCGCACGAGGCGGCCGACGACGTGCGCATCGCCCTCGCCGAACCTGCCGGCAGCGCCCGCCTCATGCTGTGGCTGCCGCTTGTCGGTGTCGCGCTCGGGTCGGCGCTGGGTTTCGAGACGCTTCGCGTGCTCGTCGGCGGACCGCTCGGCTGGGCATGCCTGGTGGGGGGAGTCGGGCTGCTCCTGCTGGCCCGACGATGGACCGCCTCGCTCGTCCGCAAGGCCCAGCCGCCCGCGTTCATCCCGGGGCTGCACGCCGAACTGGTCGCGATCGCGCTCAGCGGCGGAGTCTCGGTCGAGCGCGCCCGCCGACTGGTGACGGCTGCGCCTGGCAGCAGCCCCGGCCCCGGAGATCACATCGAGCCGATCCTCGCTCTCTCGCGTGCGGCCGGGGTGCCCGCGGTCGAACTGCTTCGTGCGTCCGCGGCGTCCGCGAGGCACGCGGCTCGCACCGAAGGCCGGCTCCGCGCGTCGCGTCTGGCATCGAAGCTCCTTCTTCCCTTGGGGGTGTGCACGCTGCCCGCATTCCTCCTGCTCGGAGTCGCGCCCATGATGCTGAGCGTCCTGACGACCACCCCGCTTTCGCTCTGACAGCCCGCCCGCACGGACTCCGTCGCATCCGCCAGACGACTCGACCCGCAAGCACTCCCAAGAGAACTCGACACCTAAGAAAGAGGAGAACCATGAATCCCTGGAAGCCCACGGCGCACGGCATCCCCCGGCTCACCCGCCGCAGTGCCACGCAGATCTTCAGCGACGACACGGGCGCGGCCACAGCGGAGTATGCGATCGCCACGATGGCGGCCGTGGCATTCGCCGGCATGCTGGTCGTCATCATGCGCAGCGACGAGGTACGTGGCATGCTCACGGACCTCGTGCGCCGCGCCCTCACCGTGGCATGAGGCGAGCGGATGACGGTGGGTCGGTCGCCGCCGAGTTCGCCGTGGTGCTTCCGGCGATCCTGCTCACCCTCGCGCTGGGTGCGGGAGCACTCGCGGCGGGGGCGCAGCAGGTGCGCCTGCAGGACGCGGCGGCGGATGCCGCCCGCCTGGTGGCGCGCGGCGAAGCCGAGGGGAGGGCAGGTGCGGTGGTCGCGGCAGCGGTGACGGATGCCGGGGCCGACATCGAGCGGCGTGGGGACCTCGTCTGCGTGACCGCATCGGCCGCCGTCCGCGCCGCTGGTCTGCTTCCCCTCACCCTGCGGGCGACAAGCTGTGCCCTGGCCGGCGGGCTCTGATGGCGGGCGCGGTCGTCACCGTCGGCGCCCTGGCGTGCCTGGCCTGCTTCACCCTGGGGCTCGCCGTCGTGGGCGGCGCCACGGTGGCCGGCCAGCGCGCGGCGGGAACGGCGGACGCGGCGGCGCTGGCCGCCGCGGACGCGGCATCCGGTGCTGTTCTCGGAGAGCCCTGCACGAGGGCCGCCCACGTCGCGGCGGCGAACGGCGCACGAGTCACCGCCTGCGAGGTGGAAGGTCTGGTCGCCACCGTCACGGTAGAGGACACGTATGCGGGAATGGCTGTCCGGGCCTCCGCCCGGGCCGCTCCGCCGCCGACGCTGTGAGCCGCACCCAGTAAGGGGTGTGTATGGTGTGCTTCGAAGAAAGGATGCCCCTTGGCACAAGGCAAGAAGCTCGTCATCGTCGAGTCCCCGACGAAGATGAGGTCGATCCAGGGCTACCTCGGCGACGACTACAAGGTGCTGAGCTCGGTGGGGCACATCCGCGACCTCGCCGACAAGAAGAGCATCCCGGCGGAGCACAAGCAGGCCTACGGCAAGTACTCCATCGACATCGAGAACGACTTCGACCCGTACTACGTCGTCAGCGATCGCAAGACGAAGACGGTCAGCGAACTCAAGCGCGCGCTCAAGGGCGCAGACGAGGTCCTGCTGGCAACTGATGAGGATCGCGAGGGCGAGGCCATCGCGTGGCACCTGCTGCAGGTGCTGAACCCGAAGGTTCCCGTCAAGCGCATGGTCTTCCACGAGATCACCAAGGACGCGATCCAGGCCGCGGTCGGCAACACCCGCGAGCTGGATCTCGCCCTGGTCGATGCACAGGAGACCCGTCGCATCCTCGACCGCCTCTTCGGCTGGGACGTCTCCCCGGTGCTCTGGTACAAGGTGCAGACGGGCCTCTCCGCAGGTCGCGTGCAGTCGGCCGCAACCCGGATGGTCGTGGAGCGGGAGCGCGAGCGGATGGCATTCGTCTCCGCCGGCTACTGGGACGTCGAGGCGCTCGCCGCCAAGGACGAGCAGTCCTTCCTGACCCGCCTCGCTCGCCTGGACGGCGCCCCCATCGCGCGCGGCACCGACTTCGATGACCTCGGGCAGCTCAAGAAGGCCGTCGTCGTCCTCGACGAGACGGCGGCTCGCGACCTCGCCAAAGCCATCGAGGCCGCCGGACGGGCATCCGTCTCGAAGGTGGAGGCCAAGCCAGGAACCCGGCGGCCCTACGCCCCGTTCACCACCTCGACCCTTCAGCAGGAGGCCGGGCGCAAGCTCTCGATGAGCGCCAAGCAGGCGATGTCCACCGCCCAGCGCCTCTACGAGAAGGGGTTCATCACCTATATGCGCACCGACTCGGTCGCGCTGAGCGCGCAGGCGATCGAGGCGGCGCGGTCGCAGGCGGTCGCGCTCTACGGCGAGGGCGCAGTGCCGCTGAACCCGCGGGTGTACAAGAGCAAGAGCAAGAACGCACAGGAGGCGCACGAGGCCATCAGGCCCTCCGGCGAGGAGTTCCGCACCCCCGCCTCGCTCTCCTCCGAGCTGGACCGCGACGAGCATCGCCTCTACGACCTCATCTGGAAGCGCACCGTCGCCAGCCAGATGTCCGACGCCACTTATGAGACAACGACGGTCACGCTCGAAGTGAACGCCGGCGGCCGGGTCGCCGAGTTCACGGCATCCGGAACCGTCTACACCTTCAAGGGCTTCCTGCAGGCGTACGAGGAGGGGCGCGACGAGAAGCGCAGCGACGCCGACAAGGCCGACGACCAGTCCCTGCCCGTGGTCGCCGTCGGCGACGCGCTCGGCGTCTCCGACGTCGAGCCGAAGGGCCACTCGACGACTCCCAAGCCGCGCTACACCGAGGCGAGCCTCGTCAAGGCGCTGGAGGAGAAGGGCATCGGGCGCCCCTCCACCTTCGCCAGCATCATCGACACGATCATCGAGCGCGGCTACGTCACCAAGCGGGGTCAGGCCCTCGTGCCCAGCTGGCTTGCCTTCAGCGTCGTGCGCCTGCTCGAAGAGCACTTCGCCGACCTCGTCGACTACGACTTCACGGCCGCGCTCGAGGACGACCTCGATGCCATCGCACGGGGCGAGCAGAAGCGCGTGGAGTGGCTGCGGTCGTTCTACTTCGGCTCCGAGGGACAGGTCGGGCTGCGGAACATCGTCGACAATCTCGGCGAGATCGATGCGCGGGCGCTCAACTCCACGCCGATCACCGACACGGCGACGCTGCGCTTCGGCAAGTACGGGCCCTATCTCGAGGTGCTCGATCCCGAGGATCCCGAGGCCAAGCCCCGGATCGTCAACATCCCGGACGACCTCGCGCCGGACGAGCTCACCCGCGAGAAGGCCCAGGAGCTCATCGAGGCGCCCGTCGCCGGAGACCGCGTACTCGGAGAGAACCCCGAGAACGGCAAGCTCGTCGTCGTGAAGGACGGACGGTACGGCCCCTACGTCACCGAGCTCGAGCCCGAGGACCCCGAAGCGGTGGACGAGTCGACCGGCGAGATCGTCGACGCGCCCAAGAAGAAGACTGCGGCGAAGAAGGATGTCGCTCCGAAGCCCCGCACGGCGTCGCTGTTCAAGGACATGTCCGTCGAGACCGTCGACCTCCCGACGGCACTGCGACTGCTCGACCTGCCGAGGGTCGTCGGCACCGATCCGGAGTCCGGAGAGGTCATCACCGCGCAGAACGGCCGGTACGGCCCCTACCTCAAGAAGGGGACGGACTCCCGCTCGCTCGACAGCGAGAGCCAGCTCTTCGAGGTCACACTCGAACAGGCGCTCGAGATCTACGCGCTGCCGAAGTACGGGGCGCGCCGGCCATCGAGCGCCCTCAAGGAGTTCGAGGCCGACCCCACGAGCGGCAAACCGATCCGGGTGCGCGACGGCCGATTCGGCGCGTACGTGACGGACGGGGAGACGAACGTCACCATCCCGCGCGGGACCACGGTCGAGGAGATCACGTTCGAACGCGCAGTCGAGATGCTCGCCGACAAGCGCGCCAATGGACCGGCGCCCAAGCGCACGGCCACGCGCAAGGCTCCGGCGCGCAAGGCCCCGGCGAAGAAGAAGTGACCGACCCCGTACCGCGGGGGCAGCAGACCGAGGCGAGCAGCGGATCCCGGCGCGGCGTCTGGATCACCCTCGAAGGCGGTGACGGGGCGGGCAAGACGACCCAGGCGACCCTGCTCGGTGAATGGCTCACCTCCACGGGTCGCAGTGTCCTGAGAACGCGGGAGCCCGGGGGCACCGACGTCGGAGTGCTGGTGCGCGACATCGTGCTGCACCACCGCGGCGACATCGCGCCCCGCGCCGAGGCCCTGCTCTATGCCGCGGACCGCGCTCACCACATCGCGACCCTGGTGCGCCCCGCGCTCGAGCGCGGCGACGTCGTGATCCAGGACCGGTACCTCGACTCGTCCGTCGCCTACCAGGGTGCCGGACGCGTGCTCGACGCCGGCGAGGTCCGCGACCTCTCTCTCTGGGCCGCCGGCGGGCTGCTGCCGGATGTCACCGTGCTGCTCGATCTCGACCCCGCTGTCGCGCGCGACCGGCTGCACGCAGACGACAAGCCATTCGATCGCCTCGAGGCCGAGCGGGACGAGTTCCATGTTCGCGTGCGCGAGGGCTTCCTCGCGCTCGCCGCCGCCGAGCCCGACCGCTTCCTGGTGCTCGACGCGACGCTGCCCGTCGACCGGCTCGCGGCGGCCGTGCGCGACCGCGTCGCCGGCGCCCTTGCGCGTTAGCCGGGCCGTCGGTGCCCGCGGTTAGGCTGGTCGGCATGCAGGTGGAGGAGCGAGCGGGCGTCGGCGGCGACGCCACCCACCGCCCGCCCGGGCTCCCGTGGGGCGCCGTCTGGGGTCAGGATGACGCCGTCGACGCGCTCCGATCCGCCGTGGCAGAACCCGAGAGCATGACCCACGCGTGGCTGCTGACCGGCCCGCCCGGATCGGGTCGCTCGACGCTGGCGTACGCCTTCGCCGCCGCCCTCATCGCGGAGCACGAGGGTGACGAGGCCACGATGCGGCAGGTCATCGCCGGCACGCACCCGGATCTCACCGCCCTCCGCACGGAGGGCGTGATCATCTCCATCAAGGATGCCCGGGCGCTCGTCGAGCGCTCGTACTTCGCGCCGGCCGCCGGCCGGCATCGGGTGATCGTGGTGGAAGACGCCGACCGCATGACGGAGCGCACGTCCAACGTGCTGCTGAAGGCCCTGGAGGAGCCGCCAGAGCGCACGGTATGGGTGCTCTGCGCTCCCAGCGAGGCAGACCTCCTCCCCACCATCCGCTCGAGGGTGCGCGGACTGCGCCTGCGCGAGCCGAGCATCAACGACGTGGCCCGCCTCATCGCGACCCGCACGGGCGTCGACATGGCGGTCGCGGAACAGTCCGCCCGGCACGCCCAGCGGCACATCGGCATGGCACAGCGCCTGGCCACCGATCCGGCGTCGCGGGCACGGCGGGACGACACCCTGCGCGCCGTGCTGCGGGCGAGAGGCGTCGGCGACGTGGTCGACGTCGCCGGGCGCATCGTGGCCGCCGCCACCGAGGACGCGAACGCTCTGACCGCTGAGCGTGATGACGCCGAGCGTTCGTCGCTGCTGCGCACGGTGGGCGTCGCACAAGGGGCCGCCATCCCGCCGGCGGTCCGATCCCAGTTGTCCGCGCTCGAGGACGAGCAGAAGCGGCGGGCCACTCGCAGTCTGCGCGACGGCATCGACCGCGTGCTGACCGACCTGCAGTCGATGTTCCGCGACGTCGTGCTGCTGCAGTTCGGCCGAGACGACGACCTGATCAATCGCGAACTCCGGCCGGAACTGCAGGCGCTCGCCGACGCGTGGACGCCCGAACGCACCCTGGTCGTACTCGATCACCTGGCAGACACGCGTCTGGCTCTCGAGCAGAACGTCGCGCCCACCCTGGCCCTCGAAAGCTGGCTCGTGACGGTCACGAGCGGAAGGACTCCGTGAAGCAGTTCCCGTCCCGCGTGCGCCGCGGTCTCGCCGTGGTCGCGGGACTCGCCGCCGCATCCATCGCCCTGTCCGGCTGTCTCTACTCGCTCATCCCGGGCCAGCGGACAGGGCCGATCCCCACTGCCACGCCCGACACCGACGGTGTCGCAGCCGGGCTGATGCCCTTCTACGGCCAGACTCTCCAGTGGACCGATTGCGCTGGCTTCGACTGCACCATGGTGACGGCGCCGCTGAACTGGGCCGACCCCTCGGCCGGCGAGGTCGAGCTCTCCGTGATCCGCCAGCCGGCAACCGGCGGCGATGCCATCGGGTCGCTGCTCACCAACCCCGGCGGTCCCGGGGTCAGCGGCGTGGATCTGATCCGCGACTCCGCAAGCTTCGCAGTCGGCGAGCGGCTGATGCAGGACTACGACGTGATCGGCTTCGATCCGAGGGGCGTGGGCGAGTCCACGCCCGTCACCTGCTTGGACGCCGCCGGGATGGATGCCTACCTCTACGACATCCCCCCTGCGCGCCGTGGAACGCCCGAATGGGAGGCGCACCTGGATGACGGCAACCGCCGGTTCACGGAGGCCTGCCAGGCGAACAGCGACGGCATCCTCGAATTCATCACGACCGACAGCGCGGCCCGTGATCTGGATCTGCTGCGGGCCGTGCTGGGCGACGAGAAGCTCAACTACCTGGGCTACTCCTACGGCACGTTCCTCGGGGCGACCTACGCGGAGCTGTTCCCCGATCGCGTCGGCAGGATGGTGCTCGACGGCGCCGTGGATCCCTCCACCTCCCTCCTGGAGGCGGGAACGACCCAGGCGCTCGGCTTCGAGTCGGCGCTCCGCGCCTACATGAGGGCCTGCCTCGCAGGGAGCGAGTGCCCATTCAGGGGAACGGTCGATGAGGCGATGGCGGACATCGGAGCGCTGCTCGCGAGCGTGGACCGGTCCCCGATGCAGGCCGCGGACGGGCGCGAGGTCGGCGCGGACACCATGCTCACAGGGATCGTCTACCCGCTGTACTCGCAGGGCAGCTGGGAGTTCCTGACGGGGGCGCTCGTCGATGCGCTGGCCGGTGACCCGGAGGCGATCCTCTTCTCGGCCGACGGGTACAACGACCGCGTGGACGGGGTCTACGTCGCGAACTTCTCGGAGGCGTTCCACGCCTACAACTGCATGGACTACCCCGTCGACTGGACCGCGGAGGACGAGGCCGCCGCTGAGGCGATCCTCGAAGATGAGGCACCGACCATCGCGCCGTACTGGAACCTCTCCGGCAATTGCGGCCCGTGGCCCTACCCGCCTACCGGCACGCGGGGCCCGATCGCGGCCGCCGGCGCCGCGCCGATCATGGTCATCGGGACCACGAACGACCCCGCCACTCCCTACGAGTGGGCGGTCGCCCTCGCGGGTCAGCTCGATTCCGGGGTGCTCGTCACCCGCGTCGGCGAGGGACACACCGGCTTCAATAAGGGCAACGCGTGCGTGGACGACGCGGTGGAAGCGTATCTTCTGGAGGGTAACGCACCTGCCGAGGACATTCGCTGCGAATAGCGCGCCGCACCCTGGCTGGTCCGCGGCACCCCTCGTGACAAGGTAATATCGATGCTTGTGCATCGCGCGAGCGAGGCGCGCCACCTTAGCTCAGTCGGCAGAGCGATTCACTCGTAATGAATAGGTCAAGGGTTCGATTCCCTTAGGTGGCTCCACTGCGATGAGTCGCCACATGCGTCTCATCCGAGTCGCGACATGTGTCACCGACGACAAAAGAGCCCGGCCATCGGCCGGGCTCTTGTCGTTGGTTCCGCCACTATCGGCGCGTTCGCGCCGCTGGAGCGCCGCGTGACATGCCACACCCCCGGGGCCGCCATTCACGGCGAACCCGGGGGTGCGGGGACGGTCACCGTCGGTCTGTGCGGGTGGTTTCGTCGTCGAACTCGATCTCTTCCTTGCGGACCTCTCCTGTGACGGTCTCGTTCTCGGTGACGGTCTCCTTGTCGAGGCGGACGCGCTCCACGGGCACGGTCTCCTTGGCGACGACGGGGCGCTCTTCGGTCAGGATGACCTCGTGCTCCTCCTCGCTGATGTCAGGACCGCTGAGGGCGTCGCCGACGTTCGCGTCCGTGATCGGCTCTCGCTCGATGCGCACCTCTTCACGAGTGACCGGAACCGTGACGGTCTGGTTCTCGGTGACGACGTACTTGCGCAGTCGCGCGCGACCGGTCTGCACCTTCTCGGTGCCGACGTGCAGCCGCTCCTCTGAGCGGGTCATCGCGTCGTCCGTGTTGGGGCCGGAGGTGTCGTGGCCGACGGTGCCGTTTGTGTCGGCTCCGCGGTCGTCGTCGGCGGTGCGCGAGTAGCCGGCCGAGCCCCCGCCGTAGTACGAGTAGAGGTTGTCGGTCTCGTCTTCTTCGAGCGCTCCCTCGTGGTCGACGTTGGGGGCGTCCTTGACGAAGTCCTTCGAGTAGGGCACGCGGATGTCGTCGCCCGTCTGCTCGGCGGCGTCGAGCGGGACGAAGGACTCGCGCATGCCGAAGAGCCCGGTGCGCACGGTGATCCAGTTCGGCCGTCCCGTGTCGGGGTCGACGTAGACCTGGCCGACGGTGCCGATCTTGTCGCCGTCCGAGCCGATCACGGTGCTGCCGACGAGGGCGCCGATGTTGTCAGTGCTGATCATTTGTTTCCTCCAGTGTGTGTCGCGGCGAGGCTTTTCGGGTTGTTGCGGTTACAGGTCGGGTGCGGGCGGTCAGCGGGTGCCGCTGACGATCACGGCGTCGTTCTCGCGGTCGCGGTTGACGACGGTGCGTACTCCGAACATCCCGCCGAGGGCCGCGATGACCGCGCCGAGCAGCAGGCCGACGAATCCCCACCACGAGCCCGCCTGCGCGGTGTCGGCGGCGTCCTCCGCGGTCTGCTGAGCGTCATCCAATGCCTCGTCTGCCTGGTCCTGGGCCTCTTCCTCGTCGACGTTGCCCTGCACGTCTTCGACGACCTGCGTCACATCGGTGCCGGAGAGGGCCTGGGTGGCGGAGCTGACCACGCCGCCGACGGCGCCGAGCAGGCTGGCGCTGAGCCAGACGGTGAGGGCGAGAGCGACGACGAGGGAGGTCGCCCAGGTCAGGAACCCGTGCAGCAGGCCGCTGCGAACGGCGAGGGCACCGGCGACGAAGCCGGCTGCGGCGAGAGCGATCGCCAGGGCGATCACGCTCCAGATGCCCGCACCCACGCCGGAGCCGCCGAGACCGATGCCCGCGGTGACCAGCGAGAGTAACACTGTCACCGCAAGAAACGTCACGACCCCGGCGATGATGGATCCCCACGAGACGTTCGCGGGGCGCCCGCGCCGCTCGGTGCCCACGAGCGATTCCTTCGCGGTGTCGTTCTCGATCGTGGCGGGGCGTGCTGACGTACTGTTCGGATTGTTCGATCTGTAGTTGGCCATGATTGCCTCCTGGATAGATGTCTCACGGCTGAGCCTGTCTGCAGGCTTACACCGTAAGCGGGACTAGCGTGAGCGTATCCGCACGGCTCACCGCGTGCGGTGGCCTTGCGTGGATGCGGGAGAGTGCGGTATGGAACAGCGCGTGAAGAAGAAGCCGGCAGCAACCTCGGCGCGTCGTCTGAGTCGTGAGCTGATCGTCGAGACCGCCCTGGCCCAGATCGACCGGTCCGGGGCGCAGGGACTGTCGATGAGGTCCTTGGCGCAGGAGCTCGGCGTCGAAGCGATGTCCTTGTATCGCTACGTGCACGGCAGAGAGGACCTGCTCGAGGGCGTCGTCGCACTGCTCATGGGCGATCTGACTTCGAGCCTGGACGAGGAGCTGGCCGAGCATTGGCAGGGGTTCCTGCAGACGGTCGCTCACCAGGTCCGCCGGATCGCGATCGAGCATCCGAAGGCGTTCCCGCTCGTTGCCACCCGCCACCCGGCCGCGCCGTGGCTGCGGCCGCCGCTGCGCAGCGTGGAGGTGGTCAACACGTTCCTCAGCGCCCTGCTCGGCCACGGGTTCACCGACGAGCAGGCCGTTGACGCCTACCGATCCTTCAGCAGCTTCCTGCTCGGTCAGCTGCTCCTCGAGTCCGCGGTCCGCGGCGCAGAGACAGGACCGGTCGAGGAACCGCTCGACGAAGGTGGCGCGACCATCCCGGAGGGCGACGGTCAACTCTCCTTGGAGGTCGCACCCGAGGTTCTTCGCCTGCGCCCCCTGCTGAGCCAGGACCGAAGCGACGAGGAGTTCGAAGTGTCCCTCGAGGTCCTGCTCGACCGCCTGAGCCAGCAGCTCTCCCAATGACGGCGTGCCAGTATCCGGGAATGCGATGAGCGGATGATCCGGGCTGGCGCCCTGCGGATACCGCGTCGTAGCATCCGGTGAGTCCGTTCGCTATGGAGGAGGCCGCAGGTGACGCAACACACCCTCGAGCTGGCAGAGGTCGACCTCGTCTACGACGTCCACGGGCCGCTGCCGACCGCGGATGGCCGGCCGCCGCTGGTGATGATCGGCCAGCCGATGGACGCGAGCGGGTTCCAGGCCCAGGTGAAGCTGTTCGAAGACCGCACGGTCGTGACCTACGACCCGCGCGGGCTCGGCCGGAGCACGCGCAAGGACGGTGGGGTCACGAACGAGCCGGAGACCCAGGCTGAGGACGTCCACGCGATCATCGAGGCACTGGGAGCCGGCCCGGTGGAGATGCTCGCCAGCAGCGGCGGCGCGGTGACCGCGCTCGCGTTGGTCGCGGCGCACCCGGACGACGTGTCGACGCTGGTCGCACACGAGCCGCCCATCGACTGTGTGCTGCCGGATGGGGAGGCCGTCCAGCTGGCCCGGGCGGCCTACACGCAGGTCTACCAGGACAAAGGCTGGGGCGCGGGGATGGCGGCATTCATCGCGATGACCTCGTGGGAGGGCGAGATCACCGACGAGTACCTCGCCCAGCCGGCGCCGGACCCGGCCGCGTTCGGGATGCCGAGCGAGGACGACGGCGGGCGCGAGGATCCGCTGCTGTCAGACCGGTCCTGGGCGGTGCCCCTCTACCAGCCGGATCTCGAGGCCCTGAAGGCGGCGCCGACACGGATCGTGGTGGCGGTCGGGGAGGAGTCGGTCAAGGTCTACACAGGTCGGACGGCGATCGCGCTGGCCGAACAGCTCGGCCAGAACGCGACGATCTTCCCCAGCCACCACGGCGGCTTCATGGGCGGCGAGTTCGGCTATGCCGGCCAGCCCGACGCATTCGCTGCAAAACTCCGCGAGGTGCTGGACCAGCCCTGAGACCTCGTCAGAGTGAACGGCTGAAGGTCACTCGGTGCTCGCCGGGTCCGTCGTAGTCGAGGTAGGCGAGCACGCCTTCGATCTCCGTGTCACCGCCCAGAGTGAACCCGAGCGCGCGGTGGAACGATTGCGAGCGCCGGTTGATGGGACCCGTGATGGCGTCGACTCTGGTGCATCCTCCTTCTCGCATCATCGCGAAGAATCGTTCGTAGAGATCTCGGGCGACTCCCCGCCGTTGCAGCCCGGGAGCCACGCCGACGAAATGGATATACGCGGTGTGCGGCCGGGATGCTGAACGGAACCCGATCAGAAACGCCGCGAGCTGTCCGCCGTCGTCTTCCACGAGGATGGACGTGTTCGCGAAGTGCTGGAAGAACAGTCGCGGGAGCAAGCGGCTCGGTGCAGCTTCGGGCGGCATCCCCCACCAGACGGGGATGGCTCCGACGACTCGGATGTGGTCGGACTCCTCCGGCCGACGGTGATGAAGAGCAGTCACAGCGGCGACACTACTCGCCGGCGACCATCCGATACACTGAGAGCCAACGCACGAGGACGGATCGGGCGCTAAATGCCCGGTCACGTATAGGTTCTTCGAGGTGGCAGCCTCGAGGTCCAGCCACCCGGCACTGGTCGGCAGGGATCTGACTCGTAGTGAATAGGTCAAGGGTTCGATTCCCTTAGGTGGCTCAGTGAATTCAACCTCGGACGTGATCGGCGCCATCGCCGAGATCTTCACGTGGATCGGCCTCGGCGGGGGAGTGCTTCTCGCGCTGACCGCTCTGATCGTGAAGCTGGCCGACGGCACCTGGCTGCCCGCCCGGGGCGTGGTCGAGCCCGATGGCGACGGTCACCTCGTCCGCTGGATCGATCAGGACGGCGAGATCGGCGAAGCGCCGCTCTCGCATGCGCAGCACACGTCACTGCACGGCGCCGACATGGCCGACATCTTCTACCGGGTCGGCCGCAGCGACCGGATGCGGCTGCACCGGGGCTCGCCGGCCGTGCGCTCGATCGGCCTGCTCGCGGTGGGCTTCGCCGCCCTCGGCCTGTTCGCGGCGGCGCTGTCGCTCGTTCTGCTCTTCCTCGAGGGCTGAGGCCCTCAGGCCACGGCGAAGAGACCACCGGCGGTCAGCGCGAGCACCAGACCCGCCCACTGCACCGGCGCAATGCGCTCCCGCAGCACCACCGCCGCCAAGAGGATCGTTCCGGCGGGGTACATGGCGGTCAGCACCGACATCACCGCCAATTCGCCCAGCCGCAGGCCGAACAGCAGCAGCGCATTAGCCGCGGCATCCAGCACCCCGCACAGCACCGCGATGGCGACAGCGCCACGAACAGCGGCGGGCGCGGCGACCGCGCTCTTGTCATGGGCGGGGCCACCGAGCGCTCCCCTGTAGGGGATGCCGGCGGCGGGCGACGCGAAGGGACCCGACACCCCGGGGCGCGCCCGCGCGACGAGCGCCATGAGAGCGATGACCGCCACCATCAGGGTGAGGTTCGCGGCCCGGCTGGCGATGAGCGGCACCAAGCCGCTGTCACCCGACGGCTGGTCGAGCGTGATCAGCAATGCTCCGATCGAGATCCCCGCGCCGATCGCCATCACCACCGCGCGGGCCGTCGGTCGCACGATTCTCTCTCCCGGGATGAAGCCGATCAGCACCACTGCGACGAGCGCTATGGCGATGCCCGCGTAGCCGAGGGCGCCGAGATCCTCACCCTCGACGAGAAGTCCCCACACCATGGGGGCGACGGCGGAGACGAGCGCCGTGAGCGGCGACAGGATGCTCATCGGGCCGATGGCGAGGCACGCGTAGAGCAGTGCGACGGAGACAGCGCCGAAGACGCCGGAGAGCACGCCCCACCCGGCGGCCTCAGCCGACCACGTGCCACCGACCACCGGCGCCGCCACCAGAAAGAGCGCCAGCCCGGTCGCTGCGGCGATGGCCGTGACGAGCACGGAACGCAGACGCCTGGCCGCCAGACCGCCGAAGAAATCGGCGCCCCCGTAGACGAGAGCACCGATCAGGCCAATCGCCACGGTGAACATCGTCGTCACAGCCTAAGGTGGCGTGCGGGATCCGATTTGCTAGATAAGCTAGCGATATGTCGCAGACTACTCGCCGGTCGCTTCGCCAGGCCGCCCCTCGGCCCATCTCGCGCTGGGTGCGTATCGGCATCCCGGTCCTGCTCATCCTGGTGTGGCTCGTCGGCGGATCCATCGGCGGGCCGTACTTCGGAAAGGTGGACGAAGTATCGACCAACGACCAGTCCTCCTTCCTCCCCGAGAGTGCGGATGCGACCAAGGTGGCCGATGTGCTGCCGGACTTCCTGGGCGCCGACAGCATCCCCGCCGTCGTGGTCGCGACCGGCGACGGAGAGCTCACCGACGCCCAGCTGAGCGATCTGCAGGGGCTCGCCGATGCTCTCGCGGACCTCGACGGCGTCAATGAGGGTGTGTCGCCGCCGATCGTCTCGGAGGACGGCGAAGCGGTGCAGATCTTCGTGCCGATCGACGCCGACGACTCGCGGGAGACCGTCGAGGCGGTGCGCGCGAGCGTGACCGACGTGCTTCCGGACGGGGTGGAGGTATGGGTCACGGGTCCCGCCGGCTTCACGGCCGATCTGGTCAAGGGCTTCACCGGCATCGACGGTCTGCTGCTCGGCGTTGCCCTCGGTGCCGTCTTCCTCATCCTCATCATCGTCTACCGCTCACCCCTGCTGCCGGTGCTCGTGCTGCTGACGTCTGTCTTCGCCCTCTGCGTCGCGCTGCTGACCGTGTGGTGGCTGGCGTACGCCGGCATCGTGGTACTGAACGGGCAGGTGCAGGGGATCCTGTTCATCCTCGTGATCGGCGCCGCGACGGACTACGCCCTGCTCTACGTCGCGCGCTTCAGGGAGGCGATCGGATCGGGCTTGGCGCGCTGGGATGCCACCAAGGCGGCCTGGCGCGGCGCCTTCGAGCCGATCATCGCGTCGGGCGGCACGGTGATCGCAGGTCTGCTGTGCCTGCTGCTCTCGGATCTCGCAACCAACCGCGCCCTCGGGCCCATAGCCTCCATCGGCATCACGTTCTCGGTGCTGGCCGCTCTGACCTTCCTTCCTGCGCTGCTCGCCGTCTTCGGCCGGGCGGCGTTCTGGCCGTTCGCGCCCAAGCCCGGCGACACGCGCCACGACATCCCCGACGACCTGACCGCCCCCGTCCGAGGGCTCTGGCCGAAGACGGCGCGCTTCATCGCGCGCCGGTCACGGGTGATCTGGATCCTCTCCACCGTGCTGCTGCTCGTGGCATCCGTCGGCGTCTTCCAGCTCAAGGCCGACGGCGTGTCCTCGAGCGACCTGGTGCTGGGGTACAGCGAGGCGCGCGATGGTCAGGAGGTGCTCGCCGAGCACTTCCCCGGTGGCTCGGGGAGTCCCGCGTACGTCGTGGTGGCGGAGGACGATCTTGCGGCGGCGGCGGATGTCGCGGCCGGCGTGAAGGGGATCGATGCGGTCGCGGTGGCGTCGGAGGACTCTCCGACCGGGCAGGCCACGGTCGAAGTCGACGGCGGCGAGGCCGTGCTGACGGTGCCGGGCCCTCCGGGGTCGGCCGCTCCAGAACCCACCGTGGTCGACGGTGAGGTGCTGCTGGTGCTCACCCTCGACGCGGCCGCGGACTCCGCCGAGGCGGAGGCGACCGTCGTCGACCTGCGCGACGACCTCGAGAGGGAGCTGGGGACGGGCGCCGCTCTGGTCGGCGGAGTCACCGCGGTGGCGATCGACACGAACGACACGTCCATCCGCGACCGCACCGTGATCATCCCGGTGGTGCTGCTCGTCATCCTGCTGATCCTGATGCTGCTGCTGCGGGCGATCCTCGCCCCGGTGCTGCTGATCCTCAGCGTGATCCTGTCGTTCGGCGCCGCGCTGGGCGTCAGTGCGCTGGTGTTCAACAACGTGCTGGGCTTCCCGGGTGCCGACCCCGCGGTGCCGCTGTACGGCTTCGTCTTCCTGGTTGCGCTGGGCATCGACTACAACATCTTCCTCATGACGAGGGTGCGTGAGGAGTCGCTCGTGCACGGCACGAGACCGGGCATTCTGCGGGGACTCGTCGCGACGGGCGGGGTGATCACGTCCGCGGGACTCGTGCTCGCGGCGACCTTCGCCGCGCTGGGGGTCATTCCCATCCTGTTCCTCGCGCAGTTGGCCTTCATCGTCGCCTTCGGTGTACTGCTCGACACGTTCCTCGTGCGGTCGCTGCTCGTGCCGGCCGTCTCCTACGACATCGGCAAGGCGATCTGGTGGCCGAGCGGGCTCTCTCGCACGGATGCGCAGGCGGCGCGTACCCTCGATTCATGACCAAGGCGCTGTTCATCGTCGACGTGCAGAACGACTTCACCGAGGGCGGAGCGCTCGCCGTGGAGGGCGGCGACGCGGTCGCCGAGCGCATCACCGAATTCGTGAGGGCCCACGCCGACGATTACGCGCTCGTCGTCGCATCGCGCGACTGGCACCACCCGGACCACGACAACGGCGGGCACTTCGCCGTCGAGGGCGAACCCGACTTCGTCGACACATGGCCCGCGCACTGCGTCGCCGGCACGCCGGGTGCGGAGTACGACCCGGGGCTCGACACGGCAGCCGTCACCCACCACGTGAAGAAGGGACAGGGTGTGCCGGCCTACTCGGTCTTCGAGGGCACGACGGATGACGGCCGCACCGTCGCCGAGCTGCTCGCCGAGCGCGGCATCCTCGACGTCGACATCGCCGGCATCGCGACGGACTACTGCGTGCGTGCCTCGGCGCTGGACGCCATCGAACATGGTCGGCGGGTGCGCATCCTCACCGATCTGGTGGCAGGAGTCGCACCGGCCTCCAGCGACGCGGCCCTCGCCGAGCTCGCCCATGCGGGAGCCGAACTCGCGGTCACGCAGCCGTAGATGAGCGCCCAGCCGGGGATGGATGCGGCGCCGGGAGCGAGCGCCGCCGAGGTGATCGGGCAGCTCGAGGCCGAGGCATCCGCCGATGAGAAGACCAAGATCCAGAAGCGCATCACGCGTCCCGACACCCGGGTGATCGGCGTGCGGATGGCAACGGTCTTCGCTATCGCCAAGGCGCACTCCCGCCTCGACCCGGCCGAGATCGACCGCCTGCTGGACTCCGAGCTCTACGAAGCGCGCCTCGCGGCCGTCAGCATCATGGACTTCCGGGTGCGCGAGAGAGGTGTCACCGACGAGCAGCGCCGGGAGCTGCACGACCTTTGGATGCGCCGGATCGACCGGATCGACTCCTGGGACCTGATCGACCGCTCGGCACCGCGCGTGGTCGGACTCTGGCTGATCGACAAGCCCCGCGACGAGCTGTTCGAGCTCGCCCACTCGAGCACATGGTGGCATCGGCGGGCCGCCATCACGGCGACCTTCCTGATCATCCGCTCCGGCGACACCGACGATGCCCTCGCCCTCTGCGAGCTGCTCGCCGCCGATCCGGAGCGCTTCGTCCAGACGAACGTCGGCGTGGCGCTGCGGGAGATCGGGCGGATCGATCGCTCCCGTCTCGAGGAGTTCCTCGCACGGCGGGGCGCGGATCTCTCCGCCGAGGCGCGCCGAACCGCGCGCTCGGCGCTCTGAGCCGCACGGGCGCCGCGCTGAGGGTTAATGCGGGAGCCTCCCACGATGCGGTGCACCGCCGTACCGTTGAGGGATGGACGGCCGCAGCGACATCCGCGAGTTCCTCGTCTCCCGGCGAGCGCGGCTGACCCCTCAGGCGGCCGGGTTGCCGGACTTCGGCGGCCGACGCCGGGTTCCCGGGCTGCGCCGGGAAGAGGTCGCGCTGCTGGCGGGGATGAGCGTCGAGTACTACGTGCGTCTGGAACGAGGCAACGCCAAGGGCGTCTCTCAGGCGGTGCTGGACGGAATCAGCCGGGCGCTGCAGCTCGATGACGCCGAGCACGCGCACCTGGGCGAACTGGTGCGGGCGGCCAATCCCGGCGTGCGTTCACCGCGCGGCAGCAGGTCGGCGCCGCAGCAGGTCTCGCCCGGGGTCCGGCGGCTGCTGGATGCCATGTCCGGGGTGCCGGCGATCGTGCAGAACGGACGGCTCGACATCCTCGCGGCCAACGCGCTCGCCGCTGCGCTCTTCTCAGACGTGGACCTGTCGCCGACGGCTGGGCCGAATTTCGCACGCTTCGTCTTCACTCAACCCTCCGCGCAGCGGTTCTACCGGGATTGGGAGGACGCCGCGCATCAGACCGTGGCCCTGCTCCGGGCCGAGACCGGGCGGGCGCCCTATGACCGCGTGCTGGCCCAGCTCGTCGACGAGCTGTCGGCCGAGAGTGCGGCGTTCCGGGTGATGTGGGCCGCACACGACGTGCGGGAGCATCGCACCGGGATCAAGCTCGTGCGCCACCCCGTCGTCGGGGACCTCGACCTCGCGTACGAGGGCATGCAGCTCAGCAACGACCGGGCTCTGCTGTTGATCGCGTACACCGCCGAGGCCGGCTCGCGCAGTCAGGACGGGCTGCAGATGCTCGCGAGCTGGACGGCGACCAACGAAGGAACTGAGCCGGTTCCGCGCTGATCCCGGGCGTTGCGGCCCCGTGGACGGCGTCGGCTCAGGGCACCTGTGCGAGCAGGTTCGGCGTCCCGTTCGCGCTCGTCACCTTGCCCCTCGCGGCATCCGCCTTCACGATGCCTGCGACGGTCGAGGGAGAGGCCGTGGGGTTCGCCTGCAGCACGAGCGCGGCGATCCCTGCGACGTGCGGGGACGCCATCGAGGTGCCCGAAATGGTCTTCGTGCCGCCGGAGAGCCAGGTGGAGGTGATGTCCTTGCCGGGGGCGAACAGGTCGACGCAGCCGCCGTAGTTCGAGAAGGACGCGCGCGCGTCGCTGCGGGTCGTGGCCGCCACGGTGAGCGCCGTCGCCGCAGAGGCGGGGGAGAAGTAGCAGGAGGAGAGGCTGTCGTTGCCCGCGGCGACAGCGATGGTGATGCCTCTGTCGGTCAGCCGCTTCACGGCGGCGTTGGTGGCGCGGCTGTAGACCCCGCCGAGGCTCATGTTCGCCACGGCGGGCCGCGTCGCGTTAGTGGCCACCCAGTCCATCCCCGCAATCACCCCGGAGGTGGATCCTGATCCGTTGCACCCCAGAACGCGGACGGCGATGAGCGAGACGGACTTGGCCACGCCATACGTGCTGCTGCCGACGGTGCCGGCGACGTGCGTGCCGTGACCGTTGCAGTCCTGCGTTCCGCGACCATCCTGGATCGCTGTGTATCCGCTCTTCACGCGACCGCCGAGGTTCGGGTGGGTGCTCTGGATGCCCGTGTCGATGATGTAGGCACGAACACCGGCGCCCGTCCCCGCCGGGGTGTAGCTGTCGTCCAGCGGCAGGCTCGGTTGATCGATCCGGTCAAGGCCCCAGGTCTCCTGCGTCGTCATGAGGGAGTCCGGTTCCACGAAGTCGACCAGCGGGCTCTGCCGTACGGCGGCGACCTGTGCCGGTGAGAGGTTGGCCGCGAATCCGCCCAGCGCCCCGAAGGTCTGGGTGACGACCCCGGCGGGCAGGACGCTCCCCAGCTTGGCGAGGATGGTGTCCACGTGAGCGCCGGACTTCAGCATCACGATGTAGCTGCCCTCGATCGCCCCTGCCGCAGTGGACGCGGGGACCGCCGCTGTGGCGGGGCTCGCGGCTGCAGAGGCGAGCGCCGTGAGGGTGATGATGGTCGAGCTCGCCAGCGCGAGCTTCCAGCGAGAGCGCGTCGAGTTCCGCATGGTCCGTCCGATCGTCAAGGGGGCTTGAACTGCTAGCGGCGGTGCGTCGCGGTGGACTGGTCCGACACCCAGCGCGAAGGTGATAGCCCGACGATAGGACGCCCGGCGAAGCGCGCGCGACCCTTTCCCTGAGGGTTTACGTGCTCTTAACACATGTGGTGGGCCCGGAGGGGCTCGAACCCTCGACCCGCGGATTAAAAGTCCGATGCTCTGCCAACTGAGCTACAGGCCCGATGCATCCAATCTACGGCAGGTGCGGAGCAAGCGAGAGCTGTGCCTCCGGCATCCTGCTACCTTCGCATCGTGCCACCCCAGAGCCCGGAGACCCTCGCCCACCTGCGCAGGGCGCGCGACCTGATCGACCGCGAGTACGCGGCGCCGCTCGACGTGCCGACGATGGCAAAGAAGGCCCTCATGTCGCCTGCGCACTTCTCGCGCGAATTCCGTGAGGCCTACGGAGAGACGCCCTACGCCTACCTGATGACACGGCGGGTGGAGCGCGCGATGGCGCTGCTGCGGGCCGGGTCCAGCGTGACGGATGCGTGCATCGCCGTGGGTGCGACCTCGCTCGGCTCGTTCAGCTCCCGGTTCACAGAGCTGGTGGGGGAGACGCCGAGCGCCTACCGCGCCCGGCCGCACGAGGCGACGGAGGCGATGCCCGCGTGTATCGCGAGGCTTCTCACTCGGCCCCTGCGGGTCACATCGAGCAGGATCGGAGAAGGCGCGGATCGCGGCGATGGCTAGCCTCGATGGCATGACCACCATCGCATTCCAGTACTGCCCGATCACCGTCGACGACGTCGACGCGGCGATCGCCTTCTACCGTGACGCGCTCGGCCTCGAAACGAGGGGCGACGTCGCCTCCGACGGATTCCGCTGGGTCACCCTGGGGTTCCCGACACAGCCGGGGCTCGAGATCGTGCTCTCAGAACCGGGTGCGGGGCGCTCGCCGGATGACGGAGAGGCCCTGCATCGCCTCCTGGCCAAGGGTTCACTCGGGCCCTACGTCTTCTCGACCGACGACCTCGACGCGACGTTCGAGCGTCTGATGGCCTCCGGCGGTGAGGTGCTGCAGGAGCCGATGGACCAGCCGTGGGGACCGAGGGACTGCGCGTTCCGCGATCCCGCCGGCAACATCATCCGCATCAATCAGGCCGCATAGGCGCGAAGAAGCCGCCGACGCATCAGCGCCGGCGGCTTCTTCCGCCCCCCAACCCGCGAGCTGTGTCCCCCTAGCTCGCGGGCGGCATGAGCACCGTGTCGATCAGGTACACGGTGGCGTTTGCAGTCTGGACCCCACCGCAGATGACTGCGGCCTGGCCGTTGACCATCAGGTCGTCTCCGCTGCCGGTGACCTCGAGGTCGGCACCGTTGACGGTGGTGTGCATACCGGCGATTTCATCCGGCACGATCTGGCCGGGGACGACGTGGTACGTGAGGATCGCCGAGAGCAGCGCGGTGTCGGTCTTCAGCGTCTCGATGGTCGCCGGGTCGATCTTCGCGAAGGCGTCGTCGACCGGCGCGAAGACGGTGAACTCGTCGCCGTTGAGCGTGTCGACCAGGTCGACCTCCGGGTTCAGCTGACCGGACACGGCCGCGGTGAGCGTCGTGAGGATCGGGTTGTTCGAGGCGGCCGTGGCCACCGGGTCCTGGGCCATGCCGGCGACAGAGCCGGCGCCATCGGGAACGGCCTCCGCGTAGCCGGCGCAGCCGGCGCCGACGAGGTTGGCGGCAGGGTCCATCTCCTCGGCCATCGGAGCTTCCGACTCCTCGGTGGCGGCCGGCGGAGCCGAGGACTCCTCGGTGGTGTTGCCGCTGGCCATGGGCGAGCAGGCGCTGAGCGCGATCGCCGCGGCGAAAGCGATGGGGCCGAGCAGATACAGCTTCTTGCGGGACATCTGGTCCTCCTTGGTGATGCGGCGCCGGAAGGCGTCGCAGATGCGAGCGGTGCTGTGGTCACCCGGAAGGCGGCCTACACAGGGTCTTCGGGACGGCTCGGGAATCGGATTGGAGAATTCGGGATCGGATTTCGGAGAGCGACACCGGATGCCGCGGCAGCACCGCTCGCGGCGGCGACGGCGGGTGTGCGAGACGCCCACCCGCCGGCCCGCGGCCTGCCCGGACGAGGCGTGATCGGCCGGGTCGCGCGCGCGTGGGCGCCCGCGTGGGGCATGCTGGAGTCGATGGTTATCGACGGCTTCGAGGTGCCCGGCGACGGGAGTGGTGCTGTCGACCACGCCGGCGTGCTGCTCGAGCGCGTGGCGGCCGGAGACCGCGCAGCATTCAGCGACCTGTACGACATGCTGTCGCCGCGAGCCTTCGGTCTCATCCTGCGCGTGCTGGTCGATCGATCGCAGAGCGAGGAAGTGCTCCAGGAAGTCTTCCTCGAAGTGTGGCAATCCGCGGCGCGCTTCGCTCCGAATAGGGGTCAGGGAAGATCTTGGGTTCTCACGATCGCCCACCGCAGAGCCGTCGATCGAGTGCGCGCCGCCCAGGCGAGCACCGATCGCGACTACCGGGTGGGCATTCGTGACACGGAGGTGGCTCACGATTCCGTCGCCGAGGAGGCGCAATTGCGCATCGAAGGCGAAGAGGTCGCGAAGGCACTCACGGCCCTGCCCGAGCTGCAGCGCGAAGCCATCGTGCTCGCATATTTCGGGGGTTACAGTCAGAGCGAGATCGCGGCGCTGATCGGGGCGCCGCTGGGGACGGTCAAGACCAGGATGCGGGATGGGCTGAGCCGATTGAGGGTGGAGATGGGGGTGACGACATGAACCAGAGAGAGTTCGCAGAGCTTGCGGCCGGACACGCGCTCGGTGCGCTGAGCGCCGACGATGAGCGCAGTTTCGAGGCCGCACTTGTCGCGCACCCCGAGTGGGCCGCGGTCGCGGAGAGCGATCTGGCCGTCGTCGCCCGGCTCGCCGACATGGTGGACGAGGTGCCGCCCCCGCAGGCGGTGAAGACCGCGCTCTTCGCCCGGCTCGACGCTGCGCCCGATGGCGTGGGTGGAGCGGGTGCGGTCGGTGCGACGCGTGCCGCGGCCGGCACGGGTGCCGCCGACGTCACGGGTTCCGCAGACGTCATGGGTGCCTCGGATGTCGCGGATGCCCTGCCACCGGCGCATGCCGCGGATTCGGCTACCGCTGCCCGACCGGATGTCGGTGCGCGCCCAGACGCCTCCTCTCGACGCGCCACGCGGGAGACCCCTCGGCGCGGCGGTCGCGCGGCGCGCACGTGGTTCGCGCTCGCGGCATCCATCGCCCTGCTGCTCGGAGTCGGTGTCGGCGTCACCAGTCTCGTCCAGAGCCTCACGCGGCCGGCATCCGTCGTGGCCCTCGAACGCATCGAGGACGCGCCGGACGCCCAGACCGCCGAGGCGCAGATCGAGGGCGGCGGCGAAGCCACGCTGCACTGGTCGCCCTCACTGGGCGAGGCCGTGCTCGTATCGGACGGTCTGCCGACCTTGGCCGGCGATCAGACCTTCGAGCTCTGGTACGTGCGAGGCGATACTGCGATCTCGGCGGGCACGTTCGATGCGTCATCCGCCTCGACGACGGCCGTGCTGGAACCCGGCATCCAACCCGGCGACGCCGTGGCGATGACCGTAGAGCCGGCGGGTGGGTCGCCGACCGGCGCGCCCACCACCGATCCCATCGTGGTGATCTCCACGGCCTGAGCGGCCCGGGCCCCGTTAGCCTGGAAGGGTGAGCGACGCCTTCCACAAGCCCGTGCGGCGACCCAGCGAACTCTTCGATCGTCTCTTCGGGAGTGAGGACCCCGCGGAGGTGTCCCGCGTGGCGCATCAGACCGCACAGGCCCTCATGGCTCGGGTGCGGGAGGAACCCGAGGGTGAGGTGATCGACCGGCTCGTGGCCTTCACCGACGAGCATGGCATCGACACCATCGCGGAGCTGTGGTCTCGGTCGCCTGCCAAGACGCTCCCCGGCACGCTGTGGCGGATCTACCTGCTGCAGCTGATGATCCACGCCGACCCCGCCACCGCGAGCCTGCTCTACGAACGGGGGCGCGCAGAGCTCGGGTCGGTCGACGCCGTCGTGGCCGGCGCCCCGTCGCCCGCAGGGCCCGAGGAGCTGATCGCACTGAGCGACACGATCCTCCGAGGCGTGTTCGAGGGCGACTTCGCGGTGGCGCTCGACCGCGCCGCCTCCTTCTGCCGGGTGCAGGCATCCGGGGCCACGCATCTCGCCGACGACTACGAGTTCACCGAGACCGAGCGCGCCAGCGCCCTCACGACGCGGGCGCTGCGCCTGTCCACGTACGCGGGCGACCTCGATGGGGCGGCGCGCCTGTGGCGCACCGGCTCACTGCTCTGAGCTCGGGGATTCGGACCGATCGGAATACCCGTCCGGCGGCATCCGTTACAATCGAATAGCCGGGCCGCAGTAACCCCGGGCTCCAATACTTGCCGCTGTGAGCGGCCTCGCGCCGAGAGGCGTTCTGCGGCCCGGCACCTTTGTGCCGGAACGCCTCTCCGAAAAGGGCACAGAGGCGTTCTGCGGCCCGGCACTTTTGTGCCCGGAACGCCTCTCCGAAAAGGGCACAGAGGCGTTCTGCGGCCCGGCACTTTCGTGCCCGGAACGCCTCTCCGAAAAGGGCACAGAGGCGTTCTGCGGCCCGGCTCTTTTGTGCCCGGATAGGCTCGGTTTCATGACCTGGCGTTTCGCGCTCATGATCGAACCAGCCGCATCCGATGACACCCGCGAGGATTTCGGCGCCACCTTCCAGCGCGTCGACCCCTCCGCGCCCGCGCTCAGCGTCGGCGAGCTCAGCACGCAGCGCGGCGACGGGATCTTCGAGTCGATCGGTGTCGTCGGCGGTCACGCGCAAGAGGTGCAGGCGCACCTCGACCGGCTGGTGCACTCGGCCCGGCTGTGCGATCTGCCAGAGCCGAACCTCGCCCAGTGGCGAGCGGCGATCGAGGTCGGCGCGGCGTCGTGCGAGCCGGGTGAGTCGGTCATCAAGCTCATCCTGAGCCGGGGCGTCGAGCATGGTCCGGCACCGACGGCGTGGGTGACGGCGGCGCACGCTGCGGATTTCCGGGCTGTGCGCGAGCGGGGCATCCGCGTCGTGACCCTCGATCGGGGACTCGACAGCGGAGCGGCCGCGCGGGCTCCGTGGCTGCTGCTCGGCGCCAAGACGCTGTCATACGCCGTCAACATGGCGGCGATCCGGGAGGCGAAGCGCCGGGGGGCGGATGACGCGATCTTCGTCTCCTCGGACGGCATCGTGTTCGAGGCCCCGACCGCCTCGGTGATCCTGCGCATCGGCGACCGCTTCGTCACGCCGGAACCGAGCGGATCGATCCTGCAGGGGACGACCCAGGTCAGCCTGTTCGAGTTCCTCGAGGGCCGTGGCTTCGAGACGGCGTACGAGGCCGTGCCCGCCGCGTCGCTCTTGACGGCGGATGCCGCGTGGCTCGTGTCCAGCGTGCGACTCGCCGCCCCGATCACGGCGATCGACGGCGCCCCTGTCGCCCACGATGCGGAATTGACCGGCGAGATCAACGCCTACCTGCTGTCGCCCAGGGACTGAGTCGGCCGGCGGGCTCGCCGAGCACCGCACACGGGCGGGGCTCGGCGAGCACAACGGCGGGGATCCGTCGCGACACGCCCGCCCGGCGCATCCGTGATGGGTGTGTCGCCTAGGATCCCCGCCGCTGTGCCGCCGACACGGTCGGCGGAGTCCCCTGAGAGCCGCCGTCCGCGCGAGAATGGTGCACCCGACAGCCGCTGCCAGCACAACGGCGGGGATCCCTTGGGACACGCCGGCTCGGGCATCCGTGCTCGGAGTGTCGCGCACAATCCCCGCCGTTGTGCTGCCGACACGGTCGGTGGAGTCCCCTGAGAGCCGCCGTCCGCGCGAGAATGGTGCACCCGACGGCCGCTGCCGGCACAACGGCGGGGATCCGTCGCGACACGCCCGCCCGGCGCATCCGTGATGCGTGTGTCGCCTACGATCCCCGCCGCTGTGCTGCCAACCGGGTCAGCAGAGTCCCTGGGAACGGCCGTCCGCACGAGAATGGTGCACCCGACGGCCGCTGCCAGCACAACGGCGGGGATCCCTAGGGACACGCCGGCTCGGGCATCCGTGATGGGTGTGTCGCCTACGATCCCCGCCGTTGTGCTGCCAACCGGGTCAGCAGAGTCCCTGGGAACGGCCGTCCGCGCGAGAATGGTTCACCCGACGGCCGCTGCCAGCACAACGGCGGGGATCCCTCGGGACACGCCGGCCCTCGGCATCCGTGCTCGGAGTGTCGCGCACAATCCCCGCCGCTGTGCCGCCGACACGGTCGGCGGAGTCTCCTGAGAGCCGCCGTCCGCGCGAGAATGGTGCACCCGACGGCCGCTGCGAGCACAACGGCGGGGATCCGTCGCGACACGCCCGCCCGGCGCAGCCGTGAACGGCGTGTCGCGCACAATCCCCGCCGCTGTGCCGCGAACGCCCTCAGCGGAGGTGCCGAGAGGCCGCAATCTGGGCGAGGATCGCGCGCTCGACGAGGTCCCAGTCGTGTACGACCATGGCGTAGTCGAAACGCAGCGTCACGTAGTCCCACGCGGCGGCGTTGGCGTCGCGCACCAGGTCCTTGTGTCGGAGGGACGTGCCATCGGGTTGCAGCGCCGACTCGTCGTGGTTGGCCCTCCCATCGACCTCGAGGAGGAGCCGCTCGCCGACGAGGAAGTCGACACGGCCAACGCCCGCGATCTCGACCTGCGTCCGGACCGAGAAGCCGTATCGGCGCAGCCGCCAGCGCAAGAGCGACTCGAGGCCGCTGTCGGAGTTCGACCGAGCGAACGCGATGGCGTCCCGCCCGGCATCGTTCGTCTGGCTGCGCAGCCAGGCGAGGGCCGCCTTCGTGAGGCGCCGCTGGCGCAGGGCGGACTCGAGAGCGACGAAGAACGACTCGACGCCCCGGCATCCGAGAATCTGTCGGAGCACCCGGGGGAGCGACGGAGGGGCGAACGGGTCCGCTCGCGCTCCGTCATCCCAGTGCTCCATACACAGGCACGACGGGTGCGGATGCCGGTGTCCTGTGCCGCGCATCCACACATGCACCTCGGACTCGGGCTCGATCACCCACAGTCCGAGATGGCGCGCGGCGGACACACAGGCCAGCGGACCGCCGTGTCGTGCCGCGTCGAGAACGTAGCCGCATGCCCCGGAGGCCGCGTACACCCCTCGCCGGAGCCACAGCATCCGCCCCTCATCGACAGCGGTCGCGATCGCCGTCCGGCTCGTCCCGGTCGCCCGAAGCCGGCCGTACGTCTGGATGGGCTCAGGCGATAGGCACACGTCAGATCGTGCGTCGCGTCGCTTGTCCGCCGGCCCGAAAGAGGTGATCTGTGGATCACGGAGCCGTGGAGGTGCTCAGTGGAGGGGCGTCAAGAGGCGGCTCGGGAGTCTTTGCCCGGACGCCTCCTGCCCCTCGGAGCACAACTGCGGGGATCCTCGGCGACACGCCGGGAGTGGATGCCGCGCGACGGCGTGTCGCGGGCGATCCCCGCCGTTGTGCCCGCAGGACCTCCAGCGGCGCCGCAGGCGCCCGACCCGACCGCCCGAACCCCGACCCGACCGCCCGAACCCCGACCCGACCGCCCGAACCCCGGCCCCGCCCCGAACCTGCCTACCCGAACCGGCCGGAGACGTAGTCCTCGGTCGCCTGCACCGACGGCGTCGTGAAGATCGCACGCGTGTCGTTGTACTCGATGAGCTTGCCAGGCTTGCCGGTGCCCGCGATGTTGAAGAACGCGGTCTTGTCGCTGACGCGGGATGCCTGCTGCATGTTGTGCGTCACGATGACGATCGTGTAGTCCTTCTTGAGCTCGCCGATCAGCTCCTCGATCGCGTACGTCGAGATCGGGTCGAGGGCCGAGCACGGCTCGTCCATCAGCAGCACCTCGGGCGAGACGGCGATCGCGCGGGCGATGCACAGGCGCTGCTGCTGGCCGCCCGAGAGTCCGGAGCCGGGGCGGTCGAGGCGGTCCTTGACCTCGTTCCACAGGTTCGCGCCTCGCAGTGACTTCTCGACGAGCGCATCCGCGTCGCTCCTGGAGATCCGGCTGTTGTTGAGCTTCACACCAGCCAGCACGTTCTCGCGGATCGACATGGTCGGGAACGGGTTCGGCCTCTGGAACACCATGCCGACCTGACGACGAACCAGCACCGGGTCCACCCCGGGGCCGTACAGGTCGCTGCCGTCCAACAGCACCTCGCCCTCCACGCGCGCTCCGGGGATGACCTCGTGCATGCGGTTGAGGGTGCGCAGGAAGGTGGACTTGCCGCAGCCGGATGGGCCGATGAACGCGGTGACGCTGCGGGGATCGATCTCGAGCCCGACGCCTTCGACGGCGAGGAAGTCGCCGTAGTAGACGTTCAGGTCGTTCACTTCGATGCTCTTGGACACGGTGCTCTTTCTTTCCTTGTCAGCGACCGGTCTTCGGCGAGAAGACCTTGGCGACGATGCGCGCGATGAGGTTCAGCAGCATCACGATGATGATGAGGGTGAGGGCGGCGGCCCACGCCCGGTCGAGGTACGCGGAGGCCGGGATGCCCTGATTCGCATACTGGGTGTACGTGAAGACCGGCAGGGTCTGCATCCGGCCGGAGAAGAGGTCGTAGTTGACGGATGCCGTGAAGCCGGCCGTGATGAGGAGCGGCGCTGTCTCGCCGATGACGCGGGAGATGGAGAGCATGATGCCCGTCGTGATGCCGGCGATGGATGTCGGGAGCACGACCTTCACCACGGTCAGCCACTTCGGCACGCCGAGGGCCAGGGATGCCTCCCGCAGCTCGTTCGGCACCAGCTTGAGCATCTCCTCGCTGGAGCGCACCACCACCGGGATCATCAGCACGGCCAGGGCGACCGATCCCATGAAGCCCATCCGGATGCCCGGTCCGAAGAAGAGCGCGAAGAGCGCGTAGGCGAAGAGGCCGGCGACGATGGACGGGATGCCGGTCATGACGTCCACGAGGAAGGTGATTCCGCGCGCCAGCGCTCCACGGCCGTACTCCACCAGATAGATCGCGGTGAAGAGCCCGATCGGGATGGAGATCACGGCGGCGGCGAAGGTGATCAGCAGTGTGCCGATGATCGCGTGGAGTGCGCCACCGCCCTCGCCCACCACATTGCGCATCGAGTTGGTGAAGAACATCACATCGAAGCGATTGATGCCGTAGGTGATCACCGTGTAGGCCACAGAGATGAGCGGCACCATCGCGATGAGGAACGCTCCGGTCACGAGGCCGGTGACGAACCGGTCGGTCGCCCGGCGGCGGCCCTCGACGATGGCCGAGATGACGCCGATCAGCAGCAGGTAAAGCAGCGCCGATACGACGAGCCAGCCGCCGTAGTTCAGGCCGGCGTCGCCGGCGACGGCCATCGTTCCGAAGAGAGCGAGCGAGATGGCGAGGCTCGCGGCGAGCAGGCCCCAGGGCGCCCAGACGGCGAGGTGACCGGCGGTGATGCTCCGGTGCGAGGACTCGGTGCTGGCCGGCGCGGGAGCGGGAGTGGCGGTGATCGTCATGTCAGTTGGCCCCCGAGAATTCCTTGCGCCGGCTGACGATCCAGCGGGCAAGCGCGTTGACGGCGAAGGTCACGACGAACAGGATGAGACCCGTCGCGATCAGCACGTTGATGTTGGTGCCGAAGGCCTCAGGGAACTTCAGCGCGATGTTTGCGGCGATCGTCAGCGGGTTGGTCGAGGTCAGCACCTGCCACGAGACGATGTTCGTCGCAGAGAGCACCATCGCGACGGCCATCGTCTCGCCGAGCGCGCGGCCGAGACCGAGCATGGATGCTGAGACGATACCGCTGCGACCGAACGGCAGCACCGCCATCCGGATCATCTCCCAGCGGGTCGATCCGAGCGCGAGCGCCGCCTCTTCGTGCAGCACCGGGGTCTGCAGGAAGATCTCCCGGCAGATGGCGGTGATGATCGGTATGACCATGACGGCGAGCACCATGCCGGCGGTGAGGATCGTGCGGCCGGTGCTCGATGCCTCACCGGAGAACAGCGGGAACCAGCCCATGTTGACCGTCAGCCACTCGTACAGGGGCTGAACGGCCGGGGCCAGCACCATGATGCCCCAAAGGCCGAAGACCACCGAGGGCACCGCGGCCAGCAGATCGACGACGTAGCCGAGCGCCGCAGCAAGCCGGCGAGGGGCGTAGTGCGAGATGAAGAGGGCGACGCCGATCGAGATGGGCACGGCCATCAGCAGCGCCAGGATCGCCGCGTACACGGTGCCGAAGAGCAGCGGCCAGACGTAGTCCCAGAAGTTCGTCGTCAGGAGCGAGGCGTCCTCGCTCGTGGCCGTCAGCGCCGGGATCGACTGGACGAGGAGGAACACCGCGACCGCGGCGAGCGTCACCAGGATCATCGATCCGGCGAAGAGAGCGGCTCCGGAGAACCAGCGGTCTCCCGGCCGGACCTTGGCCTTGGGCTTCGCCGGGGCGGGCGCCGGAGGCGGAGCCGGGGCTTCAGTGGTCGTCATGCGCGGGGCATTCCTCACTCGGAGTGGATCCGGCCCCGGACTCCCTGCGGGAGACCGGGGCCGGGAAGGGCTACTGGATCAGCGCGATCGCCGCGTCGACCTGCTCGCGAACCGTGTCGGAGATCGGTGCGCTGCCGGCCGCTGCGGCAGCCTCGTCCTGACCCTCGGGGCTGGCGACGTAGCTCAGGAAGCCCTTGACGAGCTCCGCGATCGCGGCGTCCTCGTACTGCTCGCAGGCGATCATGTAGCTCACGAGGACGATGGGGTACACGCCCGCTTCCTGCGTGGTGCGATCGATCGCGATGGCGAGGTCTCCCTCGGTGCGGCCCTCTTCGAGTGGGGAGGCGTCGATGATGGCCGCTGCCGCCTCGGGGGAGTACTCCACGAACTCCTCGCCGACCTGCACGGCGACCGTGCCCAGCTCACCGGCGCGGGAGGCGTCGGCGTAGGTGATCGTGCCCTGGCCGCCCTCCACCGCCGAGATGACACCAGACGTTCCCTGCGCGGCCTCGCCGGTCTGGAGCGGCCACACACCATCGGGCTCGCTGGTCCAGACGTCCGGCGCCGTGGCGAAGAGGTAGTCGGTGAAGTTCTCCGTGGTGCCCGAGTCGTCGGAGCGGTGCACCGGGGTGACGGCCAGATCCGGCAGGGTCGCGTCGGCGTTGAGCGCCGCGATGGCCGGGTCGTTCCAGTTGGTGATCGTGCCGGCGAAGAGGCCCGCGATCGTGGCGGCGTCGAGGTTCAGCGTCTCGACGCCCTCGATGTTGAAGACGACCGCGATCGGCGAGACGTACGTCGGCAACTCGATGATCGGCGAGTCGGCGGCGCAGGCGTCGAAGGGCCCCGCCTCGATCTCCTCGAGGTCGAACGCGCGGTCGGAGCCGGCGAAATTCACGGCGCCGGCCTGGAAGGACTCGCGGCCCGTGCCGGAACCGGCGGGGTCGTAGTCGATCGTGACGTCGGGGTTGGCCGTCTGGAAGCCGGCGCTCCACGCCTGGACCGCCACCTCCTGGGCCGACGAACCGGAGCCGACGAGGTTGCCGGACAGGCTGCTTTCCTCGCTGGGAGCGTCGGTGCCGCTGGCGGTGCCGCCTTCGTTCGCGGCGCATGCGGTGAGGGCGAGGGCTGCCACGGCGCCGATGGCGCCGATGCGGGCAATGCGAGAGAGCTTCACTGTGTGAATCCTTCGGGTGTCAGGGACGGCCCCGCTGCAGGGCCCGCTCTGAAGGTAGAAGCGGATTCTTAAGAGAGTGCGCGCTGACGGTGAACGGAAGGTGAACTGGGTACGTCCGCCCGACACCGGCGTCTACTCTGCAAGGGCGTGCGCCTACTCCGCCGTCGCTTCCGGCTACTCGCGCGGTTCGTGCGTCTCGATCGCCACGATGCCCGAACCGGGGTTCGTCGCCGACAGGTGCACCACCGAGAAGGCTCCGGTCTCCAGCGCCGCCGCGCTCCCGAGGTACGACCCTCGCAGGGTCCCGGTGGCAAGGGCGATCTCGTTGATGATGTCCGGGAGCACCGGTCCGTGGCTGCACAGCACCGCCGCCTTGCGCGAGCGCACCCGTTTGCCGATCACCCCGCGCACGTCGGATTCGCCCTCCTCCCAGGCGTCCTGGCTGATGGCCGGGGTCCGCTCGACCGAGCGACCGAGTGCCACCGCGAGGGGTGTCACGGTCGTGACGCAGCGCACCGCCGGGCTCGAGATGATCTTCCGGACGCCGAAGGCCCTGAGCGGTCCGACGATCACCCCCGCCTGCTTGGCGCCGCGCGCGGTCAGCGGCCTCGCGGCATCCGGTCCCTTCCAGTCCCCGCGTGCGACCGCCTTGCCGTGTCGGAGAGCGATGATCGGGAAGGTCTGCAGCACGCCGTCGTCGACGAACCGGAGGAAGTTCTCCAGGATCTCGACGTCGACGGGGTAGCTCAGGTACGCGAGCGCCCGCTTCGGCGTGACCCACTCCAGCGCGGCGATCTCCTTGTTCGGCACGAACGCCGAGGCGCGGATGGCGTCATCGGTCGCCTCGGCTGCCCAGTAGTGCACGATCTTCTGACGCTTGCTGGGCATGCGATAGTGCGAGACGCCGACGGGGATGCCGAGACGCACGCGGATGCCGGTCTCCTCGAAGACCTCGCGCACGGCCGTCTCGGCCAGCGTCTCGCCGGGGTCGACCTTGCCCTTGGGGAGGGTGACATCGGCATACGTCGTCCGGTGGATCACGAGCACCATCAGCCTGCCCTCGATGAGGCGCCAGATCACAGCACCCGCGGCGTAGACCGCGGTCTCGCTCATCGGGCGACTCGGGTCCGTCGTCGGCGGATGACCCGCGCCATGTTGCGCTCCTGGAGGTCGGCGAGGTGCGCGCCGTCCGGGCCCTCGCTGTGCCGCACCCACTCGCCGTCCGGCTCCAGCCACCACGACGCGGTGGCGTCATCCATCGCCTGATCGAAGAGATCCTCGATCTGGGTGAGGTGGGCCGGCGAGACGACGCGCACGAGCGCCTCCACCCGGCGGTCGAGGTTGCGGTGCATCATGTCGGCGCTGCCGATGTAGACCTGGGGGTCGCCGTCGTTGGCGAACATGAAGATCCGCGAGTGCTCGAGATACCGGCCCAGGATGCTGCGGACACGGATGTTCTCGCTCATCCCCTCCACGCCCGCCTTGAGGCTGCAGATCCCTCGTACCCACACATCGATCGGCACGCCCGCCTGGCTCGCCCGGTACAGGGCGTCGATGATCTGCTCGTCGACCATGGAGTTCACCTTGATGCGGATGCCTGACGGCTTGCCGGCGAGCGCGTTGCGGCGCTCCTTGTCGATGAGGCGGAGCAATCCCTTGCGCAGGTGCAGCGGGGCGACGAGCAGGCGCTTGAACTTCTTCTCGATGGCGTAGCCGCTCAGCTCGTTGAACAGCCGGGTCAGGTCCTTGCCGACCTGCGGGTCGATCGTGAAGAGGCCGAGATCCTCGTAGAGCCGGCTGGTCTTCGGATTGTAGTTTCCGGTGCCGATGTGGCTGTAGCTGCGCAGCATCCCGTTCTCTTCGCGGATGACGAGCGCGAGCTTGCAGTGGGTCTTCAGCCCCACGAGCCCGTACACGACGTGCACGCCGGCCTTCTCGAGCTTTCGGGCCCAGGAGATGTTCGCCTGTTCGTCGAAACGGGCCTTGATCTCCACCAGGGCGAGCACCTGCTTGCCCGCTTCGGCCGCATCGATGAGCGCCTCGACGATGGGCGAATCGCCGCTCGTGCGGTACAGAGTCTGCTTGATGGCCAGCACATGGGGGTCGGCCGCCGCCTGCTCGAGGAAGGCCTGCACGGAGGTCGTGAACGACTCGTACGGGTGGTGCACCAGCACGTCTTCCTTGCGGATGGCGGCGAAGATGTCGGCGCGCCCGTTCTGCTCGGCCGGCTGGAAGGCCATCGCCGTCGTCGGTACGCGCGGCGGGTAGCGCAGCTCCGGTCGATCGAGCTTGGCCATGTCGAAGAGGCCCCGCAGATCGAGCGGACCGGGGAGGCGGTAGACCTCCTGCTCGGTGATGTCGAGCTCGCGGATCAGCAGCCCGAGCGTGAGGTCGTCCATGTCGTCGGTGATCTCGAGCCGGATGGGCGGACCGAACCGGCGGCGCAGGAGCTCCGCCTCGAGCGCCTGGATCAGGTTCTCGGTCTCGTCCTCCTCGATCACCACGTCTTCGTTGCGCGTGAGGCGGAAGGTGTGGTGATCGAGCACCTCCATGCCGGGGAACAGGTCGCCCAGGTTGTTGGAGATCAGATCCTCCAGCGGCAGGTACTTCGTGTCGCTGTTCTCCGACGGGACCTCGACGAAGCGCGGCATCATCGGAGGCACCTTGACGCGGGCGAACTCTTCGCGGCCGGTCTTGGCGTTGCGGATGCGGACGCTGAGATTGAGGCTGAGCCCGGAGATGTAGGGGAAGGGATGCGCGGGGTCGACCGCCAGCGGCATCAGCACGGGGAACACCTGCTGCTGGAAGTACTCGTACAGCCCGGCGCGCTCGTCATCATCCAGCGCGGACCAGGTCGTGACGCTGATGCCGACGCTCTCGAGGGCGGGTTTGACGGCTCGCGTCCACACGTCGGCGTGCCGCAGCTGCAGGGTGTGGGCGGCCGCAGAGATGTCGGCGAGCGCCTCCGCCGGCTGCCGGCCGACGTTCGTCGGCACCGCGAGCCCGGTGACGATGCGGCGTTTGAGGCCTGCCACCCGGACCATGAAGAACTCGTCGAGGTTGCTGGCGAAGATCGCGAGGAAGTTCGCCCGCTCGAGCAGGGGGAGGGTGTCGTCTTCGGCCAGCTCGAGCACCCGCTGGTTGAAGGCGAGCCAGCTCAGCTCCCTGTCGAGATAGCGGTTGTCGGGCAGCAGCTCGTCGAACGCCTCGAAGGCTTCGTCGAAGTCATCGTCGGAGTCACCGAGGCCGGCATCGAGGATCGCGTGATCGATCATGTCTTCATCATTGCAGGGCGACGTGTCGCTGGTGTGAACTCCGCAGAAGGTCGACTTACGCCGAGCCCCGCCACACGATCTCCGAAGGCAGCAGAACGTCGCGGGAGGCCGGCTCTCCGCGCAGCTGCCGCAGCACCAGCATGGCGGCCTCCCGCCCGAGCCCTTCGGCCGGCTGATGCACCGTCGACAGGGGCGGAACCGTCCTCCTCGCCCACTCGCTGTCATCGAAGCCGACCACTCCGACATCCTCGGGCACCCGCCTGTGGGCGCTCCGCAGCGCATCCATCGCGCCGGCCGCGACGGCATCGGACGCTGCGAACACGCCGTCCAGATCCGGCGCCCGCTCCAGCAGCCGCCGCATCCCCTCCCGGCCCGCCGAGTACGAGTAGAGCGAGACCGGCTCCACGAGGGCGTCGTCGTATGCGGCCCCGAGCGCGTCGGCGAATCCCGCCAGACGGTCCGCGCCGGAATCGCGGTCGAGTGCTGCGGCGATCATGCCGATGCGCCGGCGCCCGGTGGCGGCGAGTCGTTCGGTGATCGCGCGCGCGGAGCCGCGGTTGTCGATGACGACGAACGCGGCCGAGGCGGCCCCCGGGGGATGGCCGACGAAGGCGGCGGGAAGGCGGAGTCGCTCCAGCACCCGGCCGATGGGATCGTACGCACGTGCCGAAACCACGATCGCCCCGTCGACGGCGCCTCCGGAGAGGTAGCGGGCGACGCGATCCGTATCCCGATCCGTATCGATGATGAGCACCGCCATCTGCAGGTCGGCGTCGGAGAGCGCGGTGTTGGCCCCCAGCAGGATGCGGCCGATGTTGGGGTCCTCGACGAACAGAGAATGCGGTTCGTGCACGATGAACGCGACGGTCTCCGTCCGCTGCATCACGAGGTGTCGAGCGGCGGTGTTGGGAACGTAGCCCACTTCGGCGATGGCGGCCTCGATGGCCGCGCGGGCAGAGGCCGACACGTACGGTTCGCCGTTCACGAAGCGGCTGACGGTGCCGCGTGAGACGCCGGCGACGCGCGCGACGTCGTGCACGGTGGCACGGCGGGGGCGGTCGGAAGCGGTCGACACGCGACCACTGTATCGCCCGGTCGCTTGACAGACCGGATTGGCGGGTGCGAGGCTGTGCACGTTCACAGAAGCTCGAGGGCGAGTCTTTGCTCGCGAGGCTGTGCACGTGCACACACACGCCGCCGACGTCGCTCAGGAGATCCGTGAACCCGCACCTCGCCTCGCCCGAGCCGCGCATCGCCAAGCCCCGGTACGTGCACCGCGGCATCGACTTCGGATGCGACTACAACCCCGAGCAGTGGGACGCCGCCGTCTGGCGCGAGGACGTCGCGCTGATGCGGGAGGTAGGGGTCGGGCTGGTCGCGGTCAACATCTTCGGCTGGTCGGATCTGCAGGGCCCCGACGGTGCCATCGACTTCTCGCGGCTCGACGAGATCATCGCGCTGCTGCATGGGGCCGGCATCCGGGTGAACCTGGGCACGGGCACATCGTCACCGCCGCCCTGGCTCACCGCGCGGCATCCGGAGATCCTTCCGATGGTAGAGGACGGGACCACGCGCTACCCCGGCGGCCGTCAGGCGTGGTGCCCGAGCTCTCCGGTGTTCCGGCAGCACGCGCTGGCCCTCGTGGAGGCGGTTGCAGAACGCTACGGCCGCCACCCGGCCGTCGCTCTCTGGCACGTCTCCAACGAGCTCGGCTGCCACAACGCGCACTGCTTCTGCGACGTGAGTGCCGGGGCTTTCCGGATCTGGCTGCAGAAGCGCTACGGGTCGATCGAGTCCCTCAACCGCGCATGGGGCACGAGCTTCTGGAGTCAGCGGTACACCGACTGGGACGAGATCGGCACGCCGCGCCTCACGCTCTCGTCGCGCAATCCGAGCCAGATGCTCGACTTCTCGCGCTTCAGCTCCGACGAGCTGCTCGACTACTATCGCGCGGAGGCCGCCGTGCTCCGCCGACACAGCGATGTGCCGGTCACCACGAACTTCATGGTGACGGCGCACATCCGCGACCTGGACTACTGGTCGTGGGCGGAAGAGATGGATGTCATCGCCAACGACCACTATCTCGACAACCGCCTCGCCGACCCGGCCGCCGAGCTCGCCTTCGCGGCCGATCTGACGCGGGGGCTCTCCGGGGGTTCCCCGTGGATGCTGATGGAGCACTCGACCGGCGCCGTCAACTGGCAGCCGCACAACCTGGCGAAGGCGCCGGGGCAGATGACGCGCGATTCCCTCCGGCATGTGGCGCGCGGCGCCGATTCGGTGTGCTTCTTCCAGTGGCGCGCCTCACTGCAGGGCTCCGAGAAATACCACTCGGCGCTTCTGCCGCACGCCGGCACCGACTCCGCGCTGTGGCGGGAGGCGCTCGAGCTCGGAGCGCTGCTGGAGCGCATGGGAGAGGTCGCCGGCACCCGCGTCGCCGCCGACGTGGCCCTCCTGTTCAGTTGGGAGGCGTGGTGGGCCGGCGACGCAGAGAACCGCCCGAGCGAGTCCGTCTCGTACCTCGACCAGGTCTGGGCCCTGCACCGCGCGCTTCGCGAGTCCGGCGCCACCGTAGACGTCGTCCGCCCGGGCGCAGACCTCTCGGGCTATCGCCTCATCGTGGTTCCGGGCCTGCATCTCGTGCGCGACGAGGATGCGGCGACACTCGACGCCGCCGCTGCCGGGGGAGCGCATGTGCTCGTGACCTTCTACAGCGGCATCGTCGACGAGAACGACAGGGTGCGCGCGGGTGGCTACCCGGGTGCGTGGCGTGAACTGCTCGGCATCCGGGTCGAGGAATTCGCCCCCGTCCTGCCGGGCGAACCGGTGCTGCTGGAATCCGGTACGGTCGCCTCCCTCTGGACCGAGCGCCTCGTCGCGAGCGACGCCGAGGTGCTCGACCGCTTCGTGGGCGGCCCAGCGGGAGGCCTCCCCGCCCTCACGCGCCGCCGGGGGGCGGACGGTGCCGGCGATGCCTGGTATCTCGCAACGCTTCCGGATGCCGCCGGGCTCGCCCGCATCGTCGATCGCGTGTTGAGCGGATCCGATGCGCAGCGCGAGGCCGGCGCCCGCGCCGGCCTGGACATCGTCCGGCGTGTCGGCGACGGCCGCAGCTATCGGTTCCTCATCAACCACGGCACGGAGGACGTGCTGCTCAACGCCCGGGGCCTCGACCTCGTCACAGGCGAAGCCGCCACCGGAACCGTTCGCGTGCCAGCGGGAGCGGTGCGCGTGATCAGAGAGGATGTCGCGCCATGACGGCCCAGATCGTCACAGAGACGCTCGTCACAGGAGGCAGGCGACGCGGCCCCGACCGCCGTCGAGGCCGCCTGCAGCACAAGGGAGCCATCATCGCCTTCGTGGCGCCGTTCGGCATCCTGTTCATCCTCTTCTATCTCGTGCCCATCGCCGTCGCGATCTGGCAGTCGCTGCTCGTCGTCGAGCGGGAGGGAACGTTCGGTGAGGCCAAGGAGGTCTTCGGAGGCCTGCAGCAGTACGCCCTCGTGTTCCAGAACGGCCCGTTCTGGACGTCGGTCGGCCGGGTGCTGCTCTTCGGCATCGTGCAGGTGCCCGTCATGCTCGGGCTGGCGCTGCTCTTCGCGCTGCTGCTCGATTCCCCGCTGCTGCGGGGCCGGCGCTTCTTCCGTCTCGCGTTCTTCGTTCCCTACGCCGTGCCCGGCGTCATCGCGGCGATCATGTGGGGGTTCCTCTACTCGCCGAACCTCTCGCCCTTCACGGTGCTGACCGAGCGCATCGACTTCCTCTCCGCCGACATCGTGCTGTGGGCCATCGCGAACGTCGTCACGTGGGTCTTCGTCGGCTACAACATGCTGATCATCTACTCCTCGCTGCTGGCGATCCCGACCGATATCTACGAGGCCGCCCGGCTCGACGGCGCGGGGCAGATGCGCATCGCATGGTCGATCAAGATCCCGATGGTCCGCCCGTCGCTCGTGCTCACGGCGATCCTTTCGATCATCGGCACGCTGCAGCTGCTCGCCGAGCCGCAGGTGTTCCGCTCGTTCAGCTCCGCGGTGACCAGCACCTACACCCCGAACATGACGATCTACGCCACGTCGGCCGTGCCGAACGTGAGCCTCGCCGCCGCGTTCTCCGTGGTGCTGGCGCTCGCGACCTTCGCGCTGTCGTTCACGTTCCTGCGCATCACCCGACGGAAGGAAGAGTCATGAGCCGTGTGATCGACGCGGATGCCGCGGCGCTCCGCTCCTCCGCCGGCGGCAAGGGCACGCGCACCAAGCCGCAGGAGAGCCTGATCTCTCGCGGGGTCGCCATGATCATCATGCTGACGTTCACGGTCTACTTCCTGATCCCGATCTGGTGGCTGCTGGTCGCATCGACCAAGAGCCGGGGTCAGCTGTTCACCACCAACCCCCTGTGGTTCGCCGACATGGCGTTCTGGAACAACCTGGTGGCGCTGATCGGCTACGACAACGGCATCTACGTGCGCTGGATGGTCAACAGCGTGCTCTACGCCGGTGTCGGCGCCTTCGTCGCGACACTGCTGGCGGGCATGTGCGGCTATGCCCTCGCGAAGTACCGTTTCCGCGGACGGGAGCTGCTGTTCAACGTCGTGCTCGGTGGGGTGCTCGTCCCCGCGACGGCCCTCGCGCTGCCGCTGTTCCTGCTCTTCAGCCAGGTGCAGCTGACCAACACGTTCTGGGCCGTCTTCCTGCCGAGCATCGTCAGCCCCTTCGGGGTCTACCTGGCACGGGTCTTCGCCGAGGCCAGCGTTCCGGAGGAACTGCTGGAGGCGAGCCGCCTGGATGGAGCGGGCGAGCTGCGGACGTTCTTCACGGTATCGATCCGGCTGATGCTGCCGGCACTCGTCACGATCTTCCTGTTCCAGTTCGTCGGCATCTGGAACAACTTCTTCCTGCCGCTGATCATGCTGCGCAGCGAAGAGCTCTTCCCCGTCACCTTCGGGCTCTATGCCTGGAACTCCACGATCAACCAGTTCCCCGAGCTGCGCAGTTTCGTGCTGATCGGCGCGCTGCTGTCGATCATCCCGCTCATCATCACGTTCCTCCTGCTTCAGCGGTACTGGCGCACGGGCCTCGGCACCGGCGCGCTGAAGTGACAGACCCCGGCCGGATCCGACCGGCCGGCCCTCGAAAATCCACCACTGAGAAATCCACCACCCCAGAAAGAGAGACCATGCGTCACATGAAGCGAGCAGCAGCAGCGGCGGTGATCACCTCCGTCGCCCTTGCGATGGCCGGTTGCTCCGCAGGAAGCGGCGACGGCGGCGGCACTGATGCCGGCGCGTGCGAGCCTTCCGAAGGGAAGGTCAACCTGTCCTTCACATCGTGGATCCCCGGCATCGAAGAGGCTGTTGCGATGTGGAACGATGCCAACCCCGACATCCAGGTCGAGGTGCAGACCGGTCCGTCCGGCAACGCCGGCACATACCAGAACTTCTTCAACCAGCTGAAGGCGGGCAACGCCCCCGACCTGGGCCAGATCGAGTACGACGCGCTCCCGAACTTCCGCGTGCAGGACGGCCTCGCCGACCTGGGCGCATGCGAGGAGATCGTTGCGGGCAAGGACGATTTCGTCGACTGGACATGGGGCCAGGTCACCCTGGGCACCGAGTCAGAGGTCTACGGAGTTCCTCAGGACTCCGGCCCGATGGCGCTCTTCTACCGCTCCGACCTGTTCGAGCAGAACGGCATCGCCGTTCCGACCACCTGGGAGGAGTACAAGGCGGCCGCGGAGAAGATCCGCGCGCTGGGCGGCTACATCACCAATTTCTCGCAGACCGACATCAACCAGTTCGCCGGCTTCGTCTGGCAGGCCGGCGGTGAGTGGTTCGCCAACGACGGCGACGAGTGGACGGTGGAGATGACGGACGATACCTCGAAGCAGGTCGCCGACTACTGGCAGGACCTGATCGCCAACGACCTCGTCTCGACCTACCCCGCGTGGACCGACGAATGGAACAACGCGTACAACTCCGGCGAGGTGTGGTCGTGGAACTCGGCCGTATGGGGTGCCAACTCCATCGCCAGTGGGGCTCCCGACACCGCAGGCAACTGGTCCGTGGCAAAGGCGCCGCAGTGGAACGCGGGCGAGTCCGCCGCCGGAAACTGGGGCGGATCCTCGATCGCCGTCTTCAAGGGAACCGAGCACCTCTATGAGGCCGCGAAGTTCGCGCTCTGGCTCAACACATCTGAGGAGTCGCTGACCTCTCTGAACGAGACGGCGGCGATCTACCCGGCGACGAAGGCGGGTCTGGAGCTTCCCGCGCTCTCCGAGGGCGTTCCGTTCTACGGCGACCAGCCGATCTACGACGTCTTCGCCGAGGCTGCCGGTGAGGTCGACCCCGACTTCGTGTGGGGTCCGACCATGACGCAGACGTACGCGGACGTCTCGGACGGATTCAAGGCCGCCGTCAGTGGCAGTGGAACCCTTGCGGATGCCCTCGCCACCGGGCAGGATGCCACGATCGCGGCGATGGAGGCCCAGTCCATCCCCGTCGCCGACTAGTCCACGGATCCGTGCCGCGGGCGTCGGTCTCAGACCGATGTCCGCGGCACCACCGTGTCCGCGGTCGCACGCGAGGCGGGCTCAGCTCTTGCGGGGAGCCGGAACCGCGTCGTCCTCGTAGACGTTGAAGCGGTAGCCGACGTTGCGCACCGTGCCGATCAGCTGCTCGAGGTCGCCGAGCTTGGCGCGGAGGCGGCGCACGTGCACGTCCACGGTGCGCGTGCCGCCGAAGTAGTCGTAGCCCCACACCTCGCTCAGCAGCTGCTCGCGCGTGAACACCCGTGAGGGGTGCGTGGCGAAGAAGTGCAGGAGCTGGAACTCCTTGTAGGTCAGATCCAGCGGCTTGCCGTGCACCTTGGCGGAGTAAGAGGATTCGTCGATCGTGATTCCGGAGGTCTGGATGCGCGTCGAGACCTGCTCCTGCGTCATCCGCCCCATCGCCAGGCGGACGCGTGCATCGACCTCTGCGGGACCCGCGGTGAAGAGGATGACGTCATCGACGCCCCAGTCGGTGGACACGGCGGTCAGCCCGCCCTCTGTCACCACGAGCAGCAGCGGGGCATCGAGCCCCGTGGTGTTCAGGATCTTGCAGAGGGATTTGGCCCCGACGAGGTCCACGCGCGCATCGACGAAGATGACGTCGGCGCTCGGTGCGTTGACCAGCTGGGCCGGCTCCGCGGGGATCTGGCGCACTCGGTGGCTCAGCAGTTCGAGCGAAGGCAGGACAGCACCCCCGCCCTGGGCGGAACTCAATACGAGAAGCTGAGCCAACGCGTTCCTTTCGGGCGGGCGGTTCCGCGCCGTGGTTCCAATGATAGGCCGTGCCCCATCATGGCCGATTCTTGTGCGTCCCGAGGCATCCTGCGACAGAATGAGGGCATGACGACACCGGAGCTCGCGCCCCGCAGCATGTTCGGCGGGGTCGTCGCGGTGTGGGTCACCGGCGGCCTCGTCGCCATCGCCATCGGACTCTTCGTTCCCCCCGATTGGCGCGCCGCATGGCTGACCGTCGGGCTCGGGGCGTGCCTGCTCCTCGCCTTCGCCGTGCAGCTCTTCACCGGCCGGTCCAAGGGGTTCATCGACCGCGTCGCGGCGAGCGTCCTGGGCGCCCTCGTGGTGATGGGCGTCATCTCCGCGGGGCTCGGACTCGCGGCGATCATTCCGGGATAAAGTGAAGTCATGGATCTCGTCGCGCTCGAACTGTTCTACGTCGGACTGCTCGGCCTGGCATCGCTGGCGATCGCGTTCGTCTCGGGCGTCGTGCTCCTGAACCTCTTCCGCGGCCAGCGCTGACGAGGCGAGTCGTGTTCGATCTTCCGACCGACCTGCCCGCCGACCTCGCACCCCTCGCCTGGCTCGTCGGCGTCTGGGAGGGCACCGGCGTGATCGACTATCGCGTCGGCGACACGCACTACGCGGGCGAGTTCGCGCACCGGGTGAGCTTCAGCCACGACGGCGGCCCGTACCTCAACTACTCCGCGACCGCATGGCTGGCGGTGGCCGACGATGCTCCTCGGGTGCCCCTGGTCGCCGAGGTCGGCTTCTGGCGGCTGATCCGCGAGGCGACGGATGCCGACCCAGGGCCAGGACTGCTGCCTCCGACGGCCGATGCCCCTCCTCGCACCGCCGACGATGTGGAGCGACTCCGAACCCCTGACGGCGGCTTCGACATCGAGGTGTCGATCGTGCACTCCGACGGGGTGAGCGAGCTGTATCTCGGGCAGGCGCGCGGTCCTCGCATCGACATCGCGACGGATGCCGTCGTGCGCACTGCCGGGGCGAAGCACTATGCCGCGGCCACTCGCATGTACGGGCTCGTCGATGGGCACCTGCTGTGGGCGTGGGACATCGCTGCGCTCGGCCAGGAGCTCGGCTCCCATGCCTCGGCCCGGCTGGCGCGAGCGGAGTGACCTTCTGATGACCGATTTCACCTCCCGCCCCGGTGCGGTCTCCGGCGACGCCGGCATCCTGCACTACGGCAACCCTCTCGGCGAGCAGCGCCGGCTTGTGGACGGCGACGCGATCGTCGATCGCACCGATCGCGGCGTGCTCTCGGTCACCGGGCCGGATCGGCTGACCTGGCTGGACTCGATCGCGTCGCAGGCACTGGCCGCCCTGGAGCCCGGGCGGGGCACGGAGCTGCTCATCCTCGATCCCAACGGGCGGGTCGAGCACGCCGCATCCGTCGTCGATGACGGCGAGACGACGTGGCTGATCGTCGATGAGGGCGACGCGCCGGGCCTGGGCGCCTGGCTTCGCCGCATGGTCTTCCGCTCCCGGGTGGAGGTGCGCGACGAGCCGGATGTCGCGATCATCGCCTTCCTCGGCGACGGTCCCGCTCGGCGGGCGGTCGAGGATGTCGCACCGGCCGCCCTCGTGTGGGCCGATCCGTGGGCCGCGGTGACGCCGGGCGGCTGGCAGTACGCCGCGGTCGACCCGCATCCCGGCGCGGGCTTCGCGTGGCGCGAGGCGATCGTGGCCCAGCCCGCCCGCGATGCACTCGCCGCGGGGAAGACCCCGGTGGCCGGGCTGCTCGCCGCAGAAGCCCTGCGCATCGCCGCCTGGCGCCCCCGGTGGGCCAATGAAGTGGACGAGCGCTCCCTGCCGCACGAGGTCGACTGGCTGCGCAGCGCCGTGCACCTCAGCAAGGGCTGCTACCGCGGTCAGGAAACCGTGGCGAAGGTGCACAACCTCGGGCACCCTCCGCGGCGGCTCGTTCTGCTGCATCTCGATGGCAGCGACAGCGTGCTGCCCGATCCGGGTGCGCCCGTGCTGAGCGGGGATGACACGGTGGGCGCCATCACCTCGTCCGCGCTGCACTACGAAGAAGGCCCGATCGCGCTCGCGATCATCACGCGCCGCGTGCCCGATGACGCGCCACTCGCGGTTCGGGCCGACGAGGTGCTGATCGCCGCCGGCCAGGAGGTCATCGTGCCGGCGGATGCCGGGGCCACCGCATCCGTCCCTCGTCTGCCTCGTCTGAACCGTCGCGCTCCCGCTCGATGAGTCAGGGGACCGGCGACCGCCCGGAGCCGGTCACCGCTCCCATCGCCGTCGGGTGGCGCACCAGGATCGATCCGTCCCGGCGTGTGCGCCGGGTGCGGGACTCCGGGCTCGCGATCATCCAGATCGTCGTGGCCTCGACGGCGGCCTATGCCTTCGCGTCATCGGTGCTCGGGCATCCCGCGCCGCTGCTGGCCGCCACGGTGACGGTCTCGAGCCTCGGGCTGGTGCGCGACGCGCGGCCGCGCCGAGTGCTCGAGACGGTGCTCGGCATGCTCCTCGGCATCCTGGTCAGCGAGCTGCTGCTGATCGTCGCGGGCACCGGATGGTGGCAGCTCGCCCTGGCGCTCGGTCTCACCCTCGCGGTCGCCCGCTTCCTGTCGCCGCAGGCGAGTTTCGCGATCGCCGCGGCCATCCAGTCCCTGATCGTCATGGTCATCCCGATGACCGGCGGCGCCCCCTTCGTGCGTCTCACGGACGGGATCGTCGGCGGGGTCTTCGCGCTCCTCGTGACGGCGCTGATCCCGCGCAGTCCGCGGCGCGTGGAACTCCGCGATGCCCGGGCGCTGTTCCGGGATGTCGGCAGCGCCGCGGCGTCCCTCGGCCAGGCGCTGCGGCGATCGGACCGGATGCGCGCCGAGCGCGGGCTCGAGAAGGCACGCGCCCTGCAGTCGCGCGTGGACGAGTGGCGGGAATCCCTGGACTCCGGTCTGGCGATCGCCCGGATCTCGCCGTTCCTGCGCCGACAGCGCGGCGAGCTCGACCGACACGCCCGCGTGCTGGCTGCGATGGATCTCGCCACCCGCAACCTGCGCGTCATCGCCCGCCGGGTCGTCTATCTCTGCGACGACGGCACCCCGAGACCCGTCGCCGCGGATGTGCTGGCAGAGCTGGCGAGGGGCATCGACCTCGTGGGGCGCTCCCTGGATGACATCTCCCTCGAGCCGGTCGCCCGGGAGACCATCCGCGCGATCGCCGCGCATCTCGATCCACGGGAGCTGATGCCCGGTGCATCGCTGGGGGACCAGAACCTGCTCGCGGCGATGCGACCGCTCGCGGTCGACCTCCTCGTCGGCACCGGGATGACGCAGGCGGATGCCCGCGCGGCGGTGCCGCGCATCTAGGCCGCCGCGCGGCGGCGCCGCGCATCTGAGCCGCCGCGGGTTCGGGGCGCATCCCCTCCGTCGGGGCGCACGCATTGCGCCCCGACGGAGGGATCGCGCCCCGACCGCTCGCGCGCGGGCGCGTCGTGCGCCGTCGGTATCATGGGGCCATGACCGCGCCCTACACGCTGATCCTGCTCCGCCACGGCCAGAGCGAATGGAACGAACTCAACCTCTTCACGGGATGGGTCGACGTCCGGCTCACCGAGCAGGGCAAGGCCGAGGCCCAGCGTGGCGGCGAGCTGCTCGCCGAGGCCGGGTTGCACCCCGACATCCTCTACACATCGGTGCTGAGCCGCGCGATCCAGACCGCGAACATCGCGCTGGACGCGGCCGATCGGCTCTGGATCCCTGTCAAGCGCACGTGGCGCCTGAATGAGCGCCACTATGGAGCGCTGCAGGGCAAGGACAAGGCTCAGACGCTGGAGGAGTTCGGTCAGGAGCAGTTCATGCTCTGGCGCCGCTCGTTCGACGTGCCGCCCCCGCTGCTCGCGGAGGACGACCAGTACAGCCAGATCGGCGATCCGCGCTATGCCGGCATGGACGGCGAGGTGCCCCGCACGGAGTCGCTCAAGCTTGTCATCGACCGCCTTCTCCCCTACTGGGAGACCGACATCGCCGCCGACCTGCGCAATGGCAAGGTGGTGCTCGTCACCGCCCACGGCAACTCGCTGCGCGGACTCGTCAAGCACCTGGAAGGCATCAGCGATGCCGACATCTCGGAACTGAACATCCCCACCGGCATCCCGCTGGTCTACAAGCTGGACGAGAACCTCGTGCCGCTCGGCCCCGGCGAGTACCTCGATCCCGACGCCGCAGCGGCCGGCGCGGCCGCCGTCGCCGCGCAGGGCAAGAGCTAGCAGGCACGGCGAGGGGGCGGCGCGGGCCGCCCTCCTCGCGGGGCGCCCTCCGGCTAGAGCTGCTCGACGGGCTCGGACGCCGGCGACCAGTCACCGGTGGCGAGGTAGACGACCCTCTTCGCCACGGCGACGGCGTGGTCGGCGAACCGCTCGTGGTAGCGGCTCGCCAGTGTCGCGTCGACCGTGGCCACGGCCTCGCCCTGCCAGTTCTCGCCCAGCACCTTCTCGAAGACGCTGACGTGCAGCTCGTCGATGAGGTCGTCGGAGTTGCGGATCTCCTCCGCGAGGGTGAGGTCCTGGGTGCGGAGCAGCTCGGCGAGCTTGCGGGCGACGTCGACATCCAGCTCGCCCATCCGGGCGAACGTGCTCTTCAGCCCCTTGGGCACCGCGCGCTCGGGGAAGCGGTAGCGGGCGAGCTGGGCGATGTGCTCCGCGAGGTCGCCCATGCGCTCCAGCGACGCGCTGACACGAAGTGCCGTCACCACGATGCGCAGGTCGCGCGCGACCGGCTGCTGGCGGGCGAGGATCTCGATCGCGATCTCATCCAGGGCGACGGCCCGCTCGTCGATGTGGGCGTCGTCGGCGATGACCTCTTCGGCCAGGCCGACATCGCTCGTGCCGAACGCACGGGTGGCCTTGTCGATCGCGACCGTGACAAGCTCGGCGATCTCGACAAGCCGGTACTGGACGTCCTCCAGGGACTGGTGGAACACTTCGCGCATCGAGGTACCCTTTCATCGTCGCGGCCCGGCATCGCACGGGGCATCACGACCCTGCGTGATCATCGTCAGCGAAGGTTAACGAACGGTGCCGCCCACGTGAATAGTAGCCCGGCGGCTCCTTCCCGGCTCCGAACCGTCGCAGAGGCGACACCCTGCGCCATACCCTTGAGCCATGGACACCATGCAGCTCGCGCTGCTCGCCCTGCTCGTCGGGGTGCTCATCGGAGCAGGCGTGGCATCCATCGTCCTCCTCGCCCTGCGGGCGCGGGATCGCGTGCGTCTGGAGTCCAGCGCGGAGCTGCCGGACGGCATCGCGGCCGTGCTCGACGGCATGGATGACGCGGCCGCCGTCGTCGACACGTCGCTTCACCTCGTCGCCACCTCGCATGCCGCCGGCCGCCTCGGCATGCATGCGGGAGGGATCCTGGAGAACACCGAGCTGCGTGCGCTCGTCCGGTCGGCGCGCACCGCGGGCGTCGCCCGCGCGGACACGCTGCGCATCCGCCGCGGAGGCCTCTCGTCGGAGTCCCGGCTGGTCGCCGCGCGGGCGAGCGTGCTGAGCCCACGCCTCGCGCTGCTGATCGTGCGCGACATCAGCGAGCAGGAGCGCGTCGAGCAGATGCGCCAGGACTTCGTTGCAAACACCAGCCACGAGCTGAAGACCCCCGTCGGCGCGGTCAGCCTGCTCGCCGAGGCGATCGAGTCGGCGGCCGATGACCCCGACCAGGTCCGGTCGTTCACCGCCCGGCTCTCGGGCGAGGCCGCCCGCCTGTCCCGGCTGACGGCCCGGATCATGAACCTGTCGCGCCTGCAGTCCGCCGATGAGCTCGCGGAGGTGCGCGACGTGTCCATCGACGAGGTGGTCGCCGCATCCGTGGAGTCGCACGTGGTGCAGGCCGACTCCGCCGGTGTGGAGCTGGCGCGAGGCGGCGAGCGCGGGCTGTACGTACGAGGGGATGCGCAGGTGCTCATCGATGCGGTGGGCAACCTGCTCGCCAATGCGATCGCCTATTCCCCCCGCGGGTCCCGCGTCGGCGTCGGAGTCCGCTCCACGCCGGATGTCGTGGAGATCGCCGTCACGGATCAGGGCATCGGGATCGCGGAGGCCGATCAGCAGCGCGTGTTCGAGCGCTTCTACCGCGCCGATCAGGCGCGGTCCCGACGCACCGGTGGCACGGGTCTCGGTCTCGCGATCGTCAAGCACGCCGTGCACCGCCACGACGGCGAGGTACAGCTCTGGTCACGGCCGGGCCGGGGCTCGACGTTCACCATCCGCCTTCCGCGCAGCGCCGCGCCGATCGATGACCCGTCCCTCAAGAAGCGCCGCAACGGCAAGCCCAAGAAGAGCAGGCCGAAGCCGTCGGCGGCTCCGAAGAGCGGGAGCGCCACCAGCCCGCCGCCCAGCTCCCGGACGACGTCGACCGCGAAGAGCCAGGCGACCGTCGAACCGACCCTCAACCCCCAGAAGACCGTGAACGGAGACCCTGCATGACGCGCGTCCTCCTCGTCGAAGACGAGCCCGACCTCGCCGAGCCGCTCGCCTACCTGCTGCGACGGGAGGGATACGACGTCGAGATCGCCGAGGACGGTCCCGACGCGCTCGTGGCTTTCCGCGACAACGGAGCCGACATCATCCTGCTCGACCTGATGCTTCCCGGGATGTCGGGGACGGAGGTGTGCCGGCAGATTCGCACCACGTCGAGCGTCCCCATCATCATGCTGACGGCCAAGGACTCCGAGGTCGACATCGTGGTCGGGCTGGAGCTCGGCGCCGACGACTACGTCACGAAGCCGTACTCGGCGCGCGAACTGCTCGCGCGCATGAAGTCGGTGCTGCGCCGGTTCGCGAACGTCGAGTCCGACCTCGACGACCGCGTGCTCGAGAGCGGCCGGGTGTCGCTCGACATCGACCGGCACACCGTCTCTGTGGACGGAAAGGTGATCAACATGCCGCTGAAGGAATTCGAGCTGCTCGAGGTGCTGATGCGCAATGCCGGCCGCGTGCTGACCCGGGGGCAGCTGATCGATCGGGTGTGGGGGAGCGACTACTTCGGCGACACCAAGACGCTCGACGTGCACATCAAGCGCATCCGTTCACGCATCGAGGAGAACCCCAGCGAGCCCGTCGCGCTCGTCACGGTGAGGGGTCTCGGCTACCGCTTCGAGTTGTGAGGTCGGAGACCCGCGGTCACGCCGCGGGTCGATGACTCACGGCTCGAAGGGCGCGAGGTACGGGAGGGAGCCGTCGAGTACGGGGACCTCTTGCAGAACGCCCTCGTCATCGCCGGACTGGAAGTAGATCTCGATGGTGCTGCCGGGGAGCGCGTCGAGATCCTCCAGGAGCAGCGGATCCTCGTCCTCGGCACCGAGGCTGACGGTCTCGCCCGGCCCGACACGGACCGTCGCGGTGGAGTCGTCGCCGTACTCCATGCGCAGCTCCTGGGCCTCGTCGGTCGTGTTGATGATGGCGGCGAGGAAGTTGCCCTCGGTGCCCCCCTCATCCGCCACGATGAGCGCATTGCGCACGAGCAGCGGCCCGGAGTCCGGGACGGAGACGCCGTCGGAGGGGGAGTACCCGATCGTGGTCGCCTGGGTCGACACCATGCTGCAGCCGGCCGTTCCGAGGATCACAGTGGCCCCGATCGCAACGCTCGCCATCAGGCGCGGAGCGCGAGCCGTCTGGCGCGGTGCGAGGGACGCGACGAGGCGCGGTTTCACGGATCCTCCCGGGGGTAGCAAGCAGTCCCGTCATTCTATGGGCTGACGGCCCGCGCCCGTGTGTTCGCCCCCGGTGCTCCGGCCTCAGTGCCGCTCGGCGACGCGGCCGGGCGGCGCGCGGAGAACTCTAGCGTATGTCGCCTGTGGTATCCTGGAGGTTGCCGAAGGGACATAATTCCATGCTTTTTGAGGTTGGCGAGACGGTCGTCTACCCCCACCACGGGGCCGCAACGATTTCCGAAGTGAAGACTCGCATGATCAAGGGCGAAGAGAAGGTTTATCTCAAGCTCCGTGTGACCCAAGGCGATCTGACAATCGAGGTTCCGGCTGACAACGTCGACCTTGTCGGCGTTCGCGACGTCATTGGGAAAGAGGGCCTCGACCGGGTGTTCGAGGTGCTGCGTGCCCCGTTCACAGAGGAGCCGACGAACTGGTCGCGGCGGTACAAGGCCAACTTGGAGAAGCTCGCGTCCGGCGATGTGATCAAGGTCAGCGAGGTCGTGCGCGACCTGTGGCGGCGCGACCAGGACCGTGGGCTGTCCGCGGGTGAGAAGCGCATGCTCGCGAAGGCACGTCAGATCCTCATCTCCGAGCTCGCGCTCGCTGAGAAGACCGACGAGGATCGGGCCAGCCTGGTCCTGGACGAAGTCCTCGCCTCCTGACCCGCGAGTTCTCCGCATCCTGATCGATGCGTCGACGGCCCGCCATCCCTGTGCCTGACCGGCGCACGGGTGGCGGGCCGTCGCACTAGCGTGGGGGAGTGCACATCACACCCTCTCCGCGCGTCGCGGTCATCGTCGTCGCCGCGGGCTCGGGCACGCGACTCGCGGCCGGCGCGCCCAAGGCCTTCGTCGGGATCGACGAGCACACGATGCTCCGCCATGCGCTCCGCGGCGTGTTCTCCGCCGCTCCGGCGCAGGTGGTCATCGTCGCGCCGTCCGGACGCGAAGGCGAGGCGCTGACGGATGCCGCGGAGGCGTCGGGCGATCGGCGTGAGCTGGTGGCGGTCGTCGCCGGCGGTGAGACCCGCCAGGCCTCCGTCGCGGCGGGGCTGGCAGCAGTGTGGCCCGACGTGCAGATCGTGCTCGTGCACGACGCCGCACGGGCGCTCACGCCCGGCGCGGTCTTCGATCGGGTCGTGGACGCGATCGACCGCACCGGCTGGGGAGTGGTGCCGGTGCTTCCGGTCATCGACACGATCAAGCGGGTCGAGGGCGCGCGGATCATCGGGGTCGTAGACCGCGCAGAGCTCGCGGCGGCGCAGACCCCGCAGGGGTTCCGGCGCGACGTGCTGGAGACCTCGTACGCGGTGGCCACGCAGGAGTACACCGACGACGCGGCGCTGGTCGCGGCCGCCGGTCATCCGATCGCGAGTGTCGAGGGCGACCCCCGGTCCTTCAAGATCACGACGCCCGCCGATCTCGAGCGTGCCCGCAGCCTCGTGGCGCAGCATCCGATCCCTCCGATCCGCTCGTCGCTGGACAGGGCCCCTCGCGTGCCGCGCGTGGGGCTCGGGACCGACGCGCACGGCTTCTCGGGCGGCGGCACGCTGTGGCTGGCGGGCCTGGAATGGCCAGGCGAGCCCGCACTGGCCGGGCACTCGGATGGCGACGCCGTCGCGCACGCGATCGTCGACGCGCTGCTGTCGGCCGCGAGCCTCGGCGACATCGGCACGCACTTCGGCACCGCCCAGCCCGAGTACGCGGGCGCCCACGCCGACGCGTTCCTCGCCCGGACGGCCGCGCTCCTGGGCGAGGCGGGCTGGGCCATCGGCAACGTCACGGTGCAGGTGCAGGCGGCCCGCCCGCGGTTCGCAGCGCGCCGTCACGAGGCCGAGGCGGCGCTGTCGGCCGCGCTCGGCGGAGCCGCGGTGTCGGTGTCGGCCACGACCACCGACGGCCTGGGCTTCGTCGGGGCGGGGGAGGGGGTTCAGGCCTTCGCGGTCGCCCTGATCGTGCCTGCCTGAACCGACGCAGGCTCGGACCACAGCCCGGGCTACAGCTCGCGGGTCATGTACACCGAGAACGGATCATCGGTGTAGTCACCGAAGGGGCCGCAGCGGATGAAGCCCTCGCTTTCGTACAGCCGCTGCGCGGGGACGAACTCCGCCGGACTGCCGGTCTCGAGCCAAAGGCTCGTCAGCCCGCGGGCTCGGGCGGCATCCATGATGTGACGAAGGATCGCGCGCCCGACGCCGGCGCCGAGGAAGCGCTCGTCCACCCGCATCGACTTGAGCTCACCACGCCCCTCGCCGAACTCCTTCAGGGCGCCGATGCCCGCAAGCTCGCCGTCGATCCATGCCGACCAGAAGGACACCGCCGGGTCGGTCAGGCGGTCGACGTCGAGCGCGTGCACGCTCTCGGGCGGAGACGTGGCGTGCATCCCCTCCAGGTGCAAGGCGATGAGGGCGCGGGTCGCGTCACCGCTCAGGTCGTCGCTGCGGATGTCGATGTGTGTCACGGTTCAGGCCTCCAGGGCGAACGGTCGGGGGTCGCGGGCGGTGCGCGAGCCCCAGGCGAGCAGCGCGAGCCCGGCGGCGAGCACGACGAGTCCCACGATGGCCAGCGTCGACAGGCGCTCGCCCAGCACGACGATGCCCAGGATGCTGGCGGTCAGAGGCTCGCCCAGCGTCAGCGTGGCGGCCGTCGCGGCGGTCAGGCCGCCGAGGCCCCAGGTGAAGAGCACGTAGGCGATCGAGATGGTTGCGAATCCGAGCCAGAGACCCATCGCCAGGCCGGCGGGCGTCGCGAGCCAGCTCAGATCGACGAAGGGGAGCAGCAGGGCGGAGAGCACGGCGGAGCTGGCGCCCATCCCGCCGACGACCGTGAACGGATCCCATCCGGAATCCAGCAGTCGGCGCTGGGCGTTGGCGATGACGGCGAAGGACGCGCCGGCGCCGACGGAGCCGAGCAGTCCGATCGGATCGGTTCCGGCCGATCCCGTCTCGCCGCCGAAGCCGAGGAGCACCACCCCCGCCGTGGCGAGCAGGGTGGCCGCGATCCAGGTGGCGCTCGGCATCCGCCTCGTCAGTGCCCACTCGAGCAGTCCCGCGAGGATCGGGGCGGAACCCAGGGCCACGACCGTGCCGACGGCCACGCCGTTGCGCTCGGTGCCGAGGAAGAAGAGCGGCTGGTAGATCGTCAGGCAGAGGCCCGTCAGCACCATCAGGGTGAGGGGACGCACACCGGTCCGCGGATTCGGCCGAGGCCGGCTCCTGGCGTGCCGGCGTGCGAGCACGAATGCGATCGCGGCGAGGCCGGTCCCCCCGAGCACGAGCCGCACGGCGCCGATCGACAGGGGCGTCGTGCCGTCGGGTCCGAGGGCCTGCGACGTTCCCGTCGTGCCGAACAGCACCGAGGCGGCGAGGACGGCGAGCACGGACAGCACTCTTCAGTTCTACACGCTGGACACATCGCAGGAGTTCCGCGCCAGCCCCACCGTCGGGCTCCGGTGCGCACCCGGTCCCCGGCCGGATCTCCTGCGTTGTGTCCCACGGGGTCGGCGGTGTTCGGGGCGGCCGAGACGGATCCGCCCTGCTGTGCGCGTGCCCAGGCTCGGGGTGGGGCCCGCCGGTAGGCTGGTGCGGTGACTCTCCGGCTCTTCGACACCAAGGCGCGCGCCCTGCGCGACTTCGTGCCCCTCGACCCCGAGAACGTCTCCGTCTACGTCTGCGGCCCGACTGTTCAGTCGGGTCCGCACGTCGGCCACCTCCGCGGAGCGCTGGCCTTCGACATCCTGCGCCGGTGGCTCTCCCGCGACCGCCGCGTGACGTTCGTGCGCAATGTCACCGACATCGACGACAAGGTGCTGGCCAACGCCACGGACAGCGAGCCGTGGTGGGCGCTGGCCTACCGCATGGAACTGGCCTTCTCGCGGGCGTATGCCGCGATCGGCATCCTGCCGCCCACGTACGAACCGCGGGCCACGGCATCCATCCCGCAGATGCAGGAGCTGATCCAGCGGCTCATCGAGCGGGGACACGCGTACGCTTCGACAGGCGCTGGGTCAGACGGCGACGTGTACTTCGACGTGCGGTCGTGGGAGGACTACGGACGCCTCACGAACCAGTCCCTGGATGCGATGGAGCCCGCCGAGGACGCCGATCCCCGGGGCAAGCGAGACCCTCGGGACTTCGCCCTCTGGAAGGGCGCGAAGCCGGGCGAGCCGGAGAGCGCCACGTGGGATTCGCCGTGGGGCGGCGGGCGCCCGGGTTGGCACATCGAGTGCTCCGCGATGTCGCGGCGGTACCTCGGACCAGAGTTCGACATCCACGGCGGCGGCCTCGATCTGCGCTTCCCGCACCACGAGAACGAGCTGGCGCAGTCCACGGCCGCGGGCGACCCGTTCGCGCGGTACTGGATTCACAACGGCCTGGTCAACGTGGGCGATCAGAAGATGTCCAAGTCGCTCGGCAACTTCGTCCTCGCCGACGACCTGCTCGCCACCCGCGAACCCCTCGTCGTTCGGTACGCGCTGGCGGCCGCGCACTATCGCTCGAGCCTCGACGTCTCCGATTCATCGTTCGACGAGGCGGCGGCCGCCCTGGAGCGGATCCGCGGCTTCCTCACCCGGGCGGCGCGCGAGGGTGCGGCATCCGACGACGGCGGTGGGAGCCTCCCCGAGGCGTTCGTCGCTGCCATGGATGACGATCTCGGGGTGCCGCAGGCGCTCGCGGTCATCCACGAGAGTGTGCGGGCCGGCAACGCGGCGCTCGATGAGGGAGAGTCCGATGCGGCGCTGCGCGCACGCACGTCGGTGATCGCGATGACCGACCTGCTCGGAATCAACCCGCTCGACCCGCAGTGGTCCACCGGCGACGCCTCCGCCGAGGCATCCGCTCTCGACGCTCTCGTGCAGAGCCTGATCGCGCAACGGGCCGACGCGCGCGCGGCGAAGGACTGGGCGGCCGCTGATCGCATCCGCGACGCCGTCGCCGCCGCGGGCATCGCCCTCGAAGACACCCCCGACGAAACACATTGGAGTATCAGTGGCCGGTAGCAAGCCTGGGCGCCCCGGCGCCAGCAAGGGCAAGAAGGGCCCTACGAAGGGCACGGGCGGCAAGAACAAGCGGTCGCTCGAGGGTCGCGGTCCGACCCCGAAGGCCGAGGATCGCGCCTGGCACCCCGCCGGCAAGCGCAAGGCGGCCGCCGAGCGCTACACCGCCGCCGGTGGCAAGGGAAAGCCGGCGGCCCGGCCGTCGGCCGGCCGAGGCGGCGGCGCGAAGAAAGCGGATGACACGGAAATCGTCACGGGCCGCAACTCCGTGCTCGAGGCGCTGCGCGCGAAGATCCCCGCCACCGCGTTCTACATCGCCCAGCGCGTCGAGATGGATGACCGCGTCAAGGAGATGCTCTCGATCGCGACGCACCGGAGCATCCCCGTGATGGAGGTCACGCGCCCCGAGCTCGACCGGATGGCGGGTTTCGACGGCGTGCACCAGGGGGTCGCGCTGAAGGTTCCGCCGTACGAGTACGCGCACCCGCACGACCTGCTCGAGGCCGTGATCGATCGCGGCGAGGTGCCGCTCTTCGTGGCGCTCGACGGCGTGACCGATCCGCGCAACCTGGGCGCCATCATCCGCTCGACGGATGCCTTCGGCGGACACGGGGTCATCCTTCCGCAGCGCCGGTCGGCGAGCGTGAACAGCGCCGCCTGGAAGACCAGCGCCGGCGCCGCGGCGCGCATCCCGGTGGCGATCGCCCCGAACCTCACCTCGACGCTCAAGGACTTCAAGAAGCAGGGCGTGTTCATCCTGGGTCTCGACGGCGGGGGCGACGTGTCGCTCCCCGCCCTCGAGCTCGCCGACCGCCCCGTCGTGATCGTCGTCGGGTCGGAGGGCAAGGGTCTTTCGCGCCTGGTCACCGAGAACTGCGATCAGGTCGTCTCGATCCCGATCGAGGCGGCGACCGAGTCGCTCAACGCCGGCATCGCCGCATCGGTGGCGCTCTACGAAGTCGCACGTCGCCGCGCGCAGTAACAACCCACACGAAGGAGTCGCCATGGCCCGCATCGCCGTCATCGGAGGAACCGGCTACGCCGGAAGTCACATCGTCGCCGAGGCGGTGAGGCGAGGCCACACCGCGGTCTCCGTCGCCCGCTCGATCCCGACGGACCGCATCGAAGGAGCGACCTACATGGAGGGCACGCTGCTGGATGTCCCCGGGCTCGTCGCCGAGCTTCAGGGGGCCGATGTCGTGGTGGTGGCGGTCGCCCCTCGCGGGGACATGCAGGGCAGCGTCCGGCCCGCCGTCGCGGAACTGGCGGCCCTGCTGCCCGAGACGACCCGCCTGGGCGTCATCGGGGGCGCCGGCGGCAGTCTCGTCGCGCCGGAGGGACCGCGCCTGATCGACACCCCGGGCTTCACCGAGGAGTTCAAGCCCGAGGCGTTCGAGATGATCGGCGTGCTGGAGGACCTGCAGGCCTCGGGCTCGGCCCACGACTGGTTCTTCGTGCATCCCGCCGGCGGATTCGGTCCCTGGAACGAGGGCGAGCGCACCGGTGAGTACCGCGACGGCGGCGACGTGCTCGTGACGAACGAGAAGGGCGAATCCCTCATCTCCGGCGCCGACCTCGGGGTGGCCGTGATCGACGAGATCGAGGATCCGAAGCACTCGCGCGATCGCTTCACGGTGGGGTACTGAGCACCGACTCCGGATCATCGAGCAGGCGGGCCAGCGCGAGCTCGCCCGCGCCGATCAGCAGCCTGTCCTCGCCGAGCCGGGCGACGACGATGCGAGTGCCCTCGAAGATCGTCGGCACGGTCTGCGCAGCGACCGCTCGCTCCAGCTCGGCCTGATCGCTCGAGGCGATCGTCGCGAGGAACCCGCCGAGGATGACGAGCGACGGGTTGAGCACGTTGATCGCGTTGCCGAGAGCCGTGGCCAGGATGCGGCGCTGCCGCGCGAGCTCCTCGGCCACCTCGGGTCTCGGCGAAGCGGCGAGCGCGCCGGCGAGCGTCGGCTCGTCGGCCTTTGCGAGGCCGACGGCTTCGAGCAGGCGCGCGCGGCTGACCTCGTCCTCCAGCACCCCATCGCCCGCCCGCCGATCCTCGAGACTCCCGATGCCCGGCCGGTTCTGCCCGAACTCCCCGGCGTAGCCGCCGGCGCCGCCGACGCTCGCGCCGCCGATGATGATGCCCCCGCCGATGCCGCTGGCGCCGCCGTTGAGGTACACGATGTCATCCACGCCCCGGCCGGCACCGAACAGGTGCTCGGCGAGGGCGCCCAGGCTGGCGTCGTTGCCGACGGATGCCGGCAGGTGGGTGGCCTCCTCCACCAGCGCGCGCAGAGGGGCCTGCGACCACTCGAGGTGCGGCGCCCAGCGCACGAGTCCGTCGTCCGCACGCACGATGCCGGGCACGGCGAGTCCGATCGCGACCACGCGGCATCCGGCCAGTTCGCCTTCCGCCCAGCGACCGATCGTCGCGTTCACCAGCTCTGCGGTCTCCTCCGGAGAGACGATGTGATCCATCTCGACGCGCTCGCGGTGCACCACGCGCCCCCCGAGCGCGACCACGCCGAAGGTCACCGCGTCCACCTCGGGATTGACGGCCACCACGACGGTCCGAAGGTCCACGTCCACGATGGGGGAGGGCCGGCCCACCCTGCGGGTGGGGTCAGGGGGTCTTTCCACCACGAGCTGCAGGTCGACCAGTTCACCCACGAGGGAGGCGACCGTGGATCGATTCAGCCCGGTCGCCTCGGTGATCCGCGACCGCGGCAGCGCGCCGTCGGCGTGCACGAGGCGCAGGACTTTCGAGAGGTTGCGGCGGTGGACACCGTCGAAGGCGCGCGTTGCGTCGGTCACCCCTCCACGTTAGAGCCACTGGCATCCGGGCGTTGATGCCCCACCGGGATAAGTTGCGCTCGACGTCAAACCTGGGCCCTGTCTGAAGCGCTGCCCACCCGACCTGTGAAAACGGGTGGACGTACCGGCCCATCTGGTATAGGTTGTAGAGAGCAACAATTTCACGCGAAGGAGCGATATGCCTACCCCCACTCCCGCCGATAAGTTCACCTTCGGGCTCTGGACCGTCGGCTACAACGGAACCGACCCGTTCGGTGGCCCCACCCGTCAGCCTCTGGACGTCGTGCACGCGGTCGAGAAGCTCGCGGAACTCGGCGCCTACGGCCTCACCTTCCACGACGACGACCTGTTCGCCTTCGGCTCGACGGATGCCGAGCGCCAGACGCAGATCGACCGGCTCAAGGGCGCGCTCGCCGACACCGGGCTCGTCATCCCGATGGTGACCACGAACCTGTTCAGCGCCCCCGTCTTCAAGGACGGCGGGTTCACGTCGAATGACCGGCAGGTGCGGCGCTTCGCCTTGCGCAAGGTCATCCGCCAGCTCGAGCTCGGCGTCGAGCTGGGCGCCAAGACCTTCGTGATGTGGGGCGGCCGCGAGGGCGCCGAGTACGACTCCGCCAAGGACATCCGCGCGGCGCTCGAGCGCTACCGCGAGGCCGTCAACCTGCTCGGTGACTACGTGACCGACAAGGGCTACGACATCCGCTTCGCGATCGAGCCGAAGCCGAACGAGCCGCGAGGCGACATCCTGCTGCCCACGCTCGGTCACGCCCTCGCGTTCATCGACTCGCTGGAGCGGCCGGAACTCGTCGGACTCAACCCCGAGGTCGGACACGAGCAGATGGCCGGCCTCAACTTCGCCGCCGGCATCGCCCAGGCGCTGTACCACGGCAAGCTCTTCCACATCGACCTGAACGGCCAGCGCGGCATCAAGTACGACCAGGACCTCGTCTTCGGCCACGGCGACCTGCACAACGCGTTCGCCCTCGTCGACCTGCTGGAGAACGGCGGACCCGGCGGAGTCCCGGCGTACGACGGTCCCCGCCACTTCGACTACAAGCCCTCGCGCACCGAGGACGAGAAGGGTGTCTGGGATTCCGCCGCGGCGAACATGAGCACCTACCTCCTGCTCAAGGAGCGGGCGGCGGCGTTCCGCGCCGACCCCGAGGTGCAGGAGGCGCTGGAGGCCGCCAAGGTCCTCGAGCTCGCGCAGCCCACCCTCAACGAGGGTGAGTCGTACGACGACCTTCTCGCCGACCGGTCCGCCTACGAGGACTTCGACACCGACGCGTACCTGGGCGGCCACGGCTTCGGCTTCGTGCGTCTGCAGCAGCTGGCCACGGAGCACCTGCTCGGCGCCCGCGGCTGATCCGACATCGAAAAGGAGGGCCGCCCGCACAGCGGGCGGCCCTCCTTTTCTGTGACCGGTCGTGCACAACGGCGGGGATCTTTGGCGACACGCCGGGTTTCGGCGTCCGGTGCTGGCGTGTCGGAGACCATCCCCGCCGTTGTGCTCGGCTTATGGTCGGCCGAGGCGTGCGCTTCTCAGCCGATGCGTACGCCGGATCGCACGCCAGCCGTCGTGGACCGCCGGTCCTCGGGGACGACGAGGTGCACGGCGCCGGTCAACTCGACGGAGGCCGTCGCCTCCTTGTCCGCGCACGATGCGCCGACCCAGAGCTCGATCGTCCCCGGCTCCACGATCCGCTCGCCGGAGAGGCCGGTGAACGCGAGCCGGGTCGTCGGCACGTCGAACTCGACGGTCTCCTCCGCACCGCTCTCGAGGTCCAATCGCAGGTAGCCGAGGAGCTGCGCGACGGGGCGCGTCACGGATGCCTGCACATCGCGCGCATACAGCTGCACCACGTCGGTTCCCGACCGGGAGCCGGTGTTGCGAACGCTGACGGAGGCCCGGAAGGAGTCGTTCGTGGCGGCTTCGGGGTCGACGCGCAGGTCGGAGTGCTCGAACGACGTGTACGAAAGCCCGAATCCGAACGGCCGCGTCGGCGCACTGCTCGCGGACGTGATCTCGTTCGGCCCCCCGAGGATCGGGTGCAGGTACGAGAACGGCTGCGACCCGGCGGAGCGCGGAAGCGAGACGGGGAGACGCCCGCTCGGGTTCGTGACGCCGGAGAGCACCGAGGCCAGAGCCGGCCCGCCTTCCTCACCGGGGAAGAACGCCTGGAGCACCGCGCTCGGCGGGCTCTCGCCGTCGAGCGCCCAGCCGATGGAGTAGGGGCGTCCGGTCAGCAGGACGAGCGCGACGGGCGTGCCGGTCGCGACGACCGCCTCGACGAGCTCTCGCTGGGCACCGGGCAGTTCGAGGCTCTCGACGTCGTTGCCCTCGCCGACCGTCCCCCGGCCGAAGAGACCCGCTCGGTCGCCCACGACGACGATCGCGACATCCGCCTTCGATGCGGCAGCCACCGCTTCGGGGATGCCGGAACGGTCGGGGTCATCGACGCCGCAGCCCGGCGCGTATGTCAGCTCCGCCGACGGGAACTCGGCCCGCAGCGCCTCGAGCACACTGGGGATCTCGAAGCCCAGCTCGATGCCGGGGTGGTGGGCGAGCACGTGGTTCGCGAACGAGTAGCACCCCATCAGCGCCTCGGAGGAGTCGGCGTTGGGGCCGATCACCGCCACCCGCTGCGGCGAGCCGAGCGGAAGCATCCCGTCGTTGGACAGCAGGATCACCGACTCTTCGGCGAGGCGCCGGGCGATCGCGCGGGAAGCCGGCGAGTCGAGGTCGATGGATGAGGGCGGACTCTCGAACGTCTCGTCGAGGAGTCCGAGCCGCTCCTTCTGGGTCAGCACCCGCACGACGGCGCGGTCGACGACGGCCTCGTCGATGCCGCCGTTGCGCAGCAGCTCGAGGAGCGGCTCCCCGAAGGCCTCGGTGCTCGGCAGCTCGACGTCGATGCCCGCCGTGAGCGCGAGCCGGGCGGCCTCCCCGGCGTCGCCCGCGATGGCGTGCATCGTCTGCAGGAAGAGCACCGAGAAGTAGTCCGCCACGACCACGCCGTCGAAACCCCACTCATCCCGCAGCAGGTCGGTGAGGTGCGCCGACGACGAGGCGACGGGCACCCCGTCGATCTCGGCGTATGAGTTCATCACGCTGCGCGCCCCGCCGTCGCGGACGGCCATCTCGAACGGCGGCAGCAGCACATCGGCGACTTCCCGCGGGCCCGCCGAGACGGGGGCGTGGTTGCGCCCGGCCCGGGATGCGGAGTAGCCGACGAAGTGCTTCAGGGTGGCGTCGACCCCGGCGTACTGCAGTCCGCGCACGTACGCCGTGCCGATGGTCCCGACGACGTACGGGTCCTCCGCGATGCACTCGTCGACACGGCCCCACCGCGGGTCGCGGATGACATCCAGCACGGGAGCGAGTCCCTGGTGGATGCCGAGCGTCCGCATCGAGTCGCCGATCAGTCGCGCCATCTCCTCGACCGTCTCGGGGTCGAAGGACGCACCCCACGCGAGCGGCGTGGGGAACGTCGCGGCCTTCCAGGCGGCGAGTCCCGTGAGGCACTCCTCGTGGACGATGGCGGGGATGCCCAGCCGCGTGTCGGTCTGCAGGCGCCGCTGCTCCTCCCACAGCCACCCGGCGCGTTCGGCGGGGTCGACGGGCCGGGTGCCGTACACCCTCGTGAGGTGCCCGATGCCGTGGCGCGTGGCATCCTCGTACCGCGTCGAGGAGGCGAGCTCGCCCGCCATGGGAGCGACGAGTTCGTCGCCCTGATCGACCCAGTACGCCCCCAGTTGGGCGATCTTCTCCTCGTGTGTCATCTGGCTCACGAGCGCGCGGACGCGCGCCGATCCGAGTTCCTGCGACTGTCCCATGTGTGTGCTCAGCCCTTCACGGCGCCGGTCAGTCCTCCGACGATCCGCCGCTCGAACAGGCTGAAGAAGACCAGCGCGGGAATCATCGACAAGGAGGTGAATGCGAGCACCCGTGCGGTGTCGACCGAGTACTGCGACGCGAACGCCTGCGTTCCCAGGGGGAGGGTGTAGGCGCCCTCGTTGTTGAGGATGAACAGCGGGAGCATGTAGCTGTTCCAGCTGGCGATGAACGCGAGGATGCCGACCGTGATCACCCCGGGGACCGCGAGCGGGATCACCATGCGCCAGAAGAATCCCAGGCGGCTGCATCCATCGATCGCAGCCGCCTCCTGCAGCTCGTTCGGGATCGCCGCGAGGAACGGCACCAGGATGATGATCGTGATCGGGAGGGCGAAGGCGATCTGGGGGATGATCACGCCGGCGAGCGAGTTCATCAGGCCGAGGTTGCGGACCAGGATGTACAGCGGCGTGATGGCGACGGTCATCGGGAACATCAGGCCGGCCGTGAAGATCGCGTAGATCAAGCCACGACCGCGGAACGAGTACCGCGACAGCGCGAACGCGGCCATGAGGCCCAACGCCACCACCACGGCGGTCGTCACGACCGCCGCGATCGTCGAGTTGCCGACCTGGCGCCAGAACACCGGGCTGACGAGCACGTCGACGTAGTTCTCCCAGTGCCAGATGGTCGGGAAGCCGGCCGGGTCGAGTGTGATGTCGGAGTTCGAGCGGAATCCGCCGAGGATGACGTACGCGACCGGAGCGAGCATCAGGGCGATCAGAACGAGCGCGACGAAGTAGATGATCAGGTCACCGCCCGCTCGGCGCTGCCCCGGGGCGGGCCTCTGTCGAGCCGGCGGGATCTCGATGACTGCGGAGGCCATCATGCCTTCCCTCCTGTGATGGCCCCGGCGGTATCGCGTCGGAGCAGGAAGCGCTGGTAGAGCAGCGCCACCGCGAGTGAGATGAGGAACATCACGACGGCGACGGCGCTGCCGTAGCCGTAGCTGCCGGCGTTGCGCCCGTTGGCGACCATGTACGTCGCCATCGTGGAGGTGCCGGCGGTTGAGGCGATGTACTGGCCCCAGATGATCCAGACGAGATCGAAGAGCTGGAGCGATCCGATGATCGACAGGAACGCCCAGATGCGGATGGTCGGCCCGAGCAGCGGCAGCACGATGTGACGCTGGATCTGCCAGTACGAGGCGCCGTCGATCGCCGCGGCCTCGGAGAGTTCGTCGGGGATCCCCTGGAGCCCCGCGAGGAACAGGATGACGGCGAATCCGATGTACTTCCACGTGATGATCACCATCAGCGTCCAGATGGCGACGGCGGGGTCCGACAGCCAGTCGGAGGCGAGCGCACCGAGGCCGAACCGGTTGAGCAGGCCGTTGAGCGCGCCGTTGGACTGGAGCATCAGACTCCACCCGATGCCGACGACCACCTCGGAGATCACGTACGGCACGAAGATGAGCACCCGGATGACGGACTGGTAGCGCAGCTTGCGATTCAGCAGCAGAGCGAGACCGAGGGCGACCGGCCCCTGCAGAACGAGCGACATGACCGCGATGAACACGTTGTGCCCGAGCGCCTCGTGGAAGGCGGGGTCGGTGAGGATGACGACGTAGTTGCGCAGCCCGACGAAGTCGACCGCCGGCCCGAAGCCGGTCCAGCTGAAGAACCCGTAGTAGGCCGCCAGCACGACCGGGAAGATCACGAAGGCGACGAAGACGACCAGAGCGGGTCCGATCAGGATCGCGAGCTCGAGCCGGGGACCCAGCCCGGTGCCGCGGGACGCTCGCCCGGCCCGCCGGCCGGCCGGCGGCCGGCCGGACGGGGGCAGCGGCTGAGCGCCGCCCCCGTCGGCCTCGGGCGTCCGGGGCGCGTCCGCAATGAACTGCGGTGTTTCGCGTGCGGAAGCCATCATTGATCTCGTCTCAGGACTTCGCGGCCGCGTCGTTCACGGCGTCGACGATGGCCTGTGCGTCACCCTCGCCGGCGAACATGTCGACGACGGCGACGTTCAGGGCGTTGCCGATGTTCTGGCCGTACAGCGTGTCGAGCCAGACCATGACGTAGGGCGCCGCGTTGTAGGCCTTCAGGACCTCCTGCAGTGCGGGCTCGGTCACCACGCCCTGGGCCTCCTGCGAAGCCGGCAGCGTGTGGAAGGCGGTGGCGTACGCCTCCTGGTTGGCCTTCTCGGCGGTGAAGTTCAGGAAGTCGACGCATTCCTTCGGGGCGTTGACCCAGCAGGTGTACCCGTCGACGCCGCCCATCATGGCGCCGGGTTCTCCGTCGCCACCCTCCACCTCGGGGAAGGGGAACCACATGAGGTCGGCCAGGGGCTTCTCATCCGGTGTGAGCGATCCGATGACGCCGGGGTTCCAGGCGCCCATGAGCTCCATCGCGGCCTGGTGGTTGGCCAGCAGGCCGGCCGACGAGCCGGCCCCCTGCTGGGCGGTGGTCGTGAGGAAGCCCTCGTTGAACGGATCGGTCTCGATGAACTCCTGCAGGTTCTCGCCCGCAGTCAGCCAGCAGGGGTCATCGAAGCTCCGGCTGTCGGCAGCCTCGTCCATGACATCCTTCGAGCACGCACGCAGGGCGAAGTTGTAGTACCAGTGGGCGGCCGGCCATGCGTCCTTCGCACCGACGGCGATCGGCGCGACGCCGGTGGCCTTGATCTGATCGTCGACCGACACGAGCTCGTCGATCGTCGTCGGGGGGGCGGCGACCCCCGCGGCCTCGAAGAGGTCGGAGGCGTAGAAGATGCCGGAGGGCAGCACCGCGGTGGGCACGCCGTAGTTCTTGCCGTCGATCTCGAACGCCGAGAGCACGGCGTCACCGAGGGCGGTCCGCGTCGCATCCGAGATGCCGTCGGTGATGTCCATGGCCTGCCCTGCCTTCACGACGTCGGCCAGCTTGCCGCCGCCGCGGGACATGAAGATGTCCGGCGCGTCGCCGGAATTGAGCGCGGTCTGGAGCTTTCCGTCCATCTCCTCGTTCTGGATCGACTGGATCTCGATCGTGACGCCGGGGTTCGCCTCTTCGAACGCCGCCACGGTGTCTTCCCAGTACGCCTTGCCCTCGCCGGTCGTGGAGTTGTGCCAGAACGTCATCGTGACGTCGCCGTCTCCGGATCCTTCCGAGCCGGCTCCACCGCCGCAGCCGCTCAAAGCGAGCGCCGCGACGACCAGTCCGGCAGACCCCAGCAGGAGTTTCTTGCCATTCATGTGATTTCCGTCCTCTTCATCGAGTCGCACCTCGCCCATCGAGGTGTGTGAATCCGCATGATCGCAGCGAGCCACTGCGATGTGCGTTCGGAGCCCAGAGGGCACCCAAGGTGAAAATCAGTGTCGCAAGTCGATTCGGGGGTGTCAAACGTTTTCGAAAACCTTTTCCATGTCTATACTCACCCTCATGGGACGCCGCGCCACCATTCACGACGTCGCCTCGGCGGCGGGCGTTTCCGTGTCGACGGTGTCGAAGTCCGTCCACGGACGTTATGGCGTCGCACCGGAGACCATGCGTCGCGTGCTCGAGGTCGTCGAGCGACTGGGCTACCAGTCGAGCCTCGGCGCCAGCAGCATGCGGTCGCACCGCACCGGGGTGATCGGCGTGCTCGTGCCCGAGTTCGAGCCGTTCACCGCGGAGATCCTGAAGGGGGTCGGTGCCGCTGTGCGAGGCACGGGATTCGACCTGCTCGCGTACAGCGGCTCGCAGGATGGCACCGGCGAGGGCTGGGAGCGGCGCTCGGTGAGCAGATTGAGCGGGAGCCTCGTGGACGGCGTGATCATGGTCACGCCGTCGGTCGTGAACGTCTCCGCCGACGTCCCGATCGTCGCGATCGACCCGCACACCGGCCCGGCCGACCTCCCCACGGTGGAGTCCGACAGCTATCACGGCGCACAGCTGGCAACCCGCTACCTGATCGGACTCGGACACACCCGTATCGGCTTCATCGCGGGACGCCCGGATCTGCGTTCGTCCGCCCTGCGCGACGCCGGCTATCGAAGCGCGCTGCTGGAGGCGGACATCTCGTTCGATCCTTCGCTCGTCGGAGTCGGTCGATACCAGGTCGATGCCTCACGGGAACTCGCGCACCAGCTGCTCTCGCACCACGACCGTCCGACCGCCATCTTCGCGGCCAACGATCTGTCGGCCATCGCCGTTCTGCTGGTCGCGACGGAGCTCGGGATCGAAGTCCCCGGCGAGCTCTCGGTGGTGGGCTTCGACGACATCCCCGAGGCCTCCCGTCACATTCCTCCGCTCAGCACGGTGCGCCAGCCCATGCAGCGGCTGGGCGAGGCGGCGACCAAGCTCCTGCTTGCGCTCATGGATGGGGAGACGCCGAAGAAGACGCATCTGCGGCTGCCGACCCGCCTCGTGCCGCGCGCGACGACCGCGCCACCGCCGTGAAGCATCCGACGGAGACGCTCTCGGTTCAGACCAGGTCGCGCCAGTCCACGGTGTCGGCCTCGTCTTCGTCCAACGGGGAGCCGCTCTGCGTGATGACCGGCAGCGACAGTGTCTCCGTCGGCGGTCCCATGATCGTCGCCTCATCCCGCCGGTGACGCAGCACGTCGCGGATGTACGACGTCAGCACCTCCGCGAGCGGCACCGACCGCCCGCGCGCCTGCGACATGTACCAGCGGTGCTCGAGCACCTGGTGGAAGACCTCGGCCGGCTCGAGCTTGGCTCGGAGGTCGAACGGGATCGCCTTGATGACGGGCTCGAAGACGCGGGTCAGCCACTCGTGGGCGACCATCTCCTCGTCGGTGCCGAGCCGAGACGTGCGCGCGCGGAACTCGTCGAGGTCGTTGAGCAGGCGGCGCGCCTGGTTCTCCTCGACGTCGAGCCCGGTCAGCCGCAGCAGCCGGCGCTGGTGATGGCCGGCATCGACGACCTTGGGCTGGATGGCGACGCGCGTGCCCTCCGCCTCCGTCTGGATGCTCATCTCGCCGATGTCGAAGCCGAGGGCGTTGAGCCGTTGCACCCGCTCCGTGATGCGCCAGGCCTCGTTGGCCGAGAAGCTCTCCTGCACCGTCAGGGCGCCCCACAGCGACCGGTACGACGAGACGATTCCGTCGGCGATGGCGAGGGCGTCCACGCCGCCCTCGAGGCGCCCGCCGGCTTCGAGGTCCATGATCTCGCCGGCGATGTTGGTGCGCGCGACGTCGAGGTCGTGCTCTCGCTGACCGGGAGTGAGCCCGCTCTCGTGCAGCTCGCCCGTCTCCGCGTCGACGAGGTACGCGGCGAAGGCCCCGGCGTCGCGACGGAAGAGGGTGTTGGACAGCGAGACGTCGCCCCAGAAGAACCCGACGTTGTGCAGGCGGACGAGCAGCACCGCGAGTGCGTCCACGAGCCGGTTGGCGGTGTCGGGCCGCAGCACCTGCGTGAACAGCGCCCGGTACGGCAGCGAGAAGCGCAGGTGCGCCGTCACGAGAGCCGCCGGAAGCGGCCTGCCCTTGGCGTCCGTCCGCCCGGCGATGACGGCCACTCTCTCGACGCATGGCACATCGAGGCGGTTCAGGTTTCCGAGCATGTCGTACTCGCGCCTTGCCATCTGCGCCGTGGTCTCTTTGACGGCGACCACCGAACCGGACAGGTTGGCGAAGCGCACCAGGTGCCGTGAGAGGCCCTTGGGCAGGGACACGATCGTGCTGCTCGGCCACTCGGCGAGAGTGGTCGACCACGGGAGGGAGAGCAGACCCGGATCGATGGAGCTGGCGGTGATGCTGAGCGAGTCGGGCATGGTCCCCTCAAAGGAAAGACGCGGCGCGGGCAGCCTCCAGGCTACCCGCGCCGCGTCTTGTTCTCGTGTCGCAGCGAGCGACCGTCCCTAGATGGAGGGGACGACCGAGTCGTTGAGGCGCTCGCCGGTCTCGATGTCGAAGGCGTGCACGTGTCCCGCCGCCGCCGCCAGCGTCACGGTGTCGCCCGCGATCGGGTGGCTGCGGCCGTCGACGCGAGCGACGATGTCGGTGCGCTTGCCGGCGATGTCGGTGTGGCCGTAGAGGTATCCGTCGGCGCCGAGCTCCTCGACGAGATCCACCACCACGGGGAGGCCCTTGCCATCGGCCGGGCCCACCACGATGTCCTCGGGGCGGACGCCGATCGTCAGCTGGCTGCCGTGTGCACGGCCGACGGTGTCGCGGTCGAGCGGCACGACCTCGGATCCGAACTGCACGCCACCCTCCGCGAGGTTGGAGACGAACAGGTTCATGGCGGGCGAACCGATGAAGCCCGCGACGAACACGTTGTTCGGACGCTCGTACAGGTCGCGGGGCGTGCCGACCTGCTGGAGGAGACCGTCCTTGAGGACGGCGATGCGGTCACCCATCGTGAGCGCCTCGGTCTGGTCGTGCGTGACGTAGACCGTGGTGACGCCGAGCCGGCGCTGCAGCGAGGCGATCTGCGTGCGCGTCTGCACGCGCAGCTTCGCGTCGAGGTTCGACAGCGGCTCGTCCATCAGGAACACCTGGGGCTGACGCACGATGGCGCGACCCATGGCGACGCGCTGACGCTGGCCACCCGAGAGGGCCTTCGGCTTGCGGGTCAGGTAGTCCTCGAGGTCGAGGAGCTTGGCGGCCTCGAGCACGCGGGCGGCGCGCTCGTCCTTGCCGACGCCGGCGATCTTGAGCGCGAAGCCCATGTTCTCGGCGACCGTCATGTGCGGGTACAGCGCGTAGTTCTGGAAGACCATCGCGATGTCGCGGTCCTTCGGCGGGACGTCGGTGACGTCACGGTCGCCGATCAGGATGCGGCCGGAGTTGACCTCTTCGAGGCCGGCCAGCATGCGCAGCGACGTGGACTTGCCACAGCCGGAGGGTCCGACGAGAACGAGGAATTCCCCGTCCGCGACTTCGAGGTTCAGCTTGTCGACCGCGGGACGAGTGCCCCCGGGGTACAAGCGCGTTGCGTTGTCGAACGTGACTGACGCCATTGTTTCTTCTCCTTCACCGGCAGGTACGTGCCGGACGATCCGTAGTGAATGGATTTGCGGGGCGAACCGCACGCCCTTCGTCGGGCGCTGCTCTAGTATGACACGGCGATCGCCGGGCCAGCATCTGGGCATTTCCCAGGCTCCCTGGCTAGCATCGTTCAGGTTGCCGCAGTGAGCGGCCGCCCGGGTACGCCCGGGCCAGGGATTCAAGAGGTTTCATGTCGAACGACGAGACGCCGAACGCTCCCGCTGCGCGCGGACGGCGTGCGGCGGTGCGGGAGAAGGCCGAGCAGGTGCACGCTCAGCAGTCGCGGGCGAGGATCATCCGCCGTGTGTCGGCCGGTGTGGCCATCGTGGCCGCGGTCGTCGCCATCGGCGTCGTGGTGACCTGGGTGTTCGCGTCCGCGGCATCCAAGCCCCTGCTGAACCCGGCCAACATGCAGGATGACGGCATCGTCGTCGACGCGTTCGGCACGATCCCGCTGACAAGCGTTCCCGGTGGCCCGATGACGGACGCGGCGCCCACGGCGACGCCGACGCCCCAGGCCCTCGAGGCCTCGCCCGCACCATCCGCGACGACGCCGCCTCCCATCGACATCCGCATCTACGTCGACTACCTCTCGCCCGGCGCGGGGGAGTTCCAGCTCGCCAACGCCAAGCAGCTCTCGGAGTGGGTCAGCGAAGAGGCGGCCGTGCTGACCTATCACCCGGTGGCGCTGCTGACGGCGAAGTCGAACGGCACCAAGTACTCGATGCGGGCGGCCAACGCGACGGCCTGCGTGGCGACCCACGCGCCCGAGACGTTCTTCGCCTTCAACCACGAGCTTCTCGTGAAGCAGCCGGATGTGGACACCGACGGGTACACCGATCCCGAGCTCGCCGCGAAGGCGATCGCCGCGGGCGCCGAGAACCCCAAGGTGGTTCGCGCGTGCATCGAGGACGAGGACTTCGCCCTGTGGGTGCGGGATGCCACCGAGCGCGCCCTCAGCGAGGATCTGCCGGGCACCGACGGCACGACGCTCACCGGATCGCCCATGATCCTCGTGAACGGCCAGCCCTACGTCGGCAAGCTCGATGACCCCGCCGAGTTCGCGCAGTTCGTGCTCACGCTCTCGAGCGACGCGTATTACAGCACGCCGTCACCCACCCCGACCCCGAGCGCGACCCCGAGCGCGACTCCGTCCCCGACGACAGCGCCGTGAGCCGAGCCCCCGCTAAACTGGGGGCTTCCGCCGACTTGGCGCAATTGGTAGCGCACCTAACTTGTAATTAGGGGGTTACGGGTTCAAGTCCCGTAGTCGGCTCGTGACGACCCGGATGCCCGCGTGGCTCGCCATCGCGGGTGCCGTGCTCGTCGGCGTTCTCACCGCCGCTCAGGCGCGCGTGAACGGGCAGCTCGGCGCCCGGCTCGATGACGGCCTGACCGCGGCGATCGTGTCGTTCGCCACCGGCCTGGTGATCCTGCTCGTTCTCTCGGCCGCGCTTCCGGCCGGGCGACGAGGAGTTCGGGCGCTCGCACACGGCGTGCGTGCGCGCACGATTCCGTGGTGGATGCTGGCCGGCGGTCTCGCGGGCGCGCTGACCGTGGCGACCCAGGGTCTGACCGTGGCCTTCATCGGCGTCTCGCTCTTCACGGTGGGGCTCGTCGCCGGGCAGACGGTGAACGGGCTCGTGCTCGACCGCATCGGCTACAGCCCGGCGGGCGTCGTCGCGGTGACCATGGGCCGCGTCGCCGGCGCGGGCCTCGCGCTCGCGGCAGTGGGCATCGCGCTGGTCGGCGACACGCTCGGCAGCGTGCCGTGGTGGATGCTGCTGCTGCCGTTCCTGACGGGTGTCGGCATCGCGTGGCAGCAGGCGACCAATGGGAGGCTGCGGCAGCGGGTCGGCACCCCGCTCACCGCGACCCTCGTGAACTTCGTCGGCGGTTCGATCGCCCTCGGCATCGCCGCCGGCATCCACATCGCGATCGAGGGTGCTCCGGCGAGCTTCCCCACCGACGCGTGGCTCTACCTCGGCGGCCCCATCGGGGTCACCTACATCTTCCTGTCGGCCGCGCTGGTGCAGTACACCGGAGTGCTGCTGCTCGGACTCGGGGCCGTCGTCGGGCAGCTGCTCACCTCGGTGCTGATCGACGCCGTGTGGCCGGCGGCCGCGGCACCCGGTCTGGGGCAATCGGCGGCCATGGTCGCCGTCGCCCTGGCATCGGTGTTCGTGGCGACGGCGCATCGGCGGCGCCGGCCCTCCTCGTGAGGACCGAACGCCGTCAGTGCGGCATCCGCGAGAGGTGCCGCCGGGCATCCACCGGCTTGCGGCGGCCGCTGCGTTGGCGGACCGGCTTGCCGCCGACGTAGAGCCAGCCGAGCAGCTTCTCGTGCTTGCCGAGGCCGTGCGCCTTCGCGATGGCCTTCGAACGCGTGTAGTCGCCGGTGCGCCAGAAGACGCCCCAGCCGGCGTCATCGAGCAGCAGGCTCAGCACGTGGGCGACCCCGGATGCCACCGCCTCCTGTTCCCAGTGCGCGACCTTGCTCTTGCGATAGCTGACGACGACCGCGATCAGCAGCGGTGCCCGGAGCGGCTTCGACGAGATGCCCTTGTCGCCGTCGGCCTTGTTGATGGCGCGGCCGAGCACCTCGCGGTCGGACCCGCGCAGCTCGATCAGGCGCCATGGCCGGAGCGAGGAGTGGTCGGCGACGCGGCCGGCCGCCGAGACGAGATCCAGCAGCTCCTCGTGGGTGGGGGCGTCATCCGTCACCTTCGACCACGAGCGGCGCGCGCGGACCGCCTCGAGCGCGGCGCTCACGCGGGGGTCTCTGGCGTGAACTCCATCGCGATCGAGTTCATGCAGTACCGGTCGCCGGTCGGCGTGCCGAAGCCGTCGGGGAAGACGTGGCCGAGGTGCGAGCCGCACGTCGCGCAGCGCACTTCGGTGCGCACCATGCCGAGCGTGCTGTCCTCGATCAGCTCCACGGCGTCGGGCCGGATCGACTCGTAGAAGCTCGGCCAGCCGCAACCGGAGTCGAACTTCGTGCCGCTCTTGAAGAGCTCGGCACCGCAGGCGGCACAGGTGTACAGCCCGGCGCGGCTCTCGTCGAGCAGCTCGCCGGTCCACGGGCGCTCGGTCGCGGCGGTGCGCAGCACGGCGTAGCGCTGCGGGTCGAGCTCGTCGCGCCACTCGGCGTCGGACTTCTGCACGGAATAGCTCATGGTTCCTCCTGGGTCACCCCTATTTTCCTCCACCCGTCGGCCCCTCGGGTGCGGGCGAGCGGTGCGGACCGCACCGTGACGGCTGGCAGTCCCCGAGAATGGGCGGATGACTGGCTTCTCGGATGCGGCGGCCGCGGTCGCGGAGCGGTACGAGCGCTTCGCCCGCGAAGAGGCACCGGGCAGGTCGGAGCTCTACGCCGACTGGGCGTCCGGTGTGGCAGGCGACGCGGTCGTGGCCGCGACGCTCGCGCGCATCCCGGCGAACCGGCGCCAGCCGCCGCTCGTCTTCGCCGTCACCCGCATGCTGGGGGCGCCCCTGCGGCCGTTCGGTGAGTGGGCCGCCTGGCTGGCCGAACACGCCGACGAGGTGGTGGCCGAGTGCACGGCGCGCAGCGTGCAGACCAACGAGCCGCTGCGGTGCGCGGCGCTGCTTCCTGCGCTCTCGCTCATCGACGGTCCGATCGCGCTGCTCGAGGTGGGAGCGTCCGCGGGGCTCTGCCTGTATCCCGATCGCTACGGCTACCGGTACACGGGCTCCGGGGGAGCCCTCGTACTCGACCCGGTGGATGATCCGTCACCCTTGGTGCTGGAGACGGCTCTCCGGGGAGATGCTCGACCGCCGCTGCGCATGCCCGACGTGGTGTGGCGCGCCGGCATCGACCTGCAGCCGCTCGACGCCCGGGTGGCACGGGACCGGGCGTGGCTGCGCGGCCTGGTCTGGCCGGGGGAGTCCGGGCGAGAGCAGCGGATCGAGGCGGCGCTCGATGTCGCGGCCGCCGATCCGCCGCACCTGGTGGTCGGAAACGCCCCCGAGGTGCTCGCCGAGGTGGCGGCCGCAGTCCGGTCGGCGGCGCCGCGGGGAGCGACGCTCGTGATCACGACCCCCGGGGTGCTCGCCCACATCCCGCGCGCCGGTCGCGAAAGGGTGATCGCGCTGGCCCGCGAGTGCGGGGACGCCTGGATCACCCTGGACGCACCCGCCTTGCACGAGAGCTGGGATGCGCCGACCGATGCTTCCACGTGGCCCGCCGGGGGCTTCGCCCTCGCGCTGGACGGCCGGATCCTGGCTGCCGCGGATCCACTTGGCCGGTGGCTGGAGTGGCGCGCGGGGGATGCGGCATCCGCCCCGTAGCGTGAAGTTCATGACCGATGGCCTGACCGACACCGAGCGGGCGATCCTGGCTTTCGAGGCGGAGTGGCGCCGCCATGCCGGCGCCAAGGAAGAGGCGATCCGCGCGGAGCTGAACATGACGCCCGCGCGGTACTACCAGCTTCTCGGCCGCCTGATCGACCAGGCGGCGGCGCTCGAGTACGACCCGATGCTCGTCAAGCGGCTGCGCCGGCTGCGCGACCGGCGGGACGCCACGCGCCTGGCGCGCGCGTCGGGCACGCCCTCCTGAGCGGGCTCCCCATCCCCGGCAGTCCGGGGCCAGGCGGGGTCCTATGTGGGGGCTCCGCCCCCACGCCCCCCGGGTTGCTGACGCGCGCCCCTGAGCCGGCTCCCCGTCCCCGGCAGTCCGGGGCCAGGCGGGGTCCTATGTGGGGGCTCCGCCCCCACGCCCCCCGGCTTGCTGACGCGCGCCCCTGAGCCGGCTCTCCATCCCCAGCAGTCGGGGGCGCACAGACGGGTCCCGATAGCATCGGGGAGTGCCGAAAACGACCTACCCCCGGGATCGCTTCGACGAGGTTTCCCGCCAGCGCGCCCGGGTAGGAGCGCACCGAGCCGAGAACCCGCGCATGCGCGCCTGGGTCGTCGTGCTGTGGGCCCTGCTCGCGACCATCGTGCTCGTGGCGATCGGCATCTTCGGCAGCCTCATCGCGACGGGACGCGTCACGCTTTTCCCGGCACCGTCCGCGACACCCGCCCCGGTGGCGACCATCGAGCCGGTCATCGACCTGACCTATGGCGTGGTGGTGCTCAACGCGACGCCCGAACCGGGTCTGGCGACCCGCACCAAGGACACGATCGTCGCGGCGGGCTGGCCGGCCGACTCGGTGCTGCCGGGCGACGCCGGCACGACGGATTTCCCCGAGACGACGGTCTACTACTCGTTCCCGGAAGACGAAGCGGCCGCGCTGGGTCTCGCGGGCGTCATCGGCGGCGCGCAGGTGGCGCAGACCGACGCCTATCTGCAGGTGGATGATCCCGCCACCGAGGTCGACGAATCGGTGGTCAAGCAGCTCACCGTCGTCCTGGGGCTGGATCGCATCGCGTCGCCGAGCCCGTCGGCCACCGAATAGGGGTCCGAGCGAGGCGTGTTTCCGGGCCGTAAACACTTGGATGCACGTGTGTCAACAGTTGCCCACATGGCGGATCCCGCCGCCGCGCCCTGGATACGCTTTTTTCCAGACGCACAGCAACAGGAGATCCGACATGGCACAGGGCACCGTCAAATGGTTCAACGCGGAGAAGGGCTACGGCTTCATCACTCTCACTGAGGGTGGGCAGGACGTGTTCGTCCACTACTCCAACATCGACATGTCGGGATTCCGCGTGCTCGAAGAGGGCCAGAAGGTCGAGCTGACCGTCGGCACCGGTCAGAAGGGTCCCCAGGCCGAGGCGGTGCGCGTCCTCGCCTGAGCGCGCGGGCATCGACGCACTCCGGCGCGGACGAGGAGTCGACGCGCGGGCCGGTGACGCGCGAGACGACGGAACACGCCGCGGCGGCTTGCACTCCCTAGGGTCGAGTGCCAGAATGGCCGTTAGCACTCGTGTTGTTCGAGTGCTAATCCCATACGCTCAATCCCGGGAGGGACGCAACACATGGCAAAGATCATCGCTTTCGACGAAGAGGCCCGTCGTGGCCTCGAGCGCGGCCTCAACATTCTGGCCGACGCCGTCAAGGTGACGCTCGGCCCCCGCGGTCGCAACGTCGTGCTCGAGAAGAAGTGGGGCGCCCCCACCATCACGAACGACGGTGTGTCGATCGCGAAGGAGATCGAGCTCGACGACCCGTTCGAGAAGATCGGTGCTGAGCTCGTCAAGGAGGTCGCCAAGAAGACCGACGACGTCGCCGGCGACGGCACCACGACCGCCACGGTCCTGGCTCAGGCCCTCGTCCGCGAAGGCCTGCGCAACGTCGCGGCCGGCGCAGACCCCATCTCGCTGAAGCGCGGCATCGAGAAGGCCGTTGCGGCCATCACCGCCGAGCTTCTCTCCAGCGCCAAGGAGGTCGAGTCCAAGGAGCAGATCGCCGCCACGGCCAGCATCTCCGCGGCCGACACCGCCATCGGCGACCTGATCGCCGAGGCGATCGACAAGGTCGGCAAGGAAGGCGTCGTCACGGTCGAAGAGTCGAACACGTTCGGCACCGAGCTCGAGCTCACCGAGGGCATGCGTTTCGACAAGGGCTTCATCAACCCCTACTTCGTCACCGACCCCGAGCGCCAGGAAGCCGTCTTCGAAGACGCCTACATCCTGATCGCGAACTCCAAGATCTCGAACATCAAGGACCTGCTGCCGATCGTCGACAAGGTGATCCAGGAGGGCAAGGAGCTCGTCATCATCGCCGAGGACGTGGAGGGCGAGGCGCTTGCGACTCTCGTACTCAACAAGATCCGCGGCATCTTCAAGTCGGCTGCCGTCAAGGCTCCCGGCTTCGGCGACCGCCGCAAGGCGCAGCTGCAGGACATCGCCATCCTCACGGGCGGCACCGTCATCAGCGAAGAGGTCGGCCTCAAGCTCGAGAACGCCACGACCGACCTGCTCGGCCGTGCGCGCAAGGTCATCATCACCAAGGATGAGACCACGATCATCGAGGGCGCCGGCGATGCCGCGCAGATCGAGGGTCGCGTGACCCAGATCCGTCGCGAGATCGACAACACCGACAGCGACTACGACCGCGAGAAGCTCCAGGAGCGTCTCGCCAAGCTCGCCGGTGGCGTCGCCGTCATCAAGGCGGGTGCCGCGACCGAGGTCGAGCTCAAGGAGCGCAAGCACCGCATCGAGGACGCCGTCCGCAACGCGAAGGCGGCCGTCGAGGAGGGCATCGTCCCCGGTGGTGGCGTCGCGCTCATCCAGGCCGGCAAGGTCGCGTTCGAGGGTCTCGAGCTCACGGGTGACGAGGCGACGGGTGCGAACATCGTGCGCGTGGCCATCGAGGCCCCGCTCAAGCAGATCGCCCTCAACGCGGGCATGGAGCCCGGTGTCGTCGCGAACCGCGTCGCCGACCTCCCGCGCGGTCACGGCCTCAACGCCGCGACCGGCGAGTACGGCGACCTCTTCGCCCAGGGCATCATCGACCCGGCCAAGGTGACGCGCTCCGCGCTGCAGAACGCCGCGTCGATCGCCGCGCTCTTCCTCACGACCGAGGCCGTCGTCGCCGACAAGCCCGAGAAGGTCTCGGCTCCGGCCGGCGACCCGACGGGTGGCATGGACTTCTAGGTCCGAACCGCTTCGCCGCCTCGTCGCGGCAGGTGAATCACAGAAAGGGCCCCTCCTCGGAGGGGCCCTTTCCGTCGTGTGCGGCAGGTGGAGGAAGGCGCCGCGCTACCGGAACAGGCTGACGGTCAGCTGCTCGGCATCCGCGTACTGCGCGCCCGCAGCCCCGAGCGCCGAGCTGATCGAGGCCAGGGTGTCATCGACGTTGCGCTGGGTGCCGCGCCACTGCTCGATGACCGATTGGAAGGCGACGGATGCGCCGCCCGTCCAGGACGCCTGCAGCTGCGTGAGCTGGCTGAGCATCGTGGATGTCTCGGCCTGCAACCGCTCGATCGTTCCTCTCATCGCGGCGGTACTGGTCAGGACGGCGTCGCTGTCGACGGAGAACACGGCCATGGGGGCTCCTCTGAGGTGGCGGGATGTGGGAGCCACGCTAGAACGCGAGCAGCCGCCCGATCGCCGAGGCGGCGGCGGCCGTGCGAACGGGTCGGCGGAATCCGCCTGGGGAGGAGCCGACGAGCCAGCTTGAGGAGGCGAGCATCAGGCGCCAGTGCTCCCGTCGCCCCCTCCGCGCCGCGGACGGGCGATCGGCTGGGTCTCGACGAGCAGGTGCTCACCGGCGTCCCGGGCCGTCGCGAGCGGGAACGACACCCGGAACGTCGCACCGCCTCCCGGCGTCTCCTCCACGACGACCGAGCCGTGCAGCGCCTCTACGATCGAGGCCACGATGGCGAGCCCGAGACCGCTGCCACCTGTTTCGCGGGTTCGCGAGGTGTCGGCACGCCAGAATCTCTGGAAGATCTGCTCCCGGATCTGCTCGGGGATGCCCTCGCCGTGATCGACGACGGCGATCGACGCCATTCCTGCCCGCGGATCGACACCGACCTCCAGCTCGATGGGGGAGTCCTCGGCGGTGAAGCGACGGGCGTTGCCGAGCAGGTTGGCTACGACCTGCCGGATGCGGTTCTCGTCTCCGAGCACGATCGGCGCGTTCACCAGGGGACCCTCGACGACCGGGCCGGGCGTCTCGGATTCCGCGAGCGGGGTGAGCGGGGGCTGCCGCGCACCGGCATCCGCCGCCGTCGTCGCCTCCGAGGCGGGAACCGGTCGCGGCTTGCGGCGCAGGAGCCCACGGGTGGCGCCGGCGATCGCGACCGCTGAGGTCGTCGCGGCACCGGCACGCCGGCGGGGCTCGGGTTCGACGGGCGACTCCGCCGGTGCGTCCGCGGGGGCGGGCGGTTCGACCTCGGCGGGCGCCGTGGTGTCGATGACGGTGACCTCGCGGAGGGGGGAGGCCGCGCGGACATCCAGCGCGGCATCCCGTGCCACCGGGCGCAGGTCCACCTCCGTGATGTTCACCTCGCTGCGTTCGTCGAGGCGCGCGAGGGAGAGCAGGTCCTCGACGAGCACACCCATCCGGATCGCCTCCTTCTCGATGCGCTCCATCGCCTGGGCGGTGTCTTCGTCTCCTTCGATGGCTCCCATGCGATAGAGCTCGGCGTAGCCGCGGACCGTGACCAGGGGCGTTCGCAGCTCGTGGCTCGCGTCGCCGATGAAGCGCCGCATCTGCCGGACGGTCGCATCACGCTCGGCGATCGACGCATCGACGCGACCCAGCATGGTGTTGATCGCCATCTTCAGGCGGCCCACCTCAGTGCCGGGCTCGACATCCGTCATGCGCTGGCTGAGGTCGCCGGCGGCGATGGCCATCGCGGTCGTCTCCACCTGGCCGAGCCCGCGGAAAGTGAGGGTCACGAGCCATCGCGTCAGCAGGGCGCCGGCGATCACGGTGAGCAGGGCCAGGATGCTGAAGATGCCGAGATAGGTGGCGATGCTCTGGTCGATGGATGCGAGGGGAAGCGCCACGAGCTGGGTGTAGAGGTCGGTCGTCCCCGTGACGCCGATGATGGCCACGCTGGCGTGGAAGCCGGCTCCTTTTCCCGAGGAGTCGAGGGGGAACGGCTCCTGGCCCTGGATCTGCGCCCTCGACAGTTTGTAGGTCGCGGGATACGCCGGTTCGGGGCCGCCGCTTCCGCCTCCGCTGACGAGGAAGTCGCCTTCGGGGCCGTAGATCGCCACGAAGTACTGGGTGTCGGGCGCGTTCGGCTTCACCTCCAACTCGACATTGCCCTCGTCATCGGCGGAGGCCTCGAACAGGCGTGTCGCGACGTTGCTCGTGGCGAGCGACACGAGCGACTCGTCGAGGCTCGCGATGAGCGACGTCCGAAGGAACGGAACGGTGCCGATCCCCGCCGCCAGCAGCCCCGCGGCCAGCACGGCCACGGTGACCCCGGTGACCTTCGCGCGCAGGCTGATGCCACGCCACCATCGGGTGACCGCATCCTCCTTCTCCGCCAGGGCGGCCCCCTCGAGTTCGGTCGGCGTCAGGCGGTCTTGCCCGCCTTCAGCATGTAGCCGAAGCCGCGCTTGGTCTGGATGAGCGACTCCGACGAGTGCGGATCGATCTTACGTCGCAGGTATGAGATGTAGCTCTCGACGATGCCCGCATCGCCGTTGAAGTCGTACTCCCACACGTGATCGAGGATCTGGGCCTTCGAGAGCACGCGATTGGGGTTCAGCATGAGGTACCTCAGCAGCTTGAACTCCGTGGGGCTGAGATCGATGGAGGCATCGCCGACGAGCACGTCGTGGGTGTCCTGATCCATCGTGAGCTCGCCCGCGCGGATGACCGACTCCTCGTCGGCCTGCATGGTGCGGCGGAGTATCGCCTGAATGCGTGCGACGATCTCATCGAGCGAGAACGGCTTGGTGACGTAGTCGTCGCCGCCCGCGTTGAGACCCGTGATCTTGTCTTCCGTCTCGTCCTTGGCGGTGAGGAAGAGGATCGGAGCGGTGTACCCCGCGCCGCGGAGACGCTTGGTGACGCTGAATCCGTTCATGTCGGGGAGCATGACGTCCAGGACGATCAGATCCGGTTCCTCTTCGAGCACGGCGGAGATGGTCTGGGCGCCGTTGGAGACGGCCCTCACCTGAAAGCCCGCGAAGCGCAGGCTGGTGATGAGCAGGTCTCGGATGTTCGGCTCGTCGTCGACGACCAGGATGCGAGGTGCGGTCATGCCCTCATTATGGCCACCGAACCCATGCGGTGTGCGGATATCGGCCGGAACGGCACCGATCACTCCATTCCGGCCCGCCGCGACGACACCCCGATGTTGCCGCTGGGCCGCCTCCACGACGCGGAGACCCCGCAGTCCAACGGTGGCCGGGAGGCGTGACTGACGGCAACGGCTTCGTGTCCTTCCGCTGCCTCGCGCCCTGCCGACGCGCGCGCGAATCAGGTCGTCAGGCAGCCTCGGACGGCGATCTCGACCGTCGGGCGGATCAGTGTGTCGGGGGCGACCGTCAGCCGGTTGACGATGAGACCGGCGCAGAAGGCGAGCAGAGCGCGGGCTGCGACGTCCGGATTCTTGGCGCCGAGCGTCGACAGGCGCTCCCGCGTCCACTCCTCGAACATCGAGCGCTGTGCGCGCATCGATGGCTGTGCCCCGGGGGCCGCCGTTGTTTCGAGGAAGAGCGCATACCGAGCCCGCGTGCGCACTGCATTTCGGCTCGTTGCGTCCTCGAGCAGGCGTGTGAACACGTCGACGACCTCATCGACCGTGTGGGCTGGTTCCATTGCGGCGGTCAGCTCTGCGCGCTCATGCTCGGCGATCCACACCAGTACGCCGGCGACGAGCGCATCGCGGGTGCGGAACCAGTTCGAGGTGGACCCCTTGGGGAGCCCGGCCTCGATGTCAACGCGGGCGTGGGTGAGTGCACGCACGCCCTGCTCGCCGACAAGTCGGACGGCGGCTTCGAGAGCTCGTTCCCGCGTGATGGCCATGGAACGAACCTAGCATCAGATACTACGCTCATAGTGACAATTCACTACGAGCGTAGTACGCTGTTCGACATGGCGCGGGCGGTCGCACCAGAGCAGGAGGAGTGTCATGAGTGAGATCAAATCGACCGAGTCCGTCGGGCTGCGAGTGCAGCGGGAACTGCACGCCACTCCGGAGGAGGTGTTCGACGCGTATACGGATCCCGCCAAGCAGCGCAGCTGGTTGTCGGCGCTCGGTCCTGATGGTGGTGCGGTGGAGACCTCCGTCGACCTGCGCGTCGGCGGAGCCTGGGAGGCGCGGTTCCGTCCGAACCCGGAGACCGAGGTCCACGATGTGCAGACGTACGCCGAGATCGATCGACCGCGTCGCCTGGTCACCGACCTCGTCGCCGAGTCCACGATCGGCGGACAGCGGATGCCCGTGCTCGAGACACGGATCGTCATGACGTTCGAGCCGACAGGCGGGGGCACACTCGTCACGGTCGAGCAGACCGGGTTCCCTGCGACCGAGATGCGCGACTTCTTCGCGAACGTTGCCTGGCCCGGCGGGCTGGCCCGCCTCGACACCTTCCTCGCGGGAGAGCCGCAACGCACGGACTGAGCGCGCGAACGAAGCCTCTTCGGCTTCGGGGGGATCCTCCGTCGCACTCAGCGGCCGCACTACGAAAGTAGTGCGGAATCACTATGAGTGTAGTAACATCGCGCACGTGGAGTACTTCGTGCTGGTGGCGTGGGCCATTCAGGCCGCGGTGGGGCTGTGGATGCTCGTCGGATGGGCGCGCCACAGTCAGGCCCATGCCGGCTCGATCATCACGCACGTGGCGCTGATGATCGTCGCGCTTGCCCTGTGGATCGCCTTCATCATCACCGACGCGGTCGCCTTCGCGTGGGCGAATGTCCTCATCTATTGCGTCGGGATCCCATTCGGGGACAGCATCATGCGCCGCCGCGGGCGCCGACTCAGGGGCGGGGAGAAGCGCGCGGTCGGGGTCGAGTACTGGCACTTCATCGTCGACGTCTTCCGCGGTGGGGTTCCCGCGAGCGTCCGCTTCCACGGGGTATTCAGTGGCGTGGTCTTCTTCTCCAGCGTGGGCGTGGCCATCGGCGCCACGATCGCGGGGTGAGGCCGCAGAACCGCCATCGCTGCCGGCGCGAGCGCGACGGGCCTGCCAGCTGATCAGCGCTGTGCGCGCTGCCGGCTCCGTCCCACGGGTCAGGCGGCGTTCGCCGAAATGCCGTCCGCGTCGAGGATCGTGTAGCTGTAGCCCTGCTCGGCGAGGAAGCGCTGCCGGTTCTGGGCGAAGTCCTGGTCGACCGTGTCGCGCGCGATGAGCGTGTAGAAGCTCGCCGTCCGGCCCGATTCCTTGGGCCGTAGCAGACGTCCGAGGCGCTGTGCCTCCTCCTGGCGGGAGCCGAACGAACCGGAGACCTGGATGGCGACGGATGCCTCCGGCAGGTCGATCGAGAAGTTGGCGACTTTCGACACCACGAGCAGCGAGATCTCCCCCACCCGGAACTGCTGGTAGAGCGTCTCGCGCTCATCGACGGGGGTCGAGCCCGTGATCTTGGGGGCGTTCAGGGCCTCGGCGAGGATGTCGATCTGGTCGAGGTACTGACCGATGACGAGGATCCGCTCGCCTTCGTGGCGTTCGACCAGGCGCCTCACGACGCCGATCTTGGCGTGCGCGGTGGCGGCGAGCCGGTAGCGCTCGTCGTCGGCGGCGGCCGCATACTCGAGGCGGTCACCGGCCGGCAGGTCGATGCGGACCTCGTAGCAGACCGCGGGGGAGATGAAGCCCTGCGCCTCGATCTCCTTCCACGGCGCATCGAAGCGCTTAGGGCCGATGAGGCTGAACACGTCGCCCTCGCGACCGTCCTCGCGCACGAGGGTCGCCGTGAGGCCCAGGCGCCGACGCGCCTGCAGGTCGGCGGTGAGTTTGAACACCGGAGCCGGCAGCAGGTGCACCTCGTCGTAGACGATGAGCCCCCAGTCCAGCGCATCCAGCAGGGCCAGGTGGGCGTACTCGCCCTTCCGCTTGGCGGTGAGGATCTGATACGTCGCGATGGTGACGGGGCGCACCTCTTTGGCCTGCCCCGAGTACTCGCCGATCTCCTCGGGGGTGAGCGTGGTGCGCTTGAGCAGCTCGTCGCGCCACTGGCGCGCGCTGACGGTGTTCGTCACGAGGATGAGGGTGGTGGTGCCGGTCGCCGCCATCGCCCCCGCGCCGACGAGCGTCTTGCCCGCGCCGCAGGGGAGCACGACGACGCCTGAGCCGCCCTCGGTGAAGCTCTCCACCGCCTTGTTCTGGTACGGGCGCAAGGACCACCCGTCGCTGTTCAGCTCGATCTCGTGCGGCGTTCCCGGAGTGTAGCCGGCGTGGTCTTCGGCCGGCCAGCCGATCTTCAGCAGCTCCTGCTTGATGTGCCCCCGCGCCCAGGCGTCGACGACGTAGGACTTCGGAGTCGGGTGCCCGATGAGCAGCGGCTGGATGCGCTTGTTGCGCGACACCTCGGCGAGCACGGCGGGGTCGGTGCTGCGCAGCACCAGCAGTCCTTCGTCGTCGCGCTCGATCACCAGGCGGCCGTAGCGCCCGACGGTCTCGCGGATGTCGATGGACACCGATGGCGGCACGGGGAATTTCGACCACCGTTCGAGGGTCTCCAGCATGTCCTCGGCCTGATGCCCGGCGGCGCGGGCGTTCCAGAGCCCCAGCCGCGTGACGCGGTAGGTGTGGATGTGCTCGGGTGCGCGCTCGAGCTCGGCGAAGATGGCGAGCTCGTGGCGAGCGGTCTCGGCGTCGCGATGCGCCACCTCGAGCAGCACGGTGCGATCGCTCTGCACGATGAGTGGGCCGTCAGACATAACGGTCAATTCTACGCGGGTTCGCGGAGCGGACGGACTCAGGCCACCGTCCGCACGCTGACGATGCTCGAGACGGGAAGGGTTCGCTCGACGTCGGCGCCTTTGTCGCGGCCCCGCAGGCGACCTCCGCCGAGGCCCGTCGCCTCGAGCGTGAACTCCCGGTTCGAGCCGTCGGGAAGCGCGACGACCACCGCGACGATCGACTTGGTGCGAACGGCCGCATCCAGTTCCCGGCCGAGCCAGGCGGAATCGGCATCCGTGCCCTGCCCGGCCCGGAGTGTCGCGACCAGGGTGACGTGCGGGTCGTGCTCACGCGCGCCGTCGGTCTCGGACGGAGCGAGGCGGTAGCGGTGCAGTGCCTCGGGCCGGTCGCCGTGGTCGACCGCGACCACCGGATAGCGGGCATCGGCGAGCGACCAGTAGACGGCATCGCGGGGAGCGCGCGAGAGCAGACCGCCGCTCTCACGCAAGAGGCCGAGCGGGCGGAGCGCCTGATCGACGGCCAGCATCTCGAGAACCCCGGTGTCATCGCTCGTGATGCGGGTGCGCCCGGAAACCGCGTCCGTGCCGACCCGGACGAGCCCGTGCCGCTCACCCGTGCGCTCGATCAGGTACTCCAGCGGCTGCGGAAGACCGGTCAGCGAAAGCTCGGTGAGGAAGGCCCGCATCGACTCGGAGGACTCGCCCTCCGTGAGTGCGCCGGCGATGGAGTCGGCGGTGAACCGGTAGGTGGATGCCTGGGCGTGCGACTCGCGGACGGCCATGGTGCGAAGCCGTACGTCGAGGGCGGGTGCGAGAGGACCGGGAGCGATCGCGGTGAGATCGTTCTGCAGGTACACGCGTTCCACTTCGCTGGGAAGCAGGGCCTGCAGCGACGCAGGGTCGGGCTCCTCGCCGGTCCGCACCGGAACGGCCCACGGCGGCTCGCTGCCGTCGTCCGCGAGCAGCCCGATCAGTCGTGCAGACATCCGCAGTCGCTCGGCCCGCTCGGGCCATCCGTCATCCAGCGGGTAGGCGTCGGTCCACTCGGCCGGGTCGATCCATCCGCCATCGGCCGTGCGGAGGCCATCGGGCAGCGCGTCGCGCAATCCGCCCGCCACCTCGACCCAGCGTGCGGCCGTCGGCTCGCGCAGCCACCGGGCCCCGGCCTCGGTGACGAGCCACGATCGTGCCGACACCCGCAGCAGTCCCGCCGTCTGGGCGAGCAGCACGAGCCCGTCGACCTCGGCGGGGTCCGACACGATCGCCAGCTCGACGAGGCGCCGGCGGTCGACAGCGCCGACCAGCCCCGTGCCGATGCGGGCGAGCGGCGCGTGCAGGCAGGCGATGAGCGTCTCCGCCAGCGCCGCGATCGTCGTGAAGGCGCGCTCCGCGGCGCGCGCAGTGCCCTCGGGGGAGGCCGGAGCGGGCACGGATGCCGCCGGCGCGGTGATGTGCCTGCCGCGCATCGCCGCGCCGACGACCGCGTAGGGGTGACCGGCTTCGTCGACGAGGGCGAGTGAGGCGAGCCGCGCGGCCGCCTCGCCGGCAACGGGTTCGCCCGTCTCGGACGCCGTGGCGAGTTCGGCAGCGAGGTCGCGCGGCACGCCGGCGAGGGCGACGGCGACGGATGAGGCATCCAGCAGCCCCTCGGCGGCATCGAAGAAGTCGCGCCAGTGCGGGTTGTCGTGAACGCCGCGGGCCGCGAAAAGACGGGCGAGGTCGTCGTCGTCCCGCGCGGCCAGACGGGCTGCGAGCGTGCGCGCGTCTGTGGTCATGGGAGGGGAGTCACGCGTTCTTCGCGGCTCGCGCCCTCCGAACGAAGCTCATGATCAGCAGCACGATGATCAGCACGAACGCGATCGGCAGCCCGAACAGGGGGATGGCGGCGATCATGGGCCAGATCCCCTGGCCGAAGTCGCGCTGTTCCATGCCCGTGGCGGTGCCGATGATGATCGCGAAGAAGCAGATGATCGACAGCAGTGCGATGCCGAGCGACATGAACGCCAGGATGCGGTCGATGCGACGAACGGGAACGTCGTCGGACGCGGGGGTGCTCATCCTCATCATCGTAGTCGCACGGGCGGGGACGGACGAGGTGGGGCGGTCTCCGCCCTCTTGCCGACCCCGCCTTCTCCGACTCGGTGCCGTAGGCTTGATATGCGGGTCCATCGGCGCCGCGAGTACGTCCATCCGCGAGTCGCGCGGGGAGAAACACAGCGAGGTTTGTCATGCCCACCGGCAAGGTCAGGTTCTACGACGAGGAGAAGGGTTTCGGCTTCATCGCCTCCGATGACGGCCAGGACGTCTTCCTGCACGCCACCGCGCTGCCCGCCGGGACCACCGCGCCCAAGGCCGGCACCCGACTGGAGTTCGGCGTCGCCGACGGCAAGCGCGGCCTGCAGGCGCTGTCGGTCCGGGTGCTCGAGGCTCCGCCGAGCCTGGCGAAGGCCAAGCGCAAGCCGGCGGATGACATGGCGATCATCGTCGAGGATCTCGTGAAGCTGCTCGACGGCATCGGCGGGGACCTCCGCAGGGGCCGCTACCCGAGCGGTGCGCACGCGAGCAAGGTCGCAGCGGTGCTGCGCAAGGTCGCGGATGACTTCGACGCCTGATCCTCGTCTTCTCGAAGCACACGACCTCGCGCGCGCGGCGCTGAAGGAGATCACGCCCGAGGCCACGATCGGTGACCCGGCCGGGCACCTCGTCGAAGACGACGGTGTTCTCTCGCTGCTCTTCGAAAACAGGCTGCACGGCTATCCCGGGTGGTACTGGACGGTCACCATCGCCCGGGTCGGCGACGAGGAGCCGACCGTGCTGGAGGCCGAACTGCTTCCACGGGAAGGGGCGCTGCTGGCTCCGGAGTGGGTGCCGTGGGCCGAGCGCCTTGCCGACTACCACGCTCTGCAGGCAGCCGCGGGGGTGCTCGCCGAAGCCGAAGATGAGGTGGACGACGAGTTCGCCGACGTGGACGACCTCGACGCCGCCGACTTCGACGCCGACGGCTCGCCGATCCTGCACGCCGGCGATGTGGACGGGGTCGACATCGACGTGCTCGATGAGAGCGACGAAGAGGACGAGCTCGGCGACGCGGACCTGGTCGAGGACGAGTTCGACGAGTCGGATGACGATGACGACGACGACGCGGACGACGACGACGCGGACGACGACGACGCGGATGACGACGACGACCCGAATGCCGTCGACGCGGATGCCGACGGCGACGACGACGACGCGGATGACGACGCCGCGGATGACCAGGACGCAGACGACGGCGAAGAGGGCCTCAGGGACTATTAGGCCCGCTCAGTCCTTCGGGCGGGGGAACGGCGGCGCCACCGAGCGAGTGGTCAGCCGATCGACCAGCTGGTCCATGATCTTCTCGATGATGCGCGGCATGTCGACGTCGTCGGGATCGAGCAGCCACTGCACCTGCAGCCCGTCCATCATGGCGATGAGGGCGGATGCGTCATCCCGCACCTCTGGGTCGTCGGCGTCGCGACCGCTGACTTCGGCGAGCACCCCGGCGATCTTGCTGCGCAGGATCGAGAAGCGCTCCCGGAAGTACTGCTGCGCGGGATGGCCCTCGGTGACCGATTCCGCGGAGAGCACCGTGTAGGTCTGCACCACCCCCGGGCGTGTGGTGTTCTCGACCACGGTGTCCAGGAGGTGCCCCAGGAACGCGGGGCCCTCGGTCTGGGCACGCCCCGGCACCCCCGCGGCCTCCTCGCCGTCCCGGTACTGCAGCATCGCGACGAGCAGGGCCTCCTTCGACCCGAAGTGGTGCAGCACGCCGGCGTGCGTCATCCCCGCCTGCTCGGCGACCTCGACGAGTGCGCCCTTGTTGTATCCGCGCTGACCGAACACGGTCATCGCCGCCCGCAGCACCGCCTCGCGGCGCTCGGTGGTCTTCGCCTGGGGCTTCGCGACCCTGTCGGCGGCGGCCGTCGCTGCCCCGCGCTCCGCGGTGCTCTTCGCTGCCATCGCCCATCCCTCTCGCGTGCTCGTCGACGGGGTACGCCCTCGTTATCCAACCGTTATGGATACCAAGTTACTTACATGTCAGTAAGTGTGCAACCATACCCTCATGACTCATCGGTGAGTCGAATTGGAGTATAGGCGTGACGGCAACGACGGCCCCGGACGTGCATCCCCTCGGTACGGAGGCGGGGCGTCCCGCGCGCGCTGAGGCTCAGCCCCTGGCGGACATCGACGAGGCGATGACGCGGGCGCGGCAGCTGCCCCTCGAGACCCGGGTGGCACTGCTCACCGGAGCCACGACCTGGACGCTCGGCGAGATCGCCGAGATCGGGCTGCGTCGCATCACGCTCTCGGACGGGCCCATCGGTGTGCGCGGCACGGGCGAGGACGGCCTGCCCTCCGCCCAGCTGCCGGCGCCGTCGGCCACGGCCGCCACCTGGGACGAGGCGCTGCAGCGCAGCATTGCGCGGCTCATCGCCGGCGAAGCCCGGCGCAAGGGCGTCGATGTCGTGCTGGCTCCGGTGGTGAACCTGCAGCGCAGCCCGGTCGGCGGGCGGCACTTCGAGTGCCTCTCCGAAGACCCCCTGCTCACGGCGCGTCTCGGCGCCGCCTTCGTCGCGAGCCTGCAGGAGTGGGGGATCGCGGCCTCCGTGAAGCACTTCGTGGCGAATGAGACCGAGACCGACCGCACGCAGTACCGGTCGCGCATCGACGATCGCACGTTCCGCGAGGTGTACCTCGCGCCGTTCGAGGCGATCATCGACGCGGGTGCCTGGACCGTGATGGCGGCCTACAACGGCGTCTCGTACGGAGGGGTGGATGCCACCGCCACGGGGCACGGTCCCCTCCTCAACGATCTGCTGAAGGGCGAGTGGGGCTTCGACGGCGTCGTCGTGAGCGACTGGCTCGCCACGCGCGACACCGTGGGCTCGGCCCTAGGCGGGCTCGATCTCGTGATGCCCGGCCCCGGCGGCCCGTGGGGCGCGCACCTGGTGCAGGCCGTGGGCGACGGACTCGTGCCCGAGGCCGTTCTCGATGACAAGGTCGCCCGCATCCTGCTGCTCGCCGCCCGCGTCGGGGCTCTCAGCGGGCAGCCGGGCCGGGTGGGCGCATACGACGCGTCGGAGGCCGGACCCGAGCCGGACGCCGCCGAGGTCGTCGCTTTCCTGACGGAGGCGGCCGCGCGCAGCACGGTCGTCCTCCGGAACGACGGGGGCATCCTGCCCCTGGACCCCTCCGGCATCCGCCGGATCGCCCTTCTCGGCCACAACGCCGTTCAGCCGTTCACCCAGGGTGGAGGGAGCGCTTTCGTCAGGGCCCCGCACATCGGAGACCCGCTCGGGGCGCTGCGCGCGGCGTTCCCGGGGGCATCCGTCGAGCTCGCCCGCGGCGGCGTCACCACCGTCGGCGCTCCGAGCATCCCGCCCGAGGGTGTGCGCACTCCGGATGGCACCGCCGGAATCCTCGTGGAGGAACTGGATGCCGGCGGTGCCGTTCGCTCCGCGCACGTGCTCGCCGATCCGGCGCACATCTGGTTCCCGATCGAGGACGATGCCGTCGTCCGTGTCCGCCTGACGGCCGACGTGCTGCTCGAGGCATCCGGCGAGCACGCCCTGGAGGTGGCGCCGGTCGGGGCGCACGACGTGCGGGTCGACGGGGCGTCCATCGGCTCGTCGGACGTGCGTGTCGGAGCGGAGGTGGTGCTGGACTCGAGCTACGCCAACCCCGAAACGCGCACCGCGCACCTCGCGATCGATGACCCGCGAGCCGTGCGCGTCGAGGTCGACGCGCAGGTCGTCGACGCCGATGCATATGGCCGCTTCGTGCGGGTGCACCTGCGTCACCGCACGCCCGGTCCGAGCATCGATGAGGAACTGGATGCCGCGGTCGCGGCCGCTGCGGCCGCCGACGTGGCCGTCGTGGTCGTGGGAACGAACCCCGAGACCGAGTCCGAGGGCTGGGACCGCCCCGACCTCGCCCTGCCCGGTCGGCAGAACGAGCTCGTTCGCCGGGTGGCGGCGGCCAACCCGCGCACTGTCGTCGTGGTCAACGCGGGAGCGCCCGTGCTGCTGCCGTGGCTCGACGACGTCGCCGCCGTGCTCTGGTGGTGGCTCCCCGGGCAGGAGGCCGGGGCATCCCTCGCCGCCGTGCTGACGGGAGCCATCGAACCGTCCGGACGGCTCCCGTGGACCCTTCCCGCCGATGAAGCCGACGTGCCCGTCCCGCACGGCCGCCCGCACGCGGGCTACATCGATTACACCGAGGGCGTGGATGTCGGGCACCGCGGGTGGGACCGTCTCGAGCGCACGCCTGCCCGCGAGTTCGGCTTCGGGCTGGGCTTCGGATCCTGGCGATACGAGCGACTCGAGCTGACCTCCGGCACCGCGCCGGACACCACTCCTGGCACAACGTCCGACACCGACGCGTTCCTCACCGCGCGCGTCACGATCCGGAACACCGGAGACCGCGACGCACGCGAGGTGGTGCAGGTGTACCTCGAGGCACCAGGGGGCGACCCGGAGCGCCCGGTGCGCTGGCTGGCGGGTTTCGCGGTGGCGGATGTCGCCGCCGGCGGCAGCGCGAGCGTCGACGTGCCCATCGCCCGTCGGTCGTTCGAGACGTGGTCGGTCGACCGCAGCGCATGGATCCTGCCGAGCGGCGCCTACCGTGTGCGCACCGGTCGATCCAGCCGGGACCTCCGCCTTGCGGCGCCGCACACGATCGCGGACTGAGGGGCAGTACACCGACCGACAGATTCAGGACCCACAGATGCAAGGAGGCATTCAGATGTCAGGCACCGCAAGAGCACGCATCCAGACAGCAGACGCTCGCACGTCCACAACCCAGGCAAGGAGGCACTCGTGAACAAGCGCAGGATCCTGTCCATCGCAGCCGGAATGGCGGCCGTGGCGCTCGTCGCCACCGGCTGCGCAGGAAGCAGCGGAGACACCGACAGCGGCGGAGCGGTGCTGACCGTCGGCATGCCCAACGGCCCGCAGCAGCCCAACCAGAACCCGCTCGCCACGGGTTCGGCATCCCTCTCGCTCGGCTACGCGTTCGCCGTCTACGAGTCGCTGATGCAGGTCAACGACGTCAAGCCGACCGACCCGCCCACCCCGTGGCTCGCGGAGTCGGTGGAGTGGAACGAGGACTCCACGCAGGCGGTCATCACGGCCCGCGAGGGCGTGAAGTGGTCGGACGGCGAGGACTTCACCGCCGAGGACATCGCGTTCTCCATTCAGCTGCGCAAGGACAACCCGGAGCTGAACGCCGACTTCCCCGACCAGTACCGCGACATCTCGGTCGACGGCAACACGGTCACCGTCGGCTTCACCTCCGGCCAGTTCGTCAACCAGGCGAAGCTCTACCGGCTGCTGATCGTGCCCGAGCACCTCTGGGCCGATCAGGACCCGGTGAAGTGGACCAATGACGAGATGGTCGGCACCGGCCCGTTCACGCTCAAGTCCTTCACGCCGCAGTCGGTCACGCTGGTGCCGAACGACGACTACTGGGGCACGAAGCCGCAGGTGGCGCAGCTGCGATACGACGCGTTCAACGACAACAACGGACTCACCACCGCCCTCACCACGGGCGAGGCGCAGTGGGGCTGGACGTTCATCCCCGACTACGAGCAGACCTACATCGCGAAGGACCCGGAGAACAACCACCAGGTCGCCGGCGGCGGGTTCGGCGTGGACGTGCTCTACCTGAACAACGAGACCAAGCCCTTCAACGACGTGGCGTTCCGCCAGGCGCTCAACATGGTCGTCGACCGCGGTGACATCTCGGCGACCGCCGGCTACGGCGTCTGGCCCGAGATCACGAGCGTGACCGGGCTGCCGCAGCCCTCCGGTGACGCCTTCATCTCCGAGGCCTACCAGGGCCAGGAGCTCGACGTCGACGTCGAGGGCGCACGGTCGCTCCTCGAGGGTGCCGGGTACACCTGGTCGGGCGAGGCGCTCATCGACCCCGACGGCGAGCCGGTCAGTTTCGTGCTCACCAACCCGAGCGGCTGGACCGACTACCTCGACGCGCTCGGCATCATCGCCGAGGGTGCCGCGGCACTCGGCGCAGAGGCGACCGTCGAGCCGATCGTCGCCGACACGTGGTTCAACGACACGATCCCGTTCGGCAACTTCCAGGCCTCGCTGCACTGGACGGACGGCGGAAGCACGCCGTGGAACATGTACTCCAACATCATGGACGGCGCCTCGTACGCACCGCTCGGTGAGACGGCGACGTGGAACTACGGCCGCTACAACAACGACGAGGTGACCGAAGCGCTGGCGCGGTTCAAGGCCGGCACGTCCGACGAGGACCGCCAGGCGGCGCTCGATGTGGTGCAGCAGCGCTTCGTCGAGGACGTACCCGGTCTGATCATCTGGTCGCGCCCGGCGGTGGCGCAGTACTCGACGGCGAACTACACCGGCTTCCCGACGGACGAGGACCCGTACGCCAACCCGCAGCCCACCGGGCCGCAGGCCGCGCTCATCCTGTCCAAGCTGACGCCCACGAAGTGACGGAACGGATGCGGCGGGCGCCTGCGAGGCCGCCCGCCGCATTCCGTTCCCTCCCGATACCCTCAGGTGGATCATGACCGTCGACGCCGACACCCCCGTTCTGCAGGCCGTCGCCCTGCGCAAGTACTTCCGCCTCCGCGGCCGCGGCGCCGGCTCGGTGCACGCCGTCGACGACGTGGACATCTCGCTGTTCAGCGGTCGCGTGGTCGCCCTGGTGGGCGAGTCGGGGTCCGGCAAGTCGACGATCGCGCGACTGCTCGCCCAGCTGATGCCGGTCACCTCCGGCCGGCTCCTGCTGCACGGCGAGGACGCGACCGCCCGCCGCGGACGCGCCTTCCGTCGCTACGCGCGGCGGGTGCAGATGATCTTCCAGGACCCGTTCGGGTCGCTGAACCCCGTGCACACCGTGCGCTACATCCTCACCCGCAGCCTGCGCATCCATCGGGGCCGGCTCATGGGAGACGAGCTCGAGGCCGCGCTCCGGGAGCTGCTCGGTCGCGTGCAGCTGACGCCCGCCGAGCGCTACATCGACAAGTTCCCGCACGAGCTGTCCGGTGGTCAGCGCCAGCGCGTCGCCATCGCGCGTGCGCTCGCGGCCAACCCCGAGGTGCTGCTCGCCGACGAGCCGATCTCGATGCTCGACGTGTCGATCCGCCTCGGCATCCTGAATCTGCTGCGCGACCTGCGCGACCGGCTGGGCATCGCCATCCTCTACATCACGCACGACATCGCGTCTGCGCGTTATTTCGCCGACCGCACGATGGTGATGTACGCCGGCCGGGTCGTGGAGACGGGTGATTCGGAGTCCCTCACGCAGGACCCGAAGCATCCGTACACCCAGCTTCTGATCGCATCGGCGCCCGACCCCGACGACCTGACGGCCCGCGCCCGCGGCGCGCGCGGCGAGGCGCCGAGCCTCGTCACGCCCCCGACCGGATGCCGGTTCCACCCTCGCTGCCCGTTCGCGACCGAGCTGTGCAAGGCCGAGGTGCCCCCGCTCCTCCAGGTCGGCGACGGTCGCGAGGCCGCGTGCTGGGGATACTCCGACCGCGACAACCGCCCCCTCGTGGGTTCCGTGCTCGAGGCGTACGGCGAGCGCCCGAGCATCGATGTGCCGCCCCTGGATGCGGAGGAGGCCCGATGAGATTCTTCCTTCGCCGCGTCGGCTTCTACCTGATCACCCTGTGGGCCGCCGTGACGATCAACTTCGTCATCCCGCGCATCATGCCCGGCGATCCGGTGAGCGCGCTCATCGCCAAGAACCAGGGTCGGATCTCGACCGATGCGGCGGCGTCTCTGCGCACGCTCTTCGGGCTCGACCAGGAATCGACGCTGTGGGACCAGTACGTCGACTACTGGCGACTGCTGCTCTCGGGCGATCTCGGCATATCGTTCACCTACTTTCCGACGCCCGTCTCGGAGGTGATCGCCCAGGCGCTGCCGTGGACGGTCGGGCTCGTCGGCATCGCGACCCTGCTGAGCTTCACCATCGGCACGCTCGTCGGCGCCGGGATCGGCTGGCGCCGCGGCACGTGGGCCGACTCTCTGCTGCCCATCTCGACCTTCTTCTCGGCCGTGCCGTACTTCTGGCTCGCGCTCATCGCGATCTCGATCTTCTCGGTCACCCTCGGCTGGTTCCCCGCCAGCGGCAGCTACGACCGCAACCTGGTACCCGAGCTCTCGTGGGAGTTCATCGGCTCCGTCATCTACTACGGCACGCTGCCGGCGATCACCATTGTCATCGCGTCGGTCGCGGGCTGGATGCTCGGCATGCGCAACATGATGGTGACCGTCTCGTCCGAGGACTACGTCACCGTCGCCCACGCGAAGGGGCTGTCCGAGCGGAAGGTGCTCTGGGGATACGCCGCGCGGAACTCGATCCTGCCGCAGATCTCGAGCTTCGCCCTCTCGCTCGGCTTCATCGTCGGGGGCACGCTCGTGATGGAGATCGTCTTCTCCTACCAGGGCATCGGCTACTTCCTCTTCACCGCCGTCGCGGCCAAGGACTACCCCCTGATGCAGGGCATCTTCCTGGTCATCACCATCGCCGTGCTGGTGGCGAACATCGCCGCCGATTTCGCGTACGGCGTCCTCGATCCCCGCACCCGACAGGAGGGCTGAGATGGCCATCGACACCTCGCTGGTCAGCGAATCCGCCGAGGTCGGCCTCGACGCCACGGCGCCGTCGGCCGGCGGCAAGCGGCGATTCCTGTTCCTGCGCAACCGCAAGGCCCTGACCGGGCTCGCGATCCTCGGGTTCTTCACCCTGATCGCGATCATCGGACCGTGGATCGCCCCGTACGATCCGAGTGCCCGCAGCGACGACATCCTGCAACCGCCGTCGTGGGAGCACCTGGTCGGTACGACGCATCTCGGGCAGGACATCTTCTCGCAGCTGCTCGTCGGCACGCGGGGAGTCATGGTCGTCGGGTTCGTCGCCGGGTTTGTCGCGACGGCCATCGGTGTGGTGGTCGGCGTCACCGCGGGGTACATCGGGGGAGTGGGGGATGAGAGCCTCTCGGTCCTCGCCAACGTGTTCCTCGTCATCCCGCAGCTGCCGCTGATCATCATCATCGCCGGCCAGCTGCCCTCCGCCGGCGGGATCACCGTCGCCCTTGTCATCGCGATCACCGGCTGGGCGTGGGGTGCCCGCGTGCTGCGTGCGCAGACGCTGTCGCTCCGGCGGCGGGACTTCGTCGAAGCGGCCCGCGCGAACGGTGAACGCACCTGGCGCATCATCACGGCCGAGATCCTGCCGAACCTCACGGCCATCATCGCGGCCGGGTTCGTGGGCACCGTGTCCTTCGCCATCCTCTCCCTGATCACGCTGTCGTTCATCGGCATCGGGACGACCGGCGACTGGAACTGGGGCACGATCCTCTACTGGGCGCAGGCCCAGCTGGCGCTGCAACGGGGCGCCTGGTGGTGGTTCGTGCCGGCCGGCCTCTGCATCGCCCTCGTCGGCATGGCGCTCGCCCTGGTCAACTTCGGCATCGACGAGTTCGTCAACCCGCGTCTGCGGTCGACGGACCTGAACGCCCGCTCGCTCCGCAAGCGCGGCATCCGCCCCCGCATCGGGTTCACGCCCGTCGTGCGTGAAGCACCGGAGGATCGGGCATGATCGGCACCACCGCACCCCTGCGCACCGTCACGGATCCGGTCCTCGAGATCGAGAACCTGTCGGTCGACTACGGCTTCGATGACGATCCGACCCACGTGCTGCGGCAGGTATCGCTGACGCTCGGCCGCGGGGAGGTGCTCGGTCTCGCCGGGGAATCGGGATGCGGAAAGTCCACGCTGGCGTATGCCGCGACCCGCCTGCTGCCCCCGCCAGGGCTCATCACGGGCGGCGCCGTGCACTTCACGGGCCGCGACGGCTTGCGCCGCGACATCCTGGCGCTTTCGGATGACGAGCTGCGCCAGACGCGCTGGCAGGACCTGGCGATCGTCTTCCAGGGTGCGATGAACTCGCTCAACCCGGTCTACCGCGTCGGGCGGCAGCTTGTGGACGGGATCCTCGCGCATCGCCCGGGGATGTCGAAGGCCGATGCACAGGGCAGGGCCGCGGAGCTCTTCGAGATGGTGGGCATCGCGCCCGACCGCCTGCGGTCATACCCCCACCAGCTCTCGGGCGGGATGCGCCAGCGCGTGATGATCGCGATGGCGCTGGCGCTCGAGCCGCAGGTGCTGATCATGGACGAGCCGACCACCGCGCTGGACGTCGTGATGCAGCGGCAGATCGTCGAGCAGATCGCCGAGCTGCGCGACCGGCTCGGCTTCTCGGTGATCTTCATCACGCACGACGTGTCGCTGCTCATCGAGATCGCCGACCGCATCGCGATCATGTACGCGGGCGAGATCGTCGAGGATGCCGCTTCGCTCGATGTGTACCGGCACCCTCGTCATCCGTACTCGGACGCCCTGCTGCACTCCTTCCCGCCGCTGCGAGGAGAGCGCCGCGAGCTGACCGGAATCCCCGGCAGCCCGCCGGACTTGTCGCGCCTCGGCGGTGGCTGTCCCTATCAGGACCGGTGCGGGTTCGCCTGGGAGCCGTGCGGCTCCGTGACGCCGGAGCTGGTGAGGCCGCTCGTGGAGGGAGACGATCCGAGGCGCTCGGTGGCGTGCCTGCGGCACGACCCGGAACGCGTCGTCGCGGCGGGTTTCGCGCCGCGGCCGGTTCCGGAGGAGCTGGCGCGGTAGGGCTCGTTTCGTTGCTGCGGCCTGGCGCAGCCGATAAGTCCCGGTCGTTGAGCGATCGCAGCGAGACGAAACGCCCCTACTCCTGCGCGTTGGCGATGACCCAGTCGATCGAGCGAATCAGCTGCCGCACGTCCTCAGGCTCGATCGAGACGAACGTCGCGACCCTCAGCTGGTTGCGTCCGAGCTTGCGGTACGGCTCCGTGTCGACGATGCCGTTCGCGCGCAGCGTCTTCGCGATGGCCGCGGCGTCGATGCTGTCGTCGAAGTCGATGGTCGCCACCACGGGTGAGCGGTGCGACGGATCGGTCACGAAGGGCGTCGCGAACGTCGATGCCTCGGCCCATTCGTAGAGCGCACCGGATGACTCGGCGGTGCGCGCGCCGGCCCACGACAGGCCGCCGTTGCCCTGGATCCAGTCGAGTTGGTTCTCCAGCAGCACCAGCGTCGAGATCGCGGGAGTGTTCAGCGTCTGCTCGAGGCGGGAGTTGTCGACGGCGTTCTTCAGGCTCAGGAACTCGGGAATGTACCGGCCGGAGGCCGCGATGCGCTCGATGCGCTCGATGGCGGCGGGGGAGACGGCGGCGAACCAGAGGCCACCGTCGGAGCCGAGATTCTTCTGAGGGGCGAAGTAGTAGACATCCGCCTCGGTGATGTCGAAGTCGATGCCTCCGGCGGCGCTGGTCGCATCGACCACCGTGAGAGCGCCGGCGTCGCCGTTCACCCGTTCCACCGGAGCGGAGACGCCCGTGGACGTCTCGTTGTGCGGCCAGGCGTAGACGTCGATGCCCTCGACCGCTTCGGCGGCGGTGCGCGTGCCGGCCGCCGCGTTGCGGACGTCGGGGGCGTCGAGCCACGGCGCCCCGGCTGCGGCCGCGAACTTGCCGCCGAACTCCCCGAACACGAGGTTCTGGCTGCGCTTCTCGATGAGCCCGAAGGCGGCGGCGTCCCAGAAGGCGGTGGAGCCGCCGTTGCCCAGGATGATCTCGTAGCCGTCGGGGAGGCGGAACAGCTCTCCGAGCCCCCTGCGCGTGCGTGCCACCAGGTCCTTGACGGGTGCCTGGCGGTGGGAGGTGCCCAGGATGCCGGCCCCCGGGCCGACGAGCGCCTCGAGTTGGCCGGGGCGGATCTTGGACGGCCCGCATCCGAAGCGGCCATCGACGGGCAGGAGGTCGCGCGGAATCACGGCGTGCGGCATCTCTCGATTCTAGGGTTCGCCGCTTCGCGGGCATCGCCTGGAAGCCGTGGCCCGTCTCCCTGCGTCACATCGCATCCCTCGGCGCTGCGCTCGCCGGGCCGGCATCCGGTTCGCGCTGCACTTCTCGCACCGCGCTCCGCCGATTCGCGCCGCGCACGCCAATCAACGCAGCGCCACCGGGGGAGTGAGGGCTGCACGCGGGCCGGGCTCAATGCGGGAGCGCGGGTGCGCCGAGCCGCCGCCGCGAATTGCGCTCGGCACAATGGCGGGGATCGTGGTCAACACGCCGGGAGCGGATGCCGCGCGTCGGCGTGGCCCGCAGAATCCCCGCCGTTGTGCACGTGATTGGGTAGCGGCGGAAGGCGTGAGCGCATCCGGCCTTCCCGGGAGGAGTCCGCTCCTCCCTGGGCACAGGGGTCAAGGTTCCCGGCGAGGTAGCCCCGGCAGCCACAGCGACGGGATCCCGTCCGTGCTGCACTTCCCGCACCGCGCTACGCCTATTCGCGCCGCGTGCGACAAGTTATGCAGCGCGAGCGCGCTGCGTCGGCGCCGTCGATGCGCGAGCGGGGCGGATGCCGGGCGGCGGCTCGCATACAGCAACGGTGGATAGGCTTGCCTTACATCGACTGCGCACGAACGAGGGCTACATGACCGACCTGATCGACACGACCGAGATGTATCTGCGCACGATCCTCGAGCTCGAGGAGGAGAACATCGTTCCCCTTCGCGCGCGCATCTCGGAGCGCCTCGGACACTCCGGGCCCACCGTGTCGCAGACGGTCGGCCGCATGGAACGCGACGGCCTCGTCGTCGTCTCGGAGGACCGAACGCTCGAACTGACGGGCGCCGGACGGCAGAAGGCCGTGGACGTGATGCGCAAGCACCGGCTCGCGGAGCGCCTGCTCTCCGATGTGATCGGGCTCGACTGGGCATACGTGCACGAGGAGGCATGCCGCTGGGAGCATGTGATGAGCGAGCAGGTGGAACGCCGCCTGGTGGAGCTGCTGGGGCATCCCACGGAGTCGCCGTACGGCAACCCGATTCCGGGTCTCGATCAGCTCGGGGATTCGCCTGCCCGCACCTTCGAGGAGGGTGTCGTCGGGCTCGTCACGCGCCTCAACGCCGCAGGGGGCCCGATCGAGGGAACGGTGCGCCGCCTCGCGGAGCCCGCCCAGGTCGACCCGGAGCTGCTCCAGCAGCTGCGCGCCGCGGGCGTGCTGCCCGGTGCACGCGGTGACTACCGCTACAGCGAGGGCTACGTGCTCGTGCACATGGACGGCAACGACGAGGGGCTCGAGCTGCCCGTCGAGGTCGCCTCGCACATCTTTCTGGTCGACGAACTGCGCTGATTTGCGCCCTGACCGGGCATTTCAGAGCCGGTTAGACCGGCCCGGGAAGCGTTTTCAGCTCATTGCCAGGGGCTCAAGGTGACAGAAACGTTACATTCGGGTAGCGTGGGAGCGTCCACAGGCAGAAGCCAGCCGTCGGACCCCGCGCGGATTGCCTCACCGGTTCGTCATCCGCACGGCGAAGCCTGCACAAAGTGCCCGAAGTAACAGAGTGCCGACGAACCAGCGTTTCACAGCGCAGAGGCGACGGAGGATCCCAGCTTGGCTGAACCAATCGATTCGTCTGCGGACGTACCCGAAACCGACGCGACGAGTTTGACGCCCGAACGGCGCGCGCGCCGCCACCCGAGCACTCGACCCGCTGCGGGCCGCCCCGCCCGCAAGAGCAGGCCGGCGCGAGACGTGCGGTCCGCTCCGCAGCGCGCGGCGAAGGCCGCCGCCAAGCCGGCACGCAGCCTGGCGACTCTGGCGATCGTGGCCGGACTGGTGGCGACCGTGGCTCTTCCCGCGTATGGCGCGTGGAAGCCGACGGCGGATGCGGTGACGTTGCAGCAGGTCGCCGCCGACGGCGCCCAGTCCCTCGTGGTGGCCTCGGCCGCCGACACACCAGACCTCGGACGCGACACCTACGCGGCGACGACGCCGGAAGAGATCCAGAAGAAGAAGGACGAGGAAGCCGCCGCCGCGGCCGCCGCCGCCGCCGCGGAGCGCGCCCGACTCGCCGCCACCGTCAGGTCTGCTCCGACATCCAGTCGCTCCAACGTCGACCTCAACATGGTGGCGCCCGGTTCCGGAGCGGTCCGCTGGCCCCTCAACAGCTTCACGCAGGGCGACGGCTTCATGTCGCGGGGCGGAGCCCACCAGGGCGTCGACATGCTCACCGGCGGCGGGAACCCGATCTTCGCCTCGGCGGCGGGCGTCGTGCGCGTGTCGCAGGAGAGCTACGGCGGGTACGGCGTCGCCGTCACCATCGACCACGTCATCAACGGTCAGAGCGTCTCGACGCTGTACGGGCACATGATCTACGGCAGCCGGCAGGTCGCGTCGGGCCAGTACGTCGAGGCCGGACAGGTGATCGGCCTCGTGGGCAGCACCGGTCGCTCGACCGCGAACCACCTGCACTTCGAGGTGCGCGTCGGTGGCCAGCTGGTCGACCCCATTAGCTGGCTCAACGCCAACGCCGGCTGACGACTCCTCCTCGACGCAGCTGCGTCGGCGCCCCCGCGGCACCGACACGCCACCGCGCGTTCATCATTCCTGCGACCCGCCTGTCGTGGGCGTGGGTTACCCTGAAACTCGACGCTGAGATCAGCGAAGGGGAGCCGATGGAACGAATACCTGGCATCCGCACCATGGATGCACTCGGTCGTTACGTCCTTCGGCATTGCTCGCTCGGAGGCCACGGCTCTGCCGTGGCGGTAAGGCGCTGTCTCTGAGACAGCGCCTTTTTCGTGCCCGCACCCCATCGCTCATCCCTCGTCGAGACAGATCGAGAACCCGGAAGCCTTCCGGGCATCTTCGAGAGGACAACGGATGCGCACCCTAGTGCTGAACGCGGGCTACGAGCCCCTGGCGGTCGTGTCGTTCAAGCGGGCGATCGTGCTCGTGATGAACGAAAAGGCGACGATCATCGAGCGGATCGAAGACGACCCCGTCTGGGGCACGTCGGCGGCATGGGACCGACCGGCGGTCATCGTGCTGACGAGATACGTTCGCGTTCCCGGAGGCAGACGGGTGCCGGTGACCAGACGCGGGGTGCTCCGCCGGGATGCCCATCGCTGCGCGTACTGCGGCAAGGCGGCATCGACGATCGACCACGTGCTTCCCCGTTCCCGCGGAGGGGCCGACTCCTGGGAGAACCTCGTGGCGTGCTGCCTGCGGTGCAACAACATCAAGGGCGACCGCACGCCGCAGGAGATGTCGTGGTCGCTGCGCCTCACCCCCAGGCCGCCGCACGGCACGGGGTGGTCGGTGCGGGGCACCGAGCGCGCCGATCCACGGTGGGAGCCGTACCTGGCGCTCGCCGCCTGACGCGGCGGGCGCGGCGCGCGCGGCGCGGGCCCGGGCGCCGCGCTCGGCTCCGGGACGCCAGAGCCATCCACGCGTGATGTGATGGAGGGATGAACAGAGCACTCCTCGTCATCGACATGCAGCGCGGGTTCGACGATGCATCCTTCTGGGGTGCCACCGCCAACCCTGACTGCGAGGCCAACGTCGCGCGTCTGATCGATGCCTGGTTGGCCGGTGGAGAGCCGATCGTCGTCGTGCGCCACGACTCGACGTCGCCTGACTCGCCCCTTCACCCGGACAGCCCCGGCAATGCCCTCGTCGAGCCCGTTGCCGCCGTGGCGGCCGATCTCTTCGTGCGCAAGCAGGTCAACTCCGCGTTCTACGGCGATGTCGACCTGCACGCCTGGCTCGGCGGCCGCGGCATCCGGGATGTCGTCCTGTGCGGCATCCAGACCAACATGTGCGTCGAGACGACCGCGCGCATGGCGGGAAACCTCGGCTACGACGTGACCGTGGCGCTGGATGCGACGCGCACGTTCGACCAGTCTGCGGAGATCGCGGGGCTCGGCTCCGTCACGCGTACGGCGTCGGAGCTCATGGCCACCACGGCGCTCGACCTGCAGGCCGGAGGCTTCGCGAGGATCGTCGCCACCGACGCGCTTCTCGACGCCCGGGATCAGGAGTGATCGCGGGCGAAGGACTCCATCAGCTCCGCTCGTGACTCGCCGTGCGCGGCGAAGTTGTCGCGCAGGCAGGTGCCGAGGTCTTCGAGGGCTTCATCGAGCACCGCGCCGGCGACGCGCAGGTCGGCGTGCTTCGACGCGCGCGATGCGTCGGCGAGGCGCTGCGCGATCGGCAGCGCGTGACCCAGTGAGGTCGGCGCCTCGCCCTCGCGGAAGTAGTACGACTCGGGGCTCTGGCTGAGATCCACGCGCACGCTGCCGAGCTGCTGGGCGACGGAGTGCACGACGCTCGAGGAAGCGACGGCATCCAGGTCTTCCAGCGTCTCCGCGTAGCGCGAACGGCCGAGGAAGGTCAGGTAGAGCGCCGTCCCGCGCCTGCGCGCGAGGGTCGGGAACAGCTGCAGCAGCCACGTCGCGCCACCCGTGAGCAGCGCGAATCCGGTCACCGCCTGCAGCGGCGACACCATCCGGATGACGGGATCGACTGGCACGACCTCGCCGAATCCCAGGGTGGACAGCGAGACCATCGAGAAGTAGAGCGCCTCGAGCAGGTTCGGATAGCGGTCGGGATCCACGCCTTCGCTGTAGAGGAACCCGTCGGGGATGTGCGGGAAGTAGACCAGCGCCCATCCCACCGCCTGCGTGGCGGTCCAGACGAACACCACGCTGATGGCAGCGACCGGACCCGACGCTGCCCTCGCCCGTTTGCCGAGGCCGGATGTCAGCATCCACACCCCGGCGACGATGCCGCGCGTCAGCCGGCCGCGGGCATGGGGATGCACGAGGGTGAGGAAGACGTCCGACAGTCCGTAGACGATGAGCGCCACCCCCAGCACCGTGCTCAACACCTGCCAGTTCACAGCCTCACGCTACCCCGGCGAGCGGCAACGGCGGCGAAAACGAGGGCCGCCTCGCCCCGTGCTGGCGACTGGGCGCGCGCGCTCATGCGAGACTTGATGCCGACTGGGAGGTTCAGTGGGAAAGTTCGTTTATGGCACGCCGTCGTGGTCGGTGGAGTTCGAAGACCGCGCACTGGCGCACCTGCGTATCGTGATGCTGGCCAAGCTGCGCCGCTCCGAGAGCTTCAGCTTCTCGTGGAAGTACGAGACGGTGCAGGGCAGCGGTCGGAGCTCGTTCTGGATCCATCCGGCGATACCCCTGCAGTTCGAATTCTTCGGCGGCCATGAAGCGTCCCTCAACCGGGCGTGGATCGACGCGCTGATGGAGACGGCGAACAGCCCGAACGGGCTGGAGCTGCTTCCTGAGCCGGCGCCCGCGACGAAGCCCAAGGCTGTCGGGCGGCCGTAGCCTGATGTGTCGGACTTCGTGCTGAAGAGGGGAAATCGATGACAATCGTCAACAGACTCACCGTCGACGGGCGGGACTACTTTCTGCCCGACCCTGTCACGGAGCTGCGGGAGAACATCCTGCAGGCGATCCGTGCCGGTGGGGGATACGTGAACATCCCGCCACTGCGATCCGGCCCCGGCATCGACATCCTCTTCTCCCCCGGGATGCCGGTGGTGTGGACGAAGCTCGAAATCGGCGGCGACCCGGAGCCCGCCGAGACCACCGAGCGCGAAAGCTTCGCCGACCTCTGATCAGGCCGCGATCAGACGATCGACGTCCGACCGGACCATCGGCAGCCCCAGCAGGAAGCCCTGGGCACGATCGCACCCGAGCGAGCGGGCCAGCGCGAGGTGCGCGGCGGTCTCGATGCCCTCGGCGACCACGCGCAGCCCGCGTGCGTGTGCGACGGCCATGATGCCGACGAGCACCTCGTCGCCATCCGCCTGATCGCTCTGGATCAGCGACCGGTCGATCTTCAGTTCCGTGACGGGCAGCCGATCGAGCTGGTCGAAGGATGCGTGACCGGTGCCGAAGTCGTCGAGAGCGACGCCGAGGCCGAGCGATTGCAGGGCGACCAGGCGCGGAACGATCATCGGCAGATCGGTCACGGGCAGCGATTCGGTGATCTCGACGGTGAAGGCGTTCGGCGGAAGCGCTCGATCGCCCAGCCTTGCCGCGAGCAGCTCAGCGAAGGACGCATCGGCGAGCTGGACGGGGGAGACGTTCACCGACACCTCGACGCACTGTCCGCCGGCATGCCAGAAATCCACCGCCTCAAGGCATTCGTCGACCATGAAGGCGCCCAGTTCGTGGATGGCTCCCGTGCGCTCCGCAAGGGGGATGAACAGGTCCGGCGCGATGAGACCGAGCTCCGGATGCCGCCAGCGGCAGAGCCCCTCGACGGCCACGAGGTCGCCGGTGTCGAGCGCCACCTGGGGCTGGAAGACGGCGAAGACCTCCCCTCGCGAGACGGCGCCGCCGAGCGCGGCGGTCCAGTCTTCGATGTCTTCCATGGTTCCAGTCAGTCCTAACCGGGGCGTGAACGCAATGCCACGCCGATTACCGGCAGGAGGCGTACAGTTCGCCCTGCCCTCCCGTAGCCGTTTCCGGCGCGGATTCGCTTACGATCTGACTGGACGAATTATGGGCCGGCAAAGGCGCGACTCCTGGGGAGGATCAGTGGCACCGACATCCATCGACGAGGTCCTCACGCGGAACAACGTTCTCGTGAGCGGCAACGCCGACGGTCGCGCGATGATCTTCGCCCACGGCTTCGGCTGCAGTCTCGAATCGTGGCGCCTCATCGCGCCGGAATTCGAGGAGGACCACCAGGTCGTGCTCTTCGATCATGTCGGCTCCGGCAACTCCGACATCGCGGCATACGACCGCGGAAAATACGACTCGCTCGACGGGTATGCGCAGGACGTGCTGGAGATCCTCGAAGCCCTCGACCTGCACGACGTGATCTTCGTGGGGCATTCGGTGAGCTGCATGATCGGCGTCCTCGCGGCCAACCGTGATCCGTCGCGCTTCGGCGAGCTGATCCTCGTCGGGCCGTCCCCCAGGTACGTCAACGACGAGGCGTATCTCGGTGGATTCGAGCGCGTCGACATCGAGGCGCTGCTCGACACGCTGGATGCGAACTACCTCGGCTGGTCGGGCACCATGGCGCCGGTCATCATGGGAAATCCGGATCGCCCCGAGCTCGGCGACGGCCTGACGGCCAGCTTCTGCAGCATCGACCCGGCCATCGCCCGGCACTTCGCGCGGGTCACGTTCCTCTCGGACAACAGGAACGACCTGCCCGAGGTGTCCGTTCCCACACTCGTCATCCAGTCGAGCGACGACGTGATCGCGCCTCTGGAGGTGGGTCACTACGTGCATCGCTCGATCCCGCGCAGCCGGTTGACGGTGCTCTCCACCACCGGGCACGTCCCGATCCTCTCCGGGGCTGCGGAGCTGGTCGCCGAGATCCGGCGACATCTCGCATGAACGAGGACGAGTGGGAGAGGCGGTACAACGAGTCACCCTGCGGGCTGCTGTCGTCGACGGCGGAGGGGACCATCCTCGAGGCGAACGCCACGCTGCTCGAATGGATGGGCTACGGGCTCGACGAGCTCGTCGGTCGCCCTTTCACGTCGCTGCTGGAGCCCGGCAGCAAGCTCTTCTACGCGACCCGGCACCTCCCCGTGCTGCACCTGCAGGGGCGCGTGGACCAGGTCGCGCTCACGATGGTGACAGCGGATGGAACGCCGATGCCGGTGCTCGTCAATTCGGTGCTCATCCCCGAGGGTGCGTCCGCAGTGGTGCGCACCGCGGTGTTCGATGCGACCGAGCGCCTGGAGTACGAGCGGGAGCTCGTGAACGCCCGCAGGTCGGCGGAGTCATCCGAGTCCCGCGTGCGCATCCTGCAGGACGTCTCCAGCACCTTCGGCTTGAGCGCGAACGACGAAGACGTCGTCGAGTCGTTCGCCGAGATCGCCCGCGAAGCCTTCGCAGCGACGCATGCCTCTGTGCTGCTCTACGACGAAGCCGGCGAACTGCACCTCGCCGCCGGGACCAACCCGCTCTGGGGCAATGTTGCGCCCGTGGAAACGCTGCGGCGTTCTCCGGTCGAGATCGTGGTCACCGTCGACGACGCCGACACGGACTATCCCGACCTCGCGGCGGGGCTCCGGGCAGCGCGGCTGGATGCCCTCAGCATCATGCCGCTGTCGACTGAGAGTGAGCAGCTCGGCATCCTGGTCTGCCTCTTCTCGCGGCAGCGGGACTTCGACGCGCAGTTCTTCGAACTGCAGCGCGCCCTCGGCAGGCAGGCGTCGCAGACGCTCGTGCGCGTGCGGCTGCAGCGACAGCTCTCGCACATGGCGCTGCACGACCAGCTGACGGGGCTCGCCAACAGGCAGCTGCTGCTGCAGAGCATCGATGCGGCCATCGCCGACGCGGAGCGGAGCGGAGACGCCCTGTCGCTGGTCTTCCTCGACATCGACGGGTTCAAGGCGGTCAACGACCGACTCGGTCACGCGGCGGGCGACGCGGTGCTGCGCGAAGTCGCGGAGCGGCTGCGCAACGCCGTGCGCGCGGACGACATCCTGGGCAGGATGGGCGGCGACGAATTCGTCGTCATCTGCCCGACCGCCGACGCCAGGGCGGCGGCATCCATCGCCGAGCGACTCCGCTCCTTCAGTCGTCACCAGATCGAGGCCGGCCCCGAACCCCTGTGGGTGTCGGCCAGCATCGGGGTCGCGACCTACAGCCCCGAGGTCGACGGCCGGCCGTCGCCTCAAGAACTGCTCATCCGCGCGGACGCGGCCATGTACGAGTCCAAGGGCAGCGGGAAGGACAACGTGTCGCACGAGCAGCTGCAGCCTCCGACTCTCGAACATAGTTGACGGAAACGGGCCTCCGGGTGTCGGAGGCCAGCCTTAGCATCGGCTCACTACGTTGACCGACTAGAACATCTGTTCTAGCCTGTGGGAGTGAGGGCGATCGTGGGGGCGCAGCAGGACGAACGCAGCGGTGACGTGCTGCGGCTCCGCGCGCAGCTCGAGCGGGCGCAGGGGCGCAGGCTCGATGCTCCGGTGCTCCCCGCGCATCCGGCGCTCGCGTCGCTCCTCCCCGGGGGAGGGCTGCGTACCGGGGCCGCGTACTCGCTCAGTTCGTCCGCGTCGCTGCTGCTCGCCCTGCTGGCACCGCCTTCGCAGGCGGGATCGTGGTGCGGGGTGGTCGGGATGCCGAACTTCGGCGCCGAGGCGGCCGAGAGCATGGGCGTCGAGCTGCCCCGACTGGTGCTCATCCCCGATCCCGGCGATCGCTGGCTCGCCGTGACGGCGACCATCGCCGAGGTGCTGCCCGTCGTGGCGGTGCGGCCACCGCGACGCGCGGCGGACGCCGAGGTCTCGCGGCTCGCCGCCCGGCTCCGCGATCGAGGCACCGTGCTGCTGGTGCAGGGCCCATGGCCGCAGACCGAGGCGTCGATCGGGATCGAGGAGTCGCAGTGGAGCGGCCTCGGCCCAGGGCACGGCTACCTCGCCGGGCGCGAGGTGACCGTGACGGTGACGAGCCGGCGCACGCCCGTGGCGCGGCGCGGCCGCGTGATGCTGCCCGGCGCCGACGGAGCGGTCTCCGCCATCGAACGCCGTGTGCGGGAGACGCCCTTGCCGGAGTACCAGCCCCTCGAGGCGGTGGGCTGACATGCGACCCGGAGCGCCGGTGCGAAGCCTGGTGCTGTGGTTTCCGGACTGGCCGGTCACCGCGCTGGCGCGCGAGCGTGCACAGCCGCTGGATGCCGGTCCGGCCATCGCCGTGATGGAGCACAACACGGTGGTGGCGTGTTCCGCGGCCGCTCGGGCGGAGGGCGTTCGCCGAGGGCAGCGGCGTCGCGATGCGCAGGCCCTGTGCCCGGGTCTCGCGGTCGTCGCGGCGGATCCGATGCGAGACCAGCGGGAGTTCGCTCCTCTCGTGGCGGTCGTCGAAGAGCGGGCGCCGGGAGTGCAGATCCTGCGGCCCGGCATGTGCGCGCTGCGCATCCGCGGCCCGGCGCGGTACTACGGGGGCGAGGTCGAGGCGGCGCGCGTGCTGCTGACGGCGCTGCGGAAGGGCGGGGGAGAGGGCGCCACAGGGGCGGAGGGAGGGGTGGAGGGTGTGCGGGCGGGCATCGCCGACGGCCCCTTCACCGCCGAGCAGGCGGCACGGATCGGCACCGGGGTGGCGGACCCGGTCTTCGTCGTGCCGAACGGCGGAGCGGCGGGATTCCTGGCACCGCTGTCCGTCGCCACCCTGATCGATGCGTCGGCCGCCGTCGGCTCCGGAGCCGAGCTGGTCGATCTGCTCGCCCGGCTGGGTGTCAGAACCCTGGGTCAGTTCGCCGAGATGGATCCGGATCGTGTGCGCGAGAGGTTCGGCGACCGTGGCGTGCGGCTGCATTCCCTGGCCGCCGGTCAGGATTCACGCGAGGTGGAGCCCCGGGTGCCGCCGCCGGAGCTTCATCGCGAGGTGGCGTTCGAGCCCGCCCTCGAGATGGCGGAGCAGGTGGCCTTCGGCATCCGGATCGCGGCCGACGAATTCGTCGCACGCCTGGGCGCCGCGGGGCTTGTCTGCACGGAGCTGCGAGTGGAACTCCGCGGAGATCGCGGAGAGCGCAGCGAGCGGGTGTGGCTGCATCCGGGGTCGTTCGACGCGGCATCCGTCGTCGACCGCGTGCGGTGGCAGCTGAGCGAGGCGGCGAAGGAGCCCGAGGGCAAGAGCGTGCTCTCCAGCGGCGTCTCGCTCGTTCGGATCGCGCCCGAAGCGGTGGACGAGGCGTCGCACCACGTCGCGGCGATCTTCGGCTCGGGACCCGAAGAGCGCCTGCACCACGCGCTCTCGCGGGTGCAGGCGATGCTCGGACACCGGGGTGTGCTCACGCCGGCGATCGGCGGGGGCCGCTGGCTCGCCGAGCGGCAGGTGCTGGTGCCGTGGGGTGACCGCGCGGTGCTGGCGAAGGAGCGATCGCGTCCCTGGCCCGGAAGCCTGCCCGACCCGCTGCCCGCGACGGTCTTTCCCGACCCCGTGCCGGTGCAGGTCGCCTCTCCCGCCGGGGCGCCCGTCGACATCGACGCCCGGGGGAGGATCACGGCACCCCCGGCGATGTTCCTGGAGGGCGGTCGCCGGATGGCGATCGACGCGTGGGCGGGGCCGTGGCCGATCCTCGAACGTGGATGGGATGCCGCTCGCGCCCGCCGCGCGCACCGGGTGCAGATCATCGACGCCGAGGGGATGGCGTGGCTGCTCGTCTGCGAGGACGGCGCGTGGGTCGCCGAGGCGCGCTATGACTGAGCGGATGCCGGTCCCTGAGCCCGTCGAAGGGTCGCGGATGCCGGTCCCTGAGCCCGTCGAAGGGTCGCGGATGCCGGTCCCTGAGCCCGTCGAAGGGTCGGCCTCCTGATGGGCTTCCAGAACCCTCCCGTGCCCTGGTCGGAGATCGAGCGGACCCTCAGCGACACCCGTCGCCCGCGGGGGGTTCCGGCCGGCGCAGACGGGGGCGACAGCCCGGCGTGGTCGCACAAACGGGGCAAGTACGTGGCGCCGGTCATCCAGCGGCCCGACGACGTCGTGCCCTACGCCGAGCTGCACGCCCATTCGTCGTTCTCCTTCCTCGATGGGGCGTCATCTCCCGAAGAGCTCGCCGAGGAGGCCGAGCGCCTCGGCCTGCACGCGCTCGCTGTCACCGATCACGACGGCTTCTACGGCATCGTGCGCTTCGCCGAGGCGGCCGAGGCGCTCCAGCTGAAGACGGTGTTCGGGGCCGAGCTGTCGCTCGGGAATCAGGATCGGTCTCCGAGTCCGGCGAGGGGCGGCGAACCAGACCCCACCGGAGCACACCTTCTCGTGCTCGCGCGCGGCGAGGAGGGGTATCACCGCCTGGCAGCCGCACTGACGCACGCGCAGCTGAGCGGCTCGGAGAAGGGGCGTCCCGCGTACGACCTGGAAGAGCTCGCCGCGCAGGCCGATGGTCAGTGGGCGGTGCTGACCGGATGCCGCAAGGGCGTCGTTCGGCGAGCCCTGGCCGACGACGGTCCGGATGCCGCGGGGCGAGAGCTCGACCGGCTGGCGACGCTCTTCGGTCCGGATGCCGTGCACGTCGAACTGCTCGACCACGGCGACCCGCTCGACACGCGGACGAACGACGTGCTGGCCGGGCTCGCGGCGGAGCGCGGCCTTCCCCTGCTGGCCACGAATAACGTGCACTACGCCGCGCCGGAGCGGGCGCGGCTGGCGGCGGCCGTCGCCGCCGTCCGGGCGAATCGGGGCCTCGACGAACTGGACGGCTGGCTCCCCGTGCACGCCGGGGCGCACCTGCGCTCGGGCGCCGAGATGCAGGAGCGCTTCTTCCGGTATCCGGGGGCCGTCGCCCGCACGGTGACCCTGGCGGACGAGCTGGCGTTCCCCCTGCGTCGGGCGAAGCCCGCTCTGCCCAAGCAGGAGGTCCCGCAGGGTCACACGCCGATGTCGTGGCTCCGGCAGCTCGTATGGGAGGCGGTGCCGCGGAAGTACCCGGACCTCGCGCCGGAGGACCGGACTCGCATCGAGAAGGAGCTCGGCGTCATCGAGCTCAAGGACTTTCCCGGGTACTTCCTGATCGTCTACGGCATCGTTCAGGAGGCCCGGCGCCGCGGCATCCTCTGCCAGGGACGGGGATCCGCCGCCAACAGCGCGGTCTGCTACCTGCTGGACATCACCGCCGTCGACTCGATCGCCTACCAGCTGCCGTTCGAGCGGTTCCTCTCGAGCCTGCGGGATGAGGAGCCCGACATCGACGTGGACTTCGATTCCGACCGGCGGGAGGAGATCATCCAGTGGGTCTATGCGACCTATGGCCGGGAACGGGCCGCGCAGGTGGCCAACGTCATCCAGTACCGCCCGAAGAACGCCGTCCGCGACATGGCGAAGGCCCTGGGTCACTCGCCGGGTCAGCAAGATGCGTGGTCGAAGCAGGTGGAGCGATGGGGAGCCACCCTCGACACGGGCGCCGACCACGACATCCCCGCCCAGGTGATCGAGTACGCGTCGGAGCTGCTGAAGGCGCCGCGGCACCTCGGCATCCATTCCGGCGGCATGGTGCTCACCGACCGGCCCGTCGGAGAGGTGGTGCCCATCGAGCACGCCCGCATGGAGAACCGCACGGTCATCCAGTGGGACAAGGACGACGCCGCGTGGATGGGCCTCGTCAAGTTCGACCTCCTGGGCCTCGGGATGCTGGCGGCCCTGCAGTACTGCTTCGATCTCATCCGGGAGGCGACCGGCGAGGACTGGGAGCTCGCCACCCTGCCGAAGGAGGAGAAGGCCGTCTACGACATGCTGTGCCGCGCCGACTCGATCGGCGTGTTCCAGGTGGAATCCCGCGCGCAGATGGGGCTGCTGCCGCGCCTGCAGCCTCGGCGCTTCTACGACCTCGTGGTGCAGATCGCGCTCATCCGTCCGGGTCCCATTCAGGGCGGCGCGGTGCACCCGTTCGTGCGCCGCAAGCTCGGCCAGGAGCCGGTGACCTACGCGCATCCGAAGCTCGCCCCCGTGCTCGAGCGCACGCTCGGGGTGCCGGTGTTCCAGGAGCAGCTGATGCAGATGGCGATGGCCGTGGGGGAGTGCACGGGGGAGGATGCCGATCTGCTGCGGCGCGCGATGGGCTCAAAGCGCGGGATCGAGCGCATCGACTCGCTGCGCGAGAAGCTCTACGAGGGCATGGCGACGAACGGGCTCGTCGGTCAGGCGGCCGACGACATCTACGCGAAGATCCAGGCGTTCGCGAACTTCGGCTTCGCCGAATCCCACTCGCTCTCGTTCGCCCTGCTCGTCTATGCGAGCTCGTGGATCAAGCTGCACTACCCCGCGGCCTTCCTCGCGGGCCTCCTGCGCGCCCAGCCGATGGGCTTTTACTCGCCGTCAACCCTCACGGCCGACGCCCGCCGGCACGGCGTAGAGGTCCGCCGCCCCGACCTCCTCCGCTCGGGCGTCGAGGCCACCCTGGAGCCGGTCGCCGAGCCTGTCGAGGCGTCGCCCACCCCTACCCCGGTCGCCGAGCCTGTCGAGGCGTCGCCCACCCTCTCCCCGGTCGCCGAGCCCGTCGAGGCGTCGCCCACCCTCTCCCCGGTCCCTGAGCGAGGGAGCGCAGCGACCGAGACGAAGGGCCCCACCGGACTCCCTTCCTGCGCCGAGCGCATCCAACCCCCTGTCGGAGACTTTCACCTCCACTCACCAGACGAATCCGCCGCCCACCGCCGCGACGGAGCCTTCGCCGTCCGCCTCGGTCTCGCGGCGGTCACCGGCATCGGCAAGACCGTCGCTGAGCGGATCGTCGCCGAACGTGAGGCCAACGGCCCCTACACCGACCTCCGCAGCCTCGTCCGCCGCACCGGCCTCACCGCGGCGCAGCTAGAGGCCCTGGCCACGGCCGGAGCCTTCGAGTGCCTGGGTCTCAGCCGGCGCGAGGCCATTTGGCTCGCCGGTTCCGCGGCACAGGACCGCGCCGAGTTCCTCCCCGACTCGCTCATCTCCGTGCAGCCGCCGCTGTTCGCCGATCCCTCGAGCTACGAGCGTCTCGCCGCCGATCTCTGGGCCACGGGCATCTCGACCGACGACCATCCCATGACCCACTACCGATCCGGTCTCGACGCTCGAGGGGTGCTCACGTCTAGCGATCTGCGTACGAACGAGACCGGCCGGAGGGTCGAGGTCGCGGGGCTGGTGACGCACCGGCAGCGTCCGGCCACGGCATCCGGGGTCACGTTCTTGAATCTCGAGGATGAGCACGGTCTCGTCAACGTCATCTGCTCCGTGGGGATGTGGAACCGCTATCGCCGCGTCGTGCGGGATGCTCCGGCCCTGATCGTCCGCGGGATCCTGGAGCGCTCGACCGAGGGGGTGACCAACCTGCTCGCGGACCGCTTCGAAGACCTCAGGGTCGAGATCGATCACCGCTCCCGCGACTTCCGCTGAGCGTCGGCTGCAGCGTCGACCCCTTTCCCCTCGCTTCGGACGCCTGCCTTGAGACAGGAGACAGAGCGACCCGTACGCTGAAGCCAGCGCCCGGTCACATCTCCGGGGGAACGGCGGATTGATGTGAAGGCCGTCGTGTACGACCACTATGGGATGCCCGACCAACTGCGGGTCGAGCAGGTCCCGACACCGTCACCGGGCCGGGGCCAAGTGCTCGTCGAGGTCGTGGCAACCTCGGTCAACCTCAGTGATTGGGAGGGGCTGCGGGGTTCGCCGATGTACGCCCGCTTCGGTGGACTGACCCGACCGGCTCGGCGCATCCTCGGCTCGGACATCGCGGGCCGGGTCGCTGCCTTGGGCGCCGGCGTCACCCGCTTCGCGGTCGGTGATGAGGTCTTCGGGGACAACCTCACCCGCATGGGCGGCTTCGCGGAGTACGTCGTGGCACCGGAGTCGGTGCTGGCGCCCAAACCCGCTGAACTGTCCTTCGCCCAGGTATCGACGATCCCACAGGCGGGTGCCATCGCGGCGCAAGCCGTCGGCCGCGCGCAGAGGGGAGAGCGGATGCTGCTCAACGGCGCCGGGGGAGGCACGGGCATGTTCGCCCTGCAGTTGGCCTCTGCCGCCGGCATCCACGTCACCGGCGTCGACAACGAGGGAAAGCTCGACTTCATCCGGTCGCTGGGCGCACATCGGGCGATCGACTATCGGGTCGAGGACTTCACGCGCACCGGTCCGTACGACGTGATCATCGATCTTGTCGCGTCACGCTCGGTCTTCGCCTACCGCCGGGCGCTGGCCCGCGGGGGCAGGTATCTCGTTGTGGGCGGGACGGTGCGCGCGCTGCTGCGGGTCCTCACGGTCGGTGCGGCACTCGGGCTGGTCACCGGTGCGCGCCTGGGGGTACTGGTTGTGCGAGAAGGGCCTCAGCACTTCGGGGCTGTGGCCGAGCGGTGCGTCGCCGGAGACGTGCGCATCCACATCGATCGGGTCTTCCCGCTGGAGCAGACGGCGGACGCCCTGGCGTATGTGGGCGGCGGTCGGGCGCTCGGGAAGGTGGTCGTTGCGGTGGCGGCGGACGCTGGCTGACCCGGTGCAGGGTTGCCAGTGGTCTCCGCGTGGATCGGTAGACTGGATGCCGCCAGCCTCTGTAGCTCAATGGAAGAGCAGTTCCGTCCTAAGGAAACGGTTGGGGGTTCGAGTCCCTCCAGGGGCACAGCCGTTTTTTGCCTCTGATCAGGGATTCCTTCTGTGGTCAGACCACACAAAAGGCATTTTTGCCCGCTTTTTGCCCGCATTATGAAAATTCGGCGCACCGAAAACACTCGTCTGCAACGGCCTTCGTGCGCCGTCTAAGAGCGCCAAGAGCGAGCGTTTTGGGCGGTTTCTGCCTCGTCGAAAACCTGAGCAATCTGCTCTCTGCGGTTAACCCGGTCGGGCGTAGCGGGTCTGCGGACCCGACGGCAGCGCCACCAATGGCATCTGGTCGTTCAATCGCGTTGCCACGGCATCGAGATCGTCGTCGAAGAGATCGGCGTACGTGTCGAGCGTCATCGCGGCCGACGCGTGGCCGAGCATCCGCTGAACGGCCTTCACGTTGGCGCCTGAGCTGATCGCGAGCGACGCGGCGGTGTGACGGAGATCGTGCGGGGTGACCCGCGGGATCGACGGATCGAATTCCTGCGCGCGCCGGACAGCGTTCGCGAACCATCCCTTCTCGCCCGAGTTCTTCATGTGGTTCACTCCGTCGCCGAAGAGCAATCCTTCCGGGCCTTTTCCGGCGCACGCGTGCTCGATCAGCGGAGCGAGCCGCTCGGGGTAGGGGACTGAACGCTTCTCATGCGTCTTAGGCGTACCGACATGGATCTCGTACGCGATCATCACCGCGTTCTCTTCGATGACGAAGCGCCGACGCAGCCGGTTCACGCTGCGCACACGCAGCCCCGTCACCTCACCCCAGCGCAGGCCCGTGTAAGCGAGAGTCAGCACGAGTGTCGGATACGCCGAGCACGCGGCCAGCGTCGCCACTTGGTCGTGCGTGAGGTAGACACGACGCTTACCCGGTCCGTGCCGGGGGAGGTTGCGCACATGCCGGGCAGGATTGCTCGCGAGGCGCCGATCGTCGATCGCGACGTCGAGGATGCCGGCGAGGATCCCCAGCGAGCGAAGGACGACCGTGCGCGACGTCCGCGACGCGAGATCGGACACCCAGTCCTGGACCTCAGAGCGCCGGATCGACGAGATCTCCCGATCCGCCCACACCGGAGCAACGTGGTTCTTCCACGCCCGCTCGAGCGTCATGTAGTACGACGGCTTCGACATCGGCGGCTGCTTGGACCGCAGCCAGCTGTCCGCGAACATCCGGACTGGAACTCTCGACGAGGACGGGTCGATGTAGTCACCCTTCGACTTCGACACCGTGACCATGGACAGGTATAGCTTCGCTTCACGCATCGTCGTGAAGCCGCGCTTCTCACCCTCGGTGCGATCGGGCTTGCGATAGCGCACGCGGTAGCGGCGGCCCTTCGCCGATTCGTACGGAGTGATGCTGCCCATCTCAACCTCCGCTCATGCGCGCTCGACGGTCAGTATCGGCCCAGTCTCGGACACTGGTCGGACACCGTCAACGCCGCCGATGAAAGATGTGGATAGATGAGGGAAGACGTCGTCAACTGGCGTTTGGGTAGAGGGGCGTCTCGCTCCGACGCGGAGAGTGTAGCGATCGGGTGCGGCTCCGTTCCGGGCTTTCGCGACATATGCTCCGTCCTCCGCTTCGCTCCGGCCCTGCGCTATTTCACGGTCCCGGCACTCCACCGCGCCCGCCCGCTTGATTGGCTGAGTGTCGGAGAGCCGGCTGCCGATGTGACGATGGTCTGACGCTGACCTCTTTCTCTCTGCCTCATAGACTGACCAACAGTCGAGCGTTGGAGGACAAGTGGCACGTCGTCGCGGTTTTTTCGCTGAGATCCAGCATCAGTCGAGGGTGGCCGACCAAAGGCAGCAGGCTGCACTTCGCCAGCAGGCTGCCGGGGCCAGGCGTGCGGAACAGGCTCAGCGCGCCGCTGAGCGAGCGCAGCTCGCCGCCGGGCGCGCGTCTGAAGCCGACCGTAAGCGGCTCGAAAAGGCGGCTGCGGATGCCCACGTCGCCGCCCAGCTTGCGGAGGTCGACGATTTGAACGCGGACTTGCGCGGCAAGTACGAGACGTTGGACTCGCTGCTTCAGGCCACTCTTGATGTAGACGATTTCGTCAACCTTGAGGATCTGCGCGCAGTTGTGGTGCATCCTGCGTTCGGCAGGCCGGATCTTCGGAGGCCCTTCCCCGTCCCAACGCCCATCGCTGACCCGCCGCTCCCTGTCAAGAAGACCCCTGAGGAAGTCAAGGGCCTCTTCGGCAAGAGAAAGAAGGAAGCTGAAGCGCTTGCGGCCGTTGAGCAGGAGTATGCGACCGACTACTACGCCTGGCAGGCAGCCGTGGAAACTCTGCCCTCCCGAAGGGCAGAACAGCTTCAGAAGCACGAAGAGGTTGAGCAACGTCGTTTGGAGCAGCTTGCGCTCGAGACGGAGAAGTATGAGGCCGAATGCGCACTCCGCGAGAAAGAAGCAGCAGAACAGAACGAAGCACTAGACCAGTTGATTGCTGGCTTGGGCTACGGAACCGTGGATGCCGTCCAGGAGTATGTGGGGATTGTTCTCGCCAACTCTGTGTACCCGGAGTGGTTCGCTGTGTCGCACACGGCAACCTTCGATCCAGCCACGGCCGAGCTAGCCGTCCGGGTACTGATCCCTGCTCCTGACTCTGTTCCGTCCATCAAGCACTACAAGTACGTAAAGGCGACTGACGAGATCGCCTCGGTCGCGGGGACCCAAAAGGACACAAAGGACCGCTATGCCGGGATCGTTCACAACGTGGCGCTCCGCACCCTGCACGAGGTATTCGAAGCAGATCGGCGCGGCCTCTTCAAAGGGATATCGCTAGAACTCGGAACAGAGACCACGAACCCTGCCACAGGTAGGCCGACATACGTCCCGTTTGTTGCGGTCGCGACCGCGCGCGAACGTTTTGAGGAGATCGACCTCTCTGGTGTCGTTCCCGGCATGACGCTGGAGCATTTAGGAGCAGCCCTGTCCAAAAACCCACACGGACTTGTGCCGGCATCCGTAGGGGGAGTGAGGCGGGCATAGTGACTGGCGGACCAAGCTTCAATCCACCTCCGGGCTGGCCCAAGCCGCCTGCAGGCTGGGTTCCGCCGGCGGGATGGGTGCCCGATCCCGCGTGGCCGGAGCCGCCTGCTGACTGGGTCTTATGGACCACTGTCGAGGGCGCATCCGATGCGGAGTCTCAGGGGGAGGAAACTCTGCCTGCGGTGTCTGTACTTGCTCCTGAGGTCGTTGATCCGGCGATCGCCTCTTCGGCTGAACTGGACTTCTTGAGACGCGAGAACAGCACGCTACGCGCTCGACTAGCTGAAGTGACCTCGCCGGACTATGTCGAACTCAGCGATGCTCGCGTCCTCCAAGACGTGGGCATCTACCGTTATCACCACCCGCTCGAGTCGGCGGCGGCCTATCAAGATCGTCTCGCCTCGATAGAGACTCGGATAGCTGAAGTGGTGAAGGCGGGCCGGGCGATCGTCAAGTCGGAGATGTTTACGTTCAACAACTCGCTCGCGCAGGGTCGGCGGATGACCGAAGACCTCGCAAAGCTGATGCTCCGCGCCTACAACTCAGAAGCGGACAATGCCCTTCGATCGCTGCGCGCGGGCAACGTCGTTACGGCGAAACGGCGACTCGATGCTTCGCGGAGCGCGATTGCGAAGCTTGGTTCGATGATGGAGATGCGTATCAGCGATGAGTTTCACGATCTTCGATTTGAGGAGCTTGAGCTCACAGCCGACTGGCTGATGAAGAAGCAAGAGGAGCGCGAAGTTGCCCGTGACGAGCGCGCGCGACTGCGTGAGGAGCAGCGCGTCGCCAGGGAGCTGGCGGAAGAGCGGACCCGGCTTGATAAGGAGCGGGCGCATCTTGCCAACATGCTCGCCGCGCTCGAAGAGAGAGGTGAACTCGACCCGGTCCTTGCTGCCCGACTCGCTAAAGTCGACGACGCGATAGCCCAGAACGACTTCCGCGCCGCAAACATTCGAGCTGGGTACGTATACGTGATCTCCAACGAAGGCGCGTTCGGCAGGGATGTTGTGAAGATTGGACTGACACGTCGGCTCGAACCGCGAGAGCGAATCTACGAACTTGGCGGAGCCTCGGTGCCGTTCCGCTTTGATACGCACACGCTGTACTTTTCGGAGGATGCGGTGACGTTGGAAGCAGAGCTTCACCGGCATTTCGCCATGCGCGCTCTGAATCAGGCAAACTCCCGCAAGGAGTTCTTCTTTGCCACTCCGGGCGAGGTTCGGGACGTGCTCATTGAAAAGGTCGGCAGCATGCTCGAGTTCACCGAGACGGCTGACGCCACCGAGTACCGGCAGTCTGTCGGCGCCTGGCCGGCAAGAGTCACGCCACCGACGTAGTACGGCGGCATAGCCGGTATCGCGGGTCCCTCAGTCTGCTTGGGCGAGCAATCGCACAACGGCCTGCTGTACGAATGGCAGTGCCAGCTGATCTGAGGGAAGCCAGCTAATCCGACCTAGATCGCTCGCGGGAAGCCATCGAAGCAGATCGTGGTCCGAGCCCGGTACCGGCTCGCCGGAGAGCACCGTGGCGAGAAAGAGTCGAAGGACGTGCTTGTCGCTAATGCGCCAGGGGCCGTCGTGATCGATAACCTCATCCAGCACGTTGATCGTTGAACTCAACTCCTCTTCGATTTCTCGGACGAGGGCGGCGGGCAATTCCTCGCCCGGTTCGACTTTGCCTCCGGGAAACTCCCACTTTCCTGTTAGTTCCGCGGGACGTGTCCGTCGCGCCGCAAGAACCAGACCGTCGCGGACGACGACCGCGCCAACCACGACGCTCATTGCGCCGCCACCGACGCTCTCTGAAAGAAGTCCGATGGCATGGGGCGATCGAGTCGCCAAGTGATCGCAATTGGCCGTTCGCCGGCGTGCTGAACCAGCCTTGCAGTCCCGAGAAATAGGTACGGCGCCGTACCGAACTCGTTCTCCTTATGCTCGCGAACGAACAGAAGAATGTCGCTCGATCCCGACAGGTACCGCTGGCCTGTGGGGGAAGCGATGGTGGTTCCCGACTGACTCTCCCAGTGGAAGAGGTCGTGACTGATCGGGTAGTCGCGGTACATCGTGGTAGGTGAAAACGCTGCAGCCGACTTCTTGAGCGTGATGAAGAACGCGTCTACGTTCTCCGGAGCGACAAACAGGACGCCCTCTCGGAATGAGTTTGGCCGCCGTTGGATGGTCGCGTAACGGAGCGCCGCGAGAGCCTCCTCTCGTTGGTAGCGAGCGTGTACTTGGAGCGGCGTCCACGCGAGCCTGCCGGGCATCGCGGTCGGAATGTGTCGCGCGGAGTCGAATCCGAGCTCAATTACCGCGGCGAGCTCCTCACGAACTGCTCGCTCTGCTTTGAGGGAGCGCAATCCGTCTTCGACGGAGGAGAATCCGCCACCATCGGGCCACAGCGAAAAGAACAGCATGTCGGCGAAGAGACGGCTTCGTGCGGACAGCTCCGCGTACTCTGACGAATCGTCCGCCAGTAGATCCCGATACTCCCGCGCGCGCTCTCTATCGTCCGCGTGGACCAAAGCGCGCACGCGCTTCAGCAGCTCAGTTTCCCGCTCCGTCCCGCCGGAAGTTGGAAGCCCAGCATCTCTTCGAAGCTGGGTCCACGAACGACCGCGCTGCCCTCTCTTGAGCACATCGGCGAGCTCGACTCCGGCCTCCCCCAGGAACTCCTCCAGCGTCATGTCGCCATAGGAGCGCAGCTCGGTGGCGAGCTGATGCCATCGATTGGCGACCTGCCCCTTCAAGTTCTCGAGGATGAGACGTTGCGACTGTCGGTCAAGCACGATTTGTGACCCGGACGGCAGAAACGGAAAGCCGTGTTGAACCTGGCGAGCGACTGCCTGACGTGTCAGCCCGGTGAGCGCACGCAGCTTCATGTCCCAACGAAACTGCGTGCTCTGATGACCCACGAAATCGAGAGCCGTAAGCACGGCCTTGTCAGCAGTGCGGCGCAGGCCCCGACCCAGCTGCTGGAGGAAGACGGTCGCGCTCTCGGTAGGACGCAGGAAGAGCACAGTGTCCACATAAGGCACGTCGAGTCCCTCATTGAACAGCTCCGCCGAGAAGATGACGTTGACTTCCCGACTGCGGAGCCGGCGAAGTGCCTCGTCGCGCGGCGCTTGTGAGCGCCCGTCACCGCTGATCATCAAGGCAGGGATCCCGGCCTCGTTGAACACTCGGGCCATGTACTCCGCGTGTGAGATATCAACGCAGAAGCCGAGTGCACGCATGCCGAGCGGGTCAATCACCTTATCGAGGAGCTCGCTGACCACGATCCGCGCGCGGGCGTCATTTCCTGTGAAGAGCTTCGAGAGCTGCGTGGCGTCATAACCGCCGCGCACCCACGCGATCCTCGTCAGGTCTGTGCCGTCCGCGATAGCGAAGTAGTGGAAGGGTGATAGGAGCTCCTGGCCCAGGGCATCCCACAACCGCAGCTCCGCCGCCACGCGTCCATCGAAGTACCCCAAGATGTCATTGCCGTCGGCGCGCTCCGGGGTTGCAGTGAGGCCGAGCAGCTCTTTTGGCGCGAGATGGTCTAGAAGCTTCCGGTAGGTTGCTGAGCTGGCGTGATGAAACTCGTCAATCACGACGACGTCAAAGGCGTGGGCAGGAATGTTCTCAACCCCGTAGGAGGTGAGTGACTGAACGCTCGCGAAGACATGTTCCCATCGCTCTGGCCGGCTACCTGCGACGTAACTTTCGCCGAAGTTCTCGTCGCCCAGCACCTCGCGGTACGTGCGAGAAGCCTGCGTGAGAATCTCCTTCCGGTGGGCAACAAATAGCAGTGAGCGCTCCGGGCCGCCGAGCCGCTGATAGTCGAATGCCGCCAGGACTGTCTTGCCGGTGCCCGTGGCCGCAACCACGAGATTTCGGTGGCGGCCGTGCACCTCGCGCTCTGCGTCTAGTGCGTCGAGCATCTCCAACTGGTAGGGATACGGGCGAACCTCCAGGCCCGATAGTGACACCGTCATCCGGTCGTGGCGCCGCGTCCCGGACGCCTCCGCGAGCGCATCGTCGAGTCGGTCCCGATCGTGATCTGGGTCGTACACCTCGTAGCTCGCGTCGTTCCAGTAGGTCTCGAACGTGGCCTGGAACTTCTCCAGCAGCGCCGGCGTACCCACGCCGGAGAGCCGGACATTCCACTCGACTCCGTCGAGCAGCGCAGCCTTGGAGAGATTCGACGAGCCCACGTACGCTGTGTTGAACCCGCTGCGGCGCTGAAAGAGCCAAGCCTTTGCGTGCAGACGGGTGCGCATCGCGTCGTACTGCACCCGAACCTGCGCGCCGAACTCACGCGCCAGGCGATCGATAGCGGCACGCTCCGTAGCCCCCATGTAGGTCGTCGTGATGACTCGGAAGGGGCGGCCCCGGCGCCGGAGTCGTGCGAGCTCCGCCTCCAGGAGTCGGACCCCGTGCCACTTCACGAAAGCACAAAGGAGGTCTACCTGGTCTGCCGTGTCGATCTCCGATTTCAGCTCGGCATTCAGGTTCGGCTCGCCCCGGGTGTTCGTGAGCAGCGCGGCCTCACTGAGGGGCGTAGTCGGACGGACGTTCTCATACGTCGAGATTCCCGGACCAACGGGCGGCGAGAGTCGCTGGAGTTGGCGCGCGGGAGCCACCACAAGGTCGGGAGACGAAGCTAGGTCTTCCAGCAGCCGGTTCACGAGATCGAGTCGTTCGCCTTCACCTGAAATAGATGAGAGCCGGCGAACGGCTTGCTCATAAATCAGTCGCGCGAGCACGTGGGGCTGGTCTGCTTCGTCGACAGGCTCAAAGGTAGGTAGAAGTCCATCCAGAGAGTGGAGGCGTCCCTGCAGGCCCGAGGTGACGAGCGTCTCATAGAGTCCAGCCTGCAATTCGGGGGATCCCGCCATGCTGCTCCTCCCACCGCCTGCTTGTGTGATTCACACGCTAGTGGAGCAGGCTGTCTGCAACGGCCGAATTGACCTTCGGGCGGAGGCCGAGTCGCGTGTCCTGATACGGTCGCAACCGTGACGAGTGAACGGGTTCGGAAGGCGCTGGAGGAGTTCGTTCGAGAGCGTGACTGGGCCCAGTTCCACACTCCGGCGAACCTCGCCAAGAGCATCGCGATCGAGGCGGGAGAGCTCTTGGAGTGCTTTCAGTGGAGCGACGATGCGGATGAGGCGCAGGTGCGGGCCGAGCTCGCCGACGTGGTGACTTATTGCACGCTGCTCGCTGCGCGGCTCGGGATCGACCTCGACGAAATCGTGCTCGAAAAGCTCGTCGCTACGGGGGAGAAGTACCCGGCCGATCGTGCACGGGGACGGAGCACAAAGTATGACGCCCTTTGAGGTCCAGCGACTGAACCTCACGTCGGGCGCGATCACGGGTTGGGTGGTGGGCGACGAGCGCCTCAGGAACTGGCCCGTCGTCTACGTGCTCGATGGTGCAAACCCGTCTGGGGGTGGGGCCGTCTACGTCGGTGAGACGGTCAACGCCGCTGCACGAATGCGCCAGCATCTCGCGAACCCCGCCAAGAGCGTATTCCGGAGCGTGCGCGTCGTCATCGACGACACCTTCAACAAGTCGGCGTGCCTCGACCTTGAATCTCATCTCATTCGCTGGCTCGCCGGCGACGGCCAGTTCACCGTGATGAACGGAAACGAGGGCATCATCGATGCTCGGTACTACGAGCGCGACCTGTATCGGGAGAGCTTCCGCGACATTTTCGAGAAGCTGCGATCAGACGGAATCTTTCAACGCAGCATCCCTGAGATCGAGAACAGCGATCTCTTCAAACTGTCGCCGTTTAAAGTGCTCACGCCGGAGCAAGCAATCGCCGTCGAGGACATTGTGGAAGGGCTCCTCGCCGACCTCGAGACTGGAGCGTCGTCCGCGAGCGTCATCGAGGGGCAGCCTGGGACGGGCAAGACCATCATTGCGATATTCCTGATGAAGCTCCTTGCGGATGTCCGCGACCACAGTGATGCAGATGAAGTCGAACCAGACTCTATGTTCGCCGAATTCTTCGTCCCCGAGAATCGCGCGCTGCTCGCAGGCCTTCGGATCGGGTTCGTTGTGCCTCAGCAATCTCTCCGCGAGTCGATCAAGCGGGTGTTCAAGAAGACGCCAAAAGTGACGGAGGGACAGATCCTGACGCCCTTCGACGTCGGAGCATCTGATCAGCCGTGGGACCTCCTGATCGTCGACGAGACCCATCGCCTGAACCAGCGCGCGAACCAGTCTTCCGGTGTCAACAACAAGCGATTCATCACCATCAACGAGAAGCTCTTCGGCGCCGACGATCCGTCGAAGACGCAGCTGGACTGGATCCGCGCCCAGAGTCGGCACCAGATCTATCTACTAGACGCCGAGCAGACCGTGCGGCCAGCTGACCTGCCCCAGATGGTGCTCCGATCACTCGTAGAGGAGGCCAGGTCGACCCATCGCCGGTATCCGCTGTCCACCCAGATGCGCGTTCGCGCGGGCGTCGACTATGTGCAGTTCGTGCGCGACGTCCTGCGCGGCGAGAGCCGCGCGAGCGAGCGACCTGACTTTGGTGACTATGACCTGAGGTTCTTCGACAACCTCGCGGCGATGCAGCGTGAGATCATGGACCGCAACGCCGAGCATGGCCTCGCGCGCCTGATCGCGGGCTACGCATGGGAGTGGAAGAGCAATCGCGACAAGGAAGCGTTCGATATTGAGCTGGATGGCGTGAGCCTTCGGTGGAATAGCCAAGCCAAGGACTGGATTAATAGTCCGGCATCCATCCACGAGGTGGGCTCAATTCACACCGTCCAGGGCTACGACCTCAACTACGCCGGCGTCATCATCGGCAATGACCTCCGCTACGACCCGCACTCGCGACGGCTATTCATCGACCGCCGCTCGTATCGCGACGCCAAGGGCAAAGAGAACAACAAGCAGCGCGGGATCGCCTACTCCGACGACGACCTGCTCGAGTTCATCCGCAACATCTATGGAGTGCTCCTGACGCGCGGGATTCGCGGGACTTACGTGTACGTGTGTGACCCAGCTCTTCGGGAGTACATCGCAGGTGTGATCGGTGATGACGGATCCGCGCGAGGCGGCTTCCTATGCAATTAGACAGTCTCAGTGGCCGACTCAGCAAACCGCCGCACGATGTCACCACCCAGACGCGTGGGCGGAGGACAACTCGGCCGTGCGGCTTCGACGGCGGAGCTACTTCTTCGACGCCCCCGAGTTACCGGCCGGCCCCTTCGGTCCGCTCGTTGGTGGGTTCACGCCCGCTACCTTGGGGGCGGAAGCCGTCGACGCGGGCTTGGCGCCGAACATGCCGTCCTCGTTGCGGCGAAGGTTGTAGTTGTCCTGCGTGCCAGACATCTCGCTACCTCGATCCCGCGCCGGAGTTCCCCGCCGAGCCCCTAGGGCCCGCGATCGGCGGTTTCACACCCGCCGAGGGCCTCGGTTGCGCGCCACGCTCCTCAAGAGGCCGATTGGGAACGCGCGGGGGGCTCTCACGCCTCTTGTCGTCAGCCACGGCTACTTCGCCGCCCCCGAGTTCCCTGCGCCGCCCTTCGGCCCGACGGTGGGCGGCTTCACCGCGGGCGCCGGGCTCGGCTTCGCCCCTGTCTGAGGCTTGGCGCCCTCCTCGATGTTTCGGCGCACCCCAGCGCCGCCAGTCAAGCTCTCGCCTCGCCCCGGCTGATCTTCTGCCACCACTTTCTCCCTTCGTTCGAACCTTCGTTCTCGTTGACGGCGATCCACTCCACCTGACACGACTCCGTAAGCGGTACCCAGACCCCAAGAGAATTGGCGAGAGGCTCCAAAAACTCGCCCTTCTTGCTCATCCGCCACTGGTGCGCGATGAAGATGTCCTTCTCATACGGATATGTACTCGAATAGGAGCCCTCGCCATACCACCCGCCGACGTAGACGCCGGTGTGGCTCAGCACGCGGACGAAACACGCGTCCTCCGCGCCGTATGCGGCGTGGTCCCAGGCTCGCGGCGTGGCCTGGTTCCGGTTGACGGTTGTCTTAACGACTTTCCGGCTCCCGTCCTCGCCGACGATCACCTTGGACTTGCGGCGCACCATGAGCGCCGAGACGACTCCCGGTATCACGACGAGGAGGACGATCGCCAGAAGCGCGAGCCAGCCCGCGGGAGCACCTTTCCAACCGTCCACGAGCCATGCCTGTAGCGCGCTCAGAGTGCCCACTCCGGTCCAGAGGGCGACGACCCCAAAGCCGACAGCGAGAAGACCCGCGTAGAGCACGAGGAAGATTGCGCTGACGTAGAGCGCCTCAAGGATGCGCGACCCTGCGCCGTAGTCTGGTGACCGCCATCCCACGTACCAGGTGCGCACGGCGACAAAGCTGAACCCAGGGACCAGCATGGCGATGAAGATCAGCACCTGCGGGAACGAATCGGGCACGGTCACACGCACAACATACACTCGGGCGCCGACGGGCCAGCGAGGACGAGCCCGCTCTACCTATCGAGGCGTGCGGCCCTGTCGAACGAAGCGGCGATTCAATCCCTCGGCGATGAGACACACCTCGAGGGGCTGCGCGAGACCGCCCCCGGTGACCAAGGCCGTAGCAGTTGAGTCGGCTCGCCGTGGGCCAAGTGCCCGCTAGTCGAGCACAGCTCATCACTGAGGGTCCTCGCTCTCAAACCTCGAGAGTCGTACACGCAATCCGATCCGCATCCGGGCATCGCGCGTGAGCGGGACGTATGCGTGCGCACGGGAAGGTCGGCGCGGGCGCGTGTAGCAGGTGACCGCTAGCATCGTGGCGTGCGGATCGTTGTCGGAGTGACTGACAGCCGCTGGGCCGCGTTCTTGCGGGACCGTGCCGCGATCACGGACGTGAACTTCTGGCAGCCTTCCCCACACGGCTTCAAGGCTCTCCAGGAAGGCGGACCCTTTCTATTCAAGACGAAGCGACCCGGTGCTTTCCGCGACGTTGACATCCCGGGCTACTCGCTCGTTGGCGGCGGCTTCTTTGAGGAGTACTTCGAGATGCCCGTCAGCGAGGCATGGACGATCTGGGGACAAGGAAACGGGGTTGACACCGAACAGGAGCTGCTCGACCGCGTGCGGGCATACCGTTCGAACAAGCGGTGGGCGGACGATCCCGACCCCATCATTGGCTGCATCATCCTCCGCAACGTGTTCTTCGCACCGCGCGGTGAGGAACTCCCGCAACCACCGAACTGGTCGCTCAACAACGTCACCATCGAGGGCTATGAGACGCTCGGCCGAGAACGGAAACCCGACTCGGAGTACGTGCTGCAGGCCTTTCAACTGATGCAAAGCAATGCTCGCGTTGACTTCAGCTGGGACACCGACCTTCGGAGCACGGCGATCGAGTGGGGCGGGCCGAAGTACGGCGAGCCGGTTCTCATCAGCCCACGCATGGGGCAGGGCAGGTTTCGTCGCGCGGTCGACGAAGCGTACTACTTCCGCTGCGCGGTGACGGGCAGCAAGACTTACCCGAGCCTGGAGGCCGCGCACATTCGCGACTACGCGCACGACACTGGCACCCACCAGGTGTCCAATGCCCTCCTGCTCAGGTCCGACGTGCATACCCTCTATGACCGCGGCTACCTCGGCATCGATGCCGACCTCCGCCTGCGTGTGAGTCCAGCACTCCGCGCGCGTGGATGGAACGGCGTCGAGTTCTACGAGAAAGAGGCCGCCGAGTTCAAGATCCGCGTGCCGGAGAACCCCCTACTCTCTCCTGACCGCGACGCGCTCGCTTGGCACCACGAGAACCGCTTCCGCGCCGCATAGCCGCTGAGTACAAGGGGAATCCCTGCGCGGGCACCGCGCGCAAGTGGAGCCCACACGTTCGCCGTGCGTGGCGTTGATGGCAGATCACAACTTGTGCGAGGAAGGGCGGTCAGCGGCTGGGCACCACGCGTAGTTGACGGTCTCCAGCTCGGTCGAAATGACGTTGAGGCCGCGCTGGCCCATCGCGATGTTCTGGCTCGACACGAACGGCGTGACCGAACCGGCGAGCACGGTGGGTAGTGGTCTACAGCAGGAACGCCCGTCCCCGCTGGACACCGACCAAATGCGTGCCTTCCCCGGTTCCATCGCTTCGGACGATACGTTGTGGATCACAGGAGGCTACGGATGCGGTTCACGGAATACTTCGCCGTCGAGCGAGATCACGACGACGACTGGTTCGACTGTGAGCTGAGCACCGACACTCCCCTGTACGTCGATCCGTTCCTCGTATTCGAAGACGAGGACCCTTACTGGGCTGAGACGCGGCAGACCGTCATCGACTTCTTTGGCCTCGCCCTCAGCTTCGTGGACGCTTCCGGTGGCGACGTGACCTCACCGCACTATCTCAAAGCGGTGCGGATGTTGAAGTTCCCCGAGCCGAGCGAGTTCGCCCTCGGGCTCTCGATGGGCCATCCGAAGGGTTCCGGAGCAGGCTTCAAGTACGCCGGGAAGATGGCCTGCGCGCTGAACCTCCTCTCCCAGCGCGGAGTCACCCAGGTTCAGCACATTCAGGCCTTCGCGCTGTTCTGTGAGGGGCTTGGCGTTGACCGCATCAGCGACATCTTCTGCGACATCGTCAAGGCGAGGTTCATCGAGTACACGCAAACGGTCGCCACTCGCCACGAACTCGGGCTCCAGGAGGTGCCGGTTCGCGCCGCACGGTGGAACCGCACGACCGGGCGCTGGGATCACATGCGCGCTCCGCTGCCTAAGAGCCCAGTCACACAGGAAGGCGTGCTCCTCGTCCCTTCGAGGTTCCTCAAGGACATTCCCGTCGTCACTCCGGAATCGTTCTGGACGTGGGCAGATGCCGGAGTGGGTGACGACCTCCGACAGGAACTCAACTACGAACTGAACGTCGCTCTCACGAAGGAAGAGCGCAAGGAGGCGGCGTACAAGGCGGCCTGGAAGCATCCCGACCTCGTAATGGATTACCTGAACGTCGTGTCCGAGACCGACACAGAGCCCTACGACGTCGAGGCCGATCCCAAGTTGCTCGTCGAGTGGGCAGAAGTCGGGCGCGACGCGGCGGCTGGGCAGGAGCCAATCGCAAGACTCGGGAACGAGTCCGAGTTCGCCGCCTGGGTGGTCGAACTCGCGAAAGAGTTCCAGCACGCAGTAGAAGAGACCGACCTGTGGAAGGCGCTCTGGGATGACGGCCTGCATAAGTATCGACCGGAGAAGATCGTCCAGGCCATCGCGGGGATGCTCTTCGCCGCGCACTGTCGAATGGCTGACGTGGACCTAACCCGAGAGAGCAATCTGGGTAGGGGGCCGGTCGACTTCAAGTTCTCGCAAGGGTGGCAGAAGCGCGCCCTCCTCGAAGTCAAGCTCATCCCGAGCACCCACTTCTTCACGGGGGCGTCGAAGCAGTTGCCCCAGTACATGACCACGGAACGCGCTTCGGTTGGCGTCTACCTCTGCGTGGGATACACCGACAAGGACTTCTCCCCTGAGCGCCTCCAGCCGATCGAAGACACCCTCCGCAAACTCAGGGAAGAATCCGGCTGGACCCTTGAGGTTATCTACGTCGATGCGCGTACGACGAACAAGGACTCAGCCTCCAAGCTGAAATAGCCCCTTTACGAGAAATCGAGGTTCAACAATGAGTTCTGGATTCAGGTCATTGCCCGAGGAGATGAAGGCCGAGATCGACAGCCTCGGTGAGGTGCAGTTTGTGTTCGGCGCGATGAGAAACTTCTCCGACCAGCTTCTGGCCGACTGGACTGGTCGTCTTGCACTGGAGCAAGTGGGCGACGACGAGTGGATCGGTCTCGCCCCTGCATCGACTGGTCGGTGGTCAAAGTGGAACGTCAACGGTCGGGAAGTCGTCCGTCGTGACTTGCCGAAGACCTACCACTCATGGACCATCGAGGCGCCCGATTTCCAGGGATCGGGAACTCACCCGATCACCTTCTCCCGAGAGGTATTCCGGAAGCAGCGCCTCTACGGCCAGCAGATTGAGGCGGCGGTTACGCGTCGTGACGAGCCGCGCGACTCCCTAGTCGGCACCGTCCTGCTGACGCTCCACGCACCCTACGACGAGGACGCCGAGCAGGCCTACCTCTACGCCGCTTCACTCGCCAGGACTTGGTTCGGTTCGGCCACCGCTTACAGCCTTGATGAGACAGGCATCCCGCAGGTCCCCGACCAGAGTGTGAGTTGGGACTTCCTGCCCGATGGCACCGTCGAGGAGATGCGCGAGGCGGTTGTGAGGAAGTTCGGCGGGTCGGCTCCTCCACAGGAGATCGAGATCATGATCGACCGTCTGGAGAAGGTTCAGTCACTCGCCCCGGAGAAGCGGTTAGTCGGGAGTTCCGGCCTCCAGCGCTACATCGGCTACATGTTCGGTGAGGACTTCGTGGCATTCGAGAATCCCCGAGTCGGGAACGCGCTCTACCTGATGTACGGGGATTGGGAGAGCCTGAGCCAGCTCTCGCGGTCCCAGCTCCTCGCGTCCCGTGAGGGCGACTTTGATCGGATCATTCATACCGCGCGCTGGTTCGAGCGGCTCCGTCTCGCGGTCTACAACTACCGGCACAACTGAGGCGAGTTCGTCGGCCCGCGCGGCAGCCACCGTGCGGACGTGCCTTCCGCTTGCGAACACGGCTTCCCTATAGCCTGCGATCGTGACCTTCGGCGACACGCTCCTGGCGACCCTCATCGGTGCGTTGGTTGGTGCCGTCGTGGGTGCGTTCGCGGCCTGGCTGTTTGCCCTCGACCTTCGACGGCGCGAGACCGAGGACAGCGATCGGGCTCGACTCGACGCGGCGGTGGCCGACGTGGTGCGCCTTCTTGGGGATGTCGGCGGGGCAGGTCAGGCATTCATGTTCGCTATCCAGCTCGGGAACCCAGCCGTGCCCGCTCCGCCCCCGCACCTGGCGCGCCAGCAGCTGCTCTCGGCAACCCTCGCGGCGCGTATGGCGGCGGGCGATGACGAGGGGCCACTTCTCGCGGTTTACGAGCTCGTCACCCGGAAGGACGACAGGACGGAGAACCGCGCGGCGATCGACTACGAGCACGCGGCCCACCTCCTTGTGCAGTGGCGGCAGGGCAAGGTTGCGACAGCCGACGCGCAGGCGCAGATCGCCGTCGGATCACCGCCGCCCGCCAGGCCCGAGGGCTGAGACAGCCACGGCGCGCGCTCCGTGGGGCCTTTCTCGACCTCGTGGAAGGTCGGCGGTATTGTGGGGGTTCGGACGCACTCAGGTCGGTGGAGATGCTTCCGTGACCGCGTGCTACCGGAACCACAAGGCCCCCGGTCGCCTGAGCGATACTGGGGGCCCGTCGCTGACCCGAGGACGCGGCGAGCGCGTTACCTCAGCGGGTCATCCCACCCACTGCGGCTGACCGATGCCAATCGCGTAGTCGCTGCGACTGTCGAGCAGGCTTGTTCCCAAGCTGATCGCCGAAGCAGACGCCGCGCGCGCCGCGCGGCTGAGCGCCAATCTCGGTCCGCTTCCTACCGACTGGGCATTCGGGGAGCCACTGCGGGTCGGCGACAAGGTCGTCTTCGCGGGCTTCGATGGGCGAGAGCGCGAACGAGCGCGGCTGGAGCGTCGGACCCAGGAGCTTGGTATTCGCGTGCTCGGGGCCGTTTCCGGCCTCACCGCGATGCTCGTGAGTGACGGGTCATTCGCGGGAGGCAAGCTTGCGCGAGCACAAGAGCTCGGTACCCGCATCGTTGACCCAAAACCTACGCCATCCTGCTCAAACAACTCCAGCCCGCCAAGGCCGCCGTGCCTAAGCCGAGACAGGCGCCGGCGACCATCACAGCCGTCGCAGGGAGCACGCCAGTGACGGTCCAGACGACCGCCTCTCCCGGTGAGATCCGCGCATGGGGCATCGACAACGGCTACACCGTCGGTGTTCGTGGCCCGCTCTCAAAGGAACTGGTGCAGGCCTACGAGCTTGCGCTACTCGATGCGCGGAAGGAGCCTGTAGGCCCGTAAGCCGGTCGGTCACCGCCCGCAAGCCTGTAGGCAATCGTTCGGCACCGTATCGTTGCCGAACCTCCCGAGCCGCTTCCTCGCGCACCGACTTCGATTCGCGGTAGACCGGCACGTGACGATGCGCTACGACCGCGCCACATGCGCGCAGGAGAACCCCTTCAAAGCGCGTTCCACTGGGGAGCACGGGCACGATGACCTCTCAACCCCTTCAAGACAGCGATGCGAAGTTCAAGAGCAATTCAAGAGCAATGCACGCAGGCACCCTGGGTGGGCGACGCCGTATAAAGCCATTCCGCTACAAGCACCCGCACCGCCGAAAAATCCCTGGATAATCCGGAAAACCTGCCCTACCCTGGCGGCATGCGAGGAGGTCTCGAGCGTTGGAAGAGGGGCGTCAAATCCCACGGCGTCCGGCAGGCGATCTCGTATGCGCTCGTGGGCACCTGCGACGCCCACCTGCGACACACGACCGGCACCGAAGCGCTCGAGGCATACAGCGCAGCATCCGATGCGACCGTGTCGCGGTTCATCGTCGACCATGGCGTCATCACATCCGACGAGCTCACAGCCGGCGGTCTTCGTGTCTGGCTCACCGGGCACGACCCGGTCACGGGAGAGGAGCGAGGTCACCAGCGGCTCAGCCCCGACGCCGACCTCCTGCTCGACGGCACACTCAACCACCCGAAGTCCTACAGCATCGCCGCCCTGCTGCATCCAGAACTTGCCGCCGAGTTCGAAGCGCTACAGGACCGTTTGCGTGAGCGGATCCTGCTCACATGGCAGACCGAGCTCAATGCGAGGCGTGGGCACGGCGGCCTCATCCGCGAGGAGATCACGCGCATCGAAGTCGTCGAGCTGCAGCATCGGCGCTCGCGTGCACTCGACCCCCACATCCACCGCCACCTGTGGCTGAACATCAAGGTGCTTGGCGCAGATGGCAAGTGGTCGAACCTCAACTCCCGCGTCGCGATGAAGCTCCACACCGTCGTCAACGCCGAGGGCGAACTCGCCGCCCGCACTGATCCCGCGTGGAGGGCCGCGCTCGCTCGCCACGGATACACGCTCGATGACGCGGGAGAGATCACCGAACTCACCAGCGCCGTCCGTCCGCTCTCGCGTCGGTCGGCGCAGATCGAGGCCAACCGAGCACGCATGATCGCGGAGTGGTCGACGGCGCACGGGGGTTCAGCGCCGAGCGTCGAGGTGCTGCAACAGATCGACCGACGTGCATGGGCGGTGTCGCGTCCGAACAAGCCGGCCGATCTCGACGAGCTGTCGTGGGAGGCAAGAGTCCGGGACGAAATCGCGGCGATCGACGCAGGCCTGGTCGCCGAGCGAGCAGCCGTCCGTGTCGAGGCGATAGACATCGACACTCTTGATCTCGATCTGCTCGCCGCCATGGCAATCGTTGACGCCGACGAACGGTCCACGTCATCCGGTGGACGGCTCAGCGCATTCGACATCCGCGCCGGCGCAACGCGCGCGCTCTCACGTACGGGCATCGTTGCGCCACGCGACGAGCTCGATGGCGTCATCGAGGAGATCGCCGGACGCGCTGCAACGGCCGTCGTGCGACTCATTGCAGAACCTGCTCCCGCGCACGTGAAGTCGTTCATGGCGACCGAGACGATGCGCGCGAAGGTGCGTCTTGCCGGTCGCCTCGACGCACTCGCCGATCCCGGACGATCCCTCCTGCCCGTGGAGCTGCATCAGCACGCGTCGGACGAGGACGTGTCGATTCTGGATGCCTCGCAGAACATTGCAGCGTGCGCCATCGCAGGAACGGATGGGCTCGTGGCGGTGACCGGTCCCGCGGGCACGGGGAAGACCACGATGCTGCGCGCCGCGTTCCACGCCCTAACGGCGCAGCGGCGACGGATGCTGGTGGTCGCTCCGACGCGCACGGCGGCCTCGGTTGCGGCTCAAGAGATCGGGACCTCGGCATCCAGCATCCATGCATTGCTTTTCGATCATGGCTATCGGTGGAGCACGGACGACGCCGGCGCGAAGGCATGGGCACGACTTGCCTGCGGTGATGCCGACCCGAAAATGGGCGGCATCTACAGCGGTCCTGTCCGCTGGGTGCTTCGTGCCCACGACCGGATCGTCGTCGACGAAGCCGGCATGGTCGACCTTCAGACCGCGAACGCGCTCACCGAACTGGCGCTCGAACTGCGGGTCGGTCTCGCGTTCGTCGGCGACCCGCATCAGGCGTTGCCGGTGGGGCACGCTGGGGCGATGGCATCCGCGATCCGGCACGCGAACGCATCCGTCGAGCTGGACACAGTGCATCGGTTCCGCGACCCCGAGTACGCGGCGCTCACGCTGCGACTGCGCAATGCGGTAGATCGCGAGTACGCACTGAAGGTCGCCGGGGAGCTGGCGAAGCGCGGTCACCTCGAACGCGTCGAGCACCACGACGCGGCGCGCGAGCGGATGATCGATGCCTACTTTGACTGGCACGCGCGAGGCAAGCGGGTGACGCTGGTGTCGGGGACCAACGCCGAGGCGGATGCCATCAACGACGCCATCCAGCAGCGCCGCGTCGACCAGGGCGAGCTCGATGCGAGCGTCATCGCTTGCGGGATGGCAGAGCAACGCATCCTCGTCGGCGACTCTGTCCAGACCCGTCGCAACGACCGCCTGACCGGCGTCGAAAACCGCGCGCGGTGGGTCGTGCGGGGAATCTACGACGAGTTCGTCTCACTCGTGTCCGTCAGCGACAGCGGTGAACTTCGGCACGTGCCCCACGAGTATGCGCGTGAGCACCTGCAGCTCGCGTACGCGTCGACCGTGCACGGGGTACAGGGCGACACCGCTGACGCGTCGGTCGTCGGTCCGGATGTGGATGCCGCCGGGCTTTACGTCGGGCTCACGCGTGGACGGCTGCACAACGTCGCGATCGTGGTGGCGCGGACGGATGCCGTCGCCCGAGAGCGGGTGGCGGAGTCGATGCACCGCGGCACGACCGAGGTAACGATGCAGGATGCGGTTGGAGCTGCCGAGGCCGAGATGCGCCGTGCCGCGCGGAACCGAGAGTCGGAGATGTGGAGGGCGCCGGGGATCGGGGCGCCGAGCTCTGGGCGTGGGATGGGCGTGTAGCGGGCTTCATCTAGCGGACGCTCGACGTGCACAATCTCGGGCCGATCTTACGCGCAGGTGCGAGGCCTCAGGAGGGTTCCCACTCCCACTCCACGAATCCCGTCGACGGACTCGACGAGCGACCGGCGTCTGTGCAGGTTCGACCCGCTTCTGCGGACGGCAAGCTGAGTCCGGCTCGCCGCGAGTCAGCGCAGCGATTTATGAAGGCGCCGTCAACGATCGTGGGGGCGCCTCCCAATCTGGATCCAAAGGTGATCGATCGGTGCTGAGCCCCGAGATATAAGCACGTTGGTTAGGTCGTCGATCCCGCGGACCAGGTCGTGCATTTCGCCTTCGCCGGTATAGGAGCCCGTGCCTACGTTCACGTAGCCCGCCTCTTCGAGCGCCCGCCGCGCCTGGTTCGTGGTACCGCTTCCGTAGTCCGCGTCGAGCGAAAACCGGACATTCGCGATCGCCATTCCAACCCTTTCCCGGAATTGTGTCACTCTCCGTGTGACACAGGCGTCGACCATACCCGAAAAGAAGAATTGAGGCAAATAGCGAGCGGGGCACGAAATGATGGGCAATATGATCTGTATCAATTCGACGCGTCGATGGTGGTATTGATTCAAATACCGATCAGATTTCTGATGCGAATATACCTCTCCGTAACTCGGGTCACTAGTTTCGAACACTCTGTCGGCGAATTCCAACACGCTCACACAATCACCCAACGTCGCAATACGCGCCCGCGCGCCGCGCGAGCGCCATTCGCCTTGCCGGGAAGTCGGTGCGCGATGGTGAACCGGCTGGCGCGCCGCGACACTGATTGGGTGCCGCGGGGGCTACAAGACTCTGTGCGCAGAGCCCGTCGTTACCCGATTACGACGGCCGGCCGGTTCAATGCCATCAGCTTGACAGCGATCCGATGAGGCGCTCAATCTCGGCGACCGCGCTCTCGCGCGGCAGGCGCTCCTGCTCGATTCGCAGCGGACCGCGCAGTGCTGGATCGCAGAGCTGCTCCAGTAGTCGAGCCTCGTCCTGTGTGAGGTGGGTCAGTACGGGTCGGGCGGGCAGCGGGAGCGGCTTGCCTGACCGGTCGACGGAGACCCCGAGGTGACTGAAGCGCAGGTAGGCGTGGTGGTCCATCAGCACGGTCGCGACATTCAGTCCGCGTAAGCGGTAGGTGTTGACTATCGACAGCCCGTCGACATCCATGTCGCCCCAGTACAGGACGTGGGGGCAGTGCTTGACCCAGTCGAGCTCGCCGATCAGCGCGGCGCCGGCGTCGCCGTCGCCCTCGAAGACGATCGTCCGCGCGCGACGGGGCAACTGCTGTGCGGAGTCAACGTTCTCGCAGATGATGACGAGGTCAGGGAGATACTCGGGGCGATTCACGTCGCCGGCCGCGGCGACATCGAACTGCCGACCCCCGGCATCCAGATGCCCAGCGTCCAGGTAGCGGAAGTGCCGGCGGGCCGGCCTGCCCACGGTGAGCCCGAGGTTGTCGCGGCCCAGCAGCAGCGTGATCTCGCGTTGCCTCGACGTCGTCAGCCACTTCGAGTTCATGCCCGGCACCGGAACCTCGCGGGCGGTCATCCCCGCTGCGGAGTGCTCGGCGAGCCACGCCAGCGCCGCGGCGAGCACGACGACGTCCCCGTCGTCCCACGAGCGGATCCGGTACACGACGCCGGCGACCTGTGCCGGGGTGACCTCCTGTGTCGTCAGCGGCATGAGTAGGGCCATCCGGTTGCGGTCGCGGAGGAAGTCCTTGCCGCGGCCGACGGCGGCGGCCGCCGTCTCGAACGAGGGCACGACGACCACCGAGGGCACCTCCTGCGTCAGCCCGGACGCCGAGCGGCGCGCCTGCTTCGTGATCGTGAAGCCGTGCTGTCGGGCGAATAGATCCACCGCCTGGCTCCAGGCGCGCACGTCGTTGAGCCGCCCGTCTAACTCGTTGCCGGCGGGTTTGCCCACCGGCACCCGCCACGGCAGTCTCAGGGATGCGGTCTCACCGGTGATCGCCTCTCGCCAGCCGGTGCGCACTCGCCGGCTGATCACGTCGAGGAGGTCGGCGGTGGACTTCATTATTCGTCCAGCCCGAGCTTCGCGCGCACCTCGTCTGCGCTCAGCTGGTCGCAGAACCCGCGACCCTTGCTGTCCTTGGACACCACGAACAGGCGCTGTAGATGCTGCTCCATCGCGGAGAACTTCTCCACGGGCGCCGCCACGATTAGCTGGAAGCCCAGCGCCTCCCAGGCCTTCACCGCGCGGCAGGTGAACTTGCCGTCGGCCTTGATGAAGCCTTCGTCGAGGAATACCGGCGTGTACGTCGTCTGCGCGCCGTTCGTGGCGCCCAGCCGGAACCGCAGCGCGGCGCCGGTGATGAACGCCGTCAGCTCCTGGGTCTCGCCGCCGGATTTCGCCGCGAACGACGAATGCGTGGCGATGATCTCCCCGGTCGTCCCGGACACCCGGTGCGCCGTGATGTACACCTGGCGCCGAACATCGAGGATGGCGTTGCGGGTGGTGTCCTCGCTGGTGTTGCGGGGCTTTAGGCGGGTCTTGTCAATCAGGGCGTCGATGCGGGCGAACCGCTCCTCAATCGCCCCGAAGCGGTTGTCCGGGTCTTCGATGGCATCCAGGCCGGTGAGGTTGTTGGACAGCTCCTGCAGGTCGCGCAGCCAGCTGAGCACGTCAGGCGGGATGCGGTCCTTCACCTGCAGCTGCAGCCGGTCGTCGGCCGCGCCGAAGGGGACCGTCTTCAGCAGGTCGGAGATGTTTGCGATGCGCTCCTTTATCTCCTCGCGGGCGCCCTTGAACGCCATGCGCAGGGTCAGTAGGTCGTCGGCACTCCAGCGCAGCGTGTTCTCGCACCAGTCATTGCGGACAGCCTCGAGGCCGCGGGCCTGCTGCGTCTGAAGGATCTGCAGGTACTCGTCGTACGCGCCGACGTCGGTGGAGTCATTCGCCTCGTCGCCCCACCGCGAGCGGTAAGTGGCGAACGTGTTCGTGAGTGCGATCATCGCCCGTCGCTCGCGCCCCTGCAGCGGGGCGATCTGCTCGAGCAGGTTGCCGTGCACCAACGAGAAGGTCTCGTCCAGGCGCTCGGTGCTCTCGGTCAGACCCACCTGCGCCGCCGCGGCGTCGCAGCAGGCCCGCTGGGCGTCGGTGAGGATCACCTCGCCCCGCTCGAGCTTGCCGAGGATCCACACCAGCGAAAGTAGCCGCTCGCGCTGAAGCGTGATCTCGCCTTTCAGGCGTCTCACGTCGACCTCAGCGTCGTACTTCGCTCGCCCTGCGGCCTCTTCGGCATCCTTCGCCGCGTTCAGCTGCTTCTCGAGGACCCGGATGCGGTCCGAGCTTGCTCGCACCGCGTCCAGCTGCGCACAGGCCGTCTCGTAACGCGCGACGGCGGCGTCGATGTCCAGGGCGCTCCATTCGGGGAATCCGCCGAGCGCCAGGACATTCTGACGGGACTGATCCAGCGCCTTGCTCTGGGTGTCGATCTCGCGGAGGTCGAGCTCGACCTGGTCCGCCTGCTTCGTCACATCAGCTCGCTGCTGCCTCTTCTCCGCGAGGAGGTCCTCGTTGGAGTAGCCGAGCACCCGGCTCCGGCCGCCACCGTGCGCACCCGCGGTGCGCTCGGAGACCTGGCCGGATCGCACGACACGGGACTCACCGTCCGTGATCGCGAGCTCCTCGACGTTGTCCACGCACAGGTGACGGCCGCCGGCGCGGTTGACCCGCCCCACCAGCCACGCCCCGAAAGGCGTGTCCGGGGCGAAGATCAGCCGGGAGATGAGTCGGCGCGGGTCGTGCTCGTCGACGTTCTCCCGCAGGCCCTCGGTCGTGGCGAAGTCGAAGTTGATCCGCGGGCCCAGCCGCATGTCGTTGACGGTCCGCTGGAACAGCCGACGCTGGTCGGCGGGGACGACCAGCCGCGTGCCGACGCTGCCGAACACCGCCTCGGCGGCCGTGCGCCACTCGGCGTGCTCGTCAGGAACGTCCATCAGCTCTGCGATGAACGGCAGATCAGTGCGCTTCCAGCCCAGCCGATCCGCGATGCTGTTGCGGGCCGTGTCGAGGTATTCGGGGAGCCGTCCGCTGCGGCCTTCCAGCGACCCGATCTCGCGACCGAGATCGGCATCCTGGCGGCGCAGCTCGCCCCTACGTTCGCCGAGCTCGACGGTGCGATCCTTCAGCCGCTGGCGCTGGGTGGTGATCCCTTCGTCCAGCGCGCTCCCGAGCGCCAGCAGTGCCGCATGCTCGTCCGCCGTCGCGACGACAGCTCCCAGCGCCTCCGCAAGGTTCTCGAACCGAGACCGGTTGCCGGCAATGCGGTCGCGGTCGGCTCGGGCGTCCTCGACTTTGTCGCGGAGCGCGGAAAGACCGGTATTCTCGTCGTCCAGCGCGCGTTCGAGGTCGCGCACCTGCCGGGCGGCCTTCACCTTGACGTCGTCGGCCTTCAGCACCTCGGTATCCGCCTGCGGGAGCGCGTCGGTGGCGGCCCGGAGCGCCTGCTCACGCCGGGACTGCTCCGTAGTCGCGCGCCATGCGGCGAACGGCGTGGCGCCGTCCTCTGCCAGGCGCAGCGAGTCCAGGTCCGCCAGCGCGGCGGTCGCCGCATCCAGCTCCGCCTTCTGGTCGGGGATGCCAGAGAGCACCTGGACGATCTCACCCACGGTCTTCATCTCGTTGTACGTCGCACGCAGGCCCTCGAACGAATCGGCGATGTCCTTGGCCAGCTCGAACGTCTTCGGCTCCTCGAGCACAGTCGACGAGAACAGGTGGTCGACCGAGGTGACGTCGGCGCCAGACTGGATGCGGCGCAGCAGATCCACGACATTGCCGCCGTCAGGCCCGAAGCCGAGCTTTTGGCACATCGCGTCGTGGAATGGCCCAGGGCCCTCGTATGGGTGCAGCCCGAGGGATCGCATCGCCCGCATCTCGAACTGCGACGCGGCGGCGTCGTGCAGCTGGCGCAGGTCGAAGGGGCCATCGATTGTCGCGCAGCGCTGCTTCAGATCGTTGCGGTTGCTGGCGGCGCGCGGCACGTAGTATGCGCGGACGAGGGTGTACCGCTCGTCGAGGTTGCTGCGGAACGTCATCGCGAGGGCGCCCCAGCGCGAGGTCTCGGTCACGGGGCGCAGTGCCTGCGGAACGTGCTCGCCGTCGGCGCGCTCGATGTCATCGAGCTTACCGATGAGGTAGCTCAGCTCGTCGCGCTGATCGCCGCTGCGGGCGCGGCCAGTCCCGGTGGAGTTCGAGGCGAAGTTGAACCTCGTCCGGGAAGGCTGCATGATCGCCAGCACCGCGTCGAAGATCGTCGACTTGCCCGAACCGGACTCGCCGGTCATCAGCGCCGATTCGCCGTCCAGATCGAGCTGGACGTGGCCGCTCATGTTGCCCCAGTCGACCAGCTGGATCGACTCGCCCCTCCACTGGCGGATCACGTCGACCGGCGTCGCATCCGACCAGTCGTCCAGCTCCAGCGTGGGCGCCGTGCTCTGCATCGTCACGCCGCGGCCTCTCCCGTCTCGTCGTCATCCTCAACCAGGGCGATTGGCAGCCGGCGCGCGTCAGCGTCGATCGCCGGGGCATCGGAGCCATCCCGATCGCCCGCGAACCATGCCGCCAGTTCGGCGAGCTTGTCCGTCGACAGCAGCAGCTCAATCACCGGGCTCACGCGCAGCCGGGTCTGCTCCGGCTTGCCCAGCAGCACGCCCAGCTTGCGGGCCTGTTCGACCGCGGTCTTCGCGCGGCTCCTGAGCCGATCCGAGCGGTTCTCCCCGATCGCCGGGTAGGTGAGCGCCAGGTCGACGATGTCGGCGACATCCAGCCACGCCTCCTCGCGCATCTGCCCGTCGCCGGTGTTGCCGGTGCGCGCCGCCAGCAGCGCCTCACGGGCAATGAACATCACCGCGGCCAGTTCCCTGGTGTACTGCATCGGACGGATCAGGGCGGCCACATCGCCGTTCTCCGCGGGCACCTGCCACTTCATGGCGATCTGCCGGCGCATGTCCACGCGCAGCTCGAGGAACAGGTCGTTCATGCGGCTGCGCAGCTCGCTCTCGAAGTCCAACACCGCACTCCAGTGATCGCGGTCGAACTCGAAGGAGATGTACGTCTTTCGCATCAGCTGCACGTAGGCGCAGCGCGCCGCGTAGTCCAGCGTGCCGGTGTCGCTGGGGAAGTGGCCACGCCTCTCCGGGTCGCTCTCCGGCTGCCCGCCGACGAGAGCGAAGTCCTCGTCGTCGGGCTGAGTGGCTTCGGGGTCGGTCACAGTGCTGCCTCCATGTCGGATCTGTCCAGCTCGAGCTCACCATCGTCGGTGAGATGGATCAGGGGGATGATGAGCGTGCGGGTGCTGCCGTCGTCACGGCGGGAGATGACGGCCTCCGTCTGATCGGCGCCGATGCGCGCGCCCACGGCACGGGCTTCGGCGATCAGGCCCACGAGTTCGACCGGGCGCGTGAGGTCCTCAGGCAAATGCGCGAACACCGTGCCGAGCGTGCGGGCGCCGTGCTGGCGCGCCAGCGCGGGCATCTTGTCGAGGACCGCCCTCGTGCGCGGGCCGCCCAGCGCCTTGAGCTCAGCCAGGGAGATGGGCGCGCCCCGGGAACCGGGGTCCGTCGTCGGCGCGGCCGGCGGCGCGTAGTCGTCGGGGTTGGGCCAGCTCACCGGAAGCCGCCCGAGATCGAGCGACCCCTGGTTACCGACGACCAGGTCGATGTTCTCGCGCGCACCGGCGGTCGCCATCCAGGTCTGCAACCCGACGTTCGCGTCGCGCAGCAGGCGTGCCACGGCGCGGTCGGCGTTCGGGTCGGCCGAGCGCAGGTAGCGGGAGAATGTGTTGGTGACCCGGCGATGCTCGGTGCGGACGACATCGATCCCGGTCATCAGATCGCTCTCCAGGCGGGCAAGTCCCGTCCGCTCGGCAGCGGTGAGCACCTCGGCGGAGGGATGCGCGAGAATCGCGGCGATCTCGTCGCCCATCCGCGCCAGGCGATCCTCCGAGCGGAGGATCTCGGTCGCCGAGCTGTACGCGCGCCCCTCGGCGGTCGCCGCCAGCCCGTCGTGGGCGGTGAGGTACTCGCGGGCGATCTGCCCCTGCGGGATGTCATCCGCGCGCAGCCGGGCCGCGACGTCTTTGTGGTTGGAGCGGATCGCCTCGGCCACCTTCGTGAACTGCTCGGGAAGGGTCCCCGTCATGTCCAGCAGATGGCTCGTCCGGTCGATGATCTCGTCCGTGCTGAGACCCTCCAGCGTCCCGCCGGCTTCCAGGCGCTCCAGCTCGATCGTCAAGACGGCGATCTGCTCGCGCAGCTGCTCCTTGCGCGCCTCGACGCTGCCGGAGGCGTGCGCGGCGAGCGCGGTGATGATCTCCGTGATCGCCGTCACGCGCGACTCTCCGAGCAGCGGCCGGACGTTGGTCTGGTCGTCGACGAACCGCAGCGCGCCGAGGGCCGCCGAAGTGAGCGTCAGCGTGCGGATGCCGCCATCGCCGTCGTCGGAGCGCAAGAGCCGGTCATCAAGCCACGCGGCGATGAGCTGGCGGCCGTCCTTCTGCGGCCGCTCGTCGTCGGGGACGAGCGCGATCACCTCGTCCAGCCGGCTGGCGACGACGCTGTACTCCGGCGACGCCTGGCTGGTGCCGAAGACGCTGCGCATCGCGGCGATCTGGAAGTCGGACGTGCGCGAGTTCAGCAGCGACAGGACGGGCGTGCCGTACGCGGCACGGACGCGCTCCAGCTCAGCGTGGATGCCGCTGTCCTTAGGCCCCGCCACGGATCAGCTCTCCCCGGCGGCGGGCTGCGCGGGCATCGGCAGTCTCGATGACGGCGCGAGAACCTGAACACCGACCCGACACCACCCTGATGCCGAGTGTCCCCGACCGGGCAGCCGCCACCACTGCGCGATCGCCTGCCGCACGGAAAAGTCTTGGGTGGGCCCAAGCATCGCGAGGCGCCCGATCATCGCGTAGTGCTCGGTGTAGTGGGGCGGTCGGCTGGGTCTTGGTGTCTCCGGCAGCGCCGTGCGGAACACCGCGATGCTGGACGGAGCGAGCGCTCCCCGCAGTAGCGACGTCGTCGGATCGTCGAAAGCGCCGAGCACACGGCCGTGCTCACTCATCACCGTGCTCATCTGGCCTCCCACCCCGCCCGGGCCGCGATGGCCATCCGATTGCGATAATGGCAAGCTACAAGATGCTTGCGAAATTCGCAACGCCCGCTCTAACCGCTCTCGGATCTGCTCGCACGGTGGCGACGCGACCCGATAGACCATGACCGAAGTGCGCGAACAGGCCACATTGCCCTCAGGAGAATGGGAGTCGCGTTGGGACCGGTCCCAGCTCCAACCGATCTCGACTGCGGAGGTGGTCCCGTCCGCTCAAACTTCGCAGAGAAGGGAGTCTCGAGGAGCTCCGGACACACAACATGGGTTACGGGTGTCGAGAACGCGCTGGGAAACTTCGAACGCCCGGTCAATGGAGAGAGGGAGGTAGCCGACCATTTCGCAGAGGATCCCGAACGTATGCCGCGTCGTGATGTGTTTGGCGCTGCGCGAAGCGATGAGACTCGGGGTCCTCAGTCGGCCAGATCGAGTCCGATCTGAAGAGTCCGCTCTCAGGAGGTGCAGCGTCTGACTCTCGCTAGGTGCTCACGAGGCTTCGCCTGGCCGCCGCCGAACACGGCGACGCGAATACCCTGGACGGCATGGATGCGCCTTACGCCGACGGTGGCAATCGGCTCACCGAACCATTCGCTGGTCAATGTTGGCCAATGCGAGGACGTGTCGTGCGGAGTCCGAAGCCTCGCGCGATACAGCGTCGACGACGTCGTTGCCCCGCAGATACTGCTCAAGTACATCCGGCTCGTCCGCTCGGGCAAACAAACCACAACCGAATTGTCCTGGAAGAGGAACTGCGCGGCGCCTACCCGAAATGCAGAGAACTGTCGTCCGCTGAGGCCTTGTCGAAGAAGTACATCTCGAGTTCGGCGAGGGGCTGCCCGAGCAACTGCGCAGCTGGCCGGAGTGTGGTTTCGCCGTCTCGATACGCGTCTAGATACGCGTCAACCAAACGCTGGGCGGGCCTCGGTACACCCGCAAGTCGCGCGCGGTTCGTGTATTCAGCAGCCTCGCCCGCACGCATTGCGGTAGCCCGAGCAGTTTGCTTCTCGAGTCGCCTCTGGTCCTCCTGCGAGATCAATCGCTCGTTTAGCAACCGCCACGACATTGCGTTTGGGGACATTTGGAAGTGAAGCACAAGCTCATCGAAGGCATCTACTGCGGAACGGCCCACGATCCGATTGACTATCTCAGTGCGCGGCGCTAGGAAGCTTGCCGCGAACGTGTCGGCCCGGCTCTCCGTCTGAGACTTCCTCGTCCAAAGTTGTTCCTCGATCACCTCGTTCTTCGAGTCTCCAAAGACTAGATGAGCCAGTTCGTGCGCCAAGGTGAAACGCTGACGGAACGGCGCGTCCGAGGTAGCAAGCACAATCGCGCGAACATCCCGATCCGAGAACGACAGCCCATCGCATCCCTCTGGTAGCCGCGTCACGACCAGATCTATGCCAAACGCGTGCTCTATCCGCCCCGCGAGTTCCGTGTTGGTAAGTCCGCCGACGTCCACGCCCAGCATGTTCAAGCAATCACTTGCTAGTCCTTGCGCTTGCTTAAAGTTGCCGCCAACGGACGGCTTGGTCGGAAGTGGAGGACGTGGCAAAGGACGATCCAAGAAGCGGAGACCCTCGAGCTTCTCAACGAGCATCTCGATCGTCCGCCTGCCAGCCAAGTCGTCCGCTTGGATAGCATGTTCCGCGGCTTTGTGAGCGAGGACCAGTTCACGCGTTGAATCACCGCTGAGCAACCAATCGACAGTCGTTCCGCCTTGCTCAGCGACTAGCGTCAACTCCAGAGAGGTGAATCTCCGTTTGCCTGCGAGCGACTTCGCAAGCTTTGGGCCATCAATCCCGATGGAGTTCGCGAAGTCCTTCTTGCTGAGTCGAGTGCGGTGAATCACGACGTTGACGCGCTCAATCACCCGGTCCTCAACCATGACTAGATCATCGCAGGCAATTGCGAAGATCACAATCTCATGGTAGGACCGCTCGCAGGCTTCAGATTGAGTGGTGTTCGTGCGCTTTGAGGGCGGTGTTCTGTCGAGAATGATGGCCGCCGCTCGCCCCAAGCCGGCTGGGTCTAGATGGTGACCTGCATCACGGAGCGCCTGCATCCAGTCGAGCCGGCCAGTCTCAGTCCGCATCGCGCCCTGCCGCCGAAAATACGATCGACGTGCATCCTTCAGCGGGCGGCCGTCATCGGTTCGTCAGCGCCCGTCCGGCCAACGGTGCCTAGCGATGTCAGTACGCGATGATCGAGATCTGTCGCCTCAACGGTCAGATCAATAGCACGCGAAGCTCGGTCCCAAGGTGATCGGTTGGGCAACCTCGCTCGAGCTCGACACCCACCGCACGCAATTGAGTCTGCGTCGTGCGCTCGTCGCGGAGCGCCGAACGAGCGCTACTAAACCGGTACGCGGGTGTCGCGCGTCAGTGTGATCAGTACCAGTAGCCTGAGCGCGTGATCCCGCTCCTTGACCCGTGCGCGAATGCATCCATGCTGTGTGCGATTCAAGACCTCACGGAAGCAGTGAAGGTAGATCCATGGCCCGTGTTTTGGTTGACGTTGGCTGCGACCTTCCTCGGTGCTGTGGCGGGTGCACTCGTGGTCTGGTGGCTTTCCCGCGGCCAACAGAAGCGGGATCGAGAAGATCGAAAGCAAGAGCGGGAGCAGGACCGCCTGGATCGCGAAGGGGAGCGCGCGCAGGCGATGGAAGACCGCCGATCCGAGATCGAAATCGAACGACTCGTCCGTCAAGCGGAGCGCGAACAGGACCAACGGGCCCGTTTCGAGGAGCGGCTCGACGTAGCCGTCGCGACGGTGGTCGAGAGGATTGGCGCGCTAGATGCCGCAGTGCGCGGATACCAATTTGCGTTGTCTGCGGGGGGCATGTCAGTTGAGCCGCCGCACGGCGCGCGTGGTCGGCTCCTCGCCTCAATACGAGTCGCTCAAATGGCCGCAGTCCGCGAGATATGGCACCGCTCGATGCGACGTTCGAGGTGATAACGGCGCGCACCGACAAGACGAATGAACAGCAAGCCGTGAAGTACCAGAACGCGGCGGAAACACTGGCTCAGTGGCGGCAGGGCGTCTTCACTGCGGATGATGCCGCCCAGAGGATTCGGTACCCCCCGCCGCCCGAGCCGCGCGCAGACGCGGGGGCGTAAGGGTCCGCGTCCGCCGCTGCGTGTTGTTTTTCCTGCACACGACGGAGCCCCCTGGGCCTTCTCAGACGTCCGGGCCCTCAACTCCCGGCGGGGAGTCGGTCAGGCGGCGACGATCCCCGGCTGGTGCGAGAGCCCCTTGGGCTACTCGCTGCCCAGAAGATCGTCCAGTTCTGCCCCGAGCGAGCCGATCTGGCTCTGGAGCTCGACCGCCCGCGTCATGTCAGCATCACTGAGATGCGCTCGCGCACGATTGATGCGGTCGCCGGTGATTGCAGTCAGCTCGTTCAAGAGAAAGGTCACGCGCACATCGTATGGTGAGCTGGCTCCGCGCCAAGAGACGACGCAATCGCGTGTGCTCAGAGGATGAAATCCCAGGGTCGCCACGCAGAGCGGTGCGTAGCCCACGCCGCTCCACCGGAGCGGGTATGCGCCCCTGATAGGCGGCTCGTCCGCGTCCGCCTGCGGATTGCGCGCGAACGCCTCTGCCCCCTCACCGCGCACTGCCCGGATAAGGATCCTCGAGGATGTCGGCAAGAGTGCCGCTGCGCCGAGCCGGGAACCGACGCTGGTTGCAGTTATCCGGGCCTAGCCTGTGCGTATGGGCGAAGACCTGACGCTGATCATCGAGAACGATGACGGCGTTGTTGAGCGTCGCATCGTTTCTGCCGTACCTCTCCCGCACGGCATCGAGCGGGGGGTCGCCGCCGAGAGTGCAATCCGGTTCGCAGCGGCGCTGTGGGGTATGCCCGACTTCATTTCATCAGCCCGCCCACGAAAGTAGCGGGAGCGGCGTTCGGGAAGTCGGAGACGGGATTCTTGTCACGAGCGGCACTGCCATCATGATTCAGTCCAAGAGTCGACTGCAGCCCAGCGGATCAGTAGAACGAGAGTCGAAGTGGCTGACGAAGAACATCATTAAAGCGCTAAAGCAGGGTGCCGGCTCCATCCGCTTCCTCTCTGCGAGGCCAATCGCGATGGAGAACCGCAGACCCACTGCAGTGGAGCCCCGCCCGTCTGTTGCGACTCTGAATGTGACGACTGAGCCTCACTGGGCCTTCGAGTAGCCTTACTGCCGGCTCAGCGGGCGGACTCGGGGCGTAAAACCACTACGTCCGGCGATCGCAACAATCGCTATTGACTACGAAGCGATTGGCATCGTGCGGATGGTCGACGCGACCATCGGGCCGGCGGTCTTGGGGACGTTCGCGACCACGTTCCGCATGAAATGCACCCGACAGCGCTGCCACGACGAGCCTTGGAACACGGTGGCGATCGCGGCGATCAGACCGGTGTGCGCGTCGGAGATCACCACCTTCACCCCGTCCAACCCGCGGGCCTTCAGGCTGCGGAGGAACGTCGTCCAGAACGGCTGCGACTCGGTGTTCCCCGACCTTGACGCCGAGCACCTCCCGCCGCCCGTCCCTCGCTTTGCAATACGTCGCGTCCAGAAACACGTACGGGTAGGGCTGGTCGGCGAGGGGCAGGTCCCGGAAACGCCGCCACGTCCTCGTCCAGGTTCGCGCAGATCCGAGACACCTCCGACTTGCTGATCCCGCTGTCCGCGCCGAGCGCCTTGACGGGGTCATCGACCTTGCGGGTGGAGACGCCATGCACGTACGCCTCCATCACCACGGCGAACAGCGCCTGATCGACTCGGCGGCGGCGTTTCAGCAACGAGGGAAGAAGGATCCCTGCCGCAGCTTCGGGATTCGCAATTCGACCTCCCCGGCTGTCGTAGTGAGCGGCCGTGGACGGGTGCCGTTGCGCTGCGCGACCCGGTCCGCGGTGCGTTCGAACGGGGCGGCGCCGATGAACGCGGCAGCTTCCGCGTCGATCAGCTCCTGGTAGAGCGTCTCGGTCGCGACCCGGATCCGGTCCCTGACATCGGTTAGTTTCAGTTCCCCGAGCAACTCGAGGAGGGCAGACTGGGCAAGAGCCATCGAGCGTATGTGTCCTTCCGTGAGATTCCTAGACAGTTCTCACTGACCATCGCACGATGGCTCACCACGTCAACGACGTGACACTCGAGCCGGGAAACTACACCACCCCCGGGGACGTCACCAGAGTTTGTCACACCAAGTGAGGGACGCACTCGTCACCGTGCGCGCACGGCTGGCCATTTTCTTAGCTTCATGCTTTGGTGTGTTATGGCCAACCGCAACTCAAAGCGCCGGAAGGCGAAACGTCGCAAGGCATACAGCCGAGCTAACCCCCTTGACATACACGGGCGCGCAATCGTCGAGTCTGTCAACCGCCATGCGCTGCTAGTGCAGGAGCTTGCGGATTCTGAGGTTCCTCTTGACGAACTAGACCGTCGCTTGATCACCGAACTCGCAGCACTTCGAGAAGAACTCGCGCCCCACAGACCGGAAAGGGTGGTGGAGCTTGCGCGCCTCGCTTGCCTGCCGTGGGCAGGGGCGGGCCAAGTGAAACCGGACGCAGAAGGGGGCGCGACTAAGGCTGAACTCCTTGCCCTGCTGGCGGAAAGTCTCTGCGCTGGGGAGGACGACGGTTCAGCGACCGATGAGACGCCGAACTCCTTGTACGAAGCGGCTCACCGCTGGGCCGAGTCGGCGGAACGACTCATCCTCTTGGCACAAACGCGAGAATTGCTCGCGATTCGCGATCGCCCAGTGGAGGAGCTGGCCTTCATCGCCTACGCTGCGCGCTCTGCTTCCGTCTGGATACGAAGCTCCTCGTATGCGGACATGCTGCTCCCCACATACGAAGCGCTGTTCGGTCAGGAGGAGGTCAAGAGCGCGCTAATTGCACACCTCGGGTTCGATGCGACCGATGCCATCGAAGTTCTTACCCGACTGCATGACCTGCAGGTTGACGCCATGAACGAGCGCTGGGAGGCGGCAGTCCGCGCGCCCATCGAAGCCTATGAGGCAACGGAGCGGGGGAGGCTACCTCTCGACGCTGAAACTCGTGACGAGGTCCGCGCGACCCACAACCGCGGATGGCAACCGACCGCTGACTTAGTGGCGGTTCCGGCAGCCAAGGTCGCCGCTTCCCTTGGTCGAGACCTGGCGGCGGTGAATGCAGTACTCGAACGCTTCAGCCTCGACTCCGGAAACCCAACTCCTCGAGAGGTCGTTGACCGGTTCATCGCCGGCGACAACCCTCTGCGAACGAACCCCGTGATGCGCACCGAGCGAGGAACGTTCATGTTGGTGCACGACGCCCTCGTTCTGCCTGCCATTCGCGAAAACCTAGAGCAGGAGCTGAAGGGGCTGCCCGAATGGGACAAGTATCAGCGGTGGCGCGGGACGCTGCTAGAAGACTTGGGGCGAAGAGCTTTTGAGGCCTTGCTTCCCGGGTCCGATGTCTACTCGTCGTTCGATTATTTCGTTCCGGCGAACGAACAAGAGGCGAACGGTGACGTCGCCGACTACACGAAGAAGGTCGAGGGCGACATCCTGTTCGTGCTCGACGACGTTGCCGTGATCGTCGAGGCCAAGGCGGTTGCGTTTACTCCTGCATCGCGTGCCGGAGAGACCCGTCGCCTGCGTCGGGATCTCACTGGCATCATTACGAACGCCTCGAAACAAGCCGGCCGATTGCAGGAGCGGATTGAGCATGATGGCGGGGTGAGGCTTCGCCCGGACGGATGGCTCGACCTAAGCCAAATCCGAGAAATTCATACTGTGGCACTAAGTCTTGAAGATTTGTCCGGCGTCGGGGCGCTAACGAGCGACCTGGTTGCCGAGGCGCTCCTCGATGCCGAGCGCATCCCCTGGGTGGTGTCGATTCACGATCTCCAAGTAATCGCGCAATTGGTAGACCGGCCCGCGGAGTTCCTTCTTTATCTTCGCCGTCGGCGCGATCCAGAAGTGTCACTCGCCTACACCGCGCCGGACGAGCTGGATCTGTTCCTCTACTTCTACGAGGCGGGCCTGTATGTGGCGCCGGACCCGACTGTCATGGTCGCGGAACTGCCTTACATGGACGCTCCGCGTCCTGCGGACTTGCGACGCCGAAAGCACCAGGTACGGAGCCTCATAACCAGCCGCACCGACCCGCTCGATGCCTGGCACTATGCCAAGCTCGTGGATGAGGGGACTTCTGTCCCAAAGCCCTCACTCACTGGATCGCCGATGGCCCAGTTCGTCGACGAGCTGCAGAGTCGCAATTCTTTCGGTTGGCTAAGCACAGGGGCGACGCTGTTATCTGCCTCCACCAAGACTCAGACCGACATGACCCGAATTCCGGTGAAGTTGCTCGCCGCGCCGAGCCCCAACGGGCGGGAACGCACGTATACAGTGCCGCTCGGTTCAAGGCTGAGCGACGCATGGTTGCTCGTGTGGATGACCAAGCCGGCGAGCCGTAGCCTCAGCGACATCACCAAATTAGCTCAGGACTACGTCCGCGCCAAGAAGTATCAGCTGAAGTTCGCTCGAGGCGCTGTGTTCATCTTCGACGAACAGGATCAAGCCCTGGCTGAGGTGGTCTATGAAGGCACACTCCCAACGCCCGATCCCGAGATGGATCGTCTAATCGAAGGGCTCTTTCCGCCGAACCGTATGTCGAGCCCACCACCGCCACTCCGTCCAAGCAAGGCTCGCCGCAAGAAGAGGCGGGGCAGACGCGGGTAATGTGTGCGCAGCCGACTCGAGACATGAACTGGCGACCCAAGAGTGGAGCGACGCGGCGTCCCGTGATCGACTTGAGGTCCTTACTTGACGAACCTGCGAAGCGGATGCAGAGGATTAGCCACAGTCGACGTGCCTGCCCGGTGTATCTTTCCTGGGAGGTGTGCCCACAGTTACGGAGGCGCATAGCCGTCTAACCGCACGCAGGCGATGCATGAAGGATGAGTAAACGAAGGACGTTGCGTCTCCAGCACACCCGATATCGAGTGGAATCAGACGCGCTGGCAAACCCTACGTCCTCGGAGCGGGAGTCGACAGCCCTGGGCCGAGCGAAAAGGTGGTAGCAAGCTCGTTGAGCGTTGGAACGACTCCGGACTCGTCGATCCGCGCTCGGGTGAACCCCGAGTGATACACCTTCACATCGCCCGAACCGTGAAGCCAGCGTATGTTTATCGCTGCTCGCCGGGCAAGCTCCTGCGTCGAGTCCGGTGCGAGATGGATCGCGTTCGAAGTGGCGCTAACGACGCCCAGCAATTGATTCGTGTGCAGTGCTCCGCGCACTTGGTTCGAGTGGTAGCACTCCAATGAACGGCGATGCCGGTCGGCGCTAGCGCGCGCGGGCGACCAGATCGCCCTGCTGTTCGAGCCTGCGATGCGCAGAGAGTCGTTGCCCTTGCCGCTCTTCGCCTGCAGAACTTCGGTCCACCCAGGAGGTTCCCCCGGATAGCAGAATCGGCGAAGCAGATCGGTAGCGGCCGCAGGGGTGAACGGTTCGCTCGTCCCGGTGATCGTGGTAATTATCGTCGGCTGGTCGTCGCGCTCTGAGACTCCGTGGTCGTCCCCGAGCAGTTCCGCCTCCCACTGATCCAGTAGCCAATGAAGCGTCGCGGTGACCGAGTGACGCCCGCCGGCGTCGTCTACAACCACGGGATCCCTTGCCAGTCGCCGCTGGACTTCGAGCGCCTCGTCGGGTTCCACCGCGCCTTCGCTGACCCCATTGACGGAGATGCTTGCACCGCCCGGGTGTGCGTATCGCTCTACACGAAGGGCTATTCCGGCGACGTCGGTGGCGAGCGGAGCTGGTGACATCCCTTTCAAAGGCACCTGCTTCTCCCATGCGCCGGATGCGTCGGCGTTAGGCACGGTGGCCCTCCAATACCGGCTGCGCTCCGGGTCGTCGCGCCACGGCGGCGCGAGATTGACTGCGCCCAGGCGGCCTGTCGAAAACGCATCGGCGTAGCTCGCCCGGCGTGCGAGTCCACGTCCGCCCCGGATGACAGCGGGAAGCGTCGATGAGAGCGTCCAACTGACGAGCATCCGATCAATCGTTGCCATGGTCTCCCTTTTCGTGGTATTCAGGTTAGTGACTGAACAACTCCTCTAAACAGACGAGTCGGGGCCGCCCGATGGCGGGCCATGGCCGGGCGTTCGCGCCCGGCCATTTCATTGCGTTCTGACCGTCTGCACGGTCCCGAATTCGAACAGCTTCGACGACTCCACTTCGCGGACCGCCGCGCCTTCCGGAACAAATGCAATCCAGCTCGCGGGACGCCCCTTCTTCAGCGCGTGATACACCCTGTGAGCGCTCCGCGTCTCAACCGCGGCGCTAAGCGCCGCTTCGTCACCGCTCACTTCCATCAGCGGTCCTACGAGTGAATGGTCGTGCGCGGCGCGAAGGACGGCTACCGTCTCAGTCGAGCCTCCCTCCGTGAGCACGGACGCTGTCGGAATATTGAGTTGCCTCGTTCGCCACCGCATCTTCCACAACAGTGACATCGGGGAGTCGCCCGCTTCATAGCGGAACGTTCTCACGAGTTGGCGGCCGAGGATCAGGAGCAGCCAGACCGCGATTCCTGCGCCAAGGGCGAAGAGCATGAGCCCGATCACATCTGCGAACCCATACACGTCCGGAAACTGCCGGTTGAACAGGGCGTTGTAGATCACCGGAAAAAGGAAGGCGGGGAAAAGCGCGACAATGCCAAGACCGGCTGTAGCGGCGAGTCCCGACCCGGTAGTGATGTCAAGGGACTTCTTCGGGAACATCCGTGTCCATAGGAACCAGACGACGAGTACGAAGAGGATTCCTGGGACGATCCAGAAAGCAGGCGCAAGGGCCGCCGAGAATACTGTCGCGACATCGGACTCACCAAAGACACTGAGAGTTAGAGCGTGACTGGCGCTCGCAAAACCTGTCGTCGAGGAGTCGACTTGGCTGTAGCTCATGTCAAGTACTATCAGCGCAGTGCCGGGGCGCACACCGTCGTCGGCCCTGACGTTCACCAGGAGAGTCACGCCACCGCCTGGGGCCACCACAATCGGATCGGCGAGCCGTAGTCTCCCATCCTCACCAGCGGTCTTCTCGTCGCTGACGCCGACGACGAGGAACTCCGGATAAGTGATTATGGCGGACTCGATTGTCTGCTCTGCGGTGCTGGAATTCCTAATCGAGAAAATCAGGTCGGTCGCCCCGGTGTCGACAAGGTTGGCCGGCCCCTGGGAAGACACTGTCAACGGACCCGCGGGTGCGGTTGGCCAAGTCCCCGGCGTGATCTTGAGTGTCGCGACGTCGTGCCGCACTATGTCTCCCAATCGGTACGTCACCTCCGCAACAAGCGTGGTCGCGCCGGGTAATTGGGCTACTACGGTTACATCAGTGCGGACGACGAGCGATCCGCCGCCGGGAATGCTCGCGGATGCATCGGTACCGACGGCATCGGATTCTTGGTCAAACACGACGGTGACGTCCTCCCGCCTGACATCTCCCACGCGCAATTGCGTTATCGCCATGTCGGAACCGTTTTCGATCGATAGCGCCACGGTGATTCTCTCCCCACGGACCGCGGTGAGTTCGTTCGGCGTGAACTCGATCGTGACACCGTCCGGCGGTGCCGCGGCAGCGGAGGCTCCCCCCGCCAGCGAGGCCGCGGCGAAGAGCAAGGCCAAGCTGAATCGGACTACGCGCCGCATGTCGGACTCCTTCGTAGGTAAGCGTCGCATGGGCACAACAGTATTGGGAACCGACGCTCGCCGGTCACATGATCCGCGTGCCATGCTGACGATCGTGGAAATCACACCGATCCGACCTATATCCCGCATCCGTTTCAACGCATTCGTGTCGTACGCGCGCAGCGCTGCAGTACAAATCATTTCCGAGGAGCTCGCCTGGTTCGAAGTCGGCAACAGCGACGTCTTCGCGACTCTTCTCGTCGACAACGAGGCGGAATTCGCCGTGATCGTGTTCGCCGCGGATCTCGCGGGAAAGTACCGCTGGGTGAATCAGACGTTGTTCGCGAGCACTCCGGCTGAAGCGATGGATGCCCTTCCGGCGGTGATTGCGGCGACGACGCAGGATCTTCAGCGTGCCCGCGTGCAGGGCGACGAGAGCCAGCCAGTCGACTTCTTCACGCCCGTCGTCCCGGAGACGAGACTCGATCCCGTCTTTCGCCGCCTCTTGGAGACGCAGGGATGGGCGCCCGCGCGGGAGATGATTGGGCTCCTCATGCGGTGGTATGAGAATCAGGATGGCAATTTCGTTCAACAGTTTCAGTCCGATGGCTTCGACGCTCGACTATGGGAGCTGTACACGTTCGCGGTCCTCGTCGAGGCTGGATTTGACCTCGACCAGCCGACGCCTGCGCCAGACTTCGAGGCAGTCGGTTTGCGTGGCAGGATCTTCGTCGAGGCCACGACACTCAACCCGTCGCGCGCGGGTCAATCCCCGGCAGCCTCGACGTTGCCCACACAGCGCGACGAGCTAGCCGCGTACATCGAAAACTACATCCCGATACGATTCGCCCGGTCCTTAATGGCGAAGCTACGCAGCGCTTACTGGACGAAATCATGGTGGCGGCCGCTTCCCTTCGTCATCGCGGTGCAGGACTTCCACGCTGGCCACTCAATGACGTTCAGCGCGGAGGCGCTGCGACGCTACTTGTACGCGCTCGGCGAAGCACACGGCGACAGCATGGGACCGCAACGGATCACCGAGCACGCATGGGGCAATCAGAGAGCGCAGTCGGGCTTTTTTGATCTTCCGGGCGCGGAGCACGTGTCTGCGGTGCTGTTCAATCCGAGCGGCACGCTGGCAAAGTTCAACCGAATGGGTGCGGCGGCCGGGCTCGGCGGTGCCCCACCCATGATTCATTCGGGCCTGCAATTCGACGCCGGAAGAGAACGAGCGACACGCTTCGCACGTGAGGTCGGCCCGGACTACTCCGAGGGCTGGATCGACGGGACCCAGATATTTCACAACCCGCGAGCGCTTCACCCCCTGGACCCGGACCTACTGCCCGATGCGGCACACGTGTGGCTCGGGCAGGACGGATTTCAGGAGCGAATCCCCGACGGGCATCTCCTCATGAGCGTCAATGCCATCGTGAATGTCGTGGCGGGCAACGGCTGAGCAAGGCATGCGTCCTGGCGCCTGTGCTCATCGCCCGTGCCCGACCTTGTCTGGAATCATGACAAGCGCCGAGGTTAAGGCTGAACCACCGAGCTGAGACTCGTGGCTAGACCCGCGGTGCTCCGTGCGAGCGCGAAGCGCCGGCGCAGTTGACTCCGTGTGCGGATCGCAAACGACACGAGATCAAGCCTGTGAACCATGAGCTGTGACATTCGTTGCCAGCCTCCCGAATGGAGGCTTCAATCGGTGCCGAGGGTGTCAACTAACGAAGGGCGAGCGCACTCTCGGCGATGCCGCGGCGAAGCCACAAGGCAGTTGTCAGAGTTCGATGTCGACTGCGTGGAGTCGTGTCGCCCCGCTCCAATCGCGAAAGCGCTATGAATGCTTACCCTGCGCGTCGATCCCGAACACGCGGAGCAGCGGGACGCGGGGGATCATCCGCCGCGGGCCGAGCTGTACCGTCGGGATAGTCCCGCTCTCGATGCCGAGCTTGATCGTGCGGTAGTCGACTCCGACGAGCTTGGCGGCATCCTTCATCGTCAGAGCAAGGTGCTCCGGTGAGTGGTTCATAGTCCTTCCCTTCTGTGAGCCAGCAGTGTCAGTCTCCCTTCGTCGCAAGGTACCACAGATGTGAGCCAAGATCGACACTCTTCTTCGCAAACCGGTGGCGACCTGGAATACTGGGCTTCATGGCAGACGTCGAGGCATATGACATCAGCGACGAACGCATCGATCTCGGCAGCCGCGTAACGCTGCCGAAGTCGTGGCATGCGCGCGTGTCGGGAGAGCAGGACGTGCCCGGCACGATCACGGTGCGAGTGGAGTGGGATGATGTGCTCGGCCGCTCTGCGGTCGTGTTCGCCGCCCTCGAGCGCGAAGGCGAAGGCGTCGACATCACCAGCCAGGTGCTCCGCGAGGTGCGCACGCATTGGATTATGACGAGGTCGGCGCTCGACGTAGTCACGGTCGACGTCAGCGGGGAGAGTGTCGGTGATCGCGACCGCCTCCCCGTGCGAGAGTTTCTCAGTCGCGTGCTGGCGGAGGAGGAGCGCGAACCTCTGGAATCCCTATACGCTGCGATCGCCGTCTATAGGGTCGCGACGGCAATCAGCTACCCCCCGCTCAAGCTCGTCGCCGACACTCTCAAGATCAGCCAGAGCACTGCGACCCGCCTCATGACCCGCGCCCGTGATGCGGGTCTCGCACCGGAAGTGCGGATACAAGAGCCTCGGCGGGCGCCCGCGGTTGACCCGTACAACCCGGGTAGGCCGTTCGACCCTTCTGCGCCCGACGTCCGGCCATCTCAGCCAGGAGGGCCGTCAATTGGGCGATAAGAAGGCCGCGGCGGACGCCATCTGACGGCCTGTTGCCGGTTTGGTGTCAACGAGATCGATTTGAGCGTTTTGCTCAACTGCAACGGCTTTTTGTCACGGGTGTTGAGCAATGTGCTCGTTTGGAGTCAATTGTAAAACCGGTCGATTTTCGATCCGGGCGGCGGGCTCGGGAGGGGTCCTACCTGCTTGGTTTTACGCCGATACTTGCCCGCATTTTGCCCGCAAACTATTTGTTGAGACCTGTTTTCAGCGGTTGCACGATGTCGCTCCAGTCGGCGTGCTTCCGCGTGATTCCGCGGTTCTTGTCGTTTGAGGGCTGATTGAGCATTATGCTCAGTCGTGTTTCGAGTCCCTCTGACGACAATCGGATGCGTGCCCGCACAATTCGCAACGAATGTCGACGCAAAATGCGCGCATCCCTCCAGGGTTGAGCCGACAGCCCTGATCGCCCTCAAGTTGGGGGCTGTCTGGCTAATCAATAGTCGACTCGAAATTCCCGATCGATGTCAAGTTCGGTCTCGTCGACGCACCAGGCAAGGAGCACTGCATCCAGCTGGCGTCGAAGCCATTCCGCGGACAAGGCGGTTCCGGCAAGCAGCTCGAGTTGTCTGATTCGCTCGTCGGCAGTTCCTGTCAAGTCGTCGGGTGGAGTCATGTTTGTGCTGGTCATGGGAAGTCCTTTCCGGTTGAGGATGACAGGCCGTGGGTGGTCGAGGTGGAAGTTGCCAACGGCGTCGGTGTGACGATCATGCGGCGCCCAACAGTGCCTCGAGCTCCTCGATTCGCGCTCGAAGCGGGGCTATGCGCGCTTCTATCTCGGCGAGGGTGAATCGCTGAGGAATGTGCTGCGGGCAGTTCCAGTCGAAGGCCGTCACGTTCACGACGATGGCCGCTTCGACGACCGCGTTGTAGTCTGGAACGGCGAGCGACGAGACGAGCTGCGGGTCGTCTTGAATCCGGACGACTCGGGCCATTCCAAAGAGCTTGAGCCGTCGACGCCTCGGGTAGTCAACCGCGATGATCGCGACGCGTTGATCGCCGACAAGGTTGCCTGTCGAGACGTGTTGCAGGTTGCCGCTGAAGTCAGCCCAGGCGATCGTGTGCTCGTCTGTGACATGAAGAAAGCCGGGCGGGCCCCCGCGGAACTGCACGTACGGCCATCCGGTCTGGCTGACGGTGGAGAGGTAGAAGCCGTCGCGCTCGGTCAGGAACGATGCCTCGTTGGGGCCGAGAGGATCGGACTCTTCTGCGCCATCAACTCGGCGCCTCATCCTGTCGTAGAACCCAGAACTGCCGTAGTCGTCCTGCACACCACGCACATCATCGGTAAAGGCGATGCATCCGTATTGTCTGCTCATCAGCTGCCTTCCTCATATTTGACCGCCGTCTCATCGATCGACTTGCCGGCCTGCTGTCGCCTGTCCGACGCATCGAGGGGGATGCGTGCGACGATCCGGGTGCCGCGTTGCGGGGGACTCGCAATCTCGATCGTTCCGTAGCTGGCTTCGATCCGGTCTTTGAGCCCGGTTAGGCCGGTGCCGCGGGATGGGTCGGCGCCGCCCACCCCGTCGTCTTCGATCGTGAGGATCAGGCCGTCGGCATCGGCGGACAGCACGCACGACACGTTGATCTGTGTCGCGTGCGCGTGCTTCACCGTATTCGTGATCGCTTCCGCGACGGTGAAGTACGCCGTTCTCTCGATGGCGGAATCCAATCGCGGGACGGTGAGTGCAAGGTGGACGGGGATCGGGGTGTCGGCGGCCAGCGACTCGATGCCCGGAGCGAGCCCGTTGCGGCTCAGTGCGGCGGGCAAGATTCCGCGAACGATATCCCGCAGCTGCCGATTCGCCTCTTCAGCGTGCGACAGCGCATCGGTGATCAGGTCGGTGAGATCACCCTCGCCGCCAGCAGAATCCCTGGCCAATTTGAGAATCAGGGTGGTGTGCACGAGACGCTGTTGCGCGCCGTCGTGAACGTCGCGCTGCAGCCATCGGCGTGCTTCGTCGGCCGCGGCTATCACGCGTGCACGGGATTGCGTGAGGCCATCCCGATGCTCGGCGTTCGCGATGGCCGCGGCCATCAGATCTGCGAATGGCTTGAGGCGGTCCCTTTGCGGGTCGGTCTCGCGTTCGTGGACGACACGAATCAGGCATTGCCGGTCGGGCATGCAGGGGCGATGGAGTCCGCGACCCGGCATGCCAACGCCTCCGTTGAGCTCGATGCGGTACATCGATTCCGCGATCCCGAGTACGCCGCGCTCGCATTGTGGCTTCGCAACTCTGGCGATCGAGACGCGCTGGAGGTCGCGGGCGAATTAGTGCACCGTGGCTACGTCGAACGGGTCGATCAACACGACGCGGCGCGAACGAACGATCGACGCCTGCTTCGACTGGCAGGCGCGTGGTGAGCAGGTGATGTTGGTGTCCGAACCAACGCGGAGGGGGACGCCATCGATGACTCCATCCAGCAGCGGCGCGTCGATTGACGCGAGCTCGGTGCGCGCATCATGGCACCGATCCGTGTAGCAGTCCCAGGCACGCCTCTCACTTGTGCGCATCGATTGAGCGGGGGTCCACTCCTGACAGGTTGCACTGAACACACGCGGGTGACGCGTCGCGATCGCAGGATACGCGTCACACACTCACGGGGAGTCGTCGGCGCCACTGAGCGGCAGGTCTAGCTCCACCTCCTGCGCACGATCGGCCAGCTGGACGATGACAATCGCGCGAGCGCGTGTACTTCTCCACATGACCGCTTCCAGGTCGCGCATCTCGGCGTGCTGGTACCCGAGTTGCTCGTTGGCGTCGGCCCAGGACACGATCCAGTGGTCGGGAGGTAGATGCGAAGCCACTCTGCCGGGGATTAGTGGCCTTCCAGCGGACCAGGCGATGCGAAGAGTAGCAGACTGGTGCTTCGCGCTGAATGTGCGCTCCAAGCCGAGCAGTTGGACTTCGTCGCTTACGTCGCAACTACGGCGTGCCGCGACCTGAATAGACACGTTAGCTTCGTCGACGAGCCGGAACACTTCGATCAATCGCGCGGACAGCGTCCAGGTTCCTCGCGTCAATCGGGCAAGGCGTCGATCTGGTACCAGGAGCTCGCCGGCGAATCGGTTGCACAAATCCTCCAGCCGCCAGTAGTCGCGGGTACGGACGGGTCGCGAGTCGGGATCCCAGTCGATCACCGCATGAGCGATTTCGTGTGCAACGGTGAATCGCTCTCGTGCTGTTAACGCTCGTCCCGTGTCACCATCTGTCCTGAACAGCACTGGCCTGGGGCTCCGCCCCGTGCGAAGAATGGCTCCGTGCCGATCGGATCCACGTTCAATGATCAGTGGCCCGAGCTTGCCTGCGGCAATGACTTGATCGAGGTCGACGGGCAGCTGACGCCATTCGCGCAGCAACGCTTTTAACTGATCCGGCAGATCACGTCCCTCGAGAGTCACGCGATCACGCTTACGGCTCTAGACCTACCAAGTAGCGCAGGCTTGGTGCGCCGGTCACGTACTCGACGTACGTTGAGGCCCGACCATGGACTTGGCCTCGAGGAACGAGCTCAAGGGAGGCCCCTTGGGAGTAGTCTTCATTATTCTTGAGGACGGTGGCGATGTTGTACGCGACATCGATTGCTCGTTCGGGGCCGTCAACGTTCACCCCGAAGACCAACTCTTCCACTGTCCACCCAAAGACATCTAGCAGCTCACTCTGCTTGAGCTTATCGCGCGCCTCCGGCGAGATCGACACTTGTGCACACCACAGCCCAGCGAATCGCCTGCCCTGTGCAACAAATAGTCCCCCTGTGTGAGCGGGGTCGCCTTCCCGAGAATCGAGCTCCGAGAGGCGTCCGATCTGCCCACCAACTACAACTTGTACCATCGCGATCTTCGCGTGCGGAGTTCGGGCGGGACAGTAGAGGACCACACTCCCCGGCTCCAACCTGAAGTCATGCTCTAGGCGACGACACATCGCGAGGCGATTCCCTTTTCCAGCGGCTCCGCCAAGGCGTCGCTCAATTTCCTCTCGTTTGGAGGAGGGCAAGTTCGACGTCTTGAACGCTCGCACCTGCTTATGGAGCTTCCGCAGCCGCAGTCTTCTTCCGAGATCGGAGGCTACAGCGATCCGATCTCGAGAAGATGCGATGTAATCAGTCGATATACTTTGGCGCTTCGTGCGACTAAGTTCAGTTATCAGTTCGGATGCACGCGACGTGAGGACCCCTGGCAACTCCTCGTCGCTACAGTCCAGCAACGTGTCCAATTGTCCTTCAAACCAGCCTGCGTCGACGCTTGCCGCGTCGGAGACCTCTGCGACTATGCGCTCCAGCATCGCGCTGGCGATCAGCTTCGTTCGATGGAACAGCGCGATCTCACCAAGCTGGTATCGCGCTTCCAAGAGTTCGAAGATGGCGGTCACGGCGTCGTGACGAACTTTGTCGCCTCCGCGAAGGTTTACCACAAGCTGCGCTGTCGAGGGATCCGCCCCCCGCTGCCGGATCTCGAAGTACTCAAGGATTCGCCCGTCGACTGGTCGGGGCTTTCCAAGATGATGAAAATCGCGATGCAGGTAGTCAAGAATGTCTGCGCATATCGTGTTGCCGACGATGTCGCGACAAACCTGAGTTCGTAGGCCATCAGAAGCAACGTCGTGCGTTGCACGCGACTTGCTCACGATGTTTAGGAAAATCTCGGAAGCAGACTCCTGGAGCCCAGTGTTCGCGGCTGCCGATGCATAGACAGAATCGATGAGTTCCCGAAGCGTCGCCAACTCGTGATGGCCTCGCCAGACCCGGCGATCCAGCACGTGATTCAGTCGATCGTCTGCGTCATGTGGCGTCAGGAGGCCAAGTTCATCCTCGAACGTATGACCCGCAGAGATGTGGCCGATGTCATGCAGAAGCGCTGAGAGGCGAACGAAGGCTACCTCCACGTCAGACAGCGGCTTGGCTCGAAGGTAGTCGCCGCTCAGGGGAGGTTCGCCCTTTTCTTCAGATTCGGCGAAGTTGCGCTCAATCGCATCACACATCATTGATGCCGCGTGGAGCGTCCCAAGTGCGTGCTCCCAGCGTTTGTGTGTTGCGCCTCGGAATACCAGGTGAGTCTGCCCCAATTGATAGATGTCCGCGAGCCGCGCGAAGGCGGGATGGTCAATCAGCTGCAACTCCATGGAGTTCAGACGAACTGGCCCCCAGACCGGTAGGAAAAACTCTTGGTAGGCACGCGGAATTTCCCAAGAGAGTTTGAAGCCGTCGAAGAGAGCATCCACCCGGCCAGAGTAGCGGCATCCGGATGGTGAGCGTAAGGCCGAATTGCGCCAATCTAGAAGACCGCGACGAGCGTGTCTCGGACACGATCTAGCGCCCTGCTTCCTCAGTCAGCTTCGGCGTTGTGTCGCCCGAACGCGCCGTAAAGCAGCCGTTCCTCGTCGACGGGCAAAACTCGGAGCCGGGCAACTCCAAACTCGTCGGCGTCCTTGAGGGCATCTATCAGCCCCGCATCGAGTGATCCGTCGCCACTCGGTGTCGTGAGCTCTTGCCGGACGCTCTCGATCAATGCCCACCCTGCAACCCGACGCAACGCAACGGAGTCCGACGACCAGTCCGACCGCACACCGTGGGCGAGCCGGTTGCGTCGTATCCGCCTGCTTCGAATGGAGTCAGAGACGCCCTCATCCCCCCAGCGAACCTCCGCGAGGCGACCCACACTCGACCCGCATAACGCCTCCAGCGCCGCGTGCAACAGCAGTTGGCTTGTGTCGTCGGTGATGAAATCACTTGCTGATTCAAAATATAACTCGAGCGCGAGAGCGAGTCTTCCTCGGCGCCGGAACGAACTGAGGAAGGTGAGCGCCTCGTATGCCCGAGCCCAGTCATCAACCAGTTCGCCTACGTCGACGCGGGGTCGAAGCTCATACCCGGCCCGCCCCCTTCGAGAAACTGTACGCGCCACGTCGTGGCCACGCCTTTGGTAGGACACAAAGTCGCATGGGTCGACAACGGGAACGGCGAGGTCAGTTGTCAACCGCAAAGCAAGCGTGAGGACTCGGACCTTCGCGATTCTCATAGTGCGCATAGACGCCGCAACATCCGCCTGAGAGGACAAACTTGGTTCGGCGAATATGCAAAAGTAAGGGGGTGACCGGTGCGCGTAAACGTCGGCCAGGTCGTCGGTATACCTGGACTTCTCAATCAAATGCCAATCGGAGAAAGGAATACGGCTCACAAGTACGTCGCTCACGCGGAACGCGTTCGCTTCTGCGTAAATCTCGGGCATCAGGAAGAGCTCGCACTCTGCGACGTTGTTGAGTTCGAAACCGAGCATGTGGGTCACGCGCCCAGTCCCTCGCCTTCGGGCTGCTGCAGTGCCAGCGTGCGACTGGCCACGGAAGCCGTAAGCAAACTCACGAGAAGAACAATGTCCGCTTCGAGGGGTAATGGCTCCCTGCGTCCATGTAAGAAATCACTCCTGTGGGCGTAGAGCGGCTTCATTCGCGAGCCGATGTCGGCGCTGCCCGCCGCAATCATCCTTTCTCTGATGTCGGCCGCGATCGGCCGAGCTCGCTTACCGTCGGTTCCCCCGAAGTTTAGCGAGGACTCAAGTGCGACGACGAGCAACGTGACGATTGCGCCAGCGCTTAGGGCCCCGCCCGCGACCGAAGAGACAGTTCTCAGTGGTCCCAGTAGGACGTGGTCAGACTCAAGGCCGGCGGCAACCCAACGTGACACCATCTCGGCCGCTGCCGCGAGACTTTCAGCTGAGATTCGGATTGAATCTTGAAGCGCGAGGACCCACGTCCGGTGAGCCAATCCCACCCGACGCGAGACTCCGCCGCTCGCGGGCGTGCGATACAACATCGACAGGCTCGGGGAGACCAGCAGCTCCGCCGATGCGCACACGATCGCGAGGTGCAGCAGTTCAGCGCGCTCCGTGACCGAGTCGAGGAGTTCGTCGGGGTAGTCCTCTTGCTCCCTGTACCAGTGTCGAACGCGGTCAAGATCTCCGCTCTCCACGGCCACGCGAAAGTCTGCCAAGTCGGATCGCCCCATTGTGTCGACAACCCAGAACACCCGCTGATGAGCCCGGTAGTAACGCTCAGAAGCCCAGTCGTTGTCCAGTGGCGCGTACTCCTCAAAGCCGACTTCACGCAGTGTGCCACCAAGAACCGACAACGGCGCAGGGATCGACAACTCGGGAAAGTGCACATAGAACGTCTGTCGCTCGTTAGCCACGTGTAGATCCTATGTGAGGGATGTTGACGGCTCGCCGACGCTTCCGCGTGCCGCAACCCATTGCGAGGAGGACCCGTCGCGGTGACGCCGACGTTGAGATCGACTTGCGAAGACTCTGTCCGCGCCGACTTCCTCCCGGGCCAAATGCGGTACCGTCGCGAGCGGGATCCCTCCAGAACCCGAGCACCGACGCCCTTCACGGGGGCAATCCAAGACATTCCCGGATAAGAACGGACGTGATTGAAACTTTGACGGATGCAGTCGCTACTGGCCTCGCGACGCTCGCGGGCGTTGCCCTAACCGGCTTGATCACCATTGTCGTCTTGCTGGTGCAGCGCCGCTGGACGGAGTCCGACCGCGCCGCAACACACCAACACGACGAGACATTGGTTCGGCTCACTCTCGGCGCGCAAGATCAGCAAGTGCAACAGACGCGACGCCTGGCGTGTGCTGCGGAGTTCCTCGCCGAGACGCAGTCTTGTTATTCGGAAGTGGTTCGCGCCCGCCGGAATCGTCGGGAAGCACGTGACGATGAAGTGTACCGCAGCGCGCTTCGTGCGATCAGCGGCAAGGCTGGCCAGGTCGCCCTCGAAGTCGTCGGTCTCCTCTTCGACCCTGATTCCACGGCAAGTGCGCAGCGCTTATGGACGCACATTCGCGGAGAAGCCGTTCCTACCGGAGTTGAGCTGGGAAGCGCGGAATGGGTCACATGGAAAAACCGCTACTGGGAACTCCGTGGCGACTGTACAAGCGCGTTCAGGCTTGCCCCACTTGGAGCCGACGCACCAGTTGGCTCTGGCCCCCGCTGACTCGGCGAGGGGCGAAGCGGCGTAGGAACAACTCGTGACCGATGGGCATGTCAATATGGCGAACCTGACTAGTCGTTGCTTCCAATTGTCTTTCACCAAAGTGCGGCATTCTCAAAGGCGCCGCTCTGCATGAGGCAAAGCCCGTCGTCTCGCCGATCACCCAAACGATTTGAGGACGCAAGCCTCGGACCTTTAGGGCGGGGACGATAACCACCTGTCCTCGATGGATCGTCCGCAGACAATTGAATCGGCTGACGCGACAGCGCGTGCGACCACTCTTCCCCACGCTGGTTGTCAATCACCGGCGTTTAGGTCGAAACGCGCCACGCCGCGTCGATCGGCGTGGCGCTTCGGGTCTCAGCCGAACAGGTCTGAGTAAGGTATCGGCATAGTGGACTTCAGCTCTCTGTCCTCGGCTCGCGCGCGGATGCGCTCGATCAGAAGTGCGTCCAAGCCCATGCGCAGCAACACGTCTTCTCGGAGCCTGACCCGCTTTCCCGGACACCTGAGCTGACGCGATGATCGTCTCGGAAGGAGTCCGTGATGCCCGCTAAACATTCGCCGGAGTTTCGGCGTCGAGCCCTGGACCTGGTCGCCCAAGGCGAACCGGTCAGGAGAACCGCGCCTGATCTCGGGATCAGCGAATCCTGTCTTCCGCACTGGATGTCCAAGGAAGCGATCGACAGCGGCCGCAAGTCGGGTCTGACGTCCGACGAGGACTCCCGACCCGTTCGCGTTCCCTGACGGAGGACGCACGACAGGCGACAACTTCGCCGGAACGGTGCTGCCCATCGTTGCGCAGCAGATCTCGATCACGGTGGCACTCGTGCTGTATGACCGACTCACCGCTGCTCTCGACCGGCCGCCGACACCGGTCGGCGTTCTGCGTCTTGATCTGGACCAACTCAGGGCGCTGGGGATGTCCCATTCCAAAGCCGCCTACCTTCACCACCTCGCCGACGCGGTTGTGGACGGCAATCTTGCGATCGACGCTCTCCACGCGATGGACGATGACGACGTCATCACTGCGCTCACTCGTGTGAAGGCATCGGACCGTGGAGTGCCGAGATGTTCCTCATCCACCAATTGCGGCGACTGGACGTCCTGCCGGCCGGAGATCTCGGCATCCGCACCGCAGTGCAACGCGCGTACACGCTGACAGACCTGCCACTGATCGCCGACGTGCGCCAGCGAGGCGCCGCCTGGTCTCCGTAACGAACTCTCGCGTCCACCTTGCTCTGGCGATCCCTGTGATGAACGGCAGTTCCGGCGCCGCGGTGCGCCGGATGCAGCGCCGCTCAGCGGCTGATGGAGGCCGAGAGGTCCTCGAGGAGGGCGGCGAGCTGATCCACCGGCAGTTGCGAGGGATCGAGCGCATACCGCTCGACGATGTCACTCGGGGAGATGTACGCCGACTTCGTGGTTCCATCGTCATCCAGATCAGGATGCGGAGGGGCAAATCGATTCCGGCGCGAGCGTTGTGCTGCATGAGCTTCGTGCCCAGCGCCGGATTGCCGAAGATCGCGACGACTTCATCTGGCAGCGCGAGCCCCGCGTCGCGCGCCGCGTCAGCGTGATCGATCACGGCAAAGAGCCCGACACCTCGTCTCTGAGTTGGGTCAGCAGTCGAGCAAGAACGTCATGCACTGACCCGACGCAGCTGCGCTCGACGAATCGTTCGTTCATACGTCACGCCCCGAACGAATCGCGCGCCGGCTGTCAGGGCTCGAGAGTTGCGATCGGCTTGCCCGTCTCCACGATGTAGGTCGACAACATCTTCCCCGGTGTCGGGGCCGAGGTCGGTCGCGTTGTGGGGGACTCCCGGCGGGATGAGGAAGCCGTCGCCGGCGATGAGGATCTGGGTGGTGGCGTCTTCGCGTTCCATGCGGACCTTGCCGGCGACGATGTAACCGACCTCCTCTCCGGGATGGTGGTGCCATCCGGACGACACGTCCACGGGGATCTCCGTGAGGACCTGGACGATGTCTCGTCCGGGGCATCCTGCGCTGGAGCATCCGGAGTGGAGGGTGAATCATTCATGATGTCTTCCTTCGAAGGTCGTTCTGAGTCAGTTCTGGAAACGGCGAATGCGGTTAGCTGCCGGTCGTGGTCGCGCCGGCGGCTTCGCGGATGAGGTCGAATACCTGCGCGGCTTCGGGGATGCCGACGGTATGCGATCCGCCCTTGAGCTCGATGGTTTTTCTGGAGCCGGCACGGTCGGCCATGAAGTGGTGCACGGCGACCGGAATGTTCTTGTCGAGCTCGCCGAACAGGAACCATGACGGGACCGACTTCCAGGCCGGCTCGCCCGAGGCCTCCCCGAAAGCGGACTCCTGAATGGGGCGTTGTGTGACGGCCATCACCGCGGCGACCTCGGCGGACGAATCCGCTGCGAACTGCGCATGGTACTTGTCCTGCTCGATGTACAGGTCAACCCCTCCGCCAGGCAAAGGCACCGGCGTGAGTGTTTCCGCGAGCGTCGAACCGGGCAGCTTGCCGTCCAGGTCTCCGGGCGTTTCACCTTCCTCCGGGCGAAAGCCCCGATGTACACGAGTGCTTTCACATTCGCGTTGCCCGCGCCGCCCCCGCTGATCACCGTGCCGCCGTACGAGTGGCTCACCAGCACGATGTCGCCGCTGATGTCGGCCAGCGTGGCCCGCAGGTAGTCGGAATCGAACGCCACGCCACGAAGCGGGTTCGCGACCGCTATCGCGGGGTATCCCTCATTCCGCAGGAGTGTGATCACTCCGCTCCAACTCGATGACTCGGCGAACGCGCCATGCACGAGCACGACCGTCGGCTTGGACGTGGATCCTTGGGTGATACTCATCTCGCCGTCTCCTCTATGGCAGTGAAGACAGTCGGTGCGCCGCGGAGTATGAGTTACTCCGAACGAGCCGCATCGTTGACTTCCTGCTCGCTTTGGTTGAGTTGACTAAGAGTTTCCGCGGCTGCGGTCCGAAACGCGCGCCGGTCAGCCGGAGAAGATTTCCGGAGAACCCTACGATCACTGGCTCGGACAGGCGAACCACGAAGACCTGACTTACCCGATGCGGGAGTTGCCTTCGTCCGTGCAGCGGCGCTACGTCGGCGGTATCATGATGACACCACGAGGGAAGGACCCGTCATGGCTCGCACCGTGCGCCTTTCGCAAGAGGCGGAAATGAAGCTCACCGAGCTCGCTTCGCTGATGGGGCAGAGCAAGAACAGCGTGATCGAGATGGCCGTGCTCGAGCTGGATGCTCGCACGATCCGACGCGAGCGGGTACGCCGCGCGTTCGATCGGGTCCGCGACCGCGACGCTGAGCTGCTCGACCGGCTGTCCCGGTGACGGAGTACCTCGAGCCGGAAGACGTCGACGAGCTCGTCGAGGATGAGGGATTCCACTACCGGGATCGCAATGGCCTGCTGTCCGCCCTTGCGTCGCCCATGCCAGTGTTCGGCGAGGAGGTCTACCCAGGGATTCACCAGAAGGCGGCAGCGCTGATCAGCGCGATCAACCACAACCATCCGCTGTTGGATGGCAACAAGCGGTTGAGCTGGTTCGTCACGGTCGCCTTCTATGACATCAACGGTTACGACCTGGGTGCCGACGCCGAGGACGCCGACCGCTACATCCGGCTCATCGCCGGCGCGAACCCACCGCCTCCGCAGGACGTCGAGCGGTGGCTTGACAAGCACACCTTCCCATTGGGCTAGTTGCGCAACTGCCTCTCGCTGTAAGGCTCGAAGCTTGCCGTCGTCGGCCGCACCACTGACGGTCACTGCTGGTCACCTGTCTGATTCCGCTCACGCGCAGAAACGGCGCATTCACGAAGCGCGGCCCGGAACCAGGGTGCCTGGCCGCCCAGGTGTCCTGAATGCTCTGGAGCGGGCAGAGCGGGTGAGGTCACCGAGCACGAGCTTCACGACTCTTTTGTAAGCGCAAGCTGGCGTGGACCTTGGAAGGCTGGGAAGACTACCTGCACTGGCAGGGTCAGGATGGCAAGACGCTCAGACGGATCAACACGCTCATCGCCGACTGCCCGCGAGATGACCCCTTCGAGGGAATCGGCAAACCGGAACCCCTCACGCATGCCCTTGCCGGCGCATGGTCCCGACGGATCGACGCGGTCAACCGCCTCGTCTACATTGCAGACGAGAACTACGTAACCATCCTGCAAGCTCGCTATCACTACTGAGTGCCTTCGGTACCGTTGACGGATGGCTGCACGTCGTTCTCGCCGCATCCTTCGCCTACGCGTATCGATCGTGGGCATCGAGCCGGAGATCTGGCGCACCGTCGACGTGGACGACAGCGTGTCGCTCGCCCAGTTGCACATAGTGCTGCAGGTGGCCTTCAACTGGTTCGGATCGCACCTGCATCGCTTCTCCGAGGATGATCCGTGGGCGAGGAGCAACGGCATCCCGCGTATCGGGCGGCAGCCTCGCGCGTGGGTGGATGCCTGGCCGCTGGCTGAGGTCGAGATCGAGGGTGAGGAGGATGAGGCCGACACGACCATCGGCGAGGCCATGCAGCACGACGGACCGTTGTGGTACGTCTACGACTCGGGTGACAACTGGTTGCACCGCATCGATCTGATCGACCGCGATGGTGCGCGGCCCGGCGAGCCGCTCGCGCAGCTGATTTCCGGTGAGCGGCGTGCACCGTTCGAGGACTCCGGCGGCATCACCGGCTACCAGGAAGTCGCCGAGATCCTCGCCGACCCGTCGCACACCGATCATCGGTCGACGAAGGCATGGGTCGCAACCGCCATCGGACCGTGGGCAACAGACGACCTCGAGGAGGCCGATCTGGACGGTGCGCGCGGCGAGATCGCCGCGCTGTTCACCCAGGAGGGAGTAGATCTCTCGGGACTGGCGGATGCCGCGACCGGCGTAACAGTCGACTCACCCATCGCTCAGTTCGCCTCCGACCTGCCCGTGCCGCTCAGGTCGAATCTGCGCCGGCACCTTCGGCGCAGCGAACTGCTCACACCCGAGCGGCTGCGTGATGAGGACGTCGCTGACGCCGTGAGGCCCTACGCCTGGCTGATCGATCACATCGGGGTCGAAGGACTGACGTTGACGAAGGCGGGTTGGATGCCGCCCGCCGTCGTGCTGGAAGGGATGACGACCCTTGGCTGGCGAGACGACTGGATCGGGGAGGCGAACCGCGAAGATTTGACCTACCCGATGCGCGAACTGCGCGCATCAGCTGAACGGCTGCGCCTGATCCGCAAGGTGAAGGGTCGGCTCGAGCTCGTCAGCCGCACCCGCCCCGCGATCGGACGACCCGCGGTGCTTGCCGAGCAGATCGCGCGGATGCTGCTGCGCCAGCGGATGACAGAAGGTCAGCGGGCCGCCAGCACCATATTCGCAATCGGCGTGGCCGACGCGAGCATCACAACGCGACGTGACGCCGAGCGCCAGGTGATCGACCTGCTGAACGAACTCGGATACGTCGACTCGCAGGGTCGAGAACTCGACCAGCGCTGGTTCACGTCACTGACCGAACCGGTGCTCGACGTCCTTGATGCACTTGGCCTCTGGCGGGCAGCGGGTCGGCGCCGCGACGTGCCGGCCACCGCCGCTGTTCGCGCGATCGCCCGCTTCGCGCTCAGATAGCGAGGCGGGTCGGACCCCTCTATCGGGCCGACGATTGCCGTGGCAGTGAGTCGGCCCACCGCTCAACTGCAGCAGACCCGCTTTGGGCGAATGTCAAAGGTCGAGGAAGTCGCCGAGCCAGGTCCGAACTTGGAGGAGGCATCCGTCACTGACGGCGCCGGCGATCCCTGTCAGACGTTCCCGGGTGAGGGTGCGCGGCTGCTCCGTCATGATCCACGAGGGGCGCTCGAGACCGCTTGCTCCCTCGACACGCACGTGATTCGGCCATCCTCGATCGACAGACGTAATCGGCAGGACGATCGCCAGAGTTGTCACCGCGTCGAGGTATCCCTCCGAGGCGACCACGAGAACAGGGCGGTGACCGCCTTGCTCTCGGCCGCGAACAGGCTCGAGTGCGGCCCAGGCTACGACTCCGGGCGCGAGCTCGAGGTCAGTCACGTGGGAGGTCGGAGAGTTCTACGAGCTCCCACGGCTCCGACTCCTCGGCGTGAGACGAGCGGTCTTCGATCGAGGACGCCGCGATTGCCTGTTTGAGCGATGCCATGCGATCGCGGCGGTCCGCAGCATCCGCGAGTACTGCGAGGTGTGCGCCGAGCGTCAGACCCGCGCGTGCGGCCTGCTCCTTGAGGCGATCACGCAATTGATCGCTGACCTTGATCGTCGTGGTCATACTTTCAGTATACCGGGGGTCCCGGCGCGGCACAGCTCGAGTATGCCCTCTCGACAACGGCGATCTTCCTGGGGTCAAGGAGGCCTTCCGCCCGTTCCGCTCCGGTCGTCCGACTCCCTAGTTGGAAGGTTCAGCTATGCTCAGCACTCTGCGCAACAGCCGCGGCTCTTGGCCCCATAAACTGAGCATTATGCTCAAAATCGTCATGTTGAAATTTGCTCTCGAATGCTGCTAGATGACGGCCCTCTCCAGAGGTCACTGACAGAGCGGCAGAACGGCTCGTTTTTGCCCGCATTTTGCCCGCATCCCATTTGCCGGTAGCTGTTTTCGGACGTGGATCGATGTCGCTTGACTCCCGAAGATCCGCGTAATTCCGCGGAATTCGCAGGTTCATGCTCTGATGCAAAATGCTCAAAACGTGTTCGAGTCCCTCCAGGGGCAAATGCAAACGTCCACCGACAACTGGGATCAAGAATCGTCACGGAACTGCTGGCGATGGCGGGTTGCGCCGCCTTCACGAGCCACCTCCCCGCGATCTCCGCGCTTAGGGTGCTGTGCGGGCGAGGCCGTTCATCTGGCCGCCTCCCACGGGCTTGAGGCGCCGGGTAGCGTTGACGCGTGCCCGCACGCCGTTCACGCCGGATCCTCCGCCTACGCGTCTCGATCGTGGGCATTCAACCGGAGATCTGGCGCACCATCGATGTCGACGACAGCCTGTCGCTCGCCGAGTTCCACATGGTGCTGCAGGTGGCCTTCAACTGGCTCGATTCGCACCTGCACCGCTTCTCTGAGGACGATCCGTGGGCGCGCAGCAACGGCATCCCGCGTATCGGACGGCAGCCTCGCGCGTGGGTCGATGCCTGGTCGCTGGCTGAGCTCGAACTCGAGGGCGAGGAGGATGAGGCGGAGACGACCATCGGCGAGGCGATGCAGCACGACGGACCGCTCTGGTACGTCTATGACTCGGGCGACAACTGGCTGCACCGCATCGATCTGATCGAGCGCGATGCCGCGAGAGCCGATGAGCCGCTCGCGCAGCTGATTTCAGGGGAGCGGCGCGCGCCTTTCGAGGACTCCGGCGGCATCACCGGCTACCAGGAGATCGCCGACATCCTTGCCGACCTCTCGCATCCCGAGCATCGGTCGACGAGGGCGTGGGTCGCCACGGCAGTCGGACCGTGGGGTGCAGACGATCTCGAGGATGCCGATCTGGACGGCGCGCGCGGCGAGCTCGCCTTGCTGTTCGGCCTGCCGGAAGCTGAACTCTCGGGGATGGTGAATGCCGCCACCGGCGTGACAGCCGATTCGCCCATTGCCCGACTCGCCTCAGACCTCCCGGTGCCGTTGAGATCGAACCTCCGACGGCACGTACGGCGCGGTGGGCTGCTCGGGCCGAACCGGCTGCGCGATGGGGACGTCGCTGACAGCGTCAGGCCGTATGCATGGCTGATCGACCGCGTCGGGATCGAAGGGCTTACGTTGACGAAGGCAGGGTGGATGCCGCCCGCTGTGGTGCTCGACGGGATGACAGCCCTCGGCTGGCACGACGACTGGATCGGCGAGGCGAACCGCGAAGACCTCACTTATCCCATCCGGGAGTTGCGCGCGTCGGCCGAACGGATGCGCCTGATCCGCAACGTGAAGGGGCGCCTCCAGCTGGTCAGCCGCACACGCCCGGCGATCGGGCGACCGGCGCTGCTGGCCGAGCAGATTGCCCGGATGCTTCTTCGACAACGGATGACGGATGGCCAGCGCGTCGCCGGCACGATATTGGTCATCGGTCTGGCCGACGGGACAATCACCACGCGACGTGAGGCGGAGAGTCAGGTGATCGACATCCTCAATGAACTCGGATACATCGACCCGCAGGGTCGAGAACTCGACCGGCCCTGGTTCTCCTCGCTGACCGAGCCTGTCCTCGAGGTGCTTGACGCGCTCGGCCTTTGGCGTTCGGACGGCCGCCGCAGAGACGTCCCGCCTAGCGACGCCGTTCGGGTCATCGCCCGCCTCGCACTCAGGTAGCGAGTCCGAGTCGCCATCTTCACAATGGGGAAGTGTGGGTATCGAGCCACAGTTCGATGTCCCTCAGAGGCAGATCGGCGCGGCCGCCTTCTGGTGCATTCCGGCATAGACCTCTTCGCCGAATACCAACTACCCGCCGAAAACCCCCGCCGCGGGCACCCGGAAGTTGTCGCCCTCGTACGTCCACACATTGGACCACTGCGAGATCACCTTGTCGCGCTCGCTCGGGCTGGCGGTGTAGAAGTGGTGGAGGACGCTCGGGCTCCAGAAGCGCGCGACCGGCACCGTGTCGGGTTGCGTCGACGTCGCGGGGTATACGAAGTAGGCGACGCCCTCATAACTCCACACGTTCTGCCAGACGGAGATCACCTGGTCGCGCTCCGCAGGGTCCGCGGTGTAGAAGTGGCCGTTCAACGCCGCGCTCCAGAATCGGTACAGCGGTACCGTGCCAGGGACCTGGCTCTTGAAGGCGGTGTACCGCTCTCCCTCGTATGACCAGACGTTCGGCCAGCGGGAGATCACTGTGTCGCGCTCGACGGGGTCGGCCGTGTAGAAGTGGCCGTAATAGACCGAACTCCAGAACCGGTACACCGACACGGGAGTCGCTGAGACCTCCCGCGGCGGCACGTCGGCGCCGCGGTACTCGACGTGGAGGTGGTCGCAGGTGTCGTTGAAGCGGGTCCAGCCGGTGGGCAGGGAGAAGTTCTGCCCGCAGTTGTACTGTCCCACGCCAGCGGGGACGGGCAGAACGCTCGCAAGCGAGCGGATCAATGCGACGTCCTGGGGTGTGGCGCCCGTTGAGGGCACGCCGTTCACCCGGACGATGTCGATCGCGTGACCACCGCCGTTCACGATGTGGTATTGCCACCAGATGGTGGGCTCGCTGCCCTCGCACCACCGGTTCAGGGAGCTGACCCGGATCGAGAAGCCATGATCGACCACGACCTTCTTCAGGGCATCGAGGAGGACGTCGTTGAGGTTGCACGGGCGATTGGTGAGGGGGTTCACGTACTCGTAGCCCTCGGCGTACGCCTCGACCTGCGACTGCGGAGACGACCACCCGAACGTCAACCGCCCGCTGGCGAGCAGCGCCTGCGCATTCGCCTGCGCCGCCGGATCCACCTCGGCGGCGCGCGCCGGCCGGGCCTGGCCGACGAGCACCGCCGCCAGCACAAGGAATACCATCCCGAGTGCTGCGGTCCGGAACCGGATGGAGTGCTGCATACGAAATCCTTCTGTCCAGGACGAGCAACCATGGCGCCGGTCAAGACTCGGCTCGGCGGCTAAGGCGATAGCGACTCCAGAGCGAACCCTATCGACGGGGCGGGCGGGGGGTATGTAGGCCGTTTGGTGGACAGTACCAGCCCGGCGCCCCGTCCCGCGGGATCAATAGAACCGACTCATCGAGGCTGCGTGGATGCTCGAGTCCACGATGTCATGCCACCCGAGCGCGGCATCACCACTGGCGCTGTGGTGAGCGCCGACCGCCTCCAGGATGCGGTCGCGGAAGAGTTCCCCGTTCTCCCACCCCGTCACATCCAGGGTCACGACGTCGATGTCGCGCCCTCGCGTGCGCTCGAAACCGGCGTGCAGCCGGGTGGCCGCCTGGGCGGCAGTGCCCAGGCACGACCCCTCGGGAAGCGACCCGCCGTGGGTGTACACCACGAAGAGATGCGCCATTCGCGGGTGGGCGGCGGAGTAGGCCCCCACCTCCTGGCACACCTTACGGAGGGTCTTCTGGGCCGCGTGACGCGACCGTTCGCGTGAGAGATCGACTCCCCAGACGAGAGCCTGCGGTGACTCCGCACCGGATGCCTGGACGACGGCGAGCGGGCCGAGGATGGGCAGGTTGTCGCCCCGGACGATCAATGCTGCAGTCACGATGGTGCCTTTCGTTCGGCGTCGTACGCGCCGACCGGACTTTCCGACTCACCACGCTCCGCACGGCGATCGTGCGGAACCGAAACGACACTACGCCTCCCCGGCGACTCCACGGACGGCGGCACGCAAGATGCCGGATCTGGTCCGCGAAGCGTCAGCCGGCGTCGACTGTGCCGCGCAAGACCGGAGGACGATGGGCGATGGGACTTGCGGATGCCGGGTCCAACGGCGCAATGGACAGGCCGGACACGAGGATGGAGGCGGGGCCATCGAAGCCCTGGACGAAGACGGTCGTGAAACCGAGGGTCGCGGTGCCGGGACCGTCGGGCAGATGTCCGAGGAAGACGATTGTTCCGCGTCGCAGCTGGCCGGCGGCGATGCTCTCGCTCCACGAACTGCGGAACGGGTCCGCTTCGAGAGTCGTGCCGTCTTCGGCGCTGAGGGTCGCGTTGGCGTACAAGGGGAGCGAGATCGTGTTGGCGAGTCCGTTCTGCACAGTCAGTTCCACGCGCGTGAAGTCCTTGGTGTGATCAAGGCTCTCCACTGTGGTCACGACGCCACCGGAGTCCACGGTGACCGGGGCGTTCTGCAGCCGCGGGACGCCCTCCTGATCACCGGTGAGGAATCCGGTCAGAGTCGCGACACCGTAGGTGACCAGAGCACCGGTGAGCCCGACGACGGCGACGATGACGAGGACGGCGATCGCCACGGGGGCCCCACCGCCTCGGGGGCCGGCCGCACCGCCCGGCCCCGGCGCCGTCGACCTCCGTCTTCCGGACCGCGCGACGACATACTCCCTTACGACCTCGCCCAGGGCGGCGACGACGGCGATGAGGGGAGCGGCGAGCCATGGCAGGCCCCACTGACCGGTCGCGAACTGGATGGTGACGCCGACCGCAAGGACGAGGAGGTTGACGACGATACCGACGACGATGGATTTCCAGATTCGCACCCGACCATGCGCGCCGCCGCGCGGCTGCGGTGCGGGCGCGCTTCCATGCGACATGGACACACCTCGGTTCCAGCGGAGACTTGGAGTCCGCGGATGCTGCGGAGGTTGATGCCAGGCTACTCCTGACGGACCGGCGGATGCAGGACTGTTCGGTCGCTGGACCGAATGGTACTTTCGGGTGTGTCAGGCTTCTTCGGGCCGCTCCCGACCGCAGGCGACGAGGCCCCGCTCACCGTGACGGGGCCCTCGCAGGTGCCGCTGCACATCGCTCCGCGAGGCATGGTGTCCTTCGATATCGCGAACCTGACCGCTCGTCCCGTCCGAGCTCGCGTCTCCGTCGATCCGATCGCCGGGGCCGAACTGTCGTGGTTCGACATCGAGGGTGGCACGCGACGCGACATTCCGGTGGGCGGCCAGGCGACGGTCGAGGTCAGCGTCCAGGTTCCGGGACATGCGCCGCCCGGGACGGCGTCGTTCCGGTTCGTGGCGGCTCTCGAGGAGGACCCGAGCCAGGCGACGAAAAGCCCGACGGTCCAGTTCACGGTCCCGAAGAGAGGTGACGGGCCCCGGCGGTGGATCGTCGTCGTCCTGGCCGCGGCTCTGGCGCTGACCGCGGTGGCGGCCATCGGCATCCTGACCTTCGGCCTCATCCGTGACGACGACGAGCCTCCGGCGGTGGCTTCATCGCCCGCGGCGGCGTGGCTCGAGAACGGCGGGGCGGTCGCCATCGTGACGTGGGGAGACGGGTCCTGCACGCCCGCCCTCGGTGATTCGACGCTCTGGGACAGCAGATTCGTCGTGGAGCTCATGGACCCCGTGGGGGAGGAGTGCTCCGGCGAATCGGTTCCCCGCCCGACTCTCGCTCCGCTCACCGAGCCGCTGGCCCTGACGGAGGAACTCGAGATCGTGCTGGCGGGCGACTACGAAGGCGTCATCCGGCTGGCCGGTGACCCGGAGCCGCCGCCGGAGGTGGGCTTCGCGGAGCCCAGCGCCGGCTGGTATTCGCCCGACGGATTCGTACTCCTGACCTGGGGCAGCTCCAGCTGTCCACCCGAGGTCGCGTCGACCGAAGTCACCGCCGAGGACGAGGTGACAGTGGTCTTCGTGGCATCCGGGGAGTCCCCGTGCACGGCGGACCTCGCCCGGCGCGCGACGATCGCGGAGGTCGACGAAGCGGGTCTTGGCGACGGTCGTGTGACGGCGATCCTCCAAGGCGACGGCTCCGACGACATCGAGGTGCCCATCGCGGGAGTCCGCCAGGAGTAGGCGTCGTCGAGGGCCTCGACGCCGCTGAGGGCCGGCCTACGGCCCTCCGCGCCAGTGGTCGATCCGGTGGGTGTCGGGGGAGAAGCCGTGGCGCACTCCGTAGAGGACCGCCTGGGTGCGACTGGTGGCGCCGATCTTGCGATACACGGATCGCACGTAGGACTTGACGGTGTTCGGACTGAGGTACGTGAGGCGCGCGACATCCGCGTTGCTCTTGCCCTGAGTGATCAGCGCGAGGATCTCCGACTCCCGGTCGGTGATGCCATCCAGCCGCCCGGGCCAGTCGAGCCCGGGCGCGCTCGGCGCCCTGTTGCCCTGGTCGCTGATCACGACCTCACCGGCATGGACGGCCTCGATCGCGGCCACCAGCTGAGGGGCGGTGAGGGTCTTGGAGAGATAGCCGTGCACCCCGAGCCGGCGGGCGGATTCGATGAGCTCGGGATGGAAGTTCCACGTGTAGACGACCACGCGCCGGGCGCGCGGGTTCTTGATGAGCTCGGCGACTTCGTCGTGGTCGGACTCCGGCTGGGCGAAGGAGTCGTAGAGCACGACGTCGACCGAGTCGCTCATCGCCGCGTTCGCGTCTATTTCCGCAACCACCACGCGATCGCTGTACTCATCGAACAGGTGGGCAAGGCCTTTGAGGACGACGTCGTAGTCGTCCACGAGGGCCACCGTGATGGGTCGGTGCGGCGAGGGCATGCCCTCAGCATTACACCCCCAGGGGTGTGCCGGTACACCCGGAGGGGTGGTTCAGTCAGATGTCGCCACTTCGTGTGGCGGCCGGCGCCTCACCCGGTGCGTCGCAGTCATCCGCCCCTCGGGGCGATCACAGAGGAGCAATCATGCTCGGTCTCATCATCAGCATCATCATCGTCGGCCTCATCGCCGGCTTCGTCGCTCGCGCGGTGATCCCCGGCAAGCAGGACATGAGCATCCTCATGACGATCGTGCTCGGCATCGTCGGCTCGTTCGTCGGAGGCTTCCTCGGCTACCTGCTCTTCCAGAAGGATGCGACGGACGGCTTCTTCCAGCCGGCCGGCATCATCGGCTCCATCATCGGCGCGATCATCGTGCTGCTCGTCTACGGCTTCGTGAGGGGTCGCAGCGCCACCTCGCGCCGCCGCTCGTAGGCGTCCGACACCACTCGAGCTCATGAGCGGCGTCAGAAGCGCGGCGCGAGCCGCGCAGGACTCGACGGGCTTCCGCGTCACCGCGCGGATCGGGTACGTCGTGCTCGGCATCCTGCACATCGTCATCGGCCTGATCGCCATCTCGTTCGTCTCCGGGGGAGGGGGCGGGGAGGCGGATCAGGGCGGTGCGATGGAGCAGATCCAGAACGCTCCGATGGGGGTGCTGCTGCTGTGGCTGATCGCGCTCACGCTGTTCGCACTGGCGCTGTCGCAGATCGCCGAAGCGTTCCTGGAACGCAATCCCGACTCGAAGCGAAAGTGGGGGTACCGGCTCAAGTACCTCGGCACGGCTGCCATCTACATCGCGCTCGCGGCGACGGCGCTCGTGTACGCGCTGGGTGGGCGGTCCGACTCGTCGGAGTCATCCCAATCGTTCAGTGCGCAGCTGCTCGCCACCCCAGCCGGCGTCGTGCTGCTCGTCCTCGTGGGTCTGCTGGTCACGGGGATCGGCGTCGCCTTCATCGTGCGCGGTGCCACCCGCGCGTTCGAGAAGCACCTCGACCTGCCGAACGGAAAGGCCGGGAAGGGGATCGTCACGTTCGGGGTGTGCGGATACGTCGCCAAGGGCATCGCCATCGCGGTGACCGGCATCCTCTTTCTCGTCGCAGCGCTGACGCGCGATCCAGAGACCGCCGGGGGGCTGGATGCCGCGCTGCACAGCCTCGCGGGACTTCCGTTCGGCGCCCTCATCCTCTGGGTCGTCGGTGCGGGTCTCATCCTCTACGGGCTGTTCTGCTTCGCACGCGCGGCATTCGCCCGCATGTGAAAACCGGTCCGGCAGAAGCCCTCGAGCCCCGGGGGGAGGGCGACGGCTTCTGCCGGACCACATCCTCGCCGTCGCGTGCGAACAACATCGCGGCGCAGAAACAACACCGCGGCGCAGAAACAACACCGCGGCGCAGAAACAACACCGCTGCGCGGAGACAACAGCGCCCGGCCCGGCGGTAGCCGGGCCGGGCGCTGTTGTCACCTGCCCTAGAACGGCAGGAGCACCACCTGACCGGCCGGCGGATCGCTGAGCGCGTTGACCGTCGCGTAGATCCCCTTCGTTCCCCACTCGACCGCGGCCCCCTGGGTCGCCTCACGGAACGGCACGGCCTCCGACGTGCCCTTCTTGATCACACCGATGTGCGGGCCGAACAGCTGAGCGACGTAGATGTCGCCCCTGGGGCTGACGGCGAGGTCGGTCGCCGTCACAAGCCCCGACGCCACAGGAACGACCTTTCCGTTCAGCAGGTTCACCTTGACCACGGCGCCCCGCGCACCGAGCTCAGGGCCTTCCGGCCCACCGGGGAGCAGCGAGACGTACAGCCAGCCGTCTGGGCCCAGCTCGACATCCGTCGGCACCGGCTCGAAGTTGTACGTGTACCCGATCGCGCACTCCGGCAGGCCCAGCGCCAGGGCCGCCTCGTCGACGACGTAAGGCTGAGGCGGAAGGACGGCGAGCGTACGGACCTTGCCTGCACGGTCCACCGTGAACAGGGCGTTCGAGCCGGCGTCGGCGACGACGGTGCCGATCGGCGTGCCGAGTGTGGCATACGGGTGCGAGTCCTGGATGCCCGCGTAACTGCCGGGGATCTGCGCCGGCACCTGCGCGAGGCAGTCCGCCGGAAGGTCGGTGAATCCGTACTGCGCCTTCGCATCCGGGTTCGCCTGATTCTCGTACGCACGGATGTCGGCGAGGTCGCTGACGTTGCCGTGCCGGTCGATCTTCTTCAGGTAGGACTCGACCGGCCCTATGTTCGGGTCGATGACCGTCTCGGTGAAGTACACCGTTCCGAGGAAGGCCGAGACACCCCCCACTTCGGCCCCGTTCTCGCTCGTGTACAGCGGCGTCTGGGTGCCGTCGCGGGCGATCTTCGTCAGCTGGCCGGCGAAGTTCTGCGTCACATAGATCGAGCCGCCGACGTCGACGGCGAGCTTGAGGGGTGACACCAGGTTCTCCGCGCGCACCTGCGGGGGCGGGGGAGCCGGCGCCGCGGTGGCGGCGGTGCCGGTGAGGGCGAGTGGGATCGCGAGAGCGATTCCGGCCGAGAGTGCGAGCGAACGCTTCATTGACATTCCTTCGACTAAGGGATGATGGGCGCGCGTCTATCGACATTCCGGCCCCCAGCACCCGGTGTGCTCTTTCGCGCGCATGCTATCGGTGCGGCCGCGGGCAATTCAAGATGCTTCCATCGAGGCGCCCGCCTGTGAACGGCGACTCGACGAACTTCCCCGCGCATGTCGTGCGCCCTGGGCGAACTCGGCCGCTGCCGGCTTCGGCGGTGCTGAGATGGTCGCATGGACTCCGAAGACGCCCTGGATGCCTACTCGGCTGCGGTCGTGCGGATCGTCGAGACGACGCTGCCCTCCGTCGCGGCCGTCTCCGTCCGTTCCGCCCGCGGCGCCGGTGCGGGCAGCGCATCCGTCATCTCGACCGACTCGCACCTGCTCACCAGCGCCCACGTCGTGGCGGGAGCCGACCGCGCGGAGGTGGCGTTCTCCGACGGCTCGGTGCTGCCCGCCCGCGTCGTCGGGAGCGACCCGCTCTCCGACCTCGCGGTGCTGCGCGCCGAGGGCTCCACGCCACCGCCCGTCCCCTGGGGTGACGCATCCAGGCTGCGAGTGGGTCAGCTCGTCGTCGCCCTCGGGAATCCGCTCGGGATGGCGGGGAGCGTGACGGCGGGCATCGTCTCTGCGCTGGGACGGGCGCTGCCGACGCAGGCGGGCCGGGTGGTCGACGAGGTCATCCAGACGGATGCGTCGCTGAACCCCGGCAGCAGCGGCGGAGTCCTCGCCGACAGCGCGGGCCGGATGGTCGGGGTGAACACGGCGGTGGCCGGGGTCGGTCTGGGGCTCGCCGTGCCGATCAACGCGACGACACGCGAGATCATCGACGCGCTGATGACCCGTGGCCGCGTTCGACGGGCGTGGCTCGGCGTCGCGGGCGCTCAGATCACGCTCAGTCCGGAACTCGCCGCACGCGTCGGATCGCGCACGGGCATGCAGGTGGCCTCGGTCGTTCCGGGAAGCCCGGCGGCGACCGCGGGGGCGCGACGAGGCGACATCGTGATCTCGGTCGACGGCACTCCCGTCACCAGTGCCACCGGCATCCAGAGGCTGATGGTCGAGCATGCGATCGGGCGCCGGATGGAGCTGACGGTGTGGCGCAACGGCGCCCTCGTGGACATCGTGGTGCAGCCGGAAGAGCTTCGGGTCCCGTAGCGCGGCCGTGCCCGGGGTCGGCCGGGTAGCATGGCGCAGGACACCGCCGGTGCGGGAATGCAAGCGGAGGGGCAGGATGCCGACCCAGGAGATCGACGTGACGGTGGCCCCCTCGGGCACGGGATGTCAGGAGTGCCTCGAACAGGGCAGTTGGTGGGTTCATCTGCGGCGGTGCGCGACGTGCGGGCACATCGGATGCTGCGACGACTCGCTGAACCGGCATGCCACCGCCCATTTCAGGGCGACGGGACACCGGTACATGCGCACCTTCGAACCTGACGAGTCGTGGTTCTGGGACTACGTCGAGAACAAGGGCTTCCTCGGCCCGGCGCTCGCGCCGCCGGAGAGCAGGCCGATCGACCAGCCAGCGCCCGGCCCCGCGGGTCGCGTCCCGGCGGACTGGCAGGACGTGCTGGAGAGGCGCAACGAAGCCGAGGGGTGAGAGCGGGGCGGAGGGCTGAGGCCGCCGGCCGTCTGCCGGAGGCGCCGGGTCAGCCGGCGAGCGCCCGGTGCACGGACGCGACGGCGCTCGAGCCCTCCCCGACGGCGGCGGCCACGCGCTTCATCGACCCTTGCCGCACGTCGCCCGCGGCGAACACACGAGGGATCGACGTCTCGAACGGCAGCGGCTCCCGCCCGAGTGCACCCCACGCGCCGCCGAGGGCGCCGGCGGTTATGTCGCTGCCCGTTCGCAGGAACCCGTCGGGGTCGCGATCGAGGGTCTGCAGCCACGACGTGGCAGGCACCGCCCCGATGAAGCAGAACAGCCCACGCGCATCCACCTCTCCGACGCGATCGATGCGCACGCTCTCAAGCGACGTGCCGCCACCCAGCCCGACCACCTGCGACTGCGTGTGCACCTCGACCCGGGGATCCTCGACGAGGCGGTCGACGAGATAGGACGACATCCGGGTGCCGAGCTCCGAGCCCCGCACGACAAGCCGCACCGGGCAGCCGTTGGCGGCGAGATACAGCGCCGCCTGACCGGCCGAGTTCGCGCCGCCGACGACGACCACGGGGGAGTCGATCACCTGGCGCAGCTCGAGCTGGGTCGCGGCGTAGAAGATGCCGGCCCCCTCGAATTCCGACCACCGGTCGAGGGTGAGCGTGCGATACGCGGCCCCCGAGGTCACGATCGCGCTGCGTGCTCGCAGAACGCGGCCATCGCTGAGAGTCACATCGAGCTGATCGCCGGCGGGCTGCAGGCGCACCGCCTCGCACGGGGCATAGACCCGCACGCCGAACTTGAGGGCCTGCAGCGACGCCTGTCCGATCAGGTTGTCACCGCTGACCCCGAACGGGAAGCCGAGGAAGTTCTCGATCCGGGATGTCGCGGCGGCCTGCCCGCCGGGCGCGACGGCGTCGAGCAGCACCGTGCTCAGGCCCTCCGACGCGCCGTAGATCGCCGAGGCGAGACCGGCGGGACCCCCACCGACGACCACGAGATCGACGACCTCGTCGGCGTCGCCCTGGTAGCTCAGGCCGAGCCGGTCGGCGACGATGCCGGGAGTTGCCCGCAGCACCGGTTCGCCCTGGATGAACGCGACGGGGAGGTCGTCGGGCGTGAACCCGTGCTCGCTGAGGTAGCCCAGCCGGCCGTCGTCGAGCTCCACCGACGAGTGCACGAGGTCGAGCCGCTCGGCGAAGCGCCGGAGGAACATGAACTCACGCGAGGAGTTCAGGCCGACGAGCTTGAGGGTCAGCGCGGCGGGCCCACGGCGCAGCACCTCCCGGCGCGCCCACAGCGCGTGCAGGATGATGTCGCACAGCTCGTCGTCTTCGGCCATGATGCGGCGCAGGGCGGCCCGATCGACGCGCAGCACGCGGCCGGGTGACACAACCCGCGCCGACAGGAAGGCGCCCTGACCGTTCAGCAGGCCCAGTTCGCCGACGAACGAGTGGGCACCCATTCGCGCGAGGACCGCCTCCTCCACCCAGCCGAGCGAGTCGCGCACGACCTCGACCTCAGCGGAGTCGACCAGGATCAGGTCGTAGTCCGCGTCACCCGAGCGGAAGAGATGGTGGTTGGTATCAACATCCTCCGGTACGCCGAAGGCGACCAGGCGTGCCCACTGGGGATCGGTGAGCGTGGGATTCTGGACCGGGTCGAGGCTGCTCGGCTGCACGACTCCGAGGGTACCAAGGCCACCCGTGGGCGGGGCTATGCGGTCGATACCGTCTGCGCTCGACCTCTGTCAATCCCCGAGCGCTCCCGGCGCCCGTGGCGCACCATCGATCCTTGAACGCAAGGGGTCGAGGTTGGGCAAATTCCTGTACGACGGCATCGTGAAGGTCGATTTCGAGGATCGGCTGCTCGCCCACCTCCACCTGGTGATCGGCTCGAAGATGCGGCGCGGTGAGTCGTTCCACTTCTCGTGGAAGGACGATACGAGCATCGGCGACGGGCGCACCACCGTCTGGATCCACCCCCGCTGCTCCCTGGTGTACAAGTACTACGGCAGCAGAACGCCCGCGCTGAATCGCGCATGGATCGACGCCCTGGTGCACGCGGCGAACTCGCCCTCGGGTCTGTATGCCCTACCCGAGCCCGCCCCGTACGCGGCGGTGGAGCGGCAGGAGCCGGATGCGATGACCTGAGGTGTCCGCGCTCAGTACTCCTCGAGGAAGGCGAGCTCGAGAGGGTCGTCGGGCCGGGACGGAGGGGGCGCGTTCAGCATGCGCGTGCGGGAGCGCATGTACTCGACCGCCTCGTCATTGTCGGGTTCCGGGATGGATGACGTGGTGGTCTCGGCCATGATGACGACGCCCGCGTCGAGCACGAAGGTCGCCTCGACATCCGCTCCGTCCGCCCCGTAGGCGGAGAGCGTGACGGTGTCGGCAGTGGCGTGAGCGGCGACGGCAGCCGCATACTCCGTCAGCGCGTCGGCGGCGGCGTCGCCGACGAGCAGGGACTTCTGCGCGTAGGTGATGTGCTTCATGCCGAGAGGATAAATCGCGTCGCGAGCGGCGCATGCATCCCTTGACGGATGCCGACTCCGACGCTAGCCGACGCCTGTGCCCTATGTCGATGGCACGGCCCACTCCTCTTAACACGCACACGGACGGGTGTTAAGATTCAGGAGACCCCAGACCCCGGTCGAGCGTTCGTCCTTCGCCGATGAGAGGTCGGGGTCATGAAGCTTCTTGAAACAGCGCACGGTTACTTCGAGACGGGTACCGAGATCGCGGATGCCGTTCTCCGGCGTCATGAGGAACGGTCAGCCGCCTTCCAGGTCGATTCGGTCGTCGTGCCGTTCCGCGACGGCATGGGCGTTCTCGGAAGCGTTCGCATCATGGTCGGCAGGCCGTACACGATCGGCTCAGCAGCCGTGCCGTCGGAGCTGCCCGAACTCAAGGACCCCGACGCGCTGGCCCGCATCCTGGACGACACCGAGGACGACCCGTTCGACGAGATCGCCTATATCAGTGCGGAGCTCGACCGGCTGGAGCTGCCCGCCGAGGTATGCGCACCGTGAAGCGGATCGACGTTCACTACGGCGGAGAGCTCATCACGCTCATTCCGGTGCCCGACCCTACGGCGGAGATTGGGGAAACGCCGTAGGGCCGGGCACCATTCACTCGGACTCGACCGCCGTCGCCTCGTGCGGCGCTCCGACCGGCTTGGACTCGGCCGACCCCCGCTGGCGCAGGTAGATCGAGAGCGCGACCATCGATCCGACGGCGAGGAACTCCGACTGCCAGTTCTGCAGCGTGCGGTTCCAGAAGTCGGGATTGACGAGGTACTGCGCCCAGGAGATGACGGATGCGCCGTGCTCGAGCTGCTCCTGGTTGTAGACCACCACGCCGGCGATCGATTGCACGAGCCAGGACGCCAGAAACACGGCTCCCATGACGAACAGCAGCGAATTGGAGTAGACGAAGTTGCGCCAGTCCGTCGCTTGAGCCCACTTGGGTGAGTCGGGTCGGGCGTGCTCTCCGACCATCTCGCTCTTGTCATCGCCGACGCCCGCGTCCTCCACCTTCTTGGATTCCGGTGAACCCCTCTCGACGAGCCAGACGGTGGCCAGGATGAACAGGAAGAACTGCAGATACTCGGACTGCCAGTTCTCGGCCACGTCGACGACGAACTCGGACGACGTGATGAAGTCGAGGTACGAGACCGGCGCGGCCCCGTGTGAGAGCTGCTCCTCGTTGAAGACGAAGAGGCCGGCGATCGACTGCCCGAGGAGGGCGAGCAGGAAGATCGTCCCGAAGAAGATGCTGAGCCCGTGCTCCTTGATGCCCTTGAGCATGAGTCAGCGCCCCGACAGCGCGATGACGAACATGTAGGCGAGACCCAGGACGATCACGCCCATCCAGAACCCGAACACGATGCGCATGCCACGACGATAGGCACCCTCCGTGCTGCGTCGCGCTGGCCTTGACGCGCGGGCCGGAGTGGGCTAATCGGTTTCCCCGGGTGCAGCGGCCGCCTCCGGATCATGGCACCGCACGCAGGGTCGGTCAAGCCCCTCCGCGCCGCCAACCGTCTGCGTAGCGTCAAGTGGCGCGGTCACGCCATGACGCGTTCCGCGACGTCCACGAGAGGAGCACCATGACGAGCACACCCGAGGAAGGCCGGTCGACGGGCATCGCCGAGTCGGAATCCGACATCCAGCCCCTGCGCGACGGCGACACGTCGATCGAGCCGGATGCCGCGGAGGACCCGGCGCAGGCGGAGTGGGACCGCACGACCCTGCTCGATGCCGGCGTGCCGCCGGAGGACCTGGCGGGAACGACCGCCACCGGCGACGACCCGGATGAGATTCCTGACGAGGACGATGAGATCCCCTCCTACGACCTCCCGACCGATGCCGAACAGCCCGAGAGCCAGGGCCTGGATCCGGTGATCGCCGACCTCGGCGAGGAAGGCGAGGGCGACCTCTCCCCGAACGACTACTGATCCGCGCACCGCGATGGGACATCGTTCCCCGGCGGCCGGGTCCGACTTCTCGGTGGGCCCGGTCGCGACGGGTGCGCGTCAGTACCCGAGTTTCACCGCGAAAGGTGCACCCGCTGCGCCGGCGGTCGCGACCTCGATGATGACCGTCGGTGACAACTGCACGACCCGCACACCGGGAGATGCCGACAGAACCGACTTGGCTGGTCGGTTCAGCGTGACGGTCAGCCCGGCGGTGTTCGCCTGGGTCGGGTCCGTGACGGTCAGCGAGATGCCGGATGCCGTCGCCTCCGTCATGACGACTGCCTTTCGGGACGCCGACAGGAAGTTCACGCCCCCTACCTTGACGGTCGCCGGTGCATCTTTCCAGAACACGGCGCCGACGGCGTTCAGCTTCGTCTCCTTGACGGCCGAGACAGCCGTCGTGTTCGTGAGCACAATCGTCTCCGGCGCGGCGGCGTAGGACTGCGTCCGAGCAGTGGACGCGTTCGGCAGCACGACATATGAGTACGTCGCATTGCTCGGCGCGACGCCGTGGTTCACCCAGAGTGCGAAATACGAGTCGGTCCGCTTCTGCGTCGACCCGGTCTTCGCATTGATGTCGAACCACGATCCGGCGTTCGAGGTCTTCGCCGCTCGCAGCGATTCAGCGCCGGGAAAGGTGTAGCCGATCTGCCCGCGGCTCCCGGAAAGCTGTGCCCAGCGGGGATTGCTGAACGAGATGGCCGTCGCGGAGGTGATGCCCTTACCGTCGACAGTGAGCTTCTGATCGGCCGCCTCGAGCCGGCGGTTGTCGATGATCGACTCGACGTGCACCGGGGTGGAGTCCCATCCGGTGCCCGACAGCGCGGGGTCGTTGATGCCCGAACCGAGGGCCACTATCTCGTTGTCGAAGCTGAACCACGCCTTGTTGGCAAGCAGGTTCGTCTGTGCGCCGTCGAGGATCATTCCGAATGCGCCCGCTGTGCCTGATGCGGATGACAGGCCGCCGGCGAAGTTCTGCCGGCTGAGGTAGTTGCGCCCGTCGTTCACCCCCTTCTTGCGGGTGTCCACGGTGGTGCCGGGGAGGCGGTAGCGATTGACCGTGGCCCAGTAATTGCCCGTGTATTGCGCCGTGTCGTCGGTGTAGAGATACGTCATGCCGTCGCCGGTGTACCAGGCCTTCTGGTTTTCACCCGTGTTAGCCGTTTCGAAGTTGGTGATCCGCGAGCTGGAACCGCTCACCGCGAAGTCGTATGTCTTCGCCCTGTGCACGAACCTGTCCATGGACGAGAAGGCGAAGGCGCCGACCGGCGCGGTACCGGGCACGACGGCGGGGTCGTTCAGCACAGCGGCGGCGAGCTCGAGATCGTAGATCGAGCTGGATGCCTGATAGGCCGGCAGTTCGGCATCCAGCAGCAGTCGCTTGAGGCCCGATCGCAGCTGGCGCGCCACGGTGTCCGGCGCGGACTCTGCGAGCAGCCCGATGGCCCTGATGGTCGTCGATCCAGCGTCGCGATCCTGGTTGTACTCGCGCGAGATCTCCCGCCCGCGCACGCTGTCCATCTTGACGCCGTCGGTCAGGAACGGCGCGTGGGTGACCCGCACCGCATTGTAGATGTTCATGGTCGCCGGGTCGGTCACCTCCCACGGGGACCCCTCGAACAGGTACATGACCTGGCTCACCAGGCGCAGGGCGGAGGTGCCGTAGCCGCCCGCGTACGGGACAGTCGAGTGCTGGATGAAGCCGCCTCGTTCGTAGTACCCGTCACCGGTGGTGACGAACTGCATCACGGGCACGATGCCCTTCTGAGCCTGGGTGGTCATGGCGGGGTCCTTGGCGATGACGCCGCGCAGGGCTACGACCATCACGGACCATGCCCGGTTGGCGCCGGTGGAGTACGGCCCGCTCGTGTAGACGCCGGGAAGGAACCGCGTCTGTGCGGCGATATAGCTCTGGATGCGGGTGGAGCCGAGCTTGTCGTACAGCAGGACGGTGATGTCGTTCAGCTCGAGCGGGATACCGAGTGCCCAGTACCAGGTGTTCGTGTCGCGTACGGTCTGCGTGTTGTAGCGGTTCGCACTCAGCCAATCCAGTCCGACGAGGAGGGAGGCGAGAAGGTCGGGGTTCCCCCTCAGGGCGGATCCCTTCGTCGCGTACGCCACGGTCATCTCCTGCAGGCGAATGTATGACTCATGGGTGTCGGCCACGCTCGTCGCCGAAGAGAGATCGGCCCAGAGCTCGGCCTCGGGCGTGCGGTCCATCGCGTCCCAATGCTCGCGAGCCGTCGCCGTGACGCGAGCCACGGCGTCGGCGTACGGTTGCGCTGCCGGGTCGAAGTCCGCACCGCCGGTCAGGTAGTCGGCCCACCGCTGGCGGGCATCGGCGAACGAGTCAGCGGCGTGGACTCGTGGCGGCGACCAAGGGAACACCGATGAGGACACGACGCCCAGGAGGACGACGGCGAGCAGGGCGCGCAACAGCGGGTGGTGAGAACGGATCACGGATGCTTCGCTTTCGGTCGTCGCCGGGGGGGCGGTGCAAGTGGATGCAGAGGCAGGCCCTGCCCAGTCACGGTAGCGGTTCCCGGCGGCGCCTTGGTTTCGGCGAGGTATCAGACGTGAGAAGGTGCGACGACGAGCACACGACCCTCAGCGGCGCGCCGCGGAGGCGTCGATCAGTGAGCGGCCTCATACGCCTCGACGACGGCGGCCGGCACCCGGCCGCGCTCCGACACCTGGTACCCGTTCTCCCTGGCCCAAGCCCGGATGGCGGAGTAGTCCTCCTGGCCGGGGCGGCGACGCTTTCGCCCACCCGCGTTGGACGCGCCCGAAGAACCGGAACGCCCGCTGGATACGGACCGACCGGCCCCGACGTACGGGGCGAGCGCGTCGCGGAGCGCGGCGGCGTTCGCGTCGGTCAAGTCGATCTCGTAGGCGGTCCCATCGAGCGCGAAGTAGATGGTCTCACCCGATCCGACCTCGAGGACGGTGCCGTCGATGTCGTCGACGAGCTGATGAACAATCTTTCGGGCCATGGCGCCACACTACCCACGGCCCCAGGCGTTGGCTACGGGAGCAGACCCGCGCGGCGCGCCCGCGCCACGGCCGCGTGGCGAGTGGATGCCTCGAGCTTCGCCATCGCGGAACCGAGGTATGCCTTCACCGTTCCCTCGCGCAGCTCCAGGGTCGCGGCGATCTGGGCGTTTGTGGCGCCGAGCGCCGCGCACGCCAGCACGTCGATCTCCCGGGGCGACAGCCGCACGTCGAGGAACGGCCCGGTCGTCGGGTGCTCTTCGCCGGAGAGTGCGGCCAGGCGCCGTTCGAGCTTCTCCAGCCGCTCGCGCAGCGCGGCATCCTGAACGCTCGCGGCGATGCCCCGCAGCTCGGCGTAGCTCTCGCGGAGCTCTTCTCGCTGCGATGCGGGTAGAGGGCCGGATGCCGGAGGCACCGCGGTCGCCATCGAGTCCACGCGCCGGCGCACCTCGTCGCGGATCCGCAGTTCGGCGGCCAGGGCGTCGGCGACGTGGAACGCGGGGGCGGCGACGACGTCGCCGACGTTCGCGGAGTCCCATGACCCGCCGTAGAGCACTCCTCGGGTGACGCCGTCGACGACGACAGGGACGGCCAGCAGCGTCGTGATGCCCTCACCGAGCACGTGCACGTCGTAGTCGTGGGTGATGTGCCGGGCCGTGCGGTAGTCCGGGGTCATCCGCGGCCGCAGCTCCGTCATGGCCTTGCCCCCGAGACCCCTGTCGCGGCGCACGGTCAAGCCGTCGAGGCTTCGCGTCCTGTTGCCGACCACCGAGCTGATGCGTACGGCCCCATCGACCTCGAGTCCGCCGAACGCGACGGGAAAACGGGTGCGCTTCGCGATCTCGCGCACGGCCCCGGCTACGAGCTGGGTGTCGGTTTCTGCCGTGTCGACGCTGAACAAGCCACTACCTACTCTCGGGGGTGCCGTCGCCCCTCGGCCGTTTCGTAGCGTCGACCATACCACCGGCCCGCGGGCGGTCCGGGGTGGCGGACGGGAGGCGCGCGAGCGCCGCATCCCATCCGTGGGATCCGCTCGGGCGGGCTCGCGGCCCGCGGACGGCCTACACGTCCGCGGGCCACACCCCGCTCGACCCGCGCCGGTGACTTCCCACCAGGTGCGTGTCGACGATCCCCGTCGCCTCCATCAGTGCGAACGCCGTGGTGGGGCCGACGAAGCGGAATCCGCGGCGCTTGAGCTCCTTCGCCAAGGCGACGGACTCCGCCGAGGAGGACGGGATGTCGGCCAGCCGCTCGGGCCTGAGCGGTTCGGCCGGCTGGAAGCCCCACACGAGCTCCGGCAGCCCTCCCTCCTCCCGCAGGGCGATGGTGGCGCGTGCGTTGCCGATCGTCGCCACGATCTTCGCGCGATTCCGGATGATCCCGGGGTCGAGCAGCAGGCGCTCGACGTCGGACTCGTCGAAGGCCGCCACCGCGTCCGGATCGAAGCCGGCGAATGCGGCGCGGAAGCCCGGGCGCTTGCGCAGCACGATCGCCCAGGACAGCCCGGACTGGAAGGCCTCGAGGCTCAGGCGTTCGAACAATCCGTGCTCGTCGCGTACGGGCATGCCCCACTCCGAGTCGTAGTACTCGCGCATCATCGGATCGGTCGCCGCCCACACCGGGCGGGCGAGACCGTCGTCGCCGACGATCAGGTCTGTCGTCATCGGGGGAGCCCTCCGGGGTTCTCGTGCTCGATCAAAAATCGTTTCACATCGGGCCGCGCGCCGTATTCCCCGATCGTCCCGTCGGAGCGCACCACACGGTGCACGGGAACCACCAGTGAGAACGGGCTCAGTCGGCACGCCGTGCCGACCGCCCGCGCGGCGCCGGGTCGGCCTGCGGTGATCGCCACCTCTCCGTAGCTGGCCGTCTCGCCGTATGGGATGTCGCAGATCGCCTGCAGCGCGTCGCGGTGGAACCCCCGGGTCAGACTCCAGTCGAGTGGGATGTCGAAGTCGCGGCGCGCGCCCTCGAAGTATTCATCGAGCTGCGCGATCACGGATGCCGCGGCCTGCGGATCGAGAGCCGGCATCTCGCCGAGCTCGTGCGAGAGCCCGGCGAGCTCCGCCTCGACGTCGCGTTCGCCGAGCCGTAGGGCGATCATGCCCGTGTCGGTGAACGCCATCAGCGCCTGCCCAACGGGGGTTTCCGTGACCGCGTAGCGGGAATTCGTCATCCCCCCATCATCACGGTGGCGTGGGCCCCGGACCGTGTCGCGCTGCCTCCTGGGGAGACTCCCTGGGCGGAAGGGGCTGGGGAGGAACCGCTGATCGCGACGGCGTGTCCCCCGGTGTCCACCGTCCGGCGGTCACGGTGCCAATCGAGCGAAACTCGGTCCACCTGCGTGCGTGCGGTGCGGACCGCGCATAGTGTGGCGTGTGTGTGGCGAGCCGAAGGAAACGCCGTGGTGGGGGAAGAAGACGACCGGCCCGCCGCATCCGTGAACCCCGGGGAGCTGGGGCTGTCGGAGGTGGGAGTCAGCGTCATGCACATCGCCGAGCCCGACCGCGAACGGCTGCGGGCCGAGGCTCGCGGTCTCGGAGGACCCTCGCCGCTGTTGCAGTACGTTGACGCCCCCGAGACGGGCATCGACATCACGAAGGCGCATCCCGGCAGCCTTCCGCCGTTCATCACGGGCAAGTCGACTCTGCTGTCGAACCTGTTCCGTGACGAGGTGGCCCTCCGAAATGCCCGACTTGCCGCCGAGCGCATCACCGCCAAACACGTGGAGCTGCGCACCGTCCGGGGCATCGATGCCGTGAACCTCGCGGTCGGCCTCGCCTCGTGGCGGGTCGGCGGCATCGCCTACGCGGCGCCCGTGCTGCTTCGGCCGCTCGCCATCCGTCGCCACCACTCCGACTTCGAGCTGAAGCTGCACGGCCGGTTCCAGGTGAACCCCGAGCTGGTCCGGGCGGTGCGCTCGGCCTTCGGGATCGAGCTCGACGGTGACGCGCTCGCCACCCTCGCGTACGACGGCGGGGTCTTCAAGCCACAGCCCGTGATCGACCGGCTGCGCGCCGCAACGGCCGCCATCGAGACGTTCACCGTCCTCCCGCGCCTCGTGGTCTCGACCTTCGCGGACATCGGCGGGGCCATGGGACGCGACGCGACGGATCTCGACCACCCGGTGCTGAACGCGCTCGCGGGGCACGCCGATGACCGCGAGGCCCTGACGGTACGCCGCCCGGACCCGCAGATCACCAGCGCGGATGACCGGGCTCCTGCATCCGACACACTGCTTCTGGATGCCGACGCCGAGCAGGAAGCCGTGCTTGCGCGCATCACCGCGGGGCATTCGCTCGCGGTGCACACGCTGCCCGGAACCGGCGGCACCCAGACCATCATCAACGCGGTCGGCGCGCTCGTGCAGGGCGGCAAGCGGGTGCTCGTCGTCAGCGCCCGCCGGTCGAGCCTCGAGGGCGTTCGTCATCGCCTCGCGGGCATCGGCCTCGGCGGGCTGGCCGTCTCGCCGTCCAGCCTGCAGCGCGACCTCATCCGCGCGATTGGCCGCAACGAGAAGGCGACGCAGCCCAAGGTCGCCGACGTCGATGACGCCCTCGTGCGCCTGCGCACCGTACTTCGCGACTACCGCCGGGCGCTGACCGCGCGGCATCCGTCCCTCGGCGTCTCCGCACTCGACGCGACCCGCGCCCTGACGACGCTCGCCGCCCGCGAACCCGCACCGTCGACCACCGCGCGCTTCGACCTGCCCGCTCTCGAGCGTCTCTCGCAGCACCGCGGCGAAGCGGCCGCCAAGCTCGTGCAGGCGGCGCGGCTCGGCGAGTTCCGCTTCGGTCCCAACGATTCGCCGTGGTACGGCGTCTCGTTCGCCAGCACCGAGCAGGCCCGTGCGATGCACGCGCTCGCGGGGCGCCTGCACCGGGTCGACGTGCCGGCGCTGCTCGAGCGCGGCTACGCGCTGATCGCACAGACCCGGATGCGTCCGTTCGCCACGATCGATGAGCTCGGAGACTACCTGCGACTGCTGCAGGGCATCCGCGACTCGCTCGATCGCTTCAGTCCGACCGTCTTCGAGCGGCCGCTCGGCGAATTGATCCAGGCGCTCGGCTCGCGCCGCGACGCTCCGGGGATGAGCGGCACGAACCGGCGGCGGCTGCGCCGGCTCGCGAAGGAGTACGTGCGGCCTGGAGTGCACGTGCCCGACATGCACGAGGCGCTCGTGCGCATCCAGCAGCAGCGCACATCGTGGCAGCGTTTCGTCGACGCAGGGGTGACCCCGGAGGTCCCCCTGGGGCTTGCCGATGTGCAGGTCGCGTGGCAGCGGGTCGAGGCAGACCTCGGTGAACTCGATCGCCCACTCGGGCGGGAGCGCGCCGGGCGGTTCGGGAGCCTGCCGGTCGGGCAGCTCGTGCGAACGCTCGCGGGACTCGCCGCCGAGTCCAAGGTGTTCGACAACCTCGTGGAGCGCGCCACCCTGCGCGGCGAGCTGTCGCGGCTCGGCGTCGAGCCCCTGCTCGCCGAGCTCTCCGTGCGTCACGTGCCCGAGAACCTGGTCGCCGGCGAGCTCGAGTTCGCGTGGTGGCAGTCCGTGCTCGAGCACCTGCTGCAGAACGACCGGGCGCTGCTCGGCGCGAACACCTCGGTGGTCGACCGGCTGGAGCGCGACTTCCGGCTCGTCGATGAGGCCCACGCCGCGGCATCCGGGCCGCTCCTCGCGTGGCAGCTCGCCACCCAGTGGCGGATCGCGATCGTCGACCAGCCGGCCGAGGCCGCTGCCCTCAAGCGCGCCCTCGTGCATCCGAGCCCGGCATCGCCCCGCGACATCGCCCGTGTCGCGCCGACCCTTCTCCGCACGCTCGTCCCCGTCTGGCTGTCGTCGCCGTACGACGTGCCGCTCGTGCCGGATGACCAGCCCTTCGACGTCGTGCTGATCGCCGACGCGGCCGCGCTCAACCTCGCCGAGGCCACGCCTGCCATCCGCCGAGCACGCCAGGTCGTCGTGTTCGGCGATCCGGTGACGCAGAAGCCGACGCCCTTCGCGACCGCCACCGGTCGTGCGGCCGACGAGAACGCCGACGTGCCGTTCGACGACGTCTCGGTATTCGAGCGCCTGGCGGAACTGCTGCCGGTCACCACCCTCACCCGCAGCTACCGGGCCGGCGGCGAGGACCTCGCGGAGCTCGTGAACGACGCGTTCTACGGCGGTGAGATCGTCTCCCTGCCCTGGGCCGGTTCGTATCTCGGCCGTGGCAGCCTCGCCGTCGACTACGTCGAGGGCGGCAGCGGGGCCCCCGATCCCGTGACCGGGGCCGTCGAGAGCCCGGATGCCGAGGTGGCCAGGGTGGTCACGCTCGTCGTCGAGCATGCCGTGCACCGATCCACCGAATCGCTCATGGTGGTCACTGCCAGCGCCAAGCACGCGGAGCGGGTTCGCGCGGCCGTCGGCACGGCCTTCGCGGGCCGGGCGGATGTCGCGGACTTCGTGTCGCGCGATTCGGCGGAGCCGTTCGCCGTGCTGAGCCTCGAGGAGTCGGTGGCTGAGAGCCGCGACCGCGTGATCTTCTCCCTGGGGTTCGGTCTCACCAAGCACGGACGCGTCCTGAGCGACTTCGGCGACCTCTCGACCCCCGACGGCGAACGCCTGCTCACGGTCGGGATGACGCGGGCCCGCCGCTCGATGGTGATCGTGTCGTCGATCAGGCCGTCGGCCTTCGACGACGGGCGCCTCGAGTACGGGGCGGCGACGTTGATGAACATCCTCTCCGGGGTCGCGGCGCGCGCCAGGGAGGCTCGACTCGAGGACCTCGCCGACCCGCTGACCCGTGCGCTCGCGCGCGAGCTTCGCCGCCTCGGCGTGCTCGTGGACGTCGACTACCGCGGGCTCCTCCCGTTGGTCGCCCAGCACGGCGGCAAGGCGGTGGTGGTGGAGAGCGACCCCGAGTCGCGGCCGGAGTCGCTGCGCGAGACGCTGCGCCTTCGCCCCCATGTGCTGCGCCGGCTGGGTTGGCACTACGTGCGTGTGCACGCGTTCGACCTCTACAGCAACCCCGCCGCGGTCGCCGCCCGCATCGCGGGGCTGCTCGGCGTGGAGCCGGAGGCCCCGACCGTCGACACGGACACGCAGCCGATCGATGTCGTCGAGTGACGAGCACGGTGCTCGCCAGCACGTCGAGCGCGTGCGCGGTGCCCGGCGGGCGAAGCTGACCCCCGCCCCCGGTACGGCGGCGGAGCCGGTGCCCGCCGACGAGCAGCACGAGGCGGATGAGGGGGACCGGAAGGACTCCGGCCCGAACGACGCGCAGCTGCGGCTCGACGTCCCGCCGCACTATTAGCGGGCTCTCCTACTGCCCGAAGCTTCACATCTCGCCCTTGCGCGGAGCCGTGGCTGATGGGCACCTACCGCGACGAGTGCACGGGCTGCCGCCGAGCGCACGGCTTCGTCGCGTTGCCAGGCCGTGCGTTGGGCGGGAAGCCGTGCACCCGGCAGCATGCATGCGATGCGCGAGCGAGCGGGCGTGTGCCGCTAGGCGCGCGGCGTGTCCTTGGCGAGCAGGTCGCGGATCTGGATGAGGAGCTCCTGCTCGTTCGGCAGGGAGGATGCCTCTTCCTCGGCGATGCCCGCCCGCGCGGCGGCGCGTTCCTTCGCCCTGTTCATCGGCACGACGAAGACGAAGTACACGACGACGGCGACGGCCAGGAAGTTGATGACGGCGCTGATGATCAATCCGATGTTGAAGTCCGTCACACCGCCTCGGATGTTGGGGATTCCCCAGACGATCTCGCCCAGGCTGTCGGCCTGGAAGATGAGCGCGATCAGCGGGTTGATGAGCCCGGCGACGATGGCGTTCACGATGCCGGTGAACGCGGCGCCGATGACCACCGCGACCGCGAGGTCGATGACGTTGCCGCGGAGGATGAACTCCTTGAATCCCTGGATCACGTGCTGCTCCTCGCTCATCGCCGGCGTGCGCCGGTCACTTTCCGGTCGGTGGGGGCGAGGCCTTGGCCTCGGATTTCGATGATGCCGAAGAAGAGCCGGAGTCGCCACCGGACGAGCCGGTTGACGAGCCGGATGATCCGGACGCGGACGTGGATGACGATGAGCCGGCGGCATCCGCGGCCTTCGTCGCGGCGGCCCGCGAGTCGGTGCGGTAGAAGCCCGAGCCGTTGAAGGTCACGCCGATCGACCCGTACTCCTTGCGCAGCGGCCCACCGCACTCGGGGCACTCCGTCAGGGTCGGCTCGCTGAAGGACTGGACGGCGTCGAAGCGGTGTCCGCACGACTTGCAGGCATAGGCGTAGGTGGGCATGGGTCCTGTATCCGTCGAGGGTCAGCGCCGCGTGGGCGCGAGGGTGATCGTCTGGGTGGGGGTGACGACGCCGGTCACCGGCTGGTCGTGCACGTCGCGCGGCACGCGGTCAAGCATCTCCGAGTCGAAGATGACCGCGTAGACCGGCGGGCAGCGCTCCATCGATCCGATGGTCTTGTCGAAGTACCCGCGGCCCCAGCCGAGGCGCATTCCGGAGCGATCGATGGCGGCCGCCGGGATGATCATGAGGTCGACGTCGTTGACGGCGATCGGCCCGAGCAGTTCGCCCACCGGCTCCGGAAGCCCGAACAGCCCCTCGGCGATGTCGCCGCCCGGCGTCGCCACCGACCAGTCGAGCAGGCCGTCGGCACGGGTGATGGGCAGCAGAACGCGGATGCCGCGGCGAACCGCCGCCTCGACGAATTCGCGTGTTCCCGGCTCCGTCGTGGTCGAGAGGAAGCATGAGACGGAACGAGCGCCACGCGCGTCGACAAGGGCGTCGAGCTGGGCGCGCACACCCGCGGCGGCGGCGTCCCGCTGCGCGTCTGAGAGCAGCTGGCGTCGCTCACGAAGCTCGGCGCGGAGGGCGCGCTTCTCGTGATCGACGTCATGCGGCATGTTCCCGATTCTAGGCGGCGCCGTCGTCGCCTCCGACATATCCCGTTCACACGCCGCCGTTAGAGTGATTCCATGTCCAAGAAGTCAATGAAAGCCGTCATCCCCGCCGCAGGTCTCGGTACGCGGTTCCTTCCTGCCACAAAGGCCATGCCGAAGGAAATGCTTCCTGTCGTCGACAAGCCGGCCATCCAGTACGTCGTCGAAGAGGCCTCGCAGGCCGGCATCCGCGACATCCTGATCATCATCGGACGCAACAAGAACAACCTCGCCAACCACTTCGACTCCGTCCCGGAGCTCGAGGAGAAGCTCAAGGACAAGGGCGACCACGATCGCCTTCAGCGGGTGCTCGAATCGAGTGACCTCGCCGACATCCACTTCGTCCGACAGGGCGAGCCGAAGGGTCTCGGGCACGCTGTCCTCCGTGCCCGAGCGCACGTCGGCGACGCGTCGTTCGCCGTGCTGCTCGGCGACGACCTGATCGACGAGCGCGACCCGCTGTTGACCACCATGATCGACGAGCACGACGCCCGCCATGCGAGCGTCATCGCCTTGATGGAGGTCGACCCCGACCAGATCCACCTCTACGGGGCCGCCGCCGTCGAACCAACCGACAACCCCGACGTCGTCAAGGTGACGGGCTTGGTCGAGAAGCCTTCCAAGGAGGACGCCCCCTCCAATCTGGCGGTGATCGGCCGGTACGTCCTGACCCCGCAGGTCTTCGACATCCTGGAGCGCACGGAGCCGGGCAAGGGCGGCGAGATCCAGCTGACCGACGCGTTGCAGGAACTCGCCACCACCGAGGGCGAAGGCGGCGGCGTGTACGGCGTCGTTTTCCGGGGTCGGCGGTACGACACCGGCGATAGGGTGGACTACATCAAGGCCATCGTGCAGCTCGCGGCCGACCGCGAGGACCTCGGACCCGAGCTGCGACCCTGGTTCAAGGAGTTCGCGGCAACGCTGTAGCCGCCCGTTCGAGGGAGGTCGCATGGATCTCTCTGTGCCGCGCCGCCACGGGGACATCTCGATACGTCTCGTGCGGCCCCGTGACGCCCGGGTGCTGCAGAACGAGCTTCTGAGCAACCGCTCGTGGCTGCGACCTTGGGAGGCGACGAGCCCCGACGGGCCGGTGTCGTTCGACATGAAGACCGGCATCCGCCGCCTGCTGCAGCAGTATCGCGACGGCAACGGCGTGCCCTTCGTCATGGAGGAGCGCGACGAGGTCGCCGGCCAGCTGAACGTCTGGGGCATCGCGCGCGGATCGCTCGCGTCGGCGACCATCGGCTATTGGGTGAGCGAGCGCTTCGCGGGTCGCGGTATCACCCCGACGGCGGTCGCCCTGGCCACCGACGTGTGCTTCACCGAGCTGCACCTGCACCGTATGGAGATCTGCATCCGGCCCGAGAACAAGGCCAGCCTGCGCGTGGTCGAGAAGCTCGGATTCCGCTACGAGGGGCTGCGCCGGCGCTACATCCACATCAACGGTGACTGGCGCGACCACTACGCGTTCGCACTCGTGCGCGAAGAGGTTCCGGAGGGCGTCCTCCAGCGGTGGGTGCAGGGGCGGGCTCCACAGGATGCCGCCACCGTGCCGCCGGCCGACCACCTGCACGCCTGAGCCGCGTCGGGGCGACACGCGCCGGAGAGATCGGCAACGGGCCCGAGGCCGCTTACCGTGGAGCACATGGGTGGGCCGGTGATGGGCGGGGGAGTGATCGTGCTCGTCGCCGCGCTCCTCTGGTTGGTGTATCTGCTGCCCTCGTGGCATGGGCGGCACCAGTACAACGCCGCCGAGCGCAATGCCGTTCGTCTCAATCAGGCCCTGCGCGTGCTCGCCGAGACGAGCGAGACGCCGGACGAGGTGCGGCTCGAACTGAACGCCCGCACCGCGTTGGCGCAGCAGCGACTGGCGCGGCGAACGCGGGCGGAGCTGGAGAGCGCCGAACTCGAGGAGGCCCGCCGCGCGCTCGCCGCGGCGCGCGCCATGCCGGCCGCGCGGATGGCACGGGCTCGACGCCGTGCCCGGCTGCTCACCACCCTGATCGGGTTCTCCGCCGTCGCCCTTGCCGTGTGGGGTGGCTGGCTCGTCGTGTCCACCGGGAGCCAGGTCGTGCTCTGGTCGGGTGTCGCGCTCGCAGGGGTCTGCGGGCTGCTGCTGCATCGGATGTCGCGTGTCGGCGCCAGGGCTGTGGCCAGCGTCGAGACAGCCGCACCCGTGCCCGAGGCCGAGGTTCAGGACGTCGAACTGGCCGGCGCCGTCGCATGGACCCCACGCCCCCTTCCACGCCCGCTGTCCTCGTCTGCGGGATCGCGCGCGGCCGCCGTGCTCGACGCCGCCGAGGCGCTGCGTGTCGCTGCGCGCGAGGAGGCGCTACGTGCGCACGCCGCCGAGCGGCAGCCCCCGTCGATCGCCGTCGCGCGTCGCGTGCACGAGCAGGCGGCGGCATCCGCCCCTTCGCCTTCCGGGGGTCCGCGGAACGTCGATGATGCGGAGATCGAGGCGCACGTGCGCCAGCTGCTGGCGCGTCGCGCGGCAGGCTGATTTCCCCGACCGTTCCTCCGCTCTGCGGTGCGCAGGTCCGCCCCGTGGGCCGTGATAACCTATCGGAGGTTCACGGGCCTGTGGCGCAGTTGGTAGCGCGCTTCGTTCGCAATGAAGAGGTCAGGGGTTCGAATCCCCTCAGGTCCACCGTGTGATGTCTCGCGACATGGGAGTCATCTGAGTCGCGACATCGCGTCATATCAGGAAGAGCCCGGCCATCGGCCGGGCTCTTGGTGTCGGTCGCCGCAGTAGTCGCGTTCGGGCTCGATCTCGTGGGTTCGGGGCGCCCCCGTCGCTTCGGGGCCCACATCTCCGCCGCGAAGAGCGTACGGCGCCCCACACCCGCCCAAGGTGGTGGAGGTCGACGGACTACGCCGGGCTTCGCGTCGATCGGCAAGGGAGCGGTGTCCCCCACATGGGGGACGCTTCACCGATCTTGGTCCCCCAAAAGGGGGACGAACCCCGTGATCCGCCCAAAATAAAGGGAAAATTGCCCGTCTGGATGAGAGGAAAACGACGGATCCGGTGCCGCCCGGCTGATACGTTCCATCTAAAGCGCTCGGTCGGACGTCGGGCGCAACGAAGCGCAGCGTCGCGTTCCTCCCCCCAGTAGATCGGACGCACATGCCGCGCAGTCATCCCTCTCTTCGTCATGCCCTCGGCGTTGTCCTGGCCGCCGCCTTGCTGGTACCCGCCGGGCTCGCGATCCCCTCTCCGGCGGTCGCCGCAACGCTCGCTGAGCCGCCCGAGGTGATGGTGGCGCTCGGGGATTCGATCAGTCGGGCTGGCGCTGCCGATGGGACGAGCGGCGACAACCTACCCAACAGCTGGTCTACGGGAACTGCGGTTGACGTCATGTCGCATCGTGCTCGCATCGCCGATCTCTTCGGCGCCGCCCCGACGGCACACAACCTGGCTCGAGGCGGCACTGAGACTTCGGATCTACCTCGCCAGGCATCGAACGCGGTGTCCGAGTCGGCTGACTACGTGACGATGCTCTCCGGCGGCAACAACATATGTCACGCCTCGAGCGTGACGGAGCTCCCCGCCGCGAGCTCAGTGGGCGCCGACTACGCTGCGGCGCTCAAGATCATCAATGCCGGGCTTCCGAACGCAGAGGTCCTCGTCTCCTCCATCCCCAGCATGATGAGCCTCTACCTGGCCGGGCGGGATTCCTGGATGGCACGAGTCGTATGGGCTGCCGTCGGCGTGTGCCCGGTGATGCTCGCGGATCCGCTTGATCTGTCCGGGACCGCCCACGGTCGCCGTGCCACGGTCGAGTCACGGGTTGATGCCCTTAACCTCGCCATAGAGGAGGCATGCGCGGCCGCTCTGAACTGCACATACGACGACGGCGCGGTCAACGACATGACGGTGATCTTCTCCGATCTGTCGACTCGGGACTACTTTCACCCGTCGGTGGCGGGACAGGCCAAGATCGCGGCCCAGACATGGGGGAAAGTGATCGAGAAAGGCACGTTCAACTCCGCACCGACGGCACTGCCGGGCGCACCGATGACCACGGTCGTGGATGAGACGTCTTCCCGGATCGAGTGGACGGGGTCATGGGCGACGAGCGCTCACCCGAGCGACAACGGCGGCTCGGTGCGATACCCGCGGATTGCCGACTCCGGCTACTCGTTGCGGTTCAACGGAACCCGGATCAGCATCGAGGCGCGAAGGACACCCTCGTCCGGCATCAGCGAAGTCCGGATCGACGGGGTGCTGGTCGGCCGGATCGACGGCTACTCGGCCTCTCGCGAATACCGCCAGCTCGTCTTCGTCAGCAGGGGGCTTCCCGCGGGCCCCCACACCGTCACAGTGTCGGCCACGTCGGAGAAGAACCCGGATTCGACGGGCCGCAACTCCATCGTCGACGCTCTGATCGTGGAGTCCTCGTCGTGACCGTGGACTACGCGACGCCCGCGGACGAGAGCCGGTCTGCGACCAGATCCCACCACGACGACGCATCCCGCCGATGGAGGGGTCGTCGCTCGGAGGCCTCCGCCTGGATGTCAGGACGCCGGGCGCGAAGGGATCCCACCAGGGGGATCCCTTCTCGCTCGGCCCTGGTGATGGGGACGACCGCCCCCTGACCCCAGTGTTCGAGCGCGCCGCGCTGCTTCACCGCCGTGTACTCGTCGGTCACCAATCCGAGCACCGGTACGCCCGCCGGGGCTGCGAAGACGGCCGGGTGATAACGGCCGGTGATGAGGAGACCCGCCCCGCGGGCGAGAGCGGCCGCGCCGCCAGAGCCACCCGTCGGGATGACGAGCGAGGGCGTGCGCATCTCCGCGCGGACCTCATCGTGCAGCACCTCGTCGCCGCGCCGGGTCCCGCCGTGCTCCGGTCCGAAGTGCGCGTGGAAGACCACGCGTCCGCCTTCGGCATCGGCCGCGGCATCCAGCAGCCGGGCGATCGCCCGCACCGTCTGCGCCCGTGGTGCGTCGCCGAGCGACAGTGAGAGGCTGACGAGCACACCGGACGATGCGCCCGCCGGCGGCGACGGGGCGTCCCACGCAAGGAAACTGGCGTCATCGACGCCGACCCGCGCTTCGACGCCCAGCTCAGCCGCCAGCGCCCGCGATGCGCTCTCCCGCACCCCCACGAGCGCGGCCGACCGCAGCATCCCGCCGACCAGTTCGCGATCCCGGCCCTCGAGGCGCGGACCGAACGTCTGGCCGGTGATCACGAAGGCTCGCCCGAGGCGCTCGGCGATGCCGGCGAGGGCCGCGCGCTCGTAGACGTGCAGGGGCCAGGTCGATGCGAGGTTGCCGCCGCCGGCGACGACCACTCCGTCCGCCGAGGCGACGGCGCTGATCACGGCCGCGGCGGGGTCGCCGGCCGCCAGGGGCGCGCCGCCCTCGGCCGCCGCGAGGACCGCGGCAAGGCGTGCTTCGGAGGCGCTCCGATCCAGGCCGGTGAATCCGATGCGGGCGATCGAGCGGATGCCGTACCGCGCCGCCGTCTCGTGCGGGGCGGAGGAGAGCGCCACGATGTCCGCCCCCCGGGCGGTCAACTCGTCTCTGAGCGCCTCGAACATGGCCTCGTCGCCGATGTGCATCATGTCATCGACGACCCCCACGTCACCGATCACCACCAGTCGCATGAAGCTCCTTCCGTGCGCCGAGAACCCGACCCACGCTAGACCACCCGCGGGTTCACTCCGGAGCGTTACCATTCGAACTGCGGCCGTCCCTCGTCACGGCCGGTGAGGGGATCAACGATGGGTGTGCAGACGGCCCTCGACGCGGTGCGCGAAGCGCCCGGAATCATCGACGCGATGCGCCTCGCGGATGATCTGGCCTTCGAGGCCGGCCGCAATCCCGGCGTCCGCACGCTGCGCGTGCTCGCCTCGGCGCTGAACGGCGATGACGAGGTGACCGCGATCGCGGCCGTGCACGCCCTGGCCGGGATCTTCGACGAGCAGGCCGGCCGCATGCTGACCGGCCTGCTCTCCGATCGCCGGGGAACCATCCGGGAGCACGCCGCGTGGGCACTCGGTGCCGGCCTGCCCCGCTTCGACGCCATGGGCCGTCTCATCGGTCAGGTCGCCGCGGGCGGGTTCACCGGGATGCTCGCCCAGCGCACCCTCGAGCAGTGGTCATCGGCGGTGGCGGAGAGCCTGACCGTCGGCCTGGAGACCGCCCTGCTCGGGGTGAGAGAGCCCGCGGCCCGGGCTCGGCTGGTCGAGACCCTCGGGCTCGTGCGCCCCTCGATCGCCACACGGCTGCTGGTCGGGATCGCCGCGAACGCCCGCGAGCACGAGGACGTGCGGATCGCCGCGGTGGCGGCGCTCGGGCAGCGAAGCGGCGACGAAGGCATAGGCGCTCCCCTCGAGGAGCTCGTCGGCGGGGAGGGGCGGCTCGCCGATGTCGCACGGCTCGCGCTGATCGACCTCGAGGCCCTGCCCGCCCGGCGCACCGCCAGGGACCGGGGCTTGACGATCGCGCAGCTCTTCCTGCATGCCGACATCGATCCGGCCCTCTCATCGGCCGGGGCAGGTGACAACGGGGGCATCGCCACGCTGCTCGTCCGTCTCGGAAACGCCCTGGTGGCCGATCCGGAGACCGGTGTGTCGCGGGTCATCACGCTCTCGCGCGGGCCCGTGCCGCAGGCGGCGGTCGACCTTCTCGAGCTCGGCTCGCTGAATGAGGGACACGTCTACGGGCGGGTGCCGCTGCGGGCCGACCCGGTGCCGTCGGCTGCCGCCTGGCCGCTCCGCGTGACGGCGCGGCGCGGCATCCGGCGCATCCTGCGGGCGGCCGGGCAGGTCGATCTGCTCCATCTGCGAATGGCGGATGTCGGCAGCCTCGCCGCCGCAGACGTCGCGCGAGAACTCGGCATCCCCGTCGTCTTCACGGTCGCGCCCGACCCGCACGCCGTCATCCAGTCCCTCGATCGCGCCGGCTCTCTCACACGCGAGGACTTCGGCGAGGTGGATCTGCGTGAGCACTTCTGGTTCCGCACGAGGCTCGTGCAGAGCCTCGCGTCCAACGCCGCCCACACGGTGCTCTTTCCCCGGCCGGAGCTCCAGCGTGACATGAACCAGCTCGTCGGCATCGACATCACCTCCCACCCTGAGAGGCACACGATCGTCGCCGAGGGTGTGGATCTCGAGGTGATCGATCGCGCCGTGAGCGATCGCAGCGCAGGATCGGGCGACAGCGGCGCGATGGATGACCTTCGCGTCGCGCTCTCCGGGCTGCCCGAGGATCGCCGGCACCTGCCCTTCGTCGTCAGCGTCGGGCGCCTGCACCGCGTGAAGGGCATGGCGACGCTCGTCGACGTCTGGGCGAGAAGCGGGCTGCGCGAGCGGACGAACCTGCTCATCATCGGCGGCGACCTCGAGCGGCCGTCTCTGGACGAGCGGGAGCAGCTGGAGCGCATCGACGCGGTGATTCCGGAGGCCGGCCGCGCGGAGGCGGGGCTCATCCTCGCCGGTCACCGGCCCAACGACATCGCCTCACGGTGGCTCGCCGCCGTCCGCCTGGGCGTGCCGGGCGTTCTCGCGCCGCGGGGCGTCTACGTCTGCGCCAGCCTCAAGGAGGAGTTCGGCATCGCGCTGCTGGAGGCCATGGCCACCGGTCTCATGGTCGTCGCGCCCGACGGCGGAGGACCCGCGACCTACATCAAGGACGGTGTGACCGGCGTGCTGACCCAGACCTGGGATCCGGTGCGGCTCGAAGCGGCGATCGAGCGCGCCCTCGACGTGGCTGCTCTGGATGACGATGGGCGTGTGGATGCCGCCCACGACATGGTGCGTGATAACTTCACCATCCAATCGATGGCCTCGGCCCTGGGGCCGGTGTATCGCGGCGTCGCCGTCGAGGAGGCTGCGCTTCTGAAGTCCGCCGGAGCGTCGGCGTGACGCTGCTGGTCATCAGCCCTGATTACGCGTCGCACCTCCTTCCCCTGGCCACCCTCGCGACCGCGTGGCGAGACGCGGGGGAGCGGGTCGTCGTCGCCACAGGCCCGGCCACGGATCCGCTCGTGCGCGAGTTCGGCCTCGAGCGGTACGACCTTCCGCTCGGCCGTGGCAGCAATGCCCGCGTCATCCGGGCCGACGACCAGCCCGACGAGGAGGCCGACTCGCTGCGCGGGTTCTTCGACGCCACGCGCCGGGGCATGGTGCCCACCCTGAGCTATCAGGCCGGTGAGCGGCTGACCGACCTGATGTGGCAGCCCGTGGATGCCGGGCGCCGGACTCTCGCGGCCGTCGAGGCGGTGCGCCCCGATGCCATCATCATCGACCACCTGGCCTTCAGCGCGCGGCTCGCGCTGCAGACGGCCGGCATTCCCTTCGGCGATGTCGTGCTGGGGCATCCGACCGCCCTTCCGGTCTCGGGGGAGGTCTACGGATACCCGCCGTTCTGGCCGAAGGCGTTCCGGCCGGACGCGGGCGACCTCGGATCGCTGCGTGCGCTCTGCGACGAGGTGTCGGCACGGTTCACGGACGAATGGAACCGGACGGCGCGCGCCCTCGACCCGGGGGCGGTGCCGACCGCCGACGCATTCGGCGAGCACGGGGATCTCGTGCTCTACAACTACCCCCGCGAACTCGCCGAGGGCGATGGGCGCGCCCTGCCCGCGCACGAGTTCCTCGGATCGACCCGGCGCGTCGAGGCCCTCGACGCCGAGGTCGAAGACTGGATCGCCGGCGCAGGGGATTACGCCTATGTGAGCTTCGGCAGCTTCCTCTCCGTGCGGGGCGACGTGCTGGCGCGCGTTGCGCAGGCGCTGTCCCGGCTGGGGATGCGGGCCGCCATCGCGACCGGATCTACGCCGATCGCGGACATCGGTGGCGTGCCGCAAGGGTGGCTCGTGCGGGACTACCTGCCACAGGTGCGGCTGCTCGGCGGCGCGCGGTTGGCGATCACGCACGGGGGCAACAACTCGGTGACGGAGGCCGTGGGGCAGGGCGTGCCCCTGCTCGTGCTTCCCTTCTCGACGGATCAGTTCGCGGGCGCCGCGGCGATCGAGCGCACGGGGACAGGTCTCGCCCTCGACCCGAACGCGGCGTCGGTGGAGGAGCTGGCGGAGGCGATCCGTCACATCGGGGAGCTGGAAGCCGCCGAGCGGGCGCTCCTCGACGCGGTCGCCCGCGAGCAGCGGCGCCGCCCGGGGCCGGCGATCGCCTACGAGGTGCTGACCGCGGGGCGCTCCGCGACGAGCTGAGCCATCGCGTCGACGTCCCCGGCCGCGGCGCGGTAGCGGTCCATCAGCGCCGCGTTCGCGTCGTACCGGGTGCCGGCCCGCACCTCGGCAACGTGGTGCATCGCGTACACGCGGCCGTCGTGGCGGATGGGCGGCTCGCCCAGCAGCGTCTGGTGCGCGAGATACCACGCGGCATCCTCGAAACCCCAGCCACGGAAGCGCTCGTCCTGCCCGCCGTGCGCCGCCCACGTGCGGGGGGTCGTGACGTACACGCCCGAGCAGGCGCCCCGCACCAGGTCGAACGCGCAGTCCTCAGGGGCCGTGCCTGCGCGCAGCTGGGCGGTGCCCTCGGCGCCGAGCCAGCGGTACTCCGTATAGGGCAGGTGCACCCGGCCGCTGGTCGCGGCGGCCGCCACCGCGGCGCGGAGCGCGGCCGGCTCCGGGAGCGTGTCGGCGTCATTGATCACCACGACGTCGTCGAGCCCGGCCCCGCCGACGCCGAGGTTGCGGCACGCGGCAAGCACGAACACATCGTCGTCGGTGTCGACCGGTCGGAGCGCGAACTCGGGAAGGTGCCGGACGTACCACGAGCGCACGAAGTCGAATGCCGGGACCCGTGAGGGCGTGGGGCGCCATGGCACGACGACGGTCACGGCCGGCACGCTCCCGGCCGGGACACTTTCGGATCGGACGCTGCCGGCACGGGCACTGGTGGAGGGCGATGGTGCAGAGGGGACGTTCGCTGGGGCACCGGTCCAGCGTACGGACTCGGAGGGGCGCACCGGCGGCGCGAGACACGAAGGACGGGCCCGGGCGCCTGCAGCCTCGGTCTCGGGGCTCGGTAGGCGTTCGTATCCTCAGGCGCGGGTTTGGGGCGCCTCAATCCCTTTGGGGCGGAAGTCGTGCGCCCCAGAGCGCACCGGTGCGCCCCGAACCGGAGAGCAGACGGGTTTGGGGCGCGTTGCGTTCTTCGGGGCGCAAATGCCGCGCCCCCTAGGCGACTCTAGTGCGCCCCGAATGAGTAGGGCGCCGCGCAAGATCGGCAAGACCGCGCAAAAAGTCGACGGTTTCTCGACAATCGTGGACACGACCTTGTAGAGACGCCGCCCGTCCCTTAGATTCGAGGCACTTCGGCGCCCGGGCGCCACCCCGAGTGAAGCGAGTCGACAATGACACGTCCCCCTTTCCGACCGCACCGGCTTCTGAGCGGCATCGTCGCCGTGGCTCTCGTGACGACGACGCTCGTCGCGGTCGCGGCCCCCGCATCCGCCGACCCCGCCCCACCTCCTGCGGTGGTGACCCGTGCGGCGCTCGACCCTGCGCTGGTGGCCGGCCGTGGCGCCGACGTGCCCTTCCTCGAGCAGGAGGCGGAGAACGGCGTGACCGATGGAGCCCTGGTCGCCGCGGATCGCACGGCCTACACGCTCGCCGCCGAGGCGTCCGGGCGGAAAGCGGTGAGTCTCGCGCCGGGGCAGTACGTGGAGGTCACGCTGCCCGAAGCCACGAATGCGGTCACCGTGCGGTACAGCATCCCGGATGCCGCCGGCGGCGGCGGCATCACGGCCCCGCTGCAGATCGGTGTCGGCGGTAAGAAGGTGAAGACGCTCACGCTGACGTCGGCGTACGCGTACCTCTACAACCAGTACCCCTTCACCAACGATCCCGCGGCCGGCCTGCTGCACCCCGACTGGTGGGTCACGGAGTGCGCCTGCGTGCCCGCGTTCACCACTCCCGCTCCGACGTTCGAGACGCCGTTTCGGCCGATGAAGTACTTCGACGAGGAACGGCTGCTGCTCGGCAGGACCTACAAGGCAGGCGAAGTGCTTCGCCTCACCGCCCCGGTGGGCACGCCGGCGGCCAGCACGGTGATCGACCTGATCGACACCGAGCTCGTGGGCCGCCCGCACGCGCGCCTCGCCGCCTCCAACGTGCTGCTCTTCGGCGCGGACCCGTCGGGCGGAAAGGACTCGGCGCCGGCGATCGAGAAGGCGATCGCCGCCGCCAAGAAACTCAAGCTCAAGGTATACATCCCACCGGGCACCTACCGCGTCGATCGTCACATCCTGGTCGACGACGTGACGATCGAGGGAGCCGGCAGCTGGTACACGAAGATCAAGGGCCGCGAGGTCGCCCTGGCGAGCCCGTCGCCCGACGGGTCGGTGCACACCGGCGTCGGGTTCTACGGCAGGGATGCCGCGGCCGGGGGCTCGCGCAACGTGCACCTGTGGGGCTTCGCGATCGAAGGGGACGTGCGTGAGCGCATCGACACGGACCAGGTCAACGGCATCGGCGGAGCGTTCAGCGACTCGAGCTTCTCGAGGCTGCACATCCAGCACACGAAGGTCGGCATCTGGCTCGACGGGCCGATGGAGCGCGTCACCGTCCGCGACAACATCATCGTCGACCAGATCGCCGATGCCGTAAACTTCCATCGCGGCGTCACGAACTCGACCGTGTCGAACAACTTCGTGCGCAACACGGGCGACGACGGTCTCGCGTTGTGGTCGGAGGGCACCGCCAACGCAGGAAACACGTTCGAACGCAACACCGTGCAGTCTCCGACGCTCGCAAACGGCATCGCCGTCTACGGCGGCACGGACAACACCGTCTCGGGCAATCTGGTCGCCGATCCGGTGCGGGAGGGGAGCGGTCTGCACGCCGGTTCGCGGTTCGGTGCCACGGCCTTCGAGGGAACCCTCGCTTTCACGGACAACACCACGGTGCGGGCCGGAACCTACGAGCTGAACTGGAACATAGGACTCGGCGCGATCTGGATCTTCGCGCTCGACCGCTCGATCGAGGGCGCGATCCGCGTGACCGGCGACCATTACCTCGACAACACCTACAACGCCATCATGATGGTCTCGGACTGGCCCGTGAAGGACGTCGTGAAGATCACGGACGTCGCCTTCGCCGACGTGCGCGTCGACGGCACCGGCACCTCGGTGCTGAGCGCGCGCGTGGCCGGAGGGGCGTCGTTTTTGAACGTGGACGCGCGCAACGTCGGGGCGGTCGGCATCAACAACTGCGGCTCGTTCAACTTCCTGCCGAGCGGTTCGGAGTTCGCGGTCACCGACCTCGGCGGCAACGACGGCGCCGGCACAACCGGCCCGTGGATGGCGGCCTGGGAGCTGCCGAACACCATCACCTGCGACGACCGCCCACCGGTGGTCAGCCCCCCGCCGCCTTCGACGTGGTGAGCGCGAGTCGCGCACGGTGACGGGTGGATGCCTCGGCCGGCCGGCCGGGGCATCCATTCGTCTGCGGCGCGGGCGCTACCAGCCGCGCGTTCCGGGAGCACCCTTGAACGGGCCGGTGACCCAGGACGTGATCCAGCCGCCGTAGAAGTCGCCCTCCTGCGGCGTCACCGGCTCGCCCGCGACCGTGCACGCATCCATCCGTCCGGGATACAGCGCGACGCGGCCGCGCAGGATCTCATAGCCCTTCCACGGGCTCGGGTACGTCCAGCCGGCGGCTTCGGCCGTGCGGCCGCCGGCGGCGACCGACAGGTAGCTCGCCGCCCCCTTGAACTCGCACAGCGAGGCGCCGGCGGCCGGGGCGAGCGCGCCCGGAGGGAAGGCATCCATCGGCAGGTAGTAGACAGGCGGATGCGACGTCTCGAGCACCCGGACGACGTCGGTGGTGTCGATGAGAACCTCCCCGCCGAACATCACGGTGACGCGATCGTCGACGCGCTCGACCCGCGGCGGGCGCGGGTAGTCCCAGACCGACTCGACGGGCCTCATCCCTGCATCACGGCGAGAACGTTGCCGCTCGGGTCGGCGAACCAGGCGATCTCGGGGCCTTGGTCGGGGTTGGCCGGACGGACGACGCCGCGCTCGTCCTGGTGCATGCCGTCGTAGCGCAGCATCTCCACGCCCTTCCCGGCGAGTTCATCGACGGCCGCGTCGAGATCGCCGACCTGGAAGTTCAGCACCGTGTGCTGGGCCGGCACGTGGTTGTCCTTGCCGTAGACGAAGAGCTCGCCGCCGTCGCCGAGATCGAGGGTCAGGAATCCGTTCTCTTCGGTGACGGGCAGGCCGAGCACGTCGGCGTAGAAGGCGCGGGCCGCCTCGATGTCTGAGACGGCCAGACCGGGAAAGATCCGTTGAGTATCCATGCGACCAGATAACCATCGGGTGGGGACAGTGGCAACGGGTGGCGGCCGGTGAGAGCCGTCACGGGGCGACCAGCGAGGAGAACCCGCTCAGACGGTCGCCGTCTCCCGCGCGCGCAGGTCTTTGCGCAGGATCTTGCCCGCGGTCGACTTGGGGATCGCCTCGATGAACTCGACCCGGCGGATCTTCTTGTGGGGAGCCACGTTGTCGGCGACGAAGGTCATCACCGCGTCCTCCGTCAGACCGGAACCGGGCGCCGGCACGATGAACGCCTTCGGGATCTCCTGTCTCTCGTCATCGAGCACGCCGATCACTGCGGCATCCAGCACCGCAGGGTGCGACAGCAGCAGCGCCTCGAGCTCGGCGGGAGCGATCTGGTAGCCCTTGTACTTGATCAGCTCCTTGACGCGGTCGACGATCGAGAAGTAGTCGCCCCGGTGGTACACGCCGATGTCGCCGGTGTGCAGGAAGCCGTCGGCATCCAGCGTCTCGGCCGTCGCCTCCGGCTTGTTCAGATAGCCGAGCATGACGTTCGGCCCCTTGATCCAGAGTTCCCCCCCGGCAGTGCGGCCGTCCTCGCCGATCTCGGTGATCTCCTCGCCCGTCTCGGTGTCGATGAGCTTGCACTCCTGGTTGGGAAGCAGCGTTCCGACCGAGCTGACCGGGATGTCGTGCCGCTCGTACGGCATCGCGTGGGAAACGGGGCTCAGCTCGCTCATGCCGTAGCCCTGCATCATGCGGGCGTGGATGCGGCTCCCCGCTAGTTGCGCCGTATCGCCGTCGAGCGGGGCGGCGCCGGAGAAGACGGTGTGCACGCTCGAGATGTCGAACTCATCGACGACGGGATGCTTCGCCAGGGCCACCGCGATCGGCGGCGCGATGTAGAGATAGGTGCACTGGAACTTCTGGATGTTCGTCAGGAACTCCACGAGGTCGAACCTGGGCATCGTCACGAGGCTCGCCCGCTGGCGCAGCGCCAGGTTGAGCAGCACGGTCATGCCGTAGATGTGGAAGAAAGGCAGAACGGCGAGCACGCGGTCGGTCTCGGTCAGCTCGATGTTGCTGCGGCACTGCTGCACGTTGGCGACGAGATTGCGGTGGCTGAGCATCACGCCCTTAGGGATGCCCGTGGTGCCGGATGAGTAGGGGAGCACGGCGACATGCGTGGCGGGGTCGAAGCTCACCTCGGGTGCGGGGCTCTGCTCCATCAGCAGCTCGCGCAGGTTCGGGTGCCGGTCCGCGCTCTCAGAGCCGGCCCCATCGAGCACGATGACGTGGTCGTCCGGGATGCCGCAGGCCTCGGCGGCCGCCGAGGCGCCGGGGAGCAGCGGCGTGACCGTGATGAGCCAGGTGGCCCCGGCATCCCGCAGCTGCTTCTCGATCTCGCCCGCGGTGTAGAGCGAGTTGATCGTGGTTACCACCGCGCCCGCCCGCAGGATCCCGTGGAACACCGTCGCGAAGGCCGGGACGTTGGGGCAGAGCAGACCGAGCACGCTGTCGGTGCCGACCCCGCGAGCGGCGAGGGCGCCGGCGAATCCGTTGACCTGAGCGCGCAGCGCGCCGTACGTCGTCTCCGCTCCGGATGCCGGGTCGATCAGGGCGACGCGCCCGAGGTCTTCGTCGGCGAGGGTGCCGAACAGGTAGTCGTAGATCGAGACCTCAGGGATCTCGACGTCGGGCAGCGGGCTCGTGAACATGGCGTCTCCTTCGACCCGTTCATCCTGCCATCCCGGCGACCGAGTGTCACGACCCGCGGAACTCAGTCCGAGCACCCTCGCCGGGCGGAAGGCTCACGCCAGGGCGTGCTCCCGCACGGTCGCGCCTGTGCGCAGCCGCTCGGCGGCGAAGGCCTCGGCGGCCTCGAGCGGCGTCACGCCGGCCGACTCGGCCTCGTCGAAGATGCGGCGCACGGTATCGCCGATCCCGGCGACGCGCTCCATGATCTCCTCGCGGGTGCCGAGCTTCTTCGCCTCGAGATCGAGGTAGATGACGCCCCCGGCGTTGACGACGAAGTCGGGGGCGTAGAGGATGCCGCGCCGGGCCAGGCGGTCCGCGCCGGAGTGATCGGCGAGCGGGTTGTTCGCCGGTCCGCAGACGGCACGGGCGTCGAGGGAGTCGATCACCTCGTCCGTGAGGAGGCCGCCGATGCCGGCGGGCACGAAGACATCGGCGGGAATGAGGTGCTCCTCGCCGGGGGCGATCCACTCCGCGCCGAGCTGGCTCCCGAGGTCCCGCTTCGCCGGGTTGACGTCGGTGACGGTGAGGCGGGCGCCCTCGGCGCTGAGGCGCACGGCGAGTCGGCTGCCCACCTGACCCATGCCGGAGATCGTGATGCGGCGCCCCTCGACATCGGCCGAGCCGGTGACGCGCTCGAGCGTCGCGCGAAGCGACTCGTAGACCCCGAGGCTGGTCGGGCCGGCCGGCTCGCCCGACCCGCCGCCGGTTTCGGGAAGGCCCACCACGTGGCCGGTGCGCTCGCTGACGATGAGCATGTCTTCGGTCGTCGACCCGACGTCCTCGGCGGTGCGATAGAGGCCGTGCAGCGACTCGACGGCGTCGCCGAGATCGAGGAACGCCGCGCGGCGGCGCTCGGCATCCAGCACGGTCCCTTCGGGCAGCTGGATGACGGACTTGCCGCCGCCCGCGTCGAGGCCCGCCGCCGCGTTCTTCAGGGTCATGGCCGCCGACAGGCGCAGGGCATCGCCGAGGGCATCGCTCCAGTGCGGGTACGTCCAGAGGCGAGCCCCGCCCAGTGCCGATCCCAGCACCGAGGAGTGCAGCGCTACGGCGAGAAAGAGTCCGCTGCGCCGGCCGGTGAGGGTTTCGACGCGTTCGTGGCGGAAGTCGGGCAGGGGCAGGCTCGCAGACATTGTGGTCCTCGTTGATCAGTCGGCCCCGATCTTCGTGGGATCCGGGCGGAGCGTGTGCGATGCGCGTCGGTGCGGCATCCCTTCCATTGGACCACTGCACGGCCGATTGTTCAACGTGGCGCGCGAATACTGAGCACACTGCTCAGCTGGAGGGCGGTCGCGTCTCCGGTACTGAGCTCCCTGAGCCGTGCTCCGGGGTCGGCGGGTTTCGACTGCGGGCCGGATTCAGGCTCGCCGTGACGCAAGCGCCCCTACGTGGCCGCGCCGAGAGTGCACCACGGGGTCGAGCCTGAATGCGGCACACGGATCGCGGCACTCGGAAGCCTGACGGCGGGACACGGGATCACTGGGACTCGCGGGCCGGAATCAGGCTCGCCGTGACGCAAGTGACCCGATGAGGCGGCAACGGCAGCGCACCAGACGGTCAAGCCTGACTGCGGTACACGAATCGCGGCACCGGGAAGCCTGCGGGCGGTGCGCGGGTCGTGGGATCGCGAAGCCCCGGCCTCCTCCCCAGCGGACGAGCTAGCGGCCCGCGTCCACAGTCGTCGTCCCCTGCCCATGAGTAGTTCGGGCGGCGGTCAGGGTGGGCGGATGCTGATGCGCGACGTCGACCCACTGCAGGAGATCCTCTTGTCCCGGCCGCAAGGCGTCGTGGACCTGCTGTTCCGCACGAGCGACCTACGTGTTGCCGGCCTGAGCCGGCGCCAGATCGCCGGTGCGATCGACGGCGATGCGCTGGTTCGGGCGAGGGCCGGTGTCTATCTTCCGGCGGACGCTTCGGTGGAGAGCCGGTGCGCCGCCACGGTCGGCGGCCGTCTTGCGTGCGTCTCGGTACTGGCGCGCATGGGCGTGTTCGTGATCTCGAACGGCACCGTGCATGTGCACCTGCCACGTTCGGCCTCACGGCTCCGGGACACGGGTCAGAGAGTGCGCCTGCACTGGGCGTCGCTCTGCCGGGAGCCGCATCCGCGCTCCGCGCGGGTTGAGGTGATGGATGCGCTGATTCAGGCGACGAACTGCCAGCCGCCGCGCGCCGCCGTGGCGACGCTCGACTCGGCTCTGCACCTGCGACTGATCGATGAGTCGAATCTGGATGAGATCTTCGCGCACGTGGTGCCTCGGCGCCGAGTGCTCCGCCGGCACCTGGACGGGAGGGCAGAATCGGGTCCGGAGACCCTCGTGCGGCTGATCGCCCGAGCGCTGGGGTTCGAGGTCGAGCTGCAGGTCGCGATCGATGGCGTCGGGCGCGTCGACCTCGTGCTCGACGGGTGGCTCGTGATCGAGTGCGACTCCGAGGCGCACCACGCCGGATGGCGTGCACAGAAGCGCGACCGCCGCCGCGACCTCGCACTCGCAGCGCTCGGTTACGCGACCATTCGCCCGATCGCGGAGGACATCCTGTTTCACCCAGAGGTGGTGGTTGCCGCACTGACAGGGATGAGGAGCGGCCGGCGCGCTCTCCTCCCCGTCACCCGTACCGGACGCAGGCTGATTGGGGTGGGATGAGTCTCCAGAGGAGACGCGGCGCCGATTCCCACCGGTTGCGCCTGAATCGCGCACCGAGGCGGGCGCGGCCGGCGGTGGGCCTGCCAGGTGAGGAGGCGCTGGGTCGGAACTTGATGATCGTGCCGTCCACCGCCGCGCGCAGATGCACGAGCACCCGCGGGTCGGCAGAGCGCCCGGTTGCGCGCGCCCGCCGCGGCGTCGCGCCGGTGGACGTCTATCGGGCCGGGCTGCACCGGAGTACCGTCTGCGCCAGGGACGGGGAGTCCCAGGGATGGGGGAACAGCCATGTTCGAAGATGCACAGGGCGCGGCAGTGATCGCCGCGTCGGATCTGGAGCGAGCCCGATCGTTCTACGAGGGGGTTCTGGGGTTGGCGGCCGAGCAGGTCGACGAGGAGGCGGCGTCGGTGTTCTACCGGCTCGGGGGGGTGCCGGTGATGGTCTACCAGACGAGCTACGCGGGGACGGCGCAGAACACCGTGTTCGCCATCGAGACAGAGGACCTCGCCGCTGCCATGTCCGCGCTGCGGGAGAAGGGCGTGACCTTCATGGATTACGACTTCCCCGGCCTGACGACGGTCGACGGGGTCGCGGAGCTGCCCGGCGAGCGAGCCGCATGGTTCGCCGACAGCGAGGGGAACATCCTGGCGCTCAGCGAGAGAGCCTGATTCGACGCCGCGCCGTCCGCCTCACCAGGCGAGCAGGTGCCGGGGTCGGAACTCGATCAGCGTGCTGAACTTCTGCGCGAGTGCCTCGGCGGGGATGCCGAACGCCGCGATGGACTCGGCGTACTTGGCCGTGTACGGTTCGCGGAACCGCTCGATCCATCCGGCCGCGCCATCCGGCGTCAGGGTCGCGGTGCCGCGCAGCACGACGACGTCATCCCCCGTCGGACCGCCCGCATGCAGGTGCACGAGCACCCGCGGGTCGGAGCGGATGTGCGTCACCTTGTGCGATACCGGCTCGCTCAGGATACTTATCGTGCCGTCGTGCCAGAGGAACCAGACGGGAACCGCCCGGGGCGAGCCATCGCTTCCCAGAGTCGTGATCCACGCGATCAGGTCGCGGTCCAGCATCCCGAGCGCTTTCGCGTGCGCCGGGTTGTCCGGATCGAAGATGTTGTCGGCCATGTCGTCCCTTCATCGGCTCCCCGCGGTCACGAGGCTACGACCGACGACCGACACCGCCAATAGGCTGGAGACGTGACCGTCGCACTCCCCGAACGCAGCCGCATCGTCGCCGAACGCCTCGCCGAGGCCGGCATCCGCGGACAGATCGTCGTGCTTCCGGATGCCGCTTCCACGGCGCCGCTCGCGGCCGCAGCCCTGGGCATCGAGGTCGGGGCGATCGCCAACAGCCTCGTCTTCTGGTCGGACGGGGAGCCGCTCCTCGTCATGACGAGCGGCGCTCACCGGGTCGACACGGCGGCGCTCGCCGGACGCCTCGGCCGCGGGAGCATCGCGCGTGCCACGCCGGAGCAGGTGCGCGCGGCAACGGGGCAGGCCATCGGGGGAGTGGCACCGACCGGTCATCCGGTGCCGCTGACGACGGTCATCGATCGCGACCTGGCCGTGTTCCGCGAGATCTGGGCGGCGGGCGGCACACCGCACACCGTCTTCCCGATGACCTTCGACGAACTGGTCGCACTGACGGGCGGCACGGTCGCACAGGTCGACTGACTCGGGCAGGCCTCCTCTCCCGCCGAGGCTCGCTGCACTCCGATCAGCGCGCCCGGACAGCGGCGGAAAGCGCGCCGGGATACAGCTTGTCGAAGAGCCGGACCGCCATGTCGCGAAGCAGGCCATGGAGCTCCCGTTCCAGGCGCTCACCCCCGTCGCTCTCGGCGCGCAGCGCCCACACCGCTGCGAGCCGCTCGGCGTTGTCCAGTACCGCATCGACGACCAGCGGCCGCCAGAACGGCGGATACTCGCTCTCCTTCCACTCCCCGCGACCTCGGCCGTAGTGGGCGATCGCCAGGTATTTCAGCAACGCCGAGGTGACCAGTCCGTCGAGGAAGGCCTCCTCCCAGCGCACGCTCGATTCGTTCTTGCCGCGCACGACGTTGACGCCACGGGCGATGCCCGCGCCCCCGAGCGCGCCGATGATCGCCCCGGCCACCATGCCGGCTCCGAACGTGAGTCCACCGGCCATGAGGTCGGCGCCGAGCCCCGTGAGGGCACCGGACACCACGCCGGACAGGGCTGCGGTCCGCCCCGCATCCACCGGAGTTTCCACCTGCACGTCGCTCGCCACCCGCTGCAGCACCTCGCCCACCGCACGGCCCTCGAGGTCGTGGATCGCGATGAGGCTCTCGGTGGTGAGGCGGAGATCGAGCTCGAGCCGCTCGGCCAGGGTGCGCTCCGCCTCGCCGCGAGCCTGTGTGCGCGCCACGTTCTGCAGACCGACGGAGCCTCCGATCCGGGCCGTGAGGGGCTCCGGCGGCAGCACGACCCGGTCCCGGGCTGCGGCCGCGATGGGGACAGCCAGCGCTGTCATGGCCGCATCGAACTGCGCCATCCGCCGTTCGCCCCACGCGTGCAGCAGCCGGGTGAAGGCCGCGGTCTTGTCGTCCGGCAGGGCAGCGCCGACGGCGGCGAAGAGGGTGAACTCCTGCACCCAGCAGCGCGCGAACGCGTCCAGCGTGAGCACGCCCCGCACGTGCGGGGCGCCCGTGACCGCCGCGCGCCACCGATCCTCGTCCGCGTCCGCGCCTCGAGCACGGGGCGGCCCGGTCTGGTTGAGGAGAACCACGACGGGCTTGCCGATCCATCCCAGCACCTCGAGTTCGGGCTGCAGGTAGCCCGCGTCGTCGGGCTCCTCCGCCGCGCTGACGAGGTAGAGCACGACGTCGGCCTGCTCCGCAACGTTGCGGACCGCCAGCTGGCTGAGCCAGAAGGGCCGATCCCGGTAGCGGTCCCAGACCTGGGAGAGGAACCAGCCGATGGGGCTGCCGTTCTGACCGAGGCGCCGGGCGAGCCGCACGCTGTCGCCGAAGCCCGGCGTGTCCCAGAGCGTCAGCAGGTCCCCTTCGGCGGTCTGTACGAGCGGAAAGGGTGTCGCTTCGTCCGTGACGTGCGGCGCGTCGCGCACCTCGCCGACGTCGCGGCCGAGAAGCGTTCGGGCCAGTGTCGTCTTCCCCGCGTTGGTGTGCGAGATGAGCGAGAGCGAGATCGCCCCGGCATCCATCCCGGCGACGGTCACGGCGTCGCTCACCGCGCACTCCGGGGCGGGCCGTCTGGTCGTCCGGCGGATGCCCCGACCAGCGCGGACTCGGCTTTCGCCAGATCCGGGGCGCTCAGGTCGACGAAGAGGGCCGTGGCGCGGTGCTCGTCGAGGAGGTCGCGCCACGCCGCACGGCGGCCCGCGATCTTCTGCTCGTCGTCGTGCCAGCGAAGACGGATGCCCGATTCGTCGACCATCGCGATCAGCGGATTCCCCGTCGTGTGCAGCGCGGCGATCGCGTCGAGGAAGGCGCCGTGCGCTTCGCGCTCGGGCGTTGCCGCGAGGGTGAAGAGGGGGACGACGTCCTCCTTCGCGTCAGACCCCGTGAGCGTCGCCAGAGCCCGGTCGTCGCCCCAGGCGACGGGCGCCTGCACCGTGACGGCGGCGCCGGGGTAGGCACGGGACAGAATCGCGTCGAGCCCCGCTCGCGCCTGCGCCGACGCGGTATAGCTGTACGGCACGACGCGGACTCGACCGGGGCCGCCGACGTAAGAGGAGACGAGCCGCTGGTAGTACGGCTCGGACAGCGGGAGGGAGACGCGGGCGGCGCGGCGCCGCTCGGTCATCCACGCGACCGCGGCCAGTGCCACCCGGGGCAGTATGACGAGGGTCACGACGGTGCCGGCGAGCAGGTGCATCCAGGTCGCCGCGTTCTCGCTGGCGGGTTGCTGTATCGCCGCCACGGATGCCGTGTCGGGCACCGGGATGCCGGTGAGCCAAGAACCGGGGGCGAGGGTCGTGGCCAGCAGGGCCCGAACCTGCTCGGCGCCCAGGAAGGTGCTCTCCCACGTCGCGCGGTACTCGAACGCGAGACCGCGCAGGTAGAGGCCGGCGATCACGCCGAGCGCCGTCATGGCGGCGGCGATGTGCAGCACGCGTGCCGCTCGCGCGCCGTAGAGCGGCGCCGCGACGCGAGCCCAATCGGAGGGAAGCGCCGCGAGGATCGACCGGCGGGCCTCTGCGGCGTCGTCCCCGCGCCGGCGCGAGAAGGGCGTCCGCACCGCGGCGAGACGGATGAGCAGGCTCCGCACGGGCCCCGGTGAGCCGCGGAACGCAACGAGGCGCACCAGCAGGGTGATGTAGACGACGAAGTTCCACACGAGCAGGGCGAAGACCGGGGGAGCCAGGAGATTGATGCTCGTTCCGCCTCCGATCCGGTCGACGATCAGCCCCAGCACGAATGCGCTCAGAACGACCGCCGCGCCCACCCAGCCGCGCCACCGGAGCGCACGGACCGCGCGCGTCACCGCGGGCTGCCGAGGGCCGATCCGCTCGAGCACGAGCCGTGCGCGCCGTGCCAGGAAGGCGTCCTCACCCGCCCCCTCGCCGACCACCTCGGCGGCGGCACGACTGGCCCAGTCCCGATCCGCGTCCGTCCAAAGCAGGCGATCACGGTCGCCCGTCTCCACGGCTCGCGCGGCGGTCACATCGAGGGCGGCTGACTCGTCCATTGGCCGCATTCTATGCGCGCGATGTCGCCTCTCGAGGGTCAGAGCGCGGCGCCGGGCGGAAGCCGTCGCGCGATCTGGGCGGCGGCCACCGCCGACGCCGCCGACCACGCCTGGGGGCGGCACGCCGCGGGATACGGCGTCGGAAGCGACGTCTGCGAGCGGGGGTCGCCGCTGTGCAGCTCCGGCATCCGGAAGCCGAACCCCTCGGCCGCGGCGAGCAGGCCGTCGATCACTGCTCCGGCCTGCTCGTGCAGCCCCGCGAGCGCCATGCCCCGCGCGATGATCGCGGAGTCATGCGTCCACACGCTTCCGCCGTGGTAGCTGAGCGGCCAGTAGCCCGCCGCATCCGTCGACATCGTCCGCACCCCGAAGCCCGAGAGCATGGTCGGCCCCACGAGCAGTGCGGCGACCTGCCGCTCTTCGTCCGGGTTCAACAGACCGGTCCCGAGCAGATGGCCGATGTTGCTCGTCAGCGTGTCCACCGGACGCTTCTGCGCATCGAGGGCGATGGCGGGGTACCTGCCCTCGGGCGTTTCGACCCAGTACGCCTCCGCGAAGCGGGCCTTCAGACCCGCGGCCCAGTCCCACAGCTCGGTCGCCCCCGGTTCTCCGAAGGCGTCGAGCAGCTCAGCACCCGCGAGCGCCGCCTCGTAGGCATAGCCCTGCACCTCGCACAGCGCGATCGGTCCCTGCGCCAGTTCGCCGGAGCGCCACTGGATCGAATCGCCCGAATCCTTCCACCCCTGGTTCGTGAGCCCGTGACCCGTCTCGTCGATGTAGTCGATGAATCCGTCGCCGTCCGTGTCGGCGGACATCAGCCAATCCAGTGCACGTCGGAGGGCGGGGAGCAGTTCGCGCACCTCGTCGTCGGGCATGCCCGCTGCGTGCGCTTCGAAGAGCAGGCAGACCCAGAGCGCGGTCGCGTCGACGGTGCCGTAGTACACGGGCGGCAGGGTGATGCCCTCGCCCGGCATCTCGAGCGGAGCTGCTCGCAGCTCGTGCAGGATCTTGCCGGGCTGCTCCGCCGAATCCGCGTCGGTCGCGTCACCTTGCAGGCGAGCCAGCACGCGAAGAGTGGATGCCGCGATGCGACGATCCAGCGGAAGCGCGAGGCGCGCGGCCCACAGCGAGTCCCGCCCGAAGAGCGTGAGGAACCACGGTGCGCCGGCGGCGTAGAAGGCGTCGTCCGGATGCTCGGGGAGCGCCAGGCGCAGGGCGTCGAGGTCTTGCAGGGCGGCATCCAGCCACCGGCCGATCCGCGGATCCTCTCCCGGCGCCGGCCGTGCGGGTACCACCCAGCGAGAGTGGTCCGACGCGACCTGCACCACGAGCGTCGGGTCTACGAGCGACAGCGACCACGACGCACCCGCGCCTTCGCCCGGCGCGATCCGCAGATCCCAATCGAGGACGATGGCGCCGTCGTCCAGGCTGACGTCCGCGTCGGCCGCGAGGAGCGTGAACGAGCGCTCGCCCGACGAGACGGTGAAGGGGGCCCCCGCCCCGAGCGGAATCGATGGAGACCAGTCCCTCGCCTCCGGCATGCCGGCCTTCACGTCCATGAGAAGCGCGAAATCCGGCACGAGTCGCGCGCGCAGCGTGATGTCCACCTCGTGCTCCACCTTCGAGTGGAAGGTGTAGGTCTCTCCTACTTCACCCGCCGCCACCACGCGCTCGCGCAGCACACGCACCTTCGGGTCGGGCGTACCGTCATCCAGTGCCCTCAGCAGGCCGCCGAAGACGACGCGGGAAGCGCCGTCCGGCGACACCGAGATCCACTCGGGCGCGGCGTCGCCCACGGTGAGCGTGATCTGCCTGATGTGACGGACATCCCCGTGGTAGACGCCGTGGATCGGCTCCGCCCCCAGATCGCCGGAGCGGCCCGACCAGACCTGCGTGGGCGCGCGGAGGGCGATGATCGCGTCGTTGAGCAGCGGTTGCAGAGCGCGCGGGGCGAGAGGTGCGTCGCTCATCCCTTGACGGCTCCTTCGGCGGTGCTCATGATCTTCTTCTGGAAGACGAAGAACATCACCGCGACCGGGATCGTCATGATCGCGGCGGCCGCGAGCTTCAGCGGGTACTGGTTGCCTTGGCCGAGCTGGCCGGACGCCAGCGAGGCGACGCCCTTCGTCAGCGTGGTCAGCTCCGGCGATTGCGTCGACACGATGAAGTGGTTGAGCTCGTTCCACGACCCCTGGAAAGACAGGATGATGATCGTGATGAGCGCCGGTCTCGCCATCGGCAGCACGATGGACCAGAACACCCGGAAGGTGCCGGCGCCGTCGATCCGGGCCTGCTCCTCGACCGACACCGGAATCGACTCGAAGAAGTTCTTCATGATGAACACGCCGGCGGCGTCCACGAGCAGCGGCAGGATCATCCCCGCGTACGAATCGTAGATGCCGATCTGGTTGAGCACGAGGAACTTGGGGATCAGCAGCACCACCCCGGGCACCGCCATGACGGCGACCACGAGCGCGAAGATCACACCGCGTCCACGGAAGTTCAGTCGTGCGAGGGCGTAACCCGCGAGGGACACGAAGAACACGCGGCCGAGCGTGACGCAGATCGTGACGATGGCCGAGTTCATGAACCACAGGGGGAAGGCGCTCCGGCCGAACAGCGCCTCGTAGGCCGCCCACGTGAAGACGTTCGGAATGAGCGAGATGGGGTTCGCGGTGGCTTCCGCCTCGGTCTTGAACGACGTCGCGACCTGGACGAGGAACGGATAGATGTAGATGATCGCGAGCACGATAAGGGTGGCGTAGAGCACCACCTGACCGGTGATCGCGCCCCGGGTCCATCGGCGCGTGCGCGCCGGCGGCTGATCCGGGGTCGCGACGGCCACGGCGTCGGCGACAGCGGTGACGGTCATGATGTCTTTCCCTTCACCTGATACTGGGCGGCTCTGCGCTTGGACACCGGGCGATCCCGGAGCACCCACCGCTGGATGATCGCGAAGAAGATGATGATGAGGAAGAGGATGAAGGCGATTGCCGATCCCTGGCCCCATTCCTGATCGACGAACGCGGATTGGTAGGACAGGAAGGCGGGAGTGACCGTCGTCTTCGCCGGCCCGCCCTGCGTGCCCGTGTAGATCTGGTCGAAGACCTGCCAGCACCCGATCAGCCCGAGCGTGAGCACCGTGAAGAGGGTGGGGCGAAGCTGCGGGAGGGTGATCAGCCGGAAACGCTGCCAGCCGTTGGCGCCGTCCATCATGCCGGCCTCACCGAGTTCGACTCCCACATTCTGGAGAGCCGCGATGAAGAGCAGCATCATCGTGCCGCTCGTGGTGAAGATGGCCATCAGGATGAACGCGAACATGGCGACGGAGGGGCCGGCGAGCCACTCCCACCACGAGATCCCGAGGAATCCGCTGTCCGTGAGCGCCTGGGGGCCCGCGTCGATGCCGACTGCTCCCAGCCCGACGTGCACGATGCCCCTCGGGTCGTTGAACCAGTTCGGACCGTTGATGCCGACCCACGAGAGCACCTCGTTCACGACACCCGCGGTCGAGAAGAGGAACAGCCAGAGCACCGTGATGGCGACCGAGCTCGTCACGGAGGGGAAGTAGAACGCGGTGCGGAAGAATCCGCGGCCACGCAGGATCGCCCTGCTGACCAGGACCGCGAGAAAGAGGGCGAGCATCGTCTGCAGCGGGACGACGAGAAGCACGTACCACGCGTTGTTGCGCAGGGCGATGCCGAAGTTCCGCTCGTCGAGACCGCCGCCGGTCGTCACCGCGGCGTAGTTGTCGAGCCCGACGAATCCCACCGCGGGGGAGAACGGGCTTCCCCGACCGGTCCAGTCGGAGAGGCTCACCCACAGCGCCATGAGCACCGGGATGAAGAGGAACACGCCGAGGATGAGAATCACGGGGGCCGTGAAGAGCCATCCGGCGAGGCCCTCCCCGCGCCGAATCCCGGAGGATCCGGTGCGGGCAGGTGCCTTTGCCTCGGTGGTCATGGTCAGCCGACCATTGCCTCGAGGTTCGCCTGAACCGAGTCGAGGATCGACTGGGGGTCACCGGTCTCCAGCGACTCGAGCTGGGCGTTGAAGTCGGCGATCACCTCGGTTGCGCCCTCCTGGTTGGGCGGGAACTGGGCGTACTCGGCGCCGGTCAGGAACGCGGTGATGTCGGGGTTCGCCTCGCTCCACGCATCGGCCGCGGACTGGATGGACGGCATCGGCCCGAACGCCTCCGAGAAGGCCAGCTGCTGCTCCGTCGAGGTCAGGTACTCGACGAGCTCGAGGGCGGCCTGCTGGTTGGGGCTGTCGGCGGCCATGCCCCAGCAGTTCGTGAACTGGAGTGTGCCGGGACCGGCCGGTCCGGCGGGGAGCTCAGCGACCGTGTAGGTGACGTCAGGGTAGTCGTTCGACATCGCGCCGCCGATCCAGTTGCCCTCGATCACCATCGCGGCCAGCCCCTTTCCGAAGGCTTCGCCGCCCCAGGTGGCGCCGATGTCGGTCGCGTAGGCGAATGTGCCGTCCGCGAGGTGCGCCTTGACGTAGTCCAGTGCCTCGACGTTCTCGGGGCTGTCGGCGACGGCCTCACCGTCGACCACCATGCCGCCGCCTGCCTGCGCCATGAACGTGCCGACGCGCTGGTACTCCGGCCCGAAGGCGAGGCCGACCTGGCCGCCCGTCGTCAGGGTCTGGGCCACGGTGCTCAGCTCGTCCCAGGTGGTCGGGATGTCCTCCTCGGTCAGACCGGCGGCCGCCCAGAGGTCGTTGTTGATGATGAGGGCGAGCGTCGAGAAGTCCTTCGGCGCGCAGTAGAACTCATCGTCGAGGGTGAAGTTCTCGACGAGCGACGGATAGAAGTCGTCCTTATTGGACAGCTCGTCGCCGTATGCCTGCAACGACCCGTTCCCGGCGTACCCGGCGAGTGCCTCGGGGGAGAGGTAGAAGAGGTCTGCGGGTGTGCCGGCTGCGAAGCCCTGCGAGAGCTGCTGGGGAAGATCGTTGGCCACAGTGACCTCGGCCTCGATGCCGGACTCCTCCGACCAGGCGGCGACGGCTTCCTCGACGGCCGCCGTCTCGGCCTCGCCACTCGAGCCGATCAGGATGCTGAGCGCGTCCTCGGATGACGTGAGTCCGCCCTCTTCTCCTCCGCCCGCGTCGCCGGTGTCGTCGAACGAAGAGCCGCCGCAGCCGCTCAGGACGAGCGCGCTGACGAGGGCCAGTCCGCCCACCCCTGCTAATGCGCGTGTGTTCCGTGTCATGTCTGTCTCCTTTGAAAAACACTGATGGTGCTGTTGACGACGTTCTCCGAGATGCCTTGATCGATCCAAACTTTGAACGATCAAATTCGCGATAGTCGAAACGTACGAGCCGTCTTGTGGGCATGTCAACCCCTTGAGATAGCCTGACGATAACGATTTGAACGTTCAGAGATCGGTGCCGGTCGTAAGGAGAAGGCATGGGCAAGCCGCCCACGGTGGAAGATGTGGCGTTGGCCGCCGGCGTCTCCCGGCAGACGGTGTCGAACGTGCTGAACTCGCCGGACATCGTGCGTCCGGCGACGCGGGAGCGGGTGGAGCGCGCGATCGCGGAGCTCGCGTATCGCCCGCACATGGCAGCGCGCCGTCTGCGCACCCGGCGCAGCTCCACGATCGGCGTCCACCTCGATCCCTACTCCGGCGGCATCTCCGGGGTGCTGCTGGACCGCTTCATCCACGCCCTCACCGAACACGCCAGCGAGCGCGGAATGCGGGTGCTGATCTACAGCGCCCGCAGCGCCGAAGAGGAGATCGCGCGTCTCGGCGATCTGGTCGACGGCGCCGAGATCGACGGTGTCGTCATCACGGGCACGTTCTTCGGCGACCCACGCACGGGGTGGCTGCTGGCGCGGGACGTCCCCTTCGTGTCCTTCGGCAGGCCGTGGGGCGGCGACGACGTCTATCGCTCGGCGCACACGTGGGTCGACGTCGACGGAGCCGCGGGCACGCGGGCCGCGACGCGTCATGCCCTCGCGACGGCGGGCGCCAGTGTCGGCTTCTTCGGCTGGCCTCCGGATGCCGGCACCGGCGTCGACCGGGAGCGCGGCTGGCGCGAGGCGATGGCGGATGCCGGGGCCACTGGCCCGCGTTTCGAGGTCCTCGACGGCGTCGCCAGCGCCCGCCAGGCGATGACCGCCGCCTTCTCAAACCCTGCGGTGCTGCGCGAGCTGGATGCACTGGTCTGCGTGAGCGACGCGCTCGCGGTGGGCGCGCATCTCGCCGCCGCGGATGCCGGGCGGCGAGAGCTTCCGATCATCGGGTTCGACAACACCCCGGTCGCCGAGGCCCTCGGCATCTCGAGCATCGAGCAGTCTCCCGAGCGCGTCGCGGCGGCGGTGCTCGATCTGCTGATGGGCCCGACCGGCCGCGCCGTCGCTCCGCTGCAGGCGGACCGGGCGCCCGAGCACGTGCTGGTCGAGCCTCGCCTGATCGTGCGAGGGTAGAAGGCGCGGACGTGCGCGTTCTCCCCGTCAGCGGCGCGCACCCCGGATGCGGCGGCCGAGCTCCGCGGCGGTCGGTCGGACCAGCGCGGCCAGCGCGGCGGCATTCGGAACGCCGTTGCTCGCATAGGTGACGGCGACGGCCGCGATCGGCCAGTCGACGTGGTCGTGCACGGCCACGCCGACCGAGCCGAGCCCGAGGGTGACCTCGCCGTCCTCGATCGCAAACCCGCGGGCGCGCACCTCCCGCAGCACTTCACGCAGTTCGCCCGGACGGGCCGGACCCCGACCGGTGCGGTCTGCGAAGGCCGCGGCATCCGGATAGAGGGCACGCACCTGCTCCCGCGGAAGCGCCGCGAGCATGGCGCGGCCGGACGCCGTCAGGTGGCCGGGGAGGCGGACCCCGACGTCGGTGACGAGTGCCGTCCGCCGCGGAGCCCGCTCCTCGACGATGTAGAGCACGTCCCGGCCCGTCATGACGGCGAGGTGGGCGCTCTCGCCCGCGCGGTCGACGAGCTCGGCGAGCAGCGGGCGGCCGAGCCGGGCAAGCGGCTCCTGGCGCGCATACCCGCCGCCCAGCTCGAAGGCGGCCACCCCGAGCCCCCACCGCCGGTCGTCGGGCAGATGCACGACGAAGCGATGGGTCTCGAGCGCGCCGAGCAGATGGTAGACGCTCGAACGGGGGATGCCGAGCGCCGTCGCGATGGTGCGCGCGGCGACGGGGCCGCGCTGATGCGCAAGGAAGGAGAGGATGCGGAGCGTCTGGTCGGCGGCGGGAACCTGAGCGCGCGGAGAAGGCACGAGCGCAGGGGAACCGGGAGATGCGGGAACATCGGCCTGGCTGTCTGGTATCACAGACACAGGATGGCATAGCGCCCTCGTGAACGGGAGTGCCGGGGTGTGGAATCGAGCCATGACCACCGTCAGCCCTCCTCCTCTCACGCCCGAACACGCGCGCGCCGCCGCACCCCGGAACGTCGTCGTCGGCGCGGCGCCGCTCGACCCCCAAGACGTCGTCGCTGTTGCGCGCTATGGCGCTCGCGTCGAGCTCGATGCCCCCGCGATGGACCGCGTGGCGGCATCCCGTGCGCTCGTCGAGTCGCTGGCGTCGGACCCCGAGCCCCACTACGGCATCTCCACCGGCTTCGGCGCCCTGGCGACCACCTTCATCGCCGAGGACCGGCGAGCGCAGCTGCAGGCGAGCCTGATCCGCTCGCACGCCGCCGGCACGGGAGCCGAGGTGGAGACCGAGGTGGTGCGGGCCCTCCAGCTGCTGCGCCTTCAGACCCTCGCCACGGGCCATACCGGGGTGCGCCCCGTCGTCGTGGAGACGTACGCCGCCATGCTGAACGCCGGCATCACGCCGATCGTGCGGGAGTACGGGTCGCTCGGATGCTCGGGCGACCTCGCGCCGCTCTCGCACATCGCCCTCGCGGCGATGGGGGAGTCGGACGTGCGGGTGATCGACTTCGCTCGGTCCCTGAGCGAGCGCAGCGACACGAAGGGCGCATCCGCAGCGCTCGCCGAGGCCGGCATCGAGCCGCTCGTGCTCCGCGAGAAGGAGGGCCTCGCCCTCATCAACGGCACCGACGGCATGCTCGGGATGCTGCTGCTCGCGCTGCACGACCTCTCGATGCTGCTGGACACGGCGGATGTCGCGGCCGCCATGTCGATCGAGAGCCAGCTCGGCACCGATGCGGTCTTCGCCGCGGATCTCATGGCGCTGCGCCCGCAAGCCGGGCAGGCGGCATCCGCGGCGAACCTGCGTGCCTTCCTCGCGAACTCGCCTCTCGTCGCGAGCCATCGCGACCCGGCGGTGTGCACCCGGGTCCAGGACGCGTACTCGCTGCGCTGCGCACCCCAGGTGCACGGCGCCGCCCGCGACACCGTCGACCATGCCGCCATGATCGCCTCGCGCGAGCTCGCGAGCGCGGTCGACAACCCGGTGATCACCGACGATGACCGCGTGGAGTCGAACGGCAACTTCCACGGGGCTCCGGTGGCGTACGTGCTCGACTTCCTCGCGATCGCCGTCGCCGACGTGGCCTCGATCTCCGAGCGCCGCACCGACCGGGCCCTCGACAGGACCCGCAGCAACGGGCTCCCGCCCTTCCTCGCCGACGAGGTGGGCGTCGACTCGGGGCTGATGATCGCGCAGTATGCCGCCGCCGGGATCGTGTCGGAGCTCAAACGGCTCGCCGTACCGGCATCCGTGGATTCGATCCCCTCCAGCGCCATGCAGGAGGACCACGTCTCGATGGGCTGGGCGGCAGCGCGCAAGCTGCGCCGGGGCATCGACGGGCTCGCGCGCGTGCTGGCGATCGAGGTGCTGACCGGCGCCCGCGCGATCGATCTGCGCGCCCCGCTGCGCCCCGGCCCCGCCACCGGCGCGGTGCGCGATCTGGTGCGCACCGTTGCGCGCGGCCCAGGCCCCGACCACTTCCTCTCACCCGACATCGAGGCGGTGACCGCGCTGGTGCTCTCGGGTCAGATCGCGGCCACCGCGGAAGGAGCAGTGCGATGACCACCCACGACGCTTCGACAGGCTCAGCGACCGCTGGCTCTGCGATTGCAGGCTCAGTGACCGCGGGCTCGGCGACCGCTGGCTCGGCGACCGCTGGCTCGGCGACGACAGGCTCGGCGACGACAGGCTCGGCGACGACAGGCTCGGCGACCGCTGAGCGCCACATCCGTGCCCCGCGCGGCAATCAGCGCACGGCCAAGAGCTGGGGTGCCGAGGCCGCCAAGCGGATGCTGATGAACAACCTCGACCCCGAGGTCGCCGAGCACCCCGAAGACCTCGTCGTCTATGGCGGCACCGGCAAGGCAGCGCGCAGCTGGGAGGCGTACGACGCGATCGTCCGAACCCTCGACGAGCTGGAGCCCGATGAGACGCTGCTGGTGCAGTCCGGCAAGCCGGTGGGCGTCTTCCGCACCCATGAGTGGGCGCCGCGGGTGCTGATCGCCAACTCGAACCTCGTGGGGGACTGGGCGACGTGGCCGGAGTTCCGCCGCCTAGAGCAGCTCGGGCTCACGATGTACGGGCAGATGACTGCCGGCTCGTGGATCTACATCGGCACGCAGGGCATCCTGCAGGGAACGTACGAGACGTTCGCCGCCGTCGCACGGTCGCTCGGCCGCGACGACCTCGCCGGCACCCTCACGCTGACCGGCGGATGCGGCGGCATGGGCGGCGCGCAGCCGCTGGCCGTGACCCTCAACGGCGGCGCCGTGCTGATCGTCGACGTGGACGAATCGCGCCTCGCCCGCCGCGTGGAGCACGGCTACCTCGACGAGTACACGACCGGCCTCGACGACGCCGTCGCGCGCGTCGTCTCCGCGAAGGACGAGGGCCGCGCGCTCAGCGTCGGCGTCGTCGGCAATGCGGCCCTGGTGTTCCCGGAGCTGCTGCAGCGCGGCATCCCGATCGACATCGTGACCGACCAGACGAGCGCCCACGATCCGCTCGCGTACCTGCCGGTCGGGGTGGATGTCGAGGACTGGGCAGCGGAGGCCGAGCGCGACCCGGTGGGGTTCACCGACCGCGCGCGCGGCAGCATGGCCAAGCAGGTGGCCGCCATGGTCGGGTTCCAGGATGCCGGTGCCACCGTCTTCGACTACGGCAACTCGATCCGCGCGGAGGCGCAGCTGGGCGGTTTCACACGAGCCTTCGAGTTCCCCGGCTTCGTGCCGGCGTACATCCGGCCGCAGTTCGCCGAGGGCCGCGGACCGTTCCGGTGGGTGGCGCTGTCCGGAGACCCGGAGGACATCCGCAAGACCGACCGCGCGATGATGAAGCTGTTCCCCGACAACGCCGGGCTCGTGCGCTGGCTGGAGAAGGCCGGCGACGCCGTGCACTTCGAGGGGCTGCCCGCGCGCATCTGCTGGCTGGGGTACAAGGAAAGGCACCTCGCCGGCCTGAAGTTCAACGAGATGGTGGCCTCGGGCGAGCTCTCCGCTCCGATCGTCATCGGCCGGGACCACCTGGACGCCGGATCGGTGGCCTCGCCGTACCGGGAGACGGAGGCGATGGCGGACGGTTCCGACGCGATCGCCGACTGGCCGCTGCTGAACGCCCTGCTCAACACCTCGAGCGGCGCGTCGTGGGTGTCGATCCACCACGGCGGGGGCGTCGGCATCGGCCGCAGCATCCACGCCGGACAGGTCACCGTCGCGGACGGCAGCGCGCTCGCGGCCGAGAAACTCGAGCGGGTGCTGATCAACGACCCGGGCACCGGTGTCATGCGGCACGTGGATGCCGGCTACGACAGAGCCAAGGAGGTCGCGCGCGAGCGCGGCCTGGACATCCCGATGCTATGACCGCGACCCTTCTCACCAACATCGGCGAGCTGACGACGAACATCGCCGCCGACGGCGACCCGTGCGGCACGATCCGCGACGCCGCCGTACTGATCGAGGGCACCAGGATCGCGTGGGTCGGCACCGCCGCCGACGTCGAAACCCTGGGTTTGGGGCGCATTACGTACTTCGGGGCGCACGTAGCGCGCCCCGGCGGACGGAGCGCGCCCCAAACCCCGGACGACGGAGGGATCGCGCCCCGAACCCGCGAGGAGCGGGGGACCGAGATCGTGGATGCCGGCGGGCGGGCGGTGATTCCGGGGTTCGTCGACAGCCACACGCACCTCGTCTTCGGCGGTGACCGAGCCGACGAGTTCGAGGCACGGATGTCGGGCACGCCGTATGCCGCGGGCGGAATACGGCGCACGGTGGCGGCGACCCGGGCCACGAGCGACGTCGACCTGCGCCGCCGGCTGGCGGGTTTCGTGGCCGAGACACGATCGCAGGGCACGACCACGCTGGAGATCAAGACCGGCTACGGGCTGACGGTCGCCGACGAGGAGCGCCTCGCCCGCCTCGCCGCCGAGGTCACGCCGGAGGTCACGTTCCTCGGTGCGCACGTCGTTCCGGCTGAGTACACCGATCGCCGAGACGAGTACGTGGACCTGGTGTGCGGGCCCATGCTCGACGCCTGCGCGCCGCACGCGCGGTGGATCGACGTGTTCTGCGAGACCGGGGCCTTCACGCCAGACGAGACCCGCCGAATCCTCGCCGCCGGCATCGCCCGGGGCCTCGAAGCGCGCGTGCACGGCAACCAGCTTGGCACCGGAGAGGGCGCACGCATCGCCGCGGCGCTGGGCGCGGCATCCGTCGATCACTGCACGTACCTCGACGACGTCGATGTCGCCGCACTCGCATCCTCCGGCACCGTCGCCACCCTGCTGCCGGGCGTGGAGTTCTCGACCCGGCAGCCCTACCCCGACGCGAGGACGCTGCTCGACGTCGGCGTGACCGTCGCGATCGCGAGCGACTGCAACCCCGGTTCGAGCTTCACCAGTTCGATGCCGCTCATGATCGCGCTCGCCGTGCGCGAGATGCGGATGACGCCGGCCGAGGCCGTCTGGGCCGCCACCGCCGGCGGCGCCCGAGCGCTGCGCCGCGACGACATCGGCACCCTCGCACCGGGGATGCGCGCCGACCTGGTGCTGCTCGATGCGCCGACGCGCGTGCACCTCGCCTACCGTCCGGGCGTGCCACTCGTGCGGAGCGTCTGGAAGGACGGCGCGCTCGCCTGAGCCGCCTCGCGGCCGTGAACAGAGCCGCCTCGCTGCCGTGAACAGACCCGCCTCGCGGCCGTGAACAGAGCCGCCTCGCGGCCGTGAACAGAGCCGCCGCGCGGCCGTGGACTGAGCCGCCTCGCGGCCGTGAACAGAGCCGCCGCGCGGCCGTGGACTGAGCCGCCGCTCTTCGTCAAGCCCCGCTGCCGGTGGTCAGCTCAGCCGCGGTGCGTCGAAACGCCAGTTCGTCGGCGCGGAGGCGAGCGCCGTCTCCCACGAATCTCCGCTGCCGTCCGCCCAGGTGAAGGTCGCGACCGCACACGTCGGCATGTGCACGATGTCCGGCGCGAACCGTCCGGCGAGGACGCTCATGCCGGGGTCGTGCGCCACGACCATCACGCCGTCCACGTCGCGCTCGGCCACGATGGCCGTGATGTCCGAGGGCGAGGCTCCGTAGAGGCGCTGATCCGGCTCGACGGGAAGGCCGAGCACGTCGGCGAAGACCTCCGCGGTCGTGAGGGCGCGCAGCGCTGTACTGGAGAGGATGGCATCGAGCACGACTCCGGTTCCCGCGAGCCGCTTAGCCATGCGCGGCGCGTCGTGCTCGCCGCGGTCGTTCAGCGGCCGGTCGTGGTCATCGATGTCGGCCTCGTCCCAACTGGATTTGGCGTGGCGGGCGAGCACGAGGGTCTTCACGATCGCAAAGATACGCCCGCCAGCAGCTCCAGCACGCATAAAGCCGCGAGACGCACCGTACGCCCATCCGGAGCGTCGGCGGTGGCATCCACTTCGACGATGTCGGCCGACGCGAGACGGGCATCGGATGCCGCGTCGCGTACGAGCGCCCGCAGCTCCCACGCGGCCAGTCCGCCGGGGATGCTCGCGGGGCATCCGGGGGCGACGGAACGGTCGCACACGTCGACATCGATGTCGAGATGGATGTCGCCGCCGCCCGAGCCCGCCACCTCCAAGGCCTCGGCCATCACGTCGGCAGCGCCCCGGCGCCGCACGTCGTCGAGGCCGATGACGGTGATGCCGTAGTCGCGCGCCCGCCGGGCGTAGGCCGCCGAGTTCGCGAAATCGGCGATGCCGACCTGCACGATGCGCCGGGCGTCGAAGCCGTCCTCGACGAGGCGCCGAACGGGCGACCCGTTCGAGACTCCGTCGCGCAGGTCGAAGTGCGCGTCGATCGTGACGAGGCCGGCGGATCCGGCGCCCTGCGCCGTCGCGTACGTCGCGCTGTTGTCGCCGCCGAGCGCCACCACCAGGCGCGCCCGTGCCCTCGCCGCGGCCACGAGCGCCCGCACCGCGGCCTCGCCGTCCGGGCCATCGGGCTCCGCGACGTCGCCTGCATCCGCAACGCGCAGCGCGCCGAGATCGACGGGTCCGCCCATCAGGGTCGGGCTGTAGCGGCGGAGCGCCTCCCGCACGGCGGCAGGGGTCGCGTGCGCGCCCGTGGGCGAAAGCGAGGTGCGCCACGCGGGGACCCCGACGATCACCGCATCGAGGGCATCGCCCGGGTCATCCAGTGCCGGCCAGCCGCCGGCTCGTGGCCACAGGGGATCGGAGGGAAGCGCCACAGGTCGAGGTTACTCCGGCACCGTGACGTCACTCGGGGTGGATTGCACGGTCCATCCCGTGCCCGACGTACACCCATGCATCCAAGCCGCTCGCCAGGCGCACCCGCTCGCGGTGGTACTCCTCCACCTTGTACTCGTCGGCGGCGTCCAGCTCATCCTCGGTGATGCGCACTGCGGCGCCGACCACCTTGTCGAGCGGATTGCCGGTGTGCCGCACGATGGGGCGCGACGCCTGCGCGCTGCTGACGGCGTGCGGGTCCTCGATGTCGACGTAGTCGACCGTGTAACCGGGCAGGACGTCGGCGTCTCCGTACATCAAGCGACCGAACGTGTCGAGCTGCACCTGCGGGATGCGCAGAGTGTCATAGGTGAAGAGGATCTCGTTCGCGGGGGCGTCGCTCACGCCACCAGGCTAGTGGCTTCGCGCCCGAACGAGTCGTAGATTTCAGCCCAGCAGCGCGTTGGCGATCGTGAAGATGACGAGCCCCGCGAGGGCGCCGACGAACGTGCCGTTGAGGCGGATGTACTGCAGGTCCCGGCCGACCATGAGCTCGATCTTCTCCGTGGTCTCATCCGGATCCCACCGCTCCACTGTTTCGGTGATGATGCTCGCGATGTCGTGGCGGTAGCGGTCGACGAGGAAGACCGCGGCGTTCGTCACCCATTCGTCGACGCGGTGCTGCAGCGAGGGATCCTTCGTCAGGCGCTCGCCCACCTCTTCGAGCGCGGCCTTGGCCCGCACCCGCAGCCCGCTGGCCGGATCTTCGAGCGCCTTCAGCAGCCCCGTCTTCGCGGTGTTCCACGCCTCGCCCGCCAGTTCGCGCACCCGGGGGCTGTCGAAGATCCGGGACTTCGCGTCTTCCAGCTTGCCGATCGTCTCCGGGTCGTGCTGCAGGTTGTCGGCAAGCCGGGTGAGATAGTCGTCGATGGCGATGCGGGCGGAGTGCTGCGGATCTGCCTGCATCGCGAGCATGAACGTCACCGCCTCGCGGTAGACGGTGTCATCGACCAGCCGCGCCGCCATCCGCGGCAGCCAAGCGGGCAGCCGGCGGGATACCAGGCCCTCGAAGGCCGCGTAGTTCACTTCGAGCCAGCCCAGGATGCTGTCGACGGCGAGGTCGACCGCCCCGTGATGTGCGCCGGACCCGATGACCCGGGTGAGCCACGCGCCGGCGGGAGGCCCCCATTCCGGTTCGATCAGATGCTCGCGGGCGAGGTCTTCGATCACCTCGCGCACGTCGTCGTCGCTGAGGGCGCGAAGCACCCCGGCGGCCATCGCCGCCCCCTCCGTCGCCACGCGCTCGGCGTGCGCGGGGGTTCTCAGCCATGCGCCGAGGCGCTCCGCGATGTGCGTCGCTTCGAGCTTGGTGCGCACGATCTCGCCCGAGAGGAAGTTCGTCTCGACGAACTCGCCCAGCGTGCGGCCGATCTCGTCCTTGCGGTTCGGGATGATGGCCGTGTGCGGGATCGGGATGCCGAGCGGATGCCGGAACAGGGCCGTCACGGCGAACCAGTCAGCCAGGGCACCGACCATGCCGCCCTCTGCGAATGCCCGCACGTATGCCATTCCGGGGTACGTGCTCTGCAGGGCGAAGGCCACGACGAACAGCAGCGCCATCAGCAGCAGGGCGCCGAGCGCGACGCCCTTCATCGTGCGGAGCGCCCGGCGTCGCTCCTGGTCCGCGGGGCTCAGCAGGGCCGTGGGGGTGCGCGCCATCACGCCATCCTCGCATGCCCTCCGCTGCGCGGGCCCGACCCACACCGAGCGACACTTCGTCGCGCTGCGCTCGCCCCGTGCGGGTCGAAGCGACACGAAGTGTCGGCCGGGCGCTTCGCGGTGCCGGCAGGAGACGGAAGTGTCGCCGGGCGACCGGTGAGTGGCCACCGACGTCCCCTCGGCGGTCGCCGTCAGGAATCGAAACCCAGGCCGAGGGCATCCAGCGTTCTGAGCAGCACGTCGCGACGGCCCCCGTGGCGGTCGGCGCGGTCGAGCGAGCGGCGGGTGAGGTTGATCCCGATCGCAGCCGCCGGCTCGGGCGGGAACGGGAGCGGGCGTCGCCGCACCATCTCGAGTTCGGTGCGTTCGGTGGGTGCCCCCTCGAGCAGATCGAGCATCACATCGGCGGCGAACCGGGTCGCCCCGACACCGAGCCCCGTGAACCCCGCGGCATACGCAACCCGCCCCTCGCGTGCGGTGCCGTAGTACGCGCAGAAGCGCGTGCAGGTGTCGATCGCACCGGCCCACCGATGCGTGAACCGCAGCCCCTCGAGTTGCGGGAACGTCGTGAAGAAGTGCTCGGCGAGCGTGCGGTAGGTCTCCGGCCGGTCCTCGTACCGGGACCGGACACGCCCGCCGTAGTGGTAGACGGCGTCGTACCCGCCGAACAGGATCCGATTCCCGGCCGTGAGCCGGTAGTAGTGGAACTGGTTCGCCGAGTCGCTGAGGCCCTGTCGGTGCGACCAGCCGATGCCGGCCAGCTGCTCCGCGTCGAGCGGCTCCGTCATCAGCACGTAGTCGTAGACCGGCACGGTCATGAGCCGGTTGCGCTTCAGCAGCGACGGGAAGACGTTGGTCGCCAGCACGACGTCGCGGGCGAGGACGCGGCCATGCTCCGTGCGCACCGACACGGGGTGTGTGCCCTCGAGGCCGCGCACGGGGGAGTGCTCGAAGATCTCGACGCCGAGCTCCGCGGCCACACGCGCGAGCTCGAGGGCGAGCTTCGCCGGATGCACGAGCGCGTTCGACCGCTTGTCCCACGCCCCGGCCAGATAGGTGGGGGAGTCGACCTCGGCGCGCACGGCATCCGTGTCGAGGAACCCCTCCTCCTCCCGCAGCCACTCCACCTGATGCGGCTCGGTCGCGACGCTGAGCGCCCCGGTGCGCTCGAAGTCGACGTCCATGCCGTAGCGGCCGACGGTGGCCTCGATGTCGTCGAGGTTCTCCGCGCCGAGCCGCTCCAGCCGGTCGATCTCCTTCGGCCAGCGGGTGACGCCGTTCTCGCGGCCGTGCGTGATGCTCGCCTCGCAGAAGCCGCCGTTGCGGCCGGAGGCGGCCCATCCGATGCCGGCCGCTTCCACGAGCACCACTCGGCGCTCCGGGTCGCGCTCCTTCGCGCGCACCGCGGTCCACAGACCCGCGTAACCCCCGCCGACGACGGCGAGGTCGGCTCGGACCTCTCCTCGCAGGGATGGATGCCGGGGGCGTTCGACGTCGTCCAGCCAGAACACCGCGGGCTGCGTGGTCGAGAGTGCGTCGGCCACCGCCCCGGCCGATGGCGGCCGTCGATCGAAGACGGTCGTGCTCATGGGTGTCCTCCGTTGCTGCAGGGTCGAGCAGCCGAGGTGTTCGGCGCCGTGCGCACTATGCATCCACCGGGCCGAGCCAGGCGCTCGCGACAGTGGAATGGGCCGATTCCGGATCCGAGGGGTGGAAGAGGCCCGCGAGCACGTCGCGGTACAGCCGGCTGAGCTCGGATCCGGAGAAGTACGACGAGCCGCCCGCCACGAGGATCGCGTCATCCACCACGGTCTTGGCCATGGTGACGGCGCGGTGCTTCACGCCGGCGAGCAGCGAGAACCACCGGGAGCCGTGATCGACGAAGCCGTCTATGTCGCGCCCGATCGCCTCGAGCTGCGGCGGAAGCGCGTCGTACGCCAGCGCCATCTCGGCGACGCGCCAGCGGATGTCGGGGTCCTGGCTGTAGGTCTTGCCGGTCTTCTTCGACCGCCGCTTTCCGGCGGTCTGGACGGCGAGCTCCAGGGCACGGCGGGCGATCCCGGTGTAGACCGAGGCCAGCAGCAGCTCGAAGACCCCGAAGAGGCCGAAGATCAGGGGGTCGGGATTCGGGCCCGGCGGGATGCGCCGCACGACCCGGTCCGGTGGGGCGACGGCGCCGTGCAGCTCGGTGGTGCGGCTCTGGGTGCCCCGCATGCCGAGGGTGTCCCAATCGTCCCTCGTCACGAGGGTGCCGCCGGCCTCGGCATCCGCCCGCCCGACGAAGGCGTAGATCATCTGCGGCGCGTCCGGGGACGTGGTGTCGAGGCCGTGCAGCCCGAGCTGTGTCCAGACCGGGGCGAGGGACGTGAAGATCTTGGTGCCGGTGAAGGCGTACGAGCCGTCGGGCTGCGGGGCGGCATCCGTGTCGCTTCCGAAGAGGACGAGGTCATTGCCGGCCTCGCTGATGCCGAAGGCGAACACTTCCCCGGCCGCCGCGCCCTCCTGCACGAACGCCAGGTCGTCGATTCCGCGATCGCGCAGCACCTTGGCCACGCCCGTCCACACGAGGTGCATGTTGATGGCGAGCGCGGTGGCGGGGGCGGCGCCGGCAAGGCGCTGCTGCAGCACGGATGCCTCGGCGAGGCCGAGCCCGGCGCCTCCACGGTCGCGCGGCACCAGGATCGACAGGTAGCCGGCGGCCTTCAGCTCGTCGAGATCCTGCTGCGGGAAGGTGTTCGCCCGGTCGTGCGTCGCCGCGCGGGAGCGGATGCGCTCGAGCAGCTCGTCGGGAAGGAGAGCGGCGGGGTCGAATCCGGGAGCGGTCACCCGTCCATTCTGTCCCGGCGGCGTGCGTGGCGGCGCGGCCCCGTCATCCCCGACCGCGCCGGGAGCATGATGTGGACATGTCGCGAATGACGCAGTCGCTGATCCCCGTGTCACAACGCCAGCCGGTCGCCGTGCTGAACGATTCACTCGACCTCGACCACGGCGACGTGATCAGCAAGCGCAGTGGATTCCTCATCATGCTGACCCTGTCCGCCGTCATCGCGATCGCCGGCATCCTGACAGACTCCACCGCCACGGTGATCGGCGCGATGATCATCGCACCGCTGGCGACGCCGATCCAGGGCATCGGTCTCGGCATCGTGACCGGTCACCTGAGCCTGGTGGTGAGGTCGATCTTCTGGGTCGTCGCGGGCATGCTGATCGTGATCGTGCTGGGCGTCGTCTTCTCGGCGGTGATCGCGGATCCCGCGAGCCTCTCCACCAACTCACAGATCACCAGCCGCACGGCACCGGGTCTGCTCGACCTCCTCGCGGCGATCGCCACCGGAACGGCCGGTGCCTTCGCCCTCGCCCGGCGGGACCTGAGTGCGGTGCTGCCGGGTGTCGCGATCGCGATTTCGCTCGTTCCGCCGCTGGGTGTCGTCGGCGTCACCCTCGGGCAGGGGGACTGGAACGGCGCATTCGGGTCGCTGATGCTCTTCCTCTCCAACCTCGTCGCGCTCGTCATCGCTGCGAGCATCGTGTTCACGATGTCGGGTTACGCGAGGGAGCCTGATTCGCTGCCCACGGCCAATCGCCGCCGCGCCTACACGGTGGTCGGCGTGCTGGCGCTGCTCGTGACGATCCCGCTCGCGGCCAATTCCGTGGTGGCCGTCGCCCTCGCGCGGTGGAGCGTCGAAATCAGCGATTCCACCGCGGAGTGGCTGGGGGACGATTCGGAGGCGAGCGTCGACGACGTGCAGTGGCAGGGCCTGACGGCCGTCGTCGATGTCACGGCGCCGGACGGCGACGTGCCCTCCGTCGATGAGCTGCGCGACATTCTGAACCTGCCGAGCTTCGTCACGGTCGTGCTCGAGATCGACGAGGGGTCGAAGATCCCGGTGACATGACATGCAGTGACGTGACGCGGCGCGACCAGTCGCGGCGCGATCAGTCGCCCAGCGCCGCGAACAGCTGCGCGAGCGTCGCGTCCGGCTCGTCGCGGTGGGGCGAGTGTCCCGCGCCCTCGACGATCGACATCGTGATGAGGGGGTTCGCCGCGAGCACACCCTCCGCCGTCGCTCCGGTGAACAGGCTGTACACCTTCGGATCCGCGCCGAGCACGTGCGTCGGCACAGTGAGGCGCGCCGCGGCATCCCGCACATCCCACGGACGGTTCTGCACGCTGGTCTGCTCCACGGCCCATCGGCTGGCGCGCGCGACCGCGTCGATCTTGAGCTCGAGGTCGTGCGGATGCCAGTTCGGGTGCTCCTCCCGCACCACGGCGAGGCGGTTGTCGGCGAACGCGCGCTCCTGGCTGGAGCGCACGATCTCGGCGTCGCGCTGCATCACGACGATCCCCGGGTCCACCAGCACCAGGCGACGGGTCCAGTCCGGGCGGTCGGCGGCGGCGAGCACGGATGCCGCGCCCCCGAGCGAATGGCCGACCACGAGGTCCCACGGCCCGCCGCCCTCCGGACGGGTCTCGGCAAGGTCCGCGGCGTACGCGGTGAGCCGGTAGTCGAGGGCGCGCGGCGCCGAGCCGTGACCCCGCAGGTCGACGGCCTCGGCGTGCCACCCGGCATCCGCGAGTCCCACGCCGATGCGCCACATCAGCGCACCGGACGAGCCGAGGCCGTGCACCAGCAGGGCGCGCCTGGGTGCCGAAGGATCGCCCCACGCCAGCCGTGGAAGGGTCAGCGGTGCGCTCATCCGGCCAGTTTACGAGCGGGCGCGGCGCGGGTGCGCAGCGCTCAGGAGGTCGGAAGGGTCAGCGGCTCGGTGTCGGGGATGGGGCTCGGATCCCGGTGCCGCAGGTCGGGGAAGGCGCGCACGAACACCAGCGCCACGACAAGGCCGAGCAGGGCGAACGTCGCCGCCGCCCAGTACGCCCCCTGCGGGCCGATGCCGTCGATGAGGAAGCCGGCCACCGCCGAGCCGGCGGCGGCGCCGATGAGCTGGCCCGTCCCGATCCACCCGTACGCCTCGGCGGTCTCGCTGAACTTGACGCTCGCGCTCGTCATCGCGAAGAGCACCGCGAGGGCGGGGGCGATGCCGATTCCTGCAAGAAAGAGCGTGCCGCCGATCCACCAGATGTTCAGCGAGACGATCGTGAGCGAGAGCCCGACGGCGAGGATCGCCATGCGCCGCGCCATCGCCCACGGGCCGATCGGGATGTGGCCGAACGTCAGGCCCCCCGTCAGGCTGCCGATGGAGAACACCGCCAGCACGAGACCGGCCTCGAGCCCGCTGTGCCCGAAGGTCGCCACGACCCCCGCCTCGACGGCGGCGCACGCGCCGATCAGGAGGAAGCCCACGACCGTGGCGAGCAGGATGGGCGGCTTCATCAGCACCTTGCCAAGACCGCGACGGCTGCGCGGGATGCGCACCCTGCCCACCTCGGGCGACAGGATGAACCAGGCGCCCCCGCCGATCAGGATGACGACGATCAGCAGCAGCGCCTGGACGGTGCCGACCTGCGTCGCCACGATCGTGATGACGACCGGCGCCACGATCCAGATGATCTCCTGCAGCGACGCATCGAGTGAGAAGAGAGGCGTGAGCTGCCGGGAGTTGACGAGCTTCGGGTAGATGGTGCGCGCGGCCGACTGGATGGGCGGCGTCGCAAGGCCCGCGATCACGCCGAGGGCCATGTACCCGGGAAGGGGCAGCTCCAGCAGCGCCAGGGCGGTGATGGCGAGGGCGCAGATCGCCAGGGTCACGGTGAGGACCCGACGCATGCCCCAGATGCCCATCCAGCGGCTGGTCACCGGGCCGGCGATCGCCTGACCGACGGAGGTGGCAGCCAGAACGAGTCCGGCGGCGCCGTAGGAGCCTGTGACCTGCTCGATGTGCAGCAGGATCGCCAGCGAGGTCATTCCGTTGGGGAAGCGCGCGGTCAGCTGCGCCGCGATGATGCGCCCGACACCAGGGGTTCGCAACAGATCCCGGTAGGCGCCCACGAGAGACAAGCCTAGGGCGCGACACGCCGGAGCCCGTTGTCCACAGGAGATCGGATGTCGGAGGCCACGCGTAGCGTCTGGTCTGTGGAGAGGATGTGGCCGCGCCATCCGAAACAGCCGTGATTCAGGCCTTTTCCAGGTTCGGAATCCGCGGCGTCCCTGTGGATGAAACGGTGGACAACCTGTGTTGTACTCAGGGAGAGCGGTGGAAAACTACACGGATGTAACTACTAGCCCTTGTGGTGCTACCTAATGTCGGTACCCATATGTAGTATTGGACTCCCGGCGGGGGCATTGCCGGACATACCATCAGATTCAGAGGGAGAACGGGTCACACATGTCGATCACCGTCTACACCAAGCCCTCCTGCGTTCAGTGCACGGCGACCTACCGCGCGCTCGATTCGAAGGGCATCGAATACGAGGTCCTCGACCTCTCGCAGGACCCCGCGGCCCTCGAGCAGGTCAAGGCTCTCGGCTACCTGCAGGCGCCTGTCGTCATCGCCGATGAAGACCACTGGTCGGGCTTCCGCCCCGACAAGATCGACGAGCTCGCCGCCCGCCTGGCCTGACCGATGAGCGCCGCGGCCACAGCACCACATGTGCCGCTGCGCAGCAGCGACGCGCGGTTGGCCGACGCGTCCGCACCGCTGGTCGTCTACTTCTCCAGCACCTCCGGAAACACGGCTCGTTTCGTCGCCAAGCTCGAACAAGCCGGCTCCCTCGGATCGCCCGCGGTCCGCATCCCGCTCCATTACTCCGACCCTGTCCCCGTGATGGATGCACCGTATGTGCTCATCACGCCGACCTACGGGGGCGGGGAAGGCCGCGGGGTGGAGCGCGGAGCGGTGCCCAAGCAAGTCATCCGGTTCCTCAACGACGAGCGAAACCGGAACAACCTGCGGGGGGTCATCTCCGCGGGGAATACCAACTTCGGCGAGTCGTTCTGTCTCGCCGGCGACATCATCAGCCGCAAGTGCCATGTGCCGCACTTGTACCGGCTCGAAGTTTTCGGCACACCAGAAGACGTAGATCGCGTGAGCGAAGGATTGGAACGACTGTGGAAGCGACAGTGAACGAAAAGGTCGATGCATACGCGGGTTTGGACTACCACTCCCTGAACGCGATGCTCAACCTCTACGGCGCGGACGGCAAGATCCAGTTCCAGGCCGACAAGCGTGCCGCGCGCGAGTACTTCCTGCAGCACGTCAACCAGAACACGGTCTTCTTCCACACCCTCAAGGAGCGGCTCGACTACCTCGTCGAGAAGGAGTACTACGAGGGAGCGGTGCTCGAGAAGTACCCGTTCGAGTTCATCCAGAGGCTCAACGACCTCGCGTACTCGAAGAAGTTCCGGTTCGAGACGTTCCTCGGGGCGTTCAAGTACTACACGAGCTACACGCTCAAGACGTTCGACGGCAAGCGCTACCTCGAGCGCTTCGAGGACCGCGTGGTGATGACCGCCCTCGGCCTCGCCGACGGCGACCAGAAGCTCGCCACCGAGCTGGTCGAGGAGATCATCTCCGGCCGCTTCCAGCCCGCCACGCCGACGTTCCTGAACACCGGCAAGGCGCAACGGGGCGAGCTCGTCTCGTGCTTCCTGCTGCGCATCGAAGACAACATGGAGTCGATCGCCCGCGGCATCAACTCGGCCCTGCAGCTCAGCAAGCGGGGCGGCGGCGTGGCGCTGCTGCTCTCGAACATCCGTGAGGCCGGCGCGCCGATCAAGCAGATCGAGAACCAGTCCTCCGGCATCATCCCCGTGATGAAGCTGCTCGAAGACTCCTTCAGCTACGCCAACCAGCTGGGTGCCCGTCAGGGCGCCGGCGCGGTCTACCTGTCGGCGCACCACCCCGACATCATGCGCTTCCTCGACACCAAGCGGGAGAACGCCGACGAGAAGATCCGCATCAAGACGCTGTCGCTGGGTGTCGTCATCCCCGACATCACGTTCGAGCTGGCCCGCAACGACGAGGACATGTACCTCTTCTCGCCCTACGACGTCGAGAAGGTCTACGGCAAGGCCTTCGGCGACATCTCGGTGACCGAGAAGTACCGCGAGATGGTCGATGACCCTCGGATCAAGAAGACGAAGATCAACGCGCGCGAGTTCTTCCAGACCATCGCCGAGATCCAGTTCGAATCGGGCTACCCGTACGTCATGTTCGAGGACACGGTCAACAAGGCGAACCCGATCAAGGGCCGCATCAACATGTCCAACCTGTGCAGCGAGATCCTGCAGGTGAACACCCCGACGACCTACAACGAGGACCTCTCGTACAAGGAGATCGGCAAGGACATCTCGTGCAACCTCGGCTCGATGAACATCGCGCTGTCGATGGATGCCCGTGACCTCGGCAAGACGGTCGAGACCGCCATCCGCGCCCTGAGTGCGGTGAGCGAGCAGAGCCACATCCGTTCGGTCCGCTCGATCGAGGACGGCAACGACCGGTCGCACGCGATCGGCCTCGGGCAGATGAACCTGCACGGCTACCTCGCGCGCGAGCACGTGCACTACGGTTCCGAAGAGGGCATCGACTTCACGAACATCTACTTCTACACGGTGCTCTTCCACGCGCTGCGGGCGTCGAACAACCTCGCGATCGAGCGCGGCACGGCGTTCGACGGGTTCGAGGACTCGACGTACGCGAGCGGCGCGTTCTTCGACAAGTACATCGACCGCGCATGGGAGCCCGAGACCGCCAAGGTCAAAGAGCTCTTCGCCGGCCAGCACATCCCGACGCAGGACGACTGGGTGGCGCTGAAGGCGTCTATCCAGCAGCACGGCATCTACAACCAGAACCTTCAGGCCGTGCCGCCGACCGGGTCCATCTCGTACATCAACAACTCGACCTCCTCGATCCACCCGATCGCGTCGAAGATCGAGATCCGCAAGGAAGGCAAGCTCGGTCGCGTCTACTACCCGGCGGCGTTCATGACCAACGACAACCTGGAGTACTACCAGGACGCCTACGAGATCGGCTACGAGAAGGTCATCGACACCTACGCCGCGGCGACGCAGCACGTCGACCAGGGCCTCTCGCTGACGCTGTTCTTCAAGGACACCGCGACCACGCGCGACATCAACCGCGCGCAGATCTACGCCTGGAAGAAGGGCATCAAGACGATCTACTACATCCGCCTGCGGCAGATGGCCCTCGAGGGCACCGACATGACCGAGTGCGTCTCCTGCATGCTTTAGTAAAGACGACTAACAAATAGCGAAGAAGATCACAATGACCCCCGAAAAGCTCAAGCTGCTCTCGCACGTCGAGGCGATCAACTGGAACCGGATCCAGGACGACAAGGACGTCGAGGTCTGGAACCGCCTCGTCAACAACTTCTGGCTGCCCGAGAAGATCCCGCTGTCGAACGACATCCAGTCCTGGAACACTCTTACCCCTGACGAACAGCTGCTCACCATGCGGGTGTTCACCGGGCTGACGCTGCTCGACACGGTGCAGGCCACGGTCGGCGCCGTGTCGCTCATCCCCGACGCCATCACGCCCCACGAAGAGGCGGTGTACACGAACATCGCGTTCATGGAGTCGGTGCACGCGAAGAGCTACTCCTCGATCTTCTCGACGCTCGCGTCGACGAAGGAGATCGACGAGGCGTTCCGGTGGTCGGTCGAGAACCCGAACCTTCAGAAGAAGGCCGCGATCGTCATGGAGTACTACCAGGGCGACAGCCCGCTCAAGCGCAAGGTCGCATCGACCCTGCTCGAGAGCTTCCTCTTCTACTCCGGGTTCTATCTGCCGATGCATTGGTCGTCGCGTGCCAAGCTGACGAACACGGCCGACCTCATCCGTCTGATCATCCGCGACGAGGCCGTGCACGGGTACTACATCGGCTACAAGTTCCAGAAGGGCCTCGAGAAGGTCAGCGAGCGCGAGCGCGAGGAGATCAAGGACTACACCTTCTCGCTGCTCTACGAGCTCTACGACAACGAGATCCAGTACACGCAGGACCTCTACGACGGCGTCGGCCTGACGGAGGACGTCAAGAAGTTCCTGCACTACAACGCCAACAAGGCGCTGATGAACCTCGGCTACGAGGCGATGTTCCCGTCATCGGTCACGAACGTGAACCCGGCGATCCTGTCGGCGCTGTCGCCGAACGCCGACGAGAACCACGACTTCTTCTCGGGATCGGGTTCCTCGTACGTCATCGGCAAGGCCGTCGCCACCGAAGACGAGGACTGGGACTTCTGAGCTGACGCGAGCCCCTGAAAACGGCTGCTGAGAGGCCCGGTCCCGCAGGATTCTGCGAGTCCGGGCCTCTTTCGTGCCTTCTCTTGACAGACAGAGGCGGACAGCGATGGACATGAATTGCCCTTCGGTCGGGCATGCGGGGGGCACGTGCGCACCCCTCACATGGGTCAGCGGCTCGCAACGGGGACGATTTTGGACTCGAGGTGGCTGTGACCTCGTGCCCATCGGAGCACCGCGATCAGGCTGCGGAATCGGGGAACGCGAGCTTCCGGAGCAGTGCGGTGAGCTGCCGGCGCTCCGCGGCGCCCAGACCGCCGAGCACCTCGGCCTGGGCCGCCGCCACCGACACCGCGGCGCGCGCGTGCAGTGCGCGCCCTTCGTCCGTCGCGAGGACGACGTTCACGCGGCGGTCGTTCGGGTCCGGGAGCCTCGTGACCAGGGAACGGCTCTGCAGGTCATCGACCAGGGCGACGACCTGGCTCGGATCCAGGCGGAGGAATTCGGCGAGTTCGCGCTGAGTAGGCTGTCGACCGCTCGCCGCCAGAGCAAGCACCGAGTAGGACCGCACCCGAAGCCGGTGCTCGCTGAGAGCCGCACTTCCCGCCGCAAGCGACAGGGCGTTGACGCGGGCGAGGAGGAAGCTCGGGTCATCGAACAGATCCGCGTCCGCATCGGATCGCCAGCCGGGATTCCCGGGCCTCGACTCGACGCTGCTCATGGTCCGAGGATAGCAAACATCCACGTTCTCAATCATTGACAAGTTCAACGATTTGACGTTCAATGTAGCGAGACACGAAGGAGTTCCGCATGTCGCTGAACGGCAAGGTTGCCATCGTCACCGGATCCGGCCGAGGCCTCGGCCTCGCCTACGCGGCCGAGCTTGCCCGGCAGGGCGCATCCGTCGTCATCAACGACGTCGACGCGCAGACCGCCGCGGACGCGGTCGCCACCGTCGAGGCCGCGGGAGGCAAGGCCGTCGCCGTTGTGGCGCCGGTCGGTCCCACCGAGACCGCGCAGAAGCTGGTCGCTGCAGCGGTCGAGAACTTCGGCCGGCTCGACATCCTCGTCACGAACGCCGGCGTGCTGCGCGACACCGTGCTCTGGAAGATGAGCGATGACGACTTCGACACCGTCATCAACGTGCACCTTCGCGGCACCTTCACCTGCGTGCGCGAAGCCGCGACCCGCATGCGCGAGCAGGGTGAGGGCGGGCGGATCATCTGCATCGGTTCTCCGACGGGCCAACGAGGCAACTTCGGCCAGACCAACTACGCCGCTGCCAAAGCCGGCATCGTCGGCATGGTGCGCACGTGGGCTCTCGAGCTCAAGCGCGCGGGGATCACCGCGAACGCCGTCATCCCCGTGGCGGCGACGGCCATGACGGCGACGGTGCCCTACTTCGCCGCGGCCGTGGAGGCCGACGCCAAGGGTGAGCCGATGCCCGCGTTCTTCCGGCACGATCTCGGGTTCGGCACGTCCGATGATGTCGCGGGCGTCATCGCGTACCTTGCATCGGATGCCGCAGCCGACGTCACGGGACAGGCGATCGGCGTCGGCGGCGATCGACTGCAGCTCTGGTCGCACCCCGAGCCCGTCGTCACCGCGTACCGCGACGGTGGGTGGACATACGACGCCCTCGAGGCGGACTTCGCGGGCGAGTTCGGCGGCTCGCTGCAGTCGGTGGGGGAGAGCTTCCCGCCTCTGCCCGAAGATCTCCAGCGCCCGGCGCCGTCCGCGTGACGATCGTGTTCAGTCTGCGTGCGGTCGCGGGGCGTTTCGTCTCGCTTCGCTCGCTCAACGACCGGGGCGCGGCGCGGTCGCGCGGCGACGGGCGGGCACTCAGTCGCCTTCCGGTCGCTGAGCGGGCGGCGGGCGGGATGACTCGGTACGAAGCCGCGATCGACGTCGATGCCGTCGAGGCGATCGACATGCACGTGCACATCGAAGTCGACGAGCACGGGCGCACCTCCCTTCCGCCCGATCTGGTCGAGGCCGCCAGCCGGTACTTCAGCACCGACGCGCCCCGGCCGGACCTGGACAGCGTCGCCGGGTACTACCGGGAGCGCCACATGGCGGCGGTGGTCTTCACCGTCGACGCGGGCACCCGGCTCGGGCACGCCCCGCTGTCCTCGGCGGAGGTCGCTGAGGGCGCCGCGCGGAACAACGACGTGCTCATCCCGTTCGGCTCGGTCGACCCGCTGCGCGGTGCCGCGGCCGTCGACGACGCGCGTCGCCTCGTCGAGGAGAGCGGTGTGCGGGGCTTCAAGTTCCACCCGACCGTGCAGGGGTTCGACCCGAGCGACGAGGCGCACTACCCGCTCTACGCGGCGATTCAGGATGCCGGGGTGCCGGCGCTCTTCCACACCGGGCAGACCGGCATCGGCGCCGGCATGCGCGGTGGGTACGGGTTCCGCCTCGGCCTGTCGAACCCGATGCTGCTCGACCCCGTCGCCGCGGACTTCCCCGACCTGCAGATCATCATGGCCCACCCGTCCGTGCCCTGGCAGGACGAGGCGCTTGCCGTCGCGACCCACAAGCACAACACGTGGATCGACCTGTCCGGCTGGAGCCCGAAGTACTTCCCTGCCGAGCTCGTGCGATACGCCAACTCGATCCTCAAGAAGCGCGTCCTCTTCGGATCGGACTTCCCCCTGCTGATGCCCGACCGCTGGATCCGGGATGCGGAGCAGACCCCCCTCAAGCCCGAGGTGATGCCGGGGATCATGAAGCACAACGCGGCCCGGCTGCTCGGGCTCGCCCCCTGACCCATCGGAATGAAGGAGCACCAATGACCACCACCGTCGCCTACGCAGATGTCGCCGGCCTCGCCGGCGCCGACCTCGGATACACGGATTGGCTGGAGATCACGCAGGAGAAGGTGAACACGTTCGCCGACGCCACCGGCGACCAGCAGTGGATCCACACCGACCCCGAGCGGGCCAAGGACGGCCCCTTCGGCGGGCCGATCGCCCACGGATTCCTGACCCTCTCCCTGGCCGTGACCTTCTGGACCGAGCTGTTCGAGGTCGAGGGGGTCAGCACGAAGGTCAACTACGGCCTCGACAAGGTGCGGTTCATCTCGCCGGTGAAAGTCGGCGCGCGGGTGCGCATGACGGCCGTCATCGCCGAGGTCACCGAAGTCGCCGGCGGCTACCAGTTCGGCGTCGACCAGACCATCGAGATCGAGGGCGGCACGAAGCCCGCCGTGGTCGCCCGCGGCCTGTATCGCTTCTACGCCTAGCGCGTTTTGGTCTCGCGGCGCTCGCTCGACGACCGATCCCGCAGGACGGCAGCAAGCCTCGACGGAGAGGATGAGATGGACCACCCAGGCCTCGACACCTGGCTGCGCAAGCGGCGCCTGAAGACGCCAGGCAAAACCGCGCTGATCCACGGCGACGGCTCGGCCGTGACCTACGCGCAGCTCGCCGACTTCGCGGACCGGGTCTCCGCGCTGCTCGCCGCGCGCGGCATCCGCAAGGGGGATGCCGTCGCCTATCTCGGCGAGAACAGCCCGGAGTTCCTTGCCACCTTGTTCGGCTGCGCTCAGGTGGGAGCCGTCTTCGTGCCCGTCAACACCCGGCTGGCTCCGCCGGAGATCCTGCACGTCCTCGCCGACTCGCGGGCGCACATGTTCATCCACGACCGCGAGTTCACGACGCGCATCGCGCCGCTCGTCTCGGCGGTGAACCTGCCCCACGTCATCGAGACGAGCGAACTCCCGAGCGAGCATCTTCAAGGGGCCGGCGAGGACGAGAGCGAGCCGCCGAGCGGCTTTCGCGCCTCACCCGAGGACCCTGCGGCGATCATCTACACGTCGGGCACCACCGGGCGGGCGAAGGGCGCCGTGCTCTCCCACCAGAACCTCACCTGGGTGGCGCTGAACTGCCTCGTCGACTACGACGTCGTGTCGAGCGACGTCGCGCTGATGATCTCCCCGCTGTTCCACGTCGCCTCCCTGGGCATGGGGGCTCTCCCCGTCCTGCTGAAGGGTGGCACGATCGTGCTCGAGAAGGGCTTCGACCCCGGCCGAGCGCTTCGTCTCATCTCGGAGCACGGCGTCACCATGCTCAGCGGCGTCCCCACGACCTACCAGCTGCTCGTCGATCACGCCGATTGGGCCACCACGGATCTGTCCACCCTCACCAAGCTGACCTGCGGGGGATCGGCCGTTCCGACCCGCATCCTGAACGCCTATGAGGAGCGAGGCCTCTCCTTCTCGCAGGGTTACGGCATGACGGAGACCTCCCCTGGCGCGACGTCGCTGTCGCCCGCGATGACGAGGCAGAAGCAGGGCAGTGTGGGTCTGCCGCACTTCTTCACCGAGGTGCGCGTCACCGACGAGAGCGGCGCCGAAGCTCTCCGCGGCACGGTCGGGCAGATCGAGATCGCCGGCCCCAACGTGTTCCCCGGCTACCTCAACCTTCCCGAAGCGACGGCCGACGCGTTCTCGCCGGACGGATGGTTCCGCTCGGGCGACATGGGATACCTCGACGAGGACGGGTATCTCTTCGTGTCCGACCGGCTGAAGGACATGATCATCTCCGGTGGTGAGAACATCTATCCCGCAGAGATCGAGAACCTCCTGAACGACATCGACGGCGTGACCGGCGCCGCCGTGATCGGCGTCCCCGACGATCAATGGGGCGAGGTGCCCTGGGCGGTGCTGACCGTCGCAGACGAGGCATCCGTCACCACCGAATCCGTGCGCGAGCACCTGACCGGGACGATCGCCCGGTACAAGATTCCGAAGCGCGTCGTCGTGGTCGATCAGCTTCCGCGCACCGCGTCGGGCAAGGTCCGCAAGGCCGAGCTGCGGGCACGGTTCTCGGCCGGTGCGCCATGAGCGGGCCAGCGCCGCCGCCGCTTCAGTTCCTCGCGACGATCGAGGTCGATGTGGGCGAGCCCATCACGGTCGGGCCGACGGACGGCGGCGTGCGCCGCGTCGTGCCGATCCTCGGTGGACGAGTCTCCGGACCCGAGCTGTCGGGCGTCGTCCTGCCGTTCGGCGAGGACTTCCAGCTGCTGCGCTCGGACACCGTCAGCGAACTGCACGCGCGGTACCTGATCCAGACGGATGACGGCGAGCGTGTCACCGTCGACAACCGAGCGCTCCGCGTGGGGGGAGCCGACGTCCTCGCACGGCTCAATCGCGGCGAAGAGGTCGACCCGGGCGAGGTGTACTTCCGGTGCACGCCCCGGCTCGAGGCATCCGGCCGTTGGTCATGGCTGTCGGAGAGGATCATCGTCGGCACGGGGGAGCGGCGCCCGCGGTCGGTCCTCATCCATCTCTACGTCGTCGAATGATGCACACCTACGACGCGCGGCGCTGGGTGCCATCAGCGGTCAACGCGGTGAACTGCCGGGTGGATGCCGCCTCCAGGGCGTTTCGCGCGGCCCAGTAGACCTCGTACGAACGATCCGCCGGCCAGTCGTCGTCCATGAAGGCCCGAGGAAGCCGCGGGTCGGTTCCCAGGAGCGCGAGCCAGTCGGCCACGAGCATCGCACGTGCGGAGAGCGGGCTGCCCGCCTCCGCGGCGGTGGACGCGGCGCTCCACGTGTCGATGAAGGCCAGGTGCTCGTCGCGGATCTTCTCGATGTCCCACGCGGCCCGCACATTGTCGGCCATGGCGTATCCGGGCAGCTCCCGCGCGTGGAAGGCGGTGATGGCTGCGGCGGGCAGGTCGGCGCGCAGCGGCTCGAGCGCTGCGTCGAGATCCACCTCGCCGGGCGCCAGCCAGAGGCCGTCCCGCAGGGGTGCGAAGCCCTCCCATGTCAGGGCGGAGCGAAGGCGGTGCCGCAGGGTCCGCTGATCCTCCGGCACCGTGAAGGTGACCAGGGTCCAGCCGGTGCCGTGCGGCTGGAAAGGGTGCGGGCCCCTCACCCGTTCGGTCGCCTCGCGGAGCACCGCGCCACCCTCCTCGGTCAGGGAGAAGAGGATCTCGCGGCCGCGGCGCTCGCGGGTGAGGAGGCCCCGCTGCACCATCCGGTCCAGCGTCGCCCGTGTCGCGGGCGCCGCGACGCCCGCCCCCTCGAGCACCTCGATGAGAGAGCTCGCCCGCAGCGGCGGCACGTCCTGATCGACCACGTGCTCGCCGAAGAAGGCGAGCAGCAGCTGCTTGGGCTGGCGGCTGCGCATGCTCTTCCCCTTCTCGGCCGGTGCGATGCTCACGCGACCGGCCGTACGGCCTCCCCGCGCTTCGCCCGCTGGATCTGCTCGTACACATGGGTGCGCAGTTCTGTGAAGCGGGGCAGCGCCCGCGTCGTGATCTGGTCGCGCGCGGGGGAGAGATCGATGGACAGGTCTTCCTGCACCCAGGTCGGCGACTTGGAGAGCACGATGACGCGCTCGCCAAGATACACGGACTCGTCGATGTCGTGCGTCACGAACAGGATCGACATCCCGCGCTCCAGGTGGAGTCGCCGGACGAGGTCCTCGAGATCAGCCCGTGTCTGCGCATCCACGGCGGCGAACGGCTCGTCCATGATGAGCACCTCGGGCTGGTAGGCAACCGCACGCGCGATCGCGACGCGCTGCTGCATCCCGCCCGAGAGCTGCCACGGGTAGCTCCGGGCGGCGTGGTCCAGGCCGACGGCGGTGAGGGCGTCGTCGATCAGGCGATCGCGCTCGGCTGCGGCGAGGTTCTTGTGCTTCAGCGGAAGCTCGACGTTGCCACGCACCGTCAGCCAGGGGTAGAGGCTGCGGCCGTACTCCTGGAACACCAGCGCCATGTTGGGCGGAGGTCCGGTGACCCGCTTTCCGTCGAGGTCCACGGTTCCCTGGGTGGGGCGGAGGAGGCCGGCGATGCACTTGAGAAGCGTCGTCTTGCCGCATCCCGATGGCCCGACGATGCAGACGAGCTCGCCGGAGCCCATCTCGAAGCTGATGTCGCCGATGGCCTCGACGTCGCCCGTCGTGGATTCGTAGACCTTCTTCAGATGCTCGACCTTGAGCAGGGTCTCAGGCACGTTCGACCTCCTTGATTCCGTGGTACCAGCGCAGCACGCGCTTCTCGACGATGCCGAACAGTGCGGCGAGCAGGATTCCGATCAGGCCGAGCAGCAGGATGCCGCTCCACATCTCGGCGATCAGGTAGTTGCGCTGGAAGTAGACGATCCGGTATCCGAGCCCGGACGACGATGCGAACATCTCCGAGATCACCATCAGGATGAGCGCGACCGACATGGTCTGGCGCACTCCCGCCATGATCCGTGGGCTGGCCGAGGGCAGCACGAGGTAGCGCAGCCTCTCCCCGCGGGTGAGGGCGAAGGAGCGGGCGGTCTCGGTCATGACGCTGTCGGTCGACCTGACGCCCTCGATGGTGTTCAGCAGCACCGGCCACACGGCGCCGAAGACGATCACCGCGACCTTCATCGCATCGGTGATGCCCATCAGCAGCATCACGATCGGGATGAGAACCGGCGGCGGGATGGCGCGGAAGAACTCCAGGAGGGGCTCCAGCAGTTCACGCAGCCACCGGTTCAGGCCGATCAGGGTGCCCGCGACGATGCCGATCGCGATCGAGAGGACGATGCCCAGCGCCAGACGGCCGAGGCTCGGCAGCACGTCGGTGAAGAAGGCGGGTCCCACCCAAGTGTCGATGAACGCCTGCAGGATGACCAGCGGCGGTGGGAAGAACTTCGCAGGGGCGACGGTCGCCCACACCCCCCACAGCACGAGGAGCAGGAACGGCAGCCCGATCGCGTAGGCGATGTTCTCGCCGGCGCGCCTCCTCGCCTGCGAGCGCTGCGGCGGCACGCGGACGGTGCTGGTGTAGAGGGTCACAGCAGTTCCTCCCCCCGCACCGACTGGTGCCACGCGAGCGATTTCCGCTCGATAAGGCGGAAGACCAGGTTGATCGCGAGTCCCAGGAGTCCTGTGACGACGACGAGCGAGTACACACCGACCCAGTCTCCGGCTGCCTGGTAGAAGACGATCGCCCTGCCCAGCCCCGGTGTGCCGATCACCATCTCGGCGGTGATGGCGAGGATGAGGGCGACGGATGCCGCGAGCCTCAGCCCCGTCATCAGGTAGGGGAGTGTGGTGGGAAGGATCAGGTACCGCACCCGTTCGGCGCGGGTGAGCCCGAACGCGCGCGCCGTGTCGCGGGCCACGGCATCCACGTCCGCGACGCCGTAGAGCACCTGCACGAAGACCTGCCAGAAGCTCGCGAAGACGATGATGACGAGCGCCGCCTGCAGCTGGATGCCGTAGAGGAGCACGGCGAGCGGGATCAGGGCGACGGACGGGATCGGCCGCAGGAACTCGACGGTCGTGTGGGTGGCTCGCCGGAGGAACGGGACGAGCCCGATGATCGTGCCCAGCACGGTGGCTGCGACCGTCGCGATGAGCAGACCCAGGAACCACGCGGTCATCGTGCGACCGACGTTGCGCCAGAACTCCAGATCCCGGAACTCCGCGACCATCCGCGCCAGGGTCTCCGTCGCGTACGGCAGGTACTGAGGGCTGACGATCCCGAGCGTGGGGATGAGCTGCCAGAGGATCAGAAAGCCCAGGATGCCGCCGGCGCCCAGCGCGAACGTGCGCGCCGTGTGAGCGGACCGCCTGGTTCGGCGGGGGGCGGCGACCGCGGGGGCGTCGGCGGTGGCCATGGAGCTACTGCTGCTGGATCAGCGTGTCGAGGTCCGGCTCCTCGGTGAGCACGCCGAACTGCATGGCGAGCGCGACGAGCTGTTCGATGGCGTCGACATCCACCTCGGACGTGAAGTTCGGAAGGGTGATCCCTGCTGCCGCTTCCTCAGGGATGCCGAGGTTCTCCACGATCGCCGCCCGGACGGCGTCTTCGTTGGCCGCGGCCCAGTCGAGAGCCTCGGCCATCGCGTCGGCGAACTCGGAGACGAGTTCCGGCTCGGTGTCGAGCAGCTCCTGGGTGGTGATGTCGACGAGCAGCGGCAGGCCGGGGATCGTCGCCTGGTACGGGTGCACGACGAGGTTGCCGCCGGCGCCGACGATCTGAGACATGAACGGGTCGGGAACCCATGCGGCATCGATGTTGCCGGCGTCGAGCTGCGCCTGTGCGTCGGGGAACGCGACCTCGACGAACTCGATCGTCGAGGGGTCGCCGCCGTCGTCCTCGACCGCCTTCATGATGGTCACATCGCCCGCGGCGCCGAGGCTGTTGACCGACACGCGCTTGCCCTCGAGATCCTTGGGCGTCGTGATGCCGGAGTCCGCGAGCGAGACGACCGCGTTGACGTCCTTGCCCTCCTCGAGCGAGCTGGCGTAGTTGCCGATCACGACGACGCCGAGATCCTGCAGATCGGCCCGGATGGGGCCGAACGGCTGGCCGATGGCGAACTGGATGTCGCCGCTGAGGAGTGCGGGAATCGCCTGCGCACCACCCTGGGCCGGCACGATCTCGACCTCGAAGCCGTGCTCCTCGAAGATGCCTTCATCGATCGCGCCCCACAGTGCCCCGGTCTCGGCGATAGGCAGGGCGGCCACGCGGACCGCGGTCAGTTCGCCGCCTTCCGCATCGTTCTCCGTCGGAGCGGATGACGGAGCGGCACCGGAATCGGTGCATCCGGCGAGCGCGAGTGCGGCGGCGGCCAGCAGGCCGAGCGCGGCGAGCCTCTTCTTCATGAACGGGCCTCTCTGTGGTGTCGGGAGCGTCTCGCGACGAGGGGGAGGTGCCCGCGGCATCCGGTCTCACGTCGTCGTGGTGACACTGCAATGGTCGATCACGTCACGCTGATTGTCAAGGATTTGGTGACGGGCGTCACAAATCGGTTGAGTAACGGAGCGGAGCGGGCTACCGTAGCCGCATCGGCGAGCAACGGTGCGCGCCGTCGTCACAACCCGCGTGCGCACGTCGCCTCGCCGGCGCGGCAAGGAGAGGATCGACAATGTCCGTCGTAATCAGGTGCCTTCCGTTCATCACGAGCAGGGGAGATCGGCGATGACGCGCTGGGGACGCGGCCGGAGCGCTCTCGTCTCCGCGCTCGCCACCGGTGCGCTGCTCATGAGCGCCGCCATCGCTCCCGTCTCGGCCGCGGAGCAATCCTCCGATCCGCCGCAGCTCACGGCGGCCCAGCCCGGCACGCTCGCCGAATGCGAGGGGCTCGCGGAGTTCGCGTATCCGAGCACGGTGATCGACGGTGCGGAGGTCGTGCCCGCCGGCTCCGTCAACGGCGTGGAAGTGGGGGAGCACTGCCTGGTCACCGGACGCATGAACGAGCGGGTGAGCGACGTCGACGGTGCGACGTACGCGATCGGGTTCGAGATGCGCCTTCCTGTGGCCTGGAGCGGGCGCTTCCTCTATCAGGCGAACGGGGGCCTGGACGGAGCGGTCGTTCCGGCGCTCGGAGGCACCGGGGGCGGCGAGAGCGGATTGCAGATGGGGTTCGCCGTCATCAGTTCGGATGCCGGGCACTCCGGCAGCCAGGGCCCCGTGTTCGGGCTCGATCCGCAAGCCCGGCTCGACTACGGCTACCAAGCCGTCGGCACGCTCACGCCGATGGCGAAAGCGCTCATCGAGGCGGGATACGGCCGTGGCCCCGATCGCTCGTACATGACCGGCGGGTCCAACGGCGGGCGGCACACAATGGTCGGAGCGGCGCGCTACGCCGATCAGTACGACGGGTTCCTCCCCATCGCGCCCGGCTTCAACCTTCCCCAGGCGGCCGTGGCGCAGATCTGGGGAGCGCAGCGGTACGCGACAGTGGCCACCGACCCGGCGGACATCTCGACGGCGTTGACCCCGGCGGAACGCGCCGTCATCGCGGCGTCGGTCCTGGCGCGCTGCGATGCGCTCGACGGACTGGCCGACGGGATGGTACAGGCCAGCGCCCTCTGCCAGCAGGTCTTCTCGCTGGATCGCGACGTGCCGACGTGCGACGCCGACCGGGATGGAACGTGTCTGACCGTCGAGCAGAAGTCGGTCGTGTCGGACATCTTCGCCGGAGCGCGCACCAGCGACGGTGAGCCGATCTACAGCTCCTTCCCGTTCGACCCGGGCCTCGTCCAGCCGGGATGGGGGTTCTGGGAGTTCACGGCATCGGTGGCACTCGATCCTGGCGCCGTGGGGTATCTCTTCACCACACCGCCGGACGCGCCGCCGCTTGCGTCGCTGCCGGCGTACGCGCTCGGGCTGGACATCGACGCCGCCGCGGCGAGCATCTACCAGTCCAGCGGCATCTACACCCAGAGCGCGATGTCGTACATGACGCCGCCCGATCCCACGAACCTCGAGAGGCTTCGCGATCGCGGCGGCAAGATGATCGTGGTGCACGGCGCCTCGGATGCGGTGTTCTCCGCCGATGACACGGCCGCCTGGTACGACCAGCTCGATGCCCGCAATGACGGCGACGCCGAGCGGTTCGTGCGCTACTTCGAGGTTCCGGGGATGGGCCACGTGCAGGGCGGTCCGGCAACCGATCAGTACGCCGCGCTCGCCGCTCTGGTGGACTGGGTCGAACAGGGCCACGCGCCCGACCGGCTGGTGGCTTCTGTGTCCAGCACCAACGCGGAGGTACCCGCATCGTGGTCGCCGACGAGGACGCGGCCGCTGTGCGTGTACCCGTCGGTCGCGGTGTACAGGGAAGGCGACCCCGAGAGCGCGGACAGCTTCGTGTGCGATCAGCCGGCCACTCCGGTCGGCGTGACCGCGCCGGTGGTATCCGGTCAGCCCGACGTCGGACGCACGCTCTCGGCGACTCCCGGAGAGTGGGCGGGCGAGAACCTCGCGTTCAGCTATCGATGGCTAAGGGACGGTGTCGCCATCCCAGGTGCAACGGCACCGACCTACCTCGTGGGATCGGCTGATCAGGGCAAGGCGCTGACGGTGGAGGTCACCGCCTCCGACGGCTCCGGCACGGCGAACGCGACGAGCGCCGGGGTCACCGTGCGCTGGGTGTCTGCGGCTGTGGTCACCACCACGCCGCTGCTCGTCGCCGCGGCATCTCGACCCGTGACGGTCACTGTGCGCATCCTTCCTCTCCGGGCGGATGCCGAGGGAACGGTCACCGTCACGACGGCCGGGAGGACGTTCACGGGCACGGCTGCCGACGGCAAGGTCGCCATTCCGGTGGGGAAGCTACCCCGCGGAGTGCACGCCATCGTGGCCGTTTACGAGGGGAGCGCAGCGGTCGCACCGACGAAGGGCTACGGGGTGGTGGTCGTCCGCTAGGTCAAACAGAAGAAATGGCCCGGGGACTCGACGCTCGCGTCGGGTTCCCGGGTCAGCGGTGCGCTCGGTGCCCTCGGCTCAGGCGTGGCGGGCGACGACGGCTTCGACGTTCTGCGAGGACAGCACCTGCTGCGTGACCAGAATCGCCGCTCCGAGCACCCCCGCCCGTTCCTTCGCCTTCGTCTGCACCACCTGGAGGTTCTGCGTGGCGGCCGGGATCGAGGTGCGGTACACCACTTCCCGGATGCCGGCCAGGAGGTGGTCACCGGCGGTGGCGACGACGCCGCCGATCACGATGATCGCGGGATTGAGCGTGTTCACCACCATGGCGAGTACCTCTCCGACCTCGCGGCCGGCCTGACGGGTGGCGGCGATCGCCGCCGGGTGGCCCTGTTCGACGAGACGGACGACGTCGAAGCCGTTCGCGGCTTCCAGGCCTTTGGCACGCAGCTCGGCGGCGATGGCCGTCCCGCTCGCGATGGAGGAGAGCCCGCGTTCGTCGTCGATCGGCCGCACGGAGTCCTTGCTGTGCGGCACGCGCACGTGGCCGATGTCGCCCGCGATCCCCTGCGAACCCCTCTGCAGGACCCCGCCCGAGATGATTCCGGCGCCGATCCCCGTCGCGACCTTGACGAAGACCAGGTCGTCGACGTCGGGCCAGCTGAGCGTCCTCTCCCCGAGGGCGAGGACGTTGACGTCGTTGTCGACGTACACCGGCACGGGGAAGCGGCGCTGGACGTACTCCGGGACGTCGAAGCCGTCCCATCCGGGCATGATCGGCGGCTTGACCGGGCGTCCTGTCGAGTGCTCGACAGGGCCGGGCAGCCCGATTCCCACCCCGTACAGGGGCTTTTGAGGGGCATGCTGCTCGAGAAGCTCGGCTCCGATCTCGAAGACGCGGTCGAGAATCTCGGTCGGCCCCGCAGAGATGGCCATCGGCGTCGAGTGAAGCCCGAGCACCGACGCGGCGAGGTTCGTCACGGCGATCGTCGCATGGGTGGCCCCGAGGTCGACGGCCAGCACCACGCCGGCGTCGGCGTTGAAGGCCAGTCGAGCGGGCCGGCGACCGCCGGAGGAGGGGTCGGAGCCGACGGGCACCACGAACCTGCCTCTGAGGAGCGCGTCGACCCTGGACGACACGGCGTTGCGGGACATGCCGGTGATCTCCCCGAGCTCGGCTTTGGTACGTGCCCGGCCGTCCAGGAAGATCTGGAAAAGCTCTCCCGTGCCTATCCCGCCAGATGTCGTCAGCACGGCCTCATCTCGCATTCCGAAAGTCAATCACACGGCCGGAACGGCGACCGCGCGCTGCTGCGTCACGGATTCGTAGGCGGCTTCCACGATCGCGGACAGTGCGAGTCCGAGCTCCAGGTTGCCGTTCCCGCGTTCGCCGGTCTTCATCTGCTCGACCCACTGGCACAGCGCGGGCGACGCGTCCGGCCGCACGTCGACTTCCTGCCACCCCGTCGTTCCCGTCCTCGTGGAGCGCACGCGAAGCCGTGGCCGCTCGTCTGGGCCGTCGCCGCGCGCGGGACCGCCCCCGTTCCGCGCCGCGACCAGCGCACCGATCCCCGGCTCCGAATAGAGGATGCTTCCCTCGGTGCCGTGCACCTCGATCGTGAACGGCGTGATGCGCGTGACCGACGAGGTCTCGGCGATGCCGATCGCCCCGTTCGGGTATGACAGCAGCACCGCGGCGTTGTCTTCGGTGCGCCGTCCGGTGACGTGCCCGAACGTCCCGACCACGCTCTGCGGCGTGCCGACGATGCGCGCCAGGAGATAGAGGGGATGGCAGAGGTCGATGAGCACTCCGCCCTTGGCCTCGGTGGGATCCCAGAACCGGTCGGGGAGCGTGCCATCAGGTCGCCCGTCGGCGGGAAGGGCGAAGGGATGCCCATCGCGCACCCGTGCGGAGGTCACCTCGCCCACGACCCCGCTCTCGACGAGCTCCGCGATCTGCGTGGTGTACCCGCGGTCCGATCGCCACAGCGAGACGACCAGTGCGACGCCGGCGGCGCGCGCCTCCTGAACGATGGTGGATGCCTCGGCCAGCGACGCGCTGATGACCTTCTCCATGAACACGTGCTTTCCCGCCCGGATGCAGCGCAGGACGACATCCAGGTGCTCGGCCGTGGGGTTGCAGACGATGACGCCGTCGATCTCGGCGTCGTCGAGGATGTCGTCAAGGTCGGAGACGTACGGGATGTCGTGCTGCGCCGCGCCGGCCACCCCTCGCTCCGGATCCTCGTCCCACAGGCACACGAGATCGAGCTCGGGATGCGCCTGGGCATCGCGTGCGTAGTCCGTGCCGTGCAGGTGCCAGAAGCTGACGCTTGCGACCTTCATCATGCGGTGCGTTCCTTCACGTCGACCCAGTTGTTCGAGTGGGCGGCGGCTTCTGCCGCAGCCACGATCTGCTGCACCCGCCACCCGTCGGCGAACCGGGGGAGAACCTGCACGTCGGCGAGAACGGCATCGATGAACTCGGCATCACCGCTCGGCGCCGCAAGATCACCGGGAAGATCGAGCACGGCGAAGTCACCGCGATCGTCCGGGGCGTACCGAAGCTCGGAACCCGCGAAGGTGTGCGTCAGCTCGAGACGACCGGTCTCACCCTGCAAGTGGACGGTGTTGCGCTGCGCGCCCGCGCCGATGTGCGACAGCACGCTCACCTCGAACGTGGCGTGCGCTCCCGTCTCGAAGACCAGCGCACCGACGCAGGAGTCGTCTGCGGTCGCATACGCCGTGCCGTCGGGGTGCGGGCGGTGGACGAAACCGGCACCGTGTGCCGCCACCGAGCGCACCTCGCCGACGTACCAGCGGGCCAGATCGAAGAGGTAGCAGCCGAGGTCGGCGACGACGCCCCCGCCCCGCGAGGCGTCGAACCGCCAGTTGTATTCGGGCGATCGGAAGAAGCCGTGCGCGAGCGTGAAGTTCGCGGTGCGCACCGCCCCGATCAGTCCCTCTGCGACGAGCTGACGCAGGTGACGGTGATGCGCCGATGTCCGCAGGGCGAAGTAACTCATGTTCACGAGCCCCGACGCGTCCGCGGCATCCATCATCCGACGGGCCGCCTGCGGCGTGCTCGCCAACGGCTTCTCGCAGAGCACGTGGATCCCCGCACCGAACGCCGCGATGGCGATGGGCTCGTGCAGATCATCCGGCGCGACGACGATGAGCGCATCCACTTCACCGGACCCGATGAGCTCTTCGTACCCGGCGTAGACCTGCGGCACGTGGTGCGTTGCGCCGACGGCCTCTGCGCGCGTGCGATCCCGGCCGGCGATGGCTGTGAGAACGGCTTGCGGGTGCTCCTTGACACGTCTCATGTGCGTCTCGGCGTACGCCGTGGTGCCGATGACGCCGACCCGCAGAGGGCTGCGGATCGAGCGCGTCCTGTTCGGCATGAGAATCCCTTCTTCGCGATTCGAGTCGGTCGAGCGAGACATCCGTGACCGCGTATGTGCGTAAGTCAATGCGTCAAGGACAGCACAATGTCCGAGAAAATACAACTTCTGCTTGACAACGGGCAAAAGATGGCGCACCATCATTCTGTGATCAAGGACGACACCGATTCCCCCGCACCCCGCACCGCCTATGCCGGACAGGCCGCCCGTTCGGTCGAGCTCATTCGCGTGGACCACGTGGGAATCATGGTCGACGAGCTGGACCCCGCCGTGAACTGGTACGTGAACGCGCTCGGGCTCTCCGTGACTGACAGGTGGGAGAACGAGTCCAGCGGGATGGCGTGGGCGCACCTCCAGGCCGGAGGGATCCGGCTCGAGATCGTGCAGCGCCCAGGTCTCGCTTCGCCGACTCCCGGGGCCGCCGGCATCCACCACATCGCGATCGTCGTCGACGACTGCGCTGCCGCGACCGCGGAGCTGATCGAACGCGGCGGTGACGAGGTCATGCCTGCCTCATACTTCGAGCGCCACGACATGGACTGGTCGTTCGTGCGTGATCCGTTCGGCAACATCCTCGAGATCGTCTCCTACCGATCCACAGACGTCCCTGAGTCGCAGGGCGGCGCCGACCGGCGCTGAATCGGCAGTAGCCACTGCCGCACGACAAGCCAGCAGGCTTTCCGCACTGATGCACCAATGAACAAGGAGTGTTCTGACATGACGAAGAAGTCCAGAGGGCTTGTCACGCTCGTGGCGGCGGTTGCCGCCGCTACCGTGCTCGCCGGATGCGCGGGAGGCGGTGGCGGCGGCGTCGCGGCCAGCCCTTCCGCTTCAGAGTGGGATGGCGCCGCCATCCCTTCGGCCGTGATCTCGCTGGCCGCCCAGACGGCGAGCTTCGACCCGACGGCGACCGTCTCAGCGACCGACCGGGCGGTCAGCGCCCTGATGAACACCTCGCTGTTCGTGGTGACGGCCGACGGCGAGACCGAGCCGGGACTCGCAGAGAGCGTGACGTACAGCGACGACTTCACGTCGGCGACCGTCACCCTCCGGGATGCGAAATTCTCGGACGGCTCCCCGATCACGGCGGAGGATGTCGCGGCCACCATCAACCGGCACAAAGCCGTCGAGGGCAGCCGGATCGCCTCGACGACGAATCGAATCAGCACCGTGACGGCGACCGATGAGTCGACCGTGGAGTTCACCTTCCCCTCGCCGTACCCGTCGTTCGAGGGGCAGGCCGGTCTGCTGGCGATCTTCCCTGCTTCCGCCATGGCTGACGCCGACACCTACTTCCAGGCGCCGACGGTCACGTCCGGTCAGTACACGATCGAGGAGGGCTGGGCATCGAGCAAGCTCGAACTGACGGCGAGCCCGAACTTCTGGGGTGAGGCTCCTGCCGTGGAGCAGGTGACGTTCGAGATCATCCCCGACGGCAACTCGGCGCTGAGCCAGCTGCAGTCCGGTCAGGTCGACTTCGCGGGCGATCTCGCGCCCAACTTCATCACTCAAGTCGCCGGCGACGCCGGTCCGCAGGTGCTGATGACCGACGTGTACGGATTCTTCGACCTCCGCCTGCAGAACACCCGCGGACCGTTTGCGGACGCCGATGTGCGCAAAGCAGTGAACGCGGCGATCGACCGGGAGGCGATCGTGTCCTCGATCTGGGGCGAGTACAACACGCCGCAGTCCGGATTCTGGCCCGCGGGGACCGACGCCTACGATGACAGCAAGCCGGTCGCGCAGGATCTCGATGCCGCGAAGGAGTTCCTCAAGGGCACGGAGTGCGAGTCCGGCTGCACGGTCGACATGGTCTATTCCGACCAGGACTTCGCGTTCTCCGGCCAGCTGGCACTGATGGTGCAGCAGCAGCTCGAGGAGATCGGCATGACCGTCGAGCTCGAGAAGGTGGACGGCGCGACTCTCGTCGACCGCCTGTTCGCCGCCGACTACGACATCGTGCCCGGCGCGATGGCGAGCGCCTCCAACACGCCGGATCAGCTCATGGCCAACGCGCTGCTCGGCACCGGTCCCCTCAAGTCGGAGTTCACCGGATACAACTCGGAGGAGATGAATCAGCTCATCGCGCAGGTGAACGCGACCACCGGCGCCGAGCGCCTGGAGGCACAGGCGGCCGTCGAGGAGCAGTTCTCTGAGGACCAGCCGTTCGTGACGCTCGCCCCGTGGGTTCGCGGCAGTGTCTCGACACTTCCCGACGGCGTGTTCACGCTCGTGCAGTCGATGGCACGGATGGAGTCGCAGAACTGATGAACGCACGAGCAGTCACGACCCGGATCGGACGGATGACCGGTCAGGCTCTTCTGACCATCGCTGTTGTCGTCGTCCTGGTGTTCCTGCTCGTGCGACTCATCCCCGGCGACCCGGTGAGGGTGATCCTCGGATCGGAGTATTCGCCCGAGGAGGCCGCGGAGCTCGCCAGCCAGCTCAACCTCGACAAGTCAGTCCCGGAGCAGTTCCTCCTCTACGTGGGTGGGCTGTTCCGGGGCGACCTGGGGGAGTCGACGTCCCAGCCGGGTCGCTCGGTCGCCGACATCATCGGCGACGCGCTCCCCGCCACCGCCGCCATCGCCCTCGCCGGGATCGTCATCGGCGTGACGGTCGGCATCATCCTCGGGCTGCTCGCCGCCCTCACCCGGCGGCGCGGGGTCGACCTGGCGGTGCGGACGTCCAGCATGATCACGTTCTCCACGCCCGCGTTCCTCGTGGGACTGCTCCTGATCCTCGTCTTCTCGCTGACGCTCGGCTGGCTGCCGGCCGGCGGATGGCCGGGGACCTGGCCGGAGAACTTCGCATATCTCATCCTCCCCGGGGTCGCACTGTCCACGACCATGTCGACGCTCGTCACCAGGACCGTTCGTCAGTCGGCGATCGACTCCCAAGGACAGCAGTACATGGAGGCCGCATTCATGCGCGGTCTGCCGGCACGCGTGCTCACGATGAAGCACACGCTTCCCAACAGCCTGCTCCCCGTGCTGACCCTCATCGGCATCAGCTTCGCCACCCTGCTGACCGGAGCCATCATCGTCGAGTCGGTCTTCGGCATCCCCGGCCTCGGATCGGAGATGAGCCAGGCCGTCTCCCGACGCGACTACCCGGTCATCCAGGGCATTGCACTCGTCTCCGCCATCGTCGTCGTGATCAGCGGCTATGTGGTGGAGATCGCCTACACATTCGTCGACCCGCGAGCGAGGACCCTGTGACCGACCGCAAAGTAATCGACCCCATCGTGACCGACCTCGTCGCGACGGACGCTGTCGTCGACCGCCGGGTCTGGGCGCTGGGATGGCTCCGTGCCGTCGTCGGTGCGCCGGCCAGCCGGATCGTGGGCGCCACGGTGTTCGGCATCATCGTGCTGGCCTGCATCTTCGTCCCGCTCTTCTACCCGTACGGTCCCGACGACTTCGTCGCCGCTCCGTTCCAGGCGCCGAACCTGGCCTTCCCGTTCGGCACGGATGCCGTCGGCAGGGACGTCTTCCTCCGTACTCTGGTGGGCGGTCGCGTCGACCTCTCGGCAGCCGTCATCGTCACGATCTTCGCCCTCGTCGTGGGAACACTCCTCGGAACGCTGGCCGGTTCCGGTGCCCGATGGATCGACTCGCTGATCATGCGCATCGTGGATGCCGTGATCGCCTTCCCCCTCGTCATCCTGCTGCTCGCGCTCGTGGTGCTGATCGGGCCGGACACGTCCTGGGGACCAGCGCCTCCGGGCCTTCCGGCGGCCATGATCGCCCTGATGTGCGTCATGTGGTCCGGCTACGCGCGGGTCGCCCGAGGACAGGCGCTCGCGCTCCGCGACTCGGACTTCGTGCTCGCCACCCGGGTCGCGGGCATCTCGAACACGCGCATCGTGACCCGCCACATCGTGCCTGGCGTGAGCCGGATCACCGTCGCTCTCGCCGTCAGCGACATCGTCATGGTCGTCGTCATCCTCTCGTCCCTTCCCTTCCTCGGGGCGGGCGTCCAGCCGCCGGCTGCCGAGTGGGGAAGCATCATGTACGAGGGACGCGCCTTCCTGCGGCAGGCGTGGTGGATCACGATCCTGCCGGGCGTCGTGCTCGCGCTCACGGGCCTGTCCCTGAGCTTCGTCGCAGACTCCCTGCTCGACTCCAGGAGGAACAAGTGAGCGCCGTGAACCTGCTGTCCCTGAACGACATCTCCGTCGAGCTGGGCGGACGCGCCGTGGTGCGCAATGTGACCCTCGACGTCGCCCGCGGCGAGTCGCTCGCGCTGGTCGGCGAATCGGGATCCGGCAAGACGGTCACCGCGCGCGTCATCACGGGCCTCATCGATCGGATCGGCGGCACGGTAACCTCCGGCGAACTGCGATTCGACGGGCAGCCCATCGCGCAGGGCGACCCCGCGTGGCAGAAGCTCCGGGGCAGACGGATCGCGCTGGTGCCGCAGGCCTCGCTCTCCAGCCTCGACCCCGTCGTGCGCATCGGCAACCAGATCGCAGAGGCCGTTCGCGCCCTCGACCCCGGCGCGAACGTCGGCGCCCGCTCTCGCGAGCTGCTGGAGCACGTCCACATGCCGCGCATCGAGAACGTGCTCAAGTCGTACCCCCACGAGCTGTCGGGCGGGATGCGCCAGCGCGTCATGATCGCGCTCGCGCTCGCCGGCCGGCCGGAGCTGATGGTCGCCGACGAGCCGACCACAGCGCTCGATGTCACCGTGCAGGCGAACATCCTCAAGCTGCTCGGGGAGCTGCGCAGGGAAACCGGGATGTCGCTCCTCATGATCGCCCACGACCTCGCCGTCGTGGGCATGGTGTCCGAGCGCGTCGCGGTGATGCGCGATGGCGAGATCCTCGAGACGGGCAGCACGCACGACGTGCTCACGGCGCCGAAGCACCCCTACACCAAGGCGCTGCTGGCCGCCCGTCCCGAGACGTCCGCCCCGGGTGCGCCGCTTGCGGTTCTGAACCGATCGACGGGCGAGCTGCGCGCCCCGGATGCTGCCATTCCGGTGCAGACGGATGCCCGCACCATCGTGTCGCTCACCGACGTGTCCGTCACCTTCCGGCACGCCAAGGCACCGGCGGTGGCGCCGATGTCCATGGAGATCAAGGCGGGCGACTCGATCGGGATCGTGGGGGAGAGCGGCAGTGGGAAGACGACGCTCGGCCGCATGATCGTCGGAGCGCTCTCGCCGACGACGGGATCCGTCCTCGTGAACGGGCGGTCGTGGGGCGGGCGGCGGGCGATCGGCAAGACCCGCCGGGAAGTGCAGATGATCTTCCAGGATCCGTTCGGGTCCCTGACACCGTGGCGCACGCCGCGGCAGACGGTCGCCGAGGTTCTGCAAAGATGGCACCCGATGACTCAGAAGGCCGGGGCCGCCGCGGCCGGTGAACTTCTCGACGAGGTCGGTCTGCCGCTGCAGGCCATGGATCGCAGGCCCTCCGGACTGAGCGGCGGCCAGTGCCAGAGGGTCGGCATCGCCCGGGCCCTCGCCAGCGAGCCGAGACTCCTTGTGGCCGACGAGCCGACCTCCGCCCTCGACATCTCGGCGCAGGCTCAGATCCTCAACCTGCTGATGCGTCTGCGGGCGTCGCACGGGCTCGCCCTCGTGCTCATCTCGCACGATCTCAGCGTCATCCGGCATATGACGTCCGACGCTCTCGTCATGCGCCACGGCGAGGTCGTCGAGGCGGGGTCCTCGGAGGCGCTGTTCACCGCGCCCGAGCACCCCTACACGAGAGACCTGGTCGCCGCCACACCCACCTTGCCGAAGTCGAGAGGATGACGGCGGGCGGGCGATGACGGAGGGCGCGAACCCCCGACGGGTGACCGCCCCCCTGACCCTGGCGCTCGGGGTGATGGCTGCAACGGGCCCGCTCAGCCTCGACGCCTATCTCCCGGCGCTGCCCACGATGGCGACGGAGTTCGGAGTCTCGCCGCAGGTCATCCAGCTGTCTCTGTCCGCGTGTCTGCTGGGTCTCGGGGTGGGGCAGCTGTTCGCCGGCCCGCTCGGGGATCGTTTCGGGCGCCGCATCCCCATGGTGATCGGCGCGGCACTCTATGTGCTGGCCTCGCTCGGATGCGCCCTCGCCCCCGACGCTGTGTGGCTGATCGCATTCCGGGCGATCCAGGGCCTGGCGGGTGCGGTCGGTCTCGTGCTCTCCCGGGCGGTCGTGCGCGACATCACGAGCGGCAACACCGCCACGAGGCTCTACTCGCAGATGGCCGCGGTTTCCGGGGCCGCGCCCGTCGTGGCCCCGGTGGCGGGTGCCCTCCTGATCGGGGCGGCGGGATGGCGAGCGGTCTTCGTGGCGCTGGCCCTTCTCGGCATCGGGATGATGCTCCTCGCCCAGTTCGTCATCCGAGAGACGCATCCACGGAACGCACGTACGTCCGCCGCGGTGATACCCGTCCTGCACTCGTACGGGCACCTGCTGCGTGACCGCACGTTCCTGGGCTATATGGTCGTGGTGCTCTTCACGGCCGCGATCCTCTTCTCCTACATCTCCAGCGCTCCCTTCGTGCTGCAGAACGTCTTCGGCCTCACCGAGCTCGGTTTCGCGCTGTGCTTCGCGGCGGTGGGCGGCGGACTCGTCGTGGTCAGCCTGCTCAATGCCCGCCTGGTCCGGCGCCACGGTGCGCGTGTCACGCTTCCCATAGCGTCCGGCGTGCAGCTGCTCGGCATCATCGCACTCGGCGCCCTGATCGTGGTGAGGATGACACAAGGCTGGAGCTCCATCCCGCTGCTCGTCGTCTGTCTCGTCTGGGCGGTGACGCCATGCGGGGCCATCACGCCCACGTGCGTGTCGCTCGCGATGGCCCGGGGCGGGAACCGAGCCGGATCCGCGTCCGCCCTGCTCGGCACGAGCATGTTCTTGGTCGGCGGGCTGGTGAGCCCGATCTCGGGAGGTGTCGCCCCGGCGATCGCGATGGTCGTCCTGATGCTGATCGCCTGCTGCGCCGGACTCGTCGGCATCCTCGTGGTGACCCGCCGCGGGGCGGACCCGGAGAGCTCCACAGCGGACTGAGACGGGGCCACCGGCACAGCCGCTTCCCGAGCGCGTGGGCCGGTCAGGATCCCCAAGCGGACAGTTCCGTCGGACGCCGTTACCCGCGTCGGTGGTGTGAACGATTCGCCGATGGGCGATGACTGTGCGGGAAACGTCCGATCCAGTGCCGATCGAGTGTGCGTGCCGGGCGGGGTTCACCCGGCCGGTGTTCACTTCAGCTGCCGGGCGCGTGCGTCACTCAGCGCCTCCGCGGCGATGACGAGCCCCAGGTGGCTGAAGGCTTGCGGAAAGTTTCCGAGGAGCTCGCCTGTCTCGCTGTCGACCTGTTCCGCGAGCAGACCGAGGTCGTTCGCATAGCCTGCCCCTCGGATCAACACGCCCTGCGCTTCCTCCGTTCGACCGACCGTCGCGAGCGCTTCCGCGAGCCAGAACGTGCAGAGCAGGAAGCTCCCTTCCTCGCCGGCAAGTCCGTCATCCGCGGTGTATCGGCGGACGAGACCGCGCTCGTCGACGAGTTCGCCCATGATCCTCTCGAGAGTTGCTGCGAACTTCGGGTCGTCAGGCGGGAGGAACCCGGTCAGCACAAGCAGAAGAGCTGATCCGTCGAGTTCCCGGCTCCCGAAACTCTGGGTATAGGCGCCCTCAGCTGCATTCCAGCCCTCGGCGACGATCGCGTGCCGGATCTCGTCCCGCACCCTCGCCCATCGCTCGAGACGGTCGGTTGCGCCGAGCATGTCGGCGAGCGCGATGCCACGGTCCAGGGCCACCCAGCACATCAGCGTGCTGTGGAGGTAGCGGCGCTGCGGCCCGCGGATCTCCCAGATTCCGAAGTCGGGCGTCTGCCATCCTTCGGCGGCGGCTTCCACGGCGGCGATGAGCAGCTCGCGACTGGGCTCCGCCAGGTCGGGGAGCTGGTTGCGGAGGGTGTAGGCCGCGTCGAGGAGGGCCCCGTAAATGTCTTGCTGGCGTTGCGCCCATGCGCCGTTTCCGGTGCGCACTGGCGCGCTGTCCCGCCATCCGCGCAGTTGAGGGTGCGACCGCTCTGTCAAGTCGCGTTCACCGCCGATGCCGAACATGATCTGCATGGGCAGCCCCCGCTGGAGCTGGGTCGAGGTGGCCCTCGCGAGGAAGGCGAAGAATTTGGAGGCCTCCTCCGGGCATGCCGCGATGAACAGCCCACGCATGGTGAGGCTGGCGTCGCGCACCCACGTGTACCGGTAGTCCCAGGTGCGCGCCGTGCCGATGCCTTCGGGGAGGCTCGTAGTCCCGGCGGCGAGAATGGCACCGCTGCGGGCGTAGGTGAGACCCTGGAGGATGACGCCGCTGCGATGAACGAGTTCTCTGAGCGGTCCCTCGTATCGCTGGTGCAGGTTCGACCAGCTCTCCCACGCCGCCTGGGTGTTCTCGATCCTCCGAATGACCTGTCGCTGACCGAGGGGTGCCGGTGGGGTATCCCATGCGTCGGACTGCTCGAGTGCGAGAGTCAGATGGTCTCCGGCAGCGAGCGCGATCGTCCCGGAAGCGCCCACCACGCCCGTGGAGAGCGGGGCCTCAATGGAGAGCAGCAGCTGCGTCGCACCGCCCAACGCGAGGAACCCTCCAGCAACGGGTCCGAGACGCGGATGGATCAGACCGAACTCGGGACGCGGACACCACTCGACCAGAACCTCCACCTCACCGCTGACGCACTCGGCGTCTCGGAGCAGAATGCTCGGCGCATTCAGGCCGAGGTCATGCCCTCGCTCGTTCTCGCCGAGGCTCAGCGCGTCACGCACCCTCAACTCACCGGCAGCGGATGTCCAGGTGGTTTCGAGCACCAGACTCTGCGGCAGGTAGCGGCGCTCCGCCCTTGCGCGTGGGTCCGCGGGCCGGAGAGCCAGGTAGCCGGCATCCTCATCCAGCAGGCGGGCATGGGCGGGAGTGCTGTCGAAACGGGGAAGGCACAGCCAGTCCACGCGTCCATCCCGACTGACCAGCGCACTCGTACGGGAATTCGACAAGAATGCGTACTCGGCGATCGGCGTCTGACTCATCGGTGGCCGCCTCCCGTCAGCGTGCGTCTGCAAGGGTGAATGCGAGCGAGAGGTTCCTGCTCGCCTTCGAGGAAGCGATCGACTGCCTCCTAGCGGTCGCAATCGGAGATTCTCCGGGGTCCACCAGGCCGAGCCTCGTCTCGGTGAGCTAGCCCCGAGTGCCCTGCGACGTGTCCTGGGTCGCACTCTGCCTCGCGGCCCAGCGTGCCTGCTCTGCCCTACGAGGTCAAGTTACGGATCGATGACGTCGAGGCGCCGTGCGGTCATCTCAGAGGGTTGATGCGATTCCCGTGCCGCTCATCGCCGCAGTGTCTGGGCGGGACTCTCGCCGTACCGCGCTCGGTAGTCGACCGAGAAGCGTCCGAGGTGACCGAATCCGCACCGCTGGGCGATCGAGGTGACCGATTCATGGGTCTGGTCGGATGCCGCGAGGAGCTCGTGAGCGCGACGGTATCTCGCATCGCGCAGCAGCGCGGACGGAGTCGTTCCAGCCGCCGCGCGGACGTGCTCCTGTAACGTGCGCAACGGAACGCCGATCGCTGCTGTGGCATCCATCACGCCCGCTTCGGTATACGCCGCGTCGTCCAGAAGGGCCAGGTAACGGCGATAGATGCTGTCGCCGTGCACGACCGTCGATGCCGTGGCCCACGCCTTCGGACGGCCACCGAGCGAGTGCTCGATCGACTGGAGCAGGCGGATGATCATGAGTTCGGCCGCGAGCTTGCCGGCATAGTCGTCAGTGCCGACAGGCTGCTGAAGTGTGTCGTGGAGCTCGACGACGGCGCGGAGGAATCGGAGGCTGTCGATCGTGTCGAGGTTCAATTGCGGGGCGACCGTCAGCTGCGGCGGCTCGGCCAGCCCGTACATCGCAGCGGCGACACGGACCAGCTCGTCGCGTCCCACGTAGACGATCAGGTGCGGGGTGCCGGCGTCCCAGCGCAACACGAAGTCCCGGTCGATGGGAGGCACGGTCGCAACGTGGCGGGAGGATTCGACTTCGACGCGCCCCGCACTCATGGTCGCCCGGCCCGTCAGCGGAATCTGCACCAGGTGGAAGTCGTTCAGACCCACCGGGGAGATTTGCACGGGTCCGCCGTAGTCGAGGAATTCGATACCGGTCGTCGCCAGGTGTGCTGATCGCAGTCGAAGGTGCACGGGATCCCGCCCGAGTGGCCTCAGGACGTGGGTGCAGAACAGGTCCGAGATCGTCGCCTGGGCGTCGTCCACATCATCCCGCGCGACCGTATCCCGAGACGAGAGCACGTCATCGGCCTGTGGCAATTCGATTCGAGCGGGCGTGCTCATGGCGGGTCGCCTCCTTGCGCGAACTCGATCCGCGTCGGATGGACAGATCCTGCGTCGTGCGGATAGCAGGGCGCACCGTCATCGGAGTTGACTCCAGTTACGCAGTCGCATCGACGGTGCCACTGTACGCCGGGGTCCGCAGAGTCGCACTACGGCATATCCGCTCCTTCCGGCCGAAGCAGGACGAGGAGCATCACACCGAAAGGCAGCTCCACGCATGTCACATCGATACGTCACCATCGTCGGCGCCGGCCAGTCCGGCCTTCAGCTCGGGCTCGGTCTCCTCGATAACGGATATCAGGTTCGGATCATCTCGGATCGGACGCCGGGCGAGATCCGGTCTGGCTCGGTCGCCTCCAGTCAGTGCATGTTCGCCTCGGCGCTCGGCTACGAGCGCGATGTGGGCATCGACATGTGGAACGCCGCTCCCTGGGTGGAGGGGATCGGATTCGCGGTTCCTGATCCGGCTGCACCGGGGGAGAAGCTGTTCAGTTGGGCCGCCCGCCTGGACCGCCCGGCGCAGTCGATCGACCAGCGGGTGAAGTTTCCCGCCTTGATCGACCTGTTCACCCGTCGCGGCGGTGAAGTCGTCTACGAACAGGCTGGCATCGCCGAACTGGAACGCTACACCCAGGAGTCGGAGCTCGTCATCGTCGCGGCCGGCAAGGGTGAGATCGCGCGTCTCTTCGAGCGTGACGCACAGCGCAGCACGTACGACGCGCCGCAGCGTGCCCTCGCCCTCACGTATGTGCACGGCCTGACGCCGACGCCCGACTTCTCGCGGGTCAGCTTCAACCTGATCCCCGGTGTGGGCGAGTTCTTCTCGTTCCCGGCTCTGACGATCACCGGGGCGTGCGACATCTTCGTGTTCGAGGGCGTCCCCGGCGGCCCTCTCGATCGGTGGGCCGGTCTGACACCTGAGCAGCACCTCGAGGCATCCCTCGACGTCCTACGCACCTTCCTCCCGTGGGAGGCCGAGCGTGCGGCAGACGTGACGCTCACCGACGATCGCGGCGTGCTGCAGGGGCGCTTCGCGCCGACGGTGCGCAAACCCGTCGCGGCGCTGCCTTCGGGTCGCACCGTGCTCGGCATCGGCGACGTCGTCGTCTTGAACGACCCGATCACCGGGCAGGGATCCAACAACGCATCCCGCAGCGCGCAGACGTACCTCGAAGCGATCCTCGATCACGGGGCGCTGCCCTACGACCGGGCATTCCAGCAGGGCGCGTTCGAGCGCTACTGGGCGCGGGTCAAGCCGGTCATCGACTGGACGAACGCGCTCCTCCAGCCGCCGCCACCGCACGCGCTCGGAGTGCTCGGGTCTGCCGCGCGATACCCCGAGATCGCCCATCGTTTCGCCAACGGCTTCGACGACCCCGCAGACTACGGCGACTACTTCCTCGACCCTGAGGGGGCGGATCGGTACCTGGCCGGTATCACCGCTCGCGCGGCATGATGGACGCGCCACGGCGCGTTGCGATCGTCGGGGCGGGCGAGGCCGGGGCGCAGCTTGCGCTCAAGCTGCAGTCGGCCGGCGTTGCGGTCGTCCTCTTCTCTGATCGATCCGCAGAGCAGATCCGCACCGGGTCGATCATGTCGAGCCAGTGCCTGTTCGGCTCAGCGCTCGCCATGCAAGCGGGGCTGAGCGACGCCGCGATCTACGCCGGACCTCGTAGCGTCGCCATCCGTGGTCTCGACGTCGCCCTTCAGGGGACGGCCAAGTGGTGGGCGCCGCTGGACCGGCCAGCCCTGTCGATCGATCAGCGGATCAAGGTGAGCGACTGGATCGAACAGTTCACGCTCGCTGGGGGCGACTTCCGCGTCGAGGACATCCGGCCATCCCGGCTCGACGTGCTCGCGGCGTCCTCCGACCTGGTCGTCGTTGCCACCGGCAAAGCCGACCTGTCACAGGTATTCGTCACGGACCGCTCGCGAACCCGCTACGACCGTCCGCAGCGAACATCGGCGGTCACGTATGTGCGCCGCACGGCGGCGAACACGAGTGACAGCATCCGGCTGCACATGAGTCCCGGAGTCGGCGAGTTCTTCACTTTCCCGGGTGTCACGACGAGCGGCGACTGCCAGATGCTGGTGTTCGAAGGCGTGTCAGGAGGCCCAATGGACGCCTGGGCCAACGTGTCGACACCGGATGCTCACCTCGAGCGCGGCATGGAGCTGCTACGACGGCACTTCCCCGACGAGGCCGAGAGGTTTCACGGCGCCGAGCTCACGGACGCGGGTGCGGTCCTCCGGGGGCGGGTCGCTCCCATCGTTCGCAGGCCGGTCGGCGAGCTTCCCAGCGGAGCGGTGGTGATGGGACTCGGGGACGCGGTGATCCTCAATGATCCGCTGACCGGTCAGGGGTCGAACAACGCGACGATCGCGGCCGAGCACTACTTCGAAGCGATCATCCGTCGTGGCCGGCTTCCTTTCGACCGCTCATGGATGACGGAGACCTTCGAAGAGTATTGGCGGGCGTGGGCGCAATGGTCCACGATCTGGACCAACGACCTGCTGTCCGGCCTCCGCCCCGAGCAGGAGCGGCTGTTCGCTGAGGCCGGTCGGCACCCGTCGCTCGCCGCCGCCATCGCCGCCGGCTTTGACGACCCTCGAACGCTCTTCCCATGGTGGAGCGACGCGCGCGCCGCAGAGGCCTTCGTCGAGGATCGCGCGGCCGACGGAGAGGCCGTGTTCGACCTGCGCGACTTTCGCCGCGCGCTCGGGCAGTTCGCGACAGGGGTGACGGTCGTCACCACACTGAATCCGCACGGCGACAACGTCGGAGTGACGGCGAACTCCTTCGCGTCGGTGTCGATGGACCCCCCACTGGTGCTGTGGTGTCCGGGCAGGCATCTGCGCAGCCTCGGGGACTTCGAGCGCGCGACGCACTACGCGATCAACGTCCTGGCCAGCGACCAGCATCCGCTCTCACGACAGTTCGCCTCAGCGGCCACCGACAAATTCCAAGGAGTGCCGGTAACCGAGGGCATCGCCGGGGTGCCGTTGATCGCCGATGCGATTGCGACGTTCGAGTGCCGCACCGTCGCCCGGCACGACGCTGGAGACCACGTGATCTATATCGGCGAGGTCGAACGCTACTCGTACCGGCCGGACCCCCCGCTGGTGTTTCATGGTGGTGGGTATCGCGACACCGCCCCGCACGCGTCGGCGCTGCCTGCTGAGTAGCGCGGCTACCACGCCCGCGCGCACGAGAAGGTCTGTGCCTTCGTTGAGGATCCTTGACCGGGCGTACCGCTGAGTGGTGGTCGTCCGTCTCATGACGGCCCCGCACCGCGACTCGACGGTGTGCCGCTGGAGCGGCGCAATCGAGATCACGAGCGGATGCTCGCTGGCGCACTATCCCGACGAATGCGGGAAAGGTATGGTGGCGTCAGGAGTGCCGGGAAGCCTGGTCGGCGGCTGATTGTCGATCGGAGCTCACGGTGCGCGTTCTCATCCTCACCTTCGGTACCCGCGGGGACGTCGATCCCTTCATCGCCCTTGCCGATCGCCTTGCCAGCGACGGCCATTCGGCGGTGCTCGCCGCGCCGGAGCCTTATCGTGGAGCGGTCTCGCCCGCCGTCAGGTTCGAGGCGATGGCGACGGAGATGCATCGCGTCATGCGCGCGGGGATGGCCGATCTCGGTGGCCCTTCTCAGGCGCTGGGGCTGGCGCGTGAGATGTTCGCGGCGATGGATGAGTCGCTGGGTGAGCAGTGGAACATCGCCCAGCGCGTTGATCCGACCGTCATCGTCGGCCACCCGAAAGCGCTCGGTGGCATCCACATCGCGGAGCGGCTGAGTGTGCCGTTCGTTTCATCGCTGCCGCTTCCCTTCCTTACACCCACGACGGCGTTTCCGATCCCGTTCGTGGCCCGACCGCTTCCCGGACCGGTGAATAGGGCCACTTACCAGTTCAACCGGATCACAGCGCTGGCATACGGAGGCATGGTGAACCGCTTCCGGCAGTCACTGCTCGGATTGCCTCGGATGAGTCGACACAGCGATTATCTCCGCACGCTGGATGGTGACCATGCGTCGGTGCTCTATCCGTTCAGCCGCCATGTCGTCGCCGTCCCGGCCGACTATCCGGCACGCGTGCATGTCACCGGTTACTGGTTCACCGCCACCGCCACGACCTGGACCGCGCCCCCGAGATTGGTGGACTTCCTCGAAAGCGACCAACCTGTGGTGTACGTCGGTTTCGGCAGCATGGGCTTCGGCGCAAAGGCGGCGCAGCGCAGTCGCGTCGTTCTCGATGCCTTGCGAAGTGTCGGCGTCCGTGCCGTCGTGGCAACCGGGTGGGGAGGGCTGGCCGCCGAGTCAGGGAACGACATCCTCGTCGTGGATGACGTACCGCACGAGTGGCTCTTTCCCCGTGTCAGCGCGGTCGTCCACCATGGCGGGTCCGGCACCACTGCGGCGGGTCTTCGTTGGGGCCGGCCAACCCTCATCTGCCCGATCTTGGGTGACCAGGCTTTCTGGGGACGGCGAGTGAACGAACTCGGTGCTGGACCACGTCCGCTGCCGCTGCGTCGCGCCACGTCATCCTCTCTCGCCGATCGAATCGTCGACCTCACTTCGCACGAGAGCTACCGGACTCAAGCCGCGGTCGTCGCGGACGGCATCCGAGCGGAGGACGGAACCGGTGAGGCAGTGAAGCTCCTGGAGCAGATCGAGTCAGCGTCTTCTTCGCGACGAGTCGCCGCCCCTTCATCGGCGAGCAACGTGCACCTTGGACGTCGGTCATCGGGGCAGGCGCATCGTCGTTCGAGCCCTGCTGTGCGCCGGCGAGACCCCCACACTGACTCCATGGTTCGGCCGCAGCTCTTTTCAACGAGCGCCGGAGTCGTGGAGATCGTGCATCTCCCGGGTGAACGGCCTGGCGTGTTGTTCTTTCCTGGGGGCCATTGCCGTGCGGCGACGGACTGCGGCTGGAGCCTGTACACCGCGCTGGGATACGAGGTGGTCTCGTTCTCGCGCCCGGGATACGGCGGCACTCGTGTCGGTCGACTCACCGCGGCCGAATTCACCCCGCTCGTTGGCGAGGTGTGCGAAGAGCTGGGAATCTCGACCGTCGCGGCGTCAGTGGGGGTGTCGTTCGGGGGCCTGCAGGCGGTGCACGTCGCCGCCGGTCAGGGATCGACCGCGCAACGTCTGATACTCCACAGCTGCGCGCCCTCCAGCCTGCGCTATCCCGACAGTATGCCCGAGGCGCTCCTAGGTCCGGTCCTGTTCTCCCCGGTGCTGGAGGGCGTGGTTTGGCGTGCCGTTCGAGCTTCCATCCGGTCGGATGAGGGGCTGCGCATGATGATGTCTCCGCTGTCGAACCTCCGCGCCAGCGAGTGGTGGGAGCGAACTGATGAGGCGAACAGAGACGAGGCCCGGAATCTGTTCCGGTCGATGGGGTCGGATGCCGGCTTCGTCACTGACCTTCGCCAAGGCCACGCCCGCGAGGCTGAGTTGCGACGGCGAGCGATGTCGCGCGTTCACTGCCCAACGCTGGTGACCGCCTCCAGGCACGATGGTGGAGTGTCTTTCGCTCATGCGGAGGACTTTGCTCGCGTGGTGCCCGACTCCAGCCTGGTAGAGCTCGATTCGCCGACGCACCTCTTCTGGATCGGCAATGCCAGAGTGCAATTGCTCGCGATCATCGCTTCCTTCATGGAAAGGCCGGCCAGCGTCTGACGCGCGCTTCGCGGCGAGGTGCGAGCTTTCTCCTCGGTGTGATCGGCACCTTCGGCGTCTTCTTCGGCATCCTGCTCGCGCTCGTAGCGGTGTCGGTGTACGAGAACTACTCAGCTACCCGGCAGGCGGCACTCCATGAGGCCGGACAGCTCACCGCGTTCTACCGCGGCACCACGGGCCTGCCAGAAGACGTCGCCTCGCCGATTCAGCAGACGATAGACGAGTACCTGGTTGTCGTCATCGAGCAGGACTGGCCCGATCAGCGTCGGGGATCGCTGCCCGACGCGAGCGTGGAGCTCGTTGACGAGATGGAGCGGCAGATCCACGAGTACAAGCCCGCGGACCTGCAGCAGCTCGCGGAGTTCCAGCAGCTTCTGGCCACCTTCGACGATTTCGTGGAAACTCGACGGGAACGCATCGACGCGACCACGCTGGAACTTCCAGGGCTGTTCTGGCTCGCGATCTGGGTCGGTGCCGCCGTGAACGCCGTGCTCATCGGCCTCATCATCGTGAAGAGCCGACGATTGCATCTCCTCATGGCCGGAATGCTGGCGTTGTTCATCGGACTTGTCATGTTCACCACGGCAGACATGGACCGGCCCTACCAGGGTTTCGATCTCCGTCGGCCCAGGGGCGTTCGTACGCGTGATGGAACAGATCGAGGACATGCGAACCGAGCCTTGACAAGAACGCCTGACCTCACGGAGACGCCTAGCGCATCCGGGGTGCCGAGCACCTCACCGCGTCGCTTTGAGCGGGCGTGAAAGACGATCCCTGGAACAAGCTCTCACTTGTTGAGGGAGTCCTCAGTCCCGCGCTCGTGGTCAGCTGGTCTCATGCCATCTGGCCATGCCGCGATGCACACCTTGTTGCCGGACCGATCCGCGAGGATCCACGCGCCGGGAGCCTCAGAGTCATCAACGATTCGGCCGCCGGCTGCGACCGCGGCGTTCATGCGCGCCTCCGCTTCTGTGCGACCGACGGAGACGTCAACATGCATGGCATGGCGCAGCGGCCGCGCAGGATTCAGCTCCTGCATCCAGACGGTGGAGCCCTGACCGTTGGGGTCGATGCAGTTGTCCTCATGCAACGGCTGGTAGCCCAGGACCGCGCGCCAGAACCCGAGATCCGTCTCCTCGGGTTTCGCGGCTATGGCAAGTTGCACCTCCTGCACCGCGCACGTGTCCGCGACGGCGCCGTGCTCCCTTGCCACGCGCGAGATTTCACGCGCTACCTCGATGTGCCGCTCCTCGGTGCCCCAGATCTCGCGCGTGAGCTTGACCGTGAGGCGGTCGGCCGCGACGGTCAGAAGGGTGCGTGGTTCCAGCGCAGGAAGCTCCGCGATCGCCGCTGCCAATTGCGCAGCCTGTCGTAGAGAGGGACGTGTGAACACGGCGGTCGGTCCTCCGTGGAGGATCACCCAGTCCTGGAGGTCGTCGGCCGCGAGAAATGCTCGCCATCCCAGTTCGCTCATGATGCGACCCTAGGCGCGTCGCGGAACGCACCGCCAGCGCAATGGGCTCGCCCGTCCGTTGACGAATCCGTCTCACCCGTGCTCCCGGCTGCGCTTTCCGTGCGCTTCGCCGAGGCCCCTTCCTCAGCGGGGACGGAAGGGGCCTCTGAATGCGAAGTTGCGGGGGAGGGGACAAATGATTCGCCGCTCCGACAACTCAACGGGGTAGCGTCATGCTACCTGCAGCCACCAGCAACCGGCCTTCTGGCGTCCCGCCGCTTTTGTGGGCGCCTTGGGTCTGCGAATATGGCGGCGTCTTAGCCATGGCAGTCTGCGTGACGCAAGGATGGCTTCATGCCTCTGCCCTGGGATTTCCGCCCTGTTCACGGCCCGCGGGTGACGCTGGACCTTCTGCGCGACGACGACCTGGAGGCGCTGTACGCCATGCAGTCCGACCCAGAGGTCTGTCGCTACCTCCTGTACGAGGCTCGGTCACGCCGACAGGTCGTCGAGGTGCTCGCACGGGATGCGGAGGCCGCCCGGCTCGAGAACCCCGACGACTACGTTCAACCGGCTATCCGCGACGAGGACGGCCACTTCGCCGGCACGATGTACTTCCACCTGATCAGCGTCGATGACCGCACAGCCGAGATCGGATGGATCCTCGCACCGTCCGCGCAGGGAAAGGGCTACGCGACCGAGGCCGCGCGGCTTCTGCTCGACCTCGCCTTCGGCGAGCTGGGGCTGCATCGCGTGTACGCCGAACTCGACCCTCGGAATGCGGCATCCGTCGCCATCTGCGAGCGGTTGGGGATGCGGCACGAAGCCCACTTCGCCGAGCACATGTGGCTCAAGGACGAGTGGACCGACACCGGGATCTACGCCATCCTGGAACGCGAATGGACCGCCGACACAGCTTTCCAGAATCGATAGAGCATTGGCGCGGTGGAGATCCCTTCGAGAAGATTGCAAGTGAGTTCAGCGTGGGGTGATGAGTGGAAGCCGGTAGGTCCCCTGAGCGATGGCAGCGTCACCTCCGTAAGCGCGGATGATGACGGTGAACGGTCCTTCTGGTGATGGGAGCCAGTTGGCGCCTTCTTTCGGATCGGCGGGGCGATGATGCTGGACGTAGAGGGTGAGGGAGCCGGTGACGCTGTAGTGGATGCCGGGGGTGCGGTCGCCGATGGAGTACCGGTCGATCTCGTTGGCGCTGAGCAGCCGCTGGGGCAGGGTGTAAAGGGTCGCTGACCAAAAGAACCGTGCTTTGGTAAGTTGGTCGGCGGAGAAGGTGATCGTGTAATTTGCGGCGCCGGTGATGTGGTTGCCGGCAGAGTCGACGAGCCAGCCGCCGTACCAGGCAATCGCGGGCGGTAGTCCGTAGAGACCCTTCTTGGCACCGACGTTGCGGTTGTCGTACGCGCCCGCCATCTCCTCGCGAGTACCGAAGAGCCCGGTTGAGCTGGACGCGCGGGCGGCGACGTCCTCGAGATGTGCGATGCCGTCGGTAAGGCCTCCCTCGAACGCAGCGCGATCCTTCTCGCTGAGATCGGCGCTGCGGAAGGTGCCGCCGCCGATGCCCACCGATGCCATCCGGTCCCGAATGTCACGGTCCTCTTGCAGAACCGGCGCGAACTGCAAGAGGTGATCGAGGTAGTCGTAGAAACGGATGTCGGTTGCGGCGGCCTCGATCCAGGCCGGCCATGCCACCGGCTCTGCGGCCGGCGCCGGGGTGCCTAGATGCTCGGACAGCGGAACGGCTGTGTAGGAGTGCTGGATGCGGCGCAGCTCCGCGACGTCGCCATCGGTAAACGCGGTGCGGCCGAGGCAGCCGACGATGTCGGTGGAGGCCAGGATCACCCCGTCGAACCCGTCGGGTGTGCCGCCGGTCCACGATGGGCCGGTCAGGAGGTACCGGCCAGCACCGGCACCGGTCGTGGCAGCGCTGACGTAGCCCGCGTACACCGTGTACAGGTCATGGAAGGGAAGGATGTAGAACCGGTCGATCGCCGGCACCGTCACAACCCACGGCTCGGCGCGCAGGTCGAACCAGCCCCACGAGTAGGGGGTGTCATTGTTCGGTGTGACGATATCGGTGTTGGCTGGTGTGAACGGCTCCGAGTAGTGACGGTAGTGCCCGAACCCCCCGGTGAAGCGGGGGTCCCCGGCGTCGACGGCCTGCTCGTACAGGGTGCGGTAGTTCTCGATCATCGCGTACCCGAAGGTGTACGCGTCCCGAGCGATGGACCGGAGGCTTGCCGCGTCAGTCATGCGTTTCTCCTATGTCAAGTGTCAGGCTGCGAGAGGGATATTCGCGGCGTGTTCAATGGGGTGCTGGTCCGCTGTCAGGGCGTTGAAGACGATGCGGGCAAGACGCCGCTTGAGGCAGCGGAGTGCTTCGAC
>NZ_JBNCMA010000005.1:0-432663 GCF_049844955.1 Microbacterium sp. DT81.1
TCCGCCCCCGCACCCGGCAGCACCAGCACCCGCGCCCGCACCGGCCGACCCGTCACATTCGACACCGTGAACGACCCCGCACCCGAACGCCCGGCATCCAACGACACCGACGCCGGCCCCGCCACCGCGAACGGCGGCCCCTCAGCGGCCGCCGGACCTCGTGGACCGAACCCCTCTGTACCCGACATGGTCAGGCCTGTCCCTCCCAGATGGTGTACCGGACCCTTCGTTCGGCTACGCCGTCGTCCTGTGGCGAGATCTCCAAGACGCCGAAGTGGCGCGCCCCTGTGATGAAGCAGACGTACGTCGGAATCGGGAGGTCGGGTATCGAAACGCCGCTTGACACACCGGGGTCGGACAATGCCGCCACGCACGTGTCATACTCACCGTCCGCGGCGATCGCCACGCCGGCGAAGGAGGTGCTGCTAACGCTCAAGGGCTCGAATGCCGGAAAGCCGGCGGCCATCACGTCCTGGTCCGAGAAGCAAAGGTCGCTGCCGGGCAGGAATCTGCAATAGGTGCGCTGCCATACCTGAGGCTCGGGCTCCTCGAAGTCGATCATCGCATCGCCGGCCCAGAAGCTGAGCGTGTCACTGACGAGCACTTCGGGCGTCGGCGTCGGTGTGGGCGTGGGCGACTGCGTCGGTGGGGGATCGTCCGGCCGCGTCAGGGCCCAGATCAGCGCTCCGCCGCCGGCGAGCAGCAGCAGCGCCACCAGTGCGATGACGATCCACCACGGGAACTTCCGCTTCTTCGGGTCGGGCACCTGGAACGCCACCGTGGGACCCGACACCACCTGATCCGGCGCCTCCTCCAACGCCGCACCCACCACGAACGAGAACGCCCCCGCCGGGACCTTCTCCGGCACCTTCACCGCCACATCCACCGTCGCCGTCCCGGCCACCGGCATCGCCCGCTCCGACTCCCCCACCACCTGGAACCACGACGCGTCCGCCCCCGCACCCGGCAGCACCAGCACCCGCGCCCGCACCGGCCGACCCGTCACATTCGACACCGTGAACGACCCGGAACCCGAACGCCCGGCATCCAACGACACCGACGCCGGCCCCGCCACCGCGAACGGCGGCCCCTCAGCGGCCGCCGGACCCACCGGCCCGAAACCCTCACCACCCGACATGGCCACACCGTACCAGCGAGGCCACGCCGAAGTGAGTCGGATCCTATGGACCCACTCTCTCGGGGAGCCAGTCATCCATGATCACTACGTCGTCGTCGGTGACGATCGTCCAGCATGACGTGACGGGCGGTCGATCCTTGATTCTCACTTCGACTTCCGTGCCCTTGGTCGCACTGACACCGGCGTCGGGGTCTTGATCCTCGACCTTAGGGCTGCACACGGGGGTTCCGGCCAGAATCTCCCTGCGGATCTGGAAACCAGCCTGCGCGAGAAGGTCCTGCGCTACGCCGTATGTCAATCCCACCACGCCCGGCACCAGCGCCGTCGTCGGTTCCGCCTCCTCGACCGGATCCGTCAGGGACGAGGGGGCCGATGATTGCGGGAACCCGGACAGGTCGTCGGGTCCCTCCTCTCCGAACTCTTCGAGGTCGACTCTGACCGCGGTCTCGACGACGCGGATCCGCTGTCCCACCAGCTCCTCTGCACCGACGACGAAGGTGGACCCTCCTGCGCCCTCGGCAGCCTCTCCGGCGCCGACGAGGATGTCTTCGCATTCCGCGTCGTTCTCGTCCGACGCCGTGTCCGGACACACCTGCCAGGCGTAGATCCTGACGACGTCGTCAGGGTCCCAGACCCCGGGACCCACGGTGAGTACCGACCCGCTTTCGGCAGCGCCGGAGATCGTCGGCGCCTGTTTCAGCGTCGGGTCGCTGGGTGGTTGTGTGAATGCATAGATCAGCCACCCGCCGACAGCGAGAATGATCAGGGCGCCCACGACGATCGCGACGATCCACCAGCGAAAGCGCGGCTTCTCCCGATCGGGCACGTCGAACACGACCGTCGGAGAGGAGACAACCTGATCCGGCGCCTCCTCCAACGCCGCACCCAGCGCGAACGAGAATGACCCCGCTGCGACCTTCTCAGGGACCTTCGCCGACACGTCCACCGTCGCCGCGCCAGCCACCGGAATCATCCGCTCGGACTCGCCGGTGATCTGGAACCACGACGCATCCGCCCCCGTCCCCGGCAGCACCAGCATCCGCGCCCGCACCGGCCGCCCCGTCACATTCGAAACGGTGAACGACCCAGCACCCGACCGCGAGCCATCCAGCGTCACCTGAGACGGACCCGCCACCGCAAAGGGCGGCCCATCACCCGACGCTGGAACCACCGGACCGAACCCATCGACCGATCCGCTCACGGCGACACCGTACCACCGGCTACATGGCACCCGACAGAGGGAGTCGGCGTAGGCGACGGTCCCGAAGGCGGTCCCTCGGAGTTGTCTTCGTAGGTGCCGACAGCGGTGAGCTGGATTCCTCCGTTCTGGCAGATCTTTTCCCCGTTCGGGCGGACGGTGATCCTTATGACGCGCGGCGGAAGTACACGCACCGTTGTCAATTCGCTCGCTTGGCGCGGGGTGACAACCGACGGCCGGGCAGCGGCTGACGCGAACCGATGCTCGTCTTCGCGGGCGAGTGCGGGTCACTCGCCCAGGCCGCCGCGTATCAGGGACGCTTTCGGCCGCCTCTTCTCGGTGTCATCATCGTCACGAGGGTTCTATGGATGCGGTCATCGAGCTGGAGATACGGGCCGGAACAGCCGACGGCTCGTTCGACGTGCGCGTCGTGCGGTCTCTCGCCGGTGGGGACCCTTCCGCGACGATCACTCTCGACATCGACGAGATCCTCGGTGACCTTCCCCGGATCGAGTCCAGTGTTCTGGCGTCCTCGGTGCGCGCCCGGCGGGTGATGACGAACAGCGAGTCCGCCATCCAGGAGATCGGCGTGCGGCTGTTCGAGGCGGTCTTCTCCGGTCGTATCGGCGCCGCATACCGCTCCAGCGCCGCCGTCGCGTCCGAGCGCAACCTCGTGCCGCGCGTGGCCCTGCGCCTCGTCTCACCCGGCCTCGCGGCGCTCCCCTGGGAGGCGATGTACGACTCCGAGGCGGGGCGCTACGTCAGCCGCAAGGAGCCGCTCGTCCGCCGCGTGTCCTCGCCGTTCAGCGCCGAGGCACCGCCGGTTCAGCCGCCCCTGCGGATCCTCGGGCTCGTCTCGTCGCCACGCGGACTGCAGGTGCTCGACGTCGAAGCCGAGAGGGAGCGCCTCGAGCTCGCACTCCACGACCACATCGAGAAGGGCAGCGTCGAGCTCGTGTGGCTGGAGGATGTGACATGGAGCGGGGTCCAGAACATCCTGTTGACGCAGCCCTGGCACGTGCTGCACTTCATCGGCCACGGTGGCTTCGACGAGCAGACCGACGAGGGGCTCGTCGCCCTGGTGGGCCGGGACGGCCGCGCCGAGTTCGTGACCGCGAGCAGTCTGGCCGACCTGTTGAACGAGGCCGACCCGCAGCCCCGCCTCGTCGTACTGAATTCCTGCCAGTCGGGTGCGACGGGGACATCGGACCTCTTCGCCGGCACGGCGGCCTCCCTCGTGCGCAGCGGCATCCACGCGGTCGTGGCCATGCAGTTCGCGATCAGCGACGAGGCCGCGCTCGCCTTCTCTCGCAGCTTCTACGTCGCACTCGCGAGCGGACGCCGCATCGACGAGGCGGTGCGCAGCGGCCGGATCGGCATCCTGGGCATCGCGCGCGACACCCTCGAGTGGATCACTCCCGTCCTGTATCTGCGCGGGGACGGCGCGCGTGTGCTCGATAAGGCGCCGCCGCGTGTTCCGGGAGCCGATACCGGTCATGCGCCTCCCGCTCCCATACCGCCGGAAGGCCCGGTCGTCGGCGTGGCGACGCGGGGGCCGGCCTCCGATCCGCTGAATTTCGGGCCGTCATCGACCGGGACGGATGCCGAGCCGGATGCCGAGACGTCTCTCTTCGTCTCGCCCGAGGAGCCGCCACCCGGCCGTCCGGTCGGGCTCGCCTCGGCCGGCCTCGCCACAGCCGCTCTCGCGGGATCGGCTGAGGCGGCTGCGGCGGCACCGGCTGAATCAGGCCAAGAACCACGACCGGCACCCGAGGCGGCGCCGGAAACGCCCGCGGTACCGCCACCCGAACCCACGCCGGAGCCTGCCGCCGAGCCGGCGCCCGAACCGGAGCTTGCCGCGCCGGCAGCGGGATCCGAACCCGCCCCGGGCGCGCCCGCCGAGCCGGCACACGAAGCACATGCCGACGCCCGACCGGAAGCCACCGCCGTCCCGGTCCCGGCACCACGCGCAGACGCCTCACCACCCGCGGAGGCGCCCGCGTCCGACGCACCGCCACCTCCGCGGCCTCCGCCGCCCGTGCCCGCCGCGCCGATTCCACCCTCCACGCCACCCGGGTCGCGCCGCCGCGTGGCGATCATCGTCGCCATCGTCGCCGTCCTGGTCCTCGCCCTGGCAGGCGGCGTCTGGGCAGCGTTCGCGCTCCTGAACCCTCCCCAGGTGGTCGCAGAGGAGACAGACGCCCCATCGCCCCCCACTCCCCAACCGACCGCGACGGTGCTCCCGGCGGTGTCGCTGGCGGTGCCCGGCACCGTGGCCTGGACCGACACGGGCGTGTCCTGCGCCGCCGGCGACGAGTTGGCCATCACCGCCGAGGGGACGATCAATCACGCACCGCCGGCCGACGCCACGGCTTCACCTGACGGGCTGGCCGATCCCAGCTATCACCAGTACAACATCGCAGAGCTGCCGGACGCGCCGCACGCCGGTCTGATCGGCCGCCTCGGCCAGCAGTCGCCGTTCTTCATCGGGTCGAGGGCGACGTACGTCTGCCCCGAGAACGGGACGCTCGCTCTGGGGATAAACGATGCAGGCACGGCCAACAACGGCGGAGCGTTCCAAGCGACCGTGATCAGGACGCAGGTCCTCGACTGACCGTCCTGCTCGCGGGCTGACCGCGCTTCCCGATCGAGTCGCGGCTACGCCTCGCGCGTGATCGTCACCTTGACGAAGAGCTGGCTCTTGAAGGGACCGGCGTAGACGCCCCGCAGCGGCGGCACGTCGTTGTAGTCGCGGCCACGTCCGACGAGCACGTGACGGTCCCCGATCTCGATGTTGTTGGTGGGATCAAAGCCCCACCAGTCACCCGAGAACCATTCGACCCACGCGTGCGACTCGCCCGTCACGGCCTCGCCGACTCCCGCATTCGGACGCGGGTGCAGGTAGCCCGAGACGTATCGCGCCGGGATGTTGACCGAGCGCAGGGCGCCGAGCGTGATGTGCGCGATGTCCTGACAGACGCCCTTGCGCGCCTCCCACGCCTCCATCGCCGTGGAGTGCACGCCGGTGATCCCGTGCATGTACTCGACGGCATCCCCGATCGTCGTCGCGATGTCGTGCGCCGCGCGGCTGGGGTGCTCGTGCCGCGCCGCGATGGTCTGCGCGAGCTCGACGACCTCCGGATGCGGACGCGTGCGGTGGGTCTGCACGAGCTGCTCGACGGTGTCGATGACACGAGCCGACTCGGTCGCGAGCCGATCCCACGAGATGTCGGCGTGCTCGATCGGCCGCGGCCGCACCTCGACCAGGCTCCGGGCGGTGATGTTCAGCTCGGTGTGCGGGGAGAGCACATCGAAGGCGCTGACGCGCGTGCCGAAGTAGTCGACGTACGCATTGACGGATGTCGAGGGGTGGATGTCGAGGGACGAGCTCAGCACGAATTGGCTGTCGGTCGTACCGGGGAGCATCCGCGCCTCGTTGTACGACGCCGAGACGTCGCCGAGGTAGCGGAATCCGGTGGCGTGCTCGATGCGGAGCCGTTTCAAGAGATCTCTCCGATCCAGTTCGGTTCGGCCTGCGTCGGGAAGAAGCGGGCGCGGATGGCCTCGGATGCCTCGCGGGTGACCTTCTGCACCTGGTCCATGTGGTGTGGCAGCTCGCTCAGGATCTCGCTGATCGGGCGGTACTCGAGGTCGTTGCGGATGCGGCCGAGGGCGCGCAGCACCTGGTTCGAGTGACCCACGCGGTCCTGCCCGGGGTCGATGGCACTCATGCAGTCCTCCGCGCGCGAGATGGAGTAGATGATCGAGCGGGGGAAGAGGCGGTCGAGCAGCAGGAACTCAGCCGCGTTGCGGGCGCTCGGCATCCCGCGGTAGGTGCGCAGGTATGCCTCGTACGCCCCGCACGACCGGAGGATGGTGGTCCACGAAGGGCCGGACGCCTGGGTCAGCGACCGCGTGGCGAGCATCCGCGCCGTCATGTCGGCGCGTTCGATGCTCCGCCCGAGCGTGAAGAACTGCCAGGCTTCGTCTCGGCTCGTGGAGGAGTCGACGATGCCCACCGCCAGCGCCGCGCGCTCGCGCACCCACTTGAAGAACTCGTGCACCTTCTCGGTCTGCAGGCGCCGGGGCATGCCCGCATTCGTCGTGTTGAGGCACTCCCAGAGCTCGGAGGAGACGATCTCCCGCGCCCGGCGGGCGTTCTCCCGCGAGGCGGTGAGCGAGTAGGAGATGCTGGCCGGGTTCATTCGATCGACCGCCAGTCTCGAGAGCACGTCCTCCCGGCGCACGATCGTCCCCGCGTCGGCCTTCGTCGAGCCCATGACCAGGAGCAGCGAACGGCAGGCGGTGTCCTCGTCGATCCATGGATCCTCGAGCAGCAGCTGCAGGTGCACGTCGAGGATGCGGGCGGTCCCGTCGCTGCGTTCGATGTAGCGGCCGATCCAGAACAGGCTTTCGGCGATGCGGCTCAGCATGAGCCGTCCTTCCTGGTCCCTGAGCGAGCGAAGCGAGTCGAAGGGTCGGCGATGCGGCTCAGCATGAGCCGTCCTTCCTGGTCCCTGAGCGAGCGAAGCGAGTCGAAGGGTCGGCGATGCGGCTCAGCATGCTGCACCGTCCAGGATTGGTCCCTGAGCGAGCGGAGCGAGTCGAAGGGTCGGCGATGCGGCTCAGCATGCTGCACCGTCCACGTTTGGTCCCTGAGCCTGTCGAAGGGTCGACGCCTCGACATGCTCGGCGACCGGGCGTTGAGCCTGCTGCTGCTGCTGCTCCTGCTGCTCGATGCGGGTGCGAGGGCGGTCCTGGGGCGAATGCGAGACGGCCGGCTGGCCGTCGTAGATGATCGGGATGGCGGCGGTGATGGTTGATGCCTGGTCGGCGACCAGACCCGGAAGGCCGTTGCCCTGGCCGTACTCGACGTGCCCAGGAGCTGACCCGCCCACGATCCAGGTGTCCTTCGATCCGCCGCCCTGGCTCGAGTTCACGACGAGCTGCCCCTCCGGCAGCGCGACCCGGGTCAGGCCGCCGGGCAGCACCCAGATGTCGTCGCCGTTGTTGACCGCGAAGGGACGAAGGTCGGCGTGGCGGGGTCGCATCCCGTCTTCGACGAGCGTCGGGATCGTCGACAGCATGACGACAGGCTGCGCGATCCAGCCCCGTGGATCGGCCAGAAGGCGGGTGCGGAGCTTCTCGAGCTCGGCGGGAGAGGCATCCGGCCCCACGACGAGACCCTTGCCGCCGGAGCCGTCGACGGGCTTGACCACCAGCTCGTCCAGGCGGTCGAGCACCTCTTCGAGCGCGCCCGGATCCTCGAGGCGCCAGGTGTCGACGTTCTTGAGGATCGGCTCTTCGGAGAGGTAGTACCGGATGAGCTCGGGCACGTAGGTGTAGAGCAGCTTGTCGTCGGCGACGCCGTTGCCGACGGCGTTCGCGATCGTCACGTTGCCCAGGCGCGCGGCGAGCATGAGCCCGGGGGCGCCGAGCATCGAGTCGGCGCGGAACTGCAGCGGGTCGAGGAAGTCGTCATCGACCCGGCGGTAGATGACATCGACGCGCTTGGGTCCGCGGGTCGTGCGCATGAAGACCTTGCCGCCCGCGCAGAGCAGGTCGCGGCCCTCGACCAGTTCGACGCCCATCAGGCGGGCGAGCAGCGTGTGCTCGAAGTAGGCGGAGTTGTAGACGCCGGGCGTCAGCACGACGACGTTGGGCTCCTCGACTCCTGGCGGCGCGGAGGCGCGAAGCGCCGCCAGCAGCTTGTTCGGGTAGTCGCCGACCGGGCGCACGCGCATCGAGACGAACAATTCGGGCAGCGTCTGCGCCATCACCCGGCGGTTCGATATGACGTAGCTCACCCCGCTCGGCACGCGCACGTTGTCTTCGAGCACCCGCATCTCGCCGTGTTCATCTCGGATCAGGTCGATGCCCGACACCTGGATGCGCACGCCGTTGGAACTGTGGATGCCGGCCGCCTGACGGTAGAAGTACTGCGACGACGCGATCAGGTGCGCGGGCAGCACCCCGTCGCGCACGCAGTACTGGCGCCCGTACGCATCGTCGAGGAACGCCTCCAGCGCGCGAACGCGCTGCTTGACGCCCGCCTCGATGCGCGACCACTCCTCGTACGCGATGACCCGCGGAACGGCATCCAGCGGGAACGGACGCTCCTCGCCGGCGAAATCGAAGGTGACGCCCTGCGCCAGATACGAGCTCGCAAGCGACTCCGTGCGCCCGCGCAGCTCTTCCTGCGTCATCTGGGCGAGCGCCTGGTAGAGCTCCCGGTAGGCCGATCGGGATTCGGCCGGAGCACCGGGATGCTCCGGGCCGCCGAACATCTCGTCGAACGCGGGGATGCCCCCCGTGGTCTTGCGTGGCGCGAGTGTCGACCCGTAGCCGTCGAACAAGTCACCCATGTGGAGAGCCTAGTCCGGGGTGTGTTGCCGCTGTGTTTCGGCGTCGGGCGGGGACCCTCCTCGGCCGAGCCGCCTCAGTCTCGCCTGTTCCAGACCATCAGAACCCGGAAGTTGGCCGTCGCGCTGGCCGAGATGAAGGCGCCGACCCCCGTGCTCAGCTGGATGCCGAATTCGACGTGGAACTCGTCCGGCTCATCCGCGTAGGACCGCAGCTGCCGCACCATCGACCGCACGGCCGGTTGCACCTTGGACAGCGCGTCATCCAGCCCCTGCTCGGCCCGGGTCACCACCTCGCGCGAAGGCAGCCCGCGGGTCACGACACCCCCGGGCATCCCGTCCTCCTCGGTGACCTGCACCGTCACCTCTGAGCCGTCCTCGGTCGTGTATGTCACAAGTCGCATGATGCTGCTCCTCAGTCGGTGGTCGGATCGACGGTCCTCTGAACCGTCGCCTGCCAGGCGCCGCTGTTTCCGGGCAGACCTACGTCGTTGATCCCGAGGTACAGCTGCCCGGCTCGGGAGCACACGTAGGTGACGTCGGAGCCGACGAAGAAGGGCTCGTTCTCGTCCAGGCTTCCGATGAGACTGGCGGTCGCCACGCCCGGGAGCTCGTCGATCCCGAAGGGCAGGTAGACGGGGTCGGGCGATCCGTCCGGCGCGAGCAGGCCGTCAGGCGGCACGATGGAATTCGGATTGTCCTCGTGCAGGATCGTGCCCGTGGCGGTGATCCGGAGCTCGTCGCCGATGTCGCACGTCACACCGGACGGCGTCCACGCGGCCGCCGCGGGAACGTCCAGCTGGACCGCCGGGTAGGTGGAGGGGGAGGCCGCAGCCGACGGGGTCGGTCCGTCGGCCTCCGCGGTGGAAGCGGGATCAGGGGTGAGAGCACCCCACAGGGCGATTCCGGCCCAGGCGAGCCCGGCGAGCACGAGGACGGCGGCGACGCCCAGGATGATCGGCAGTGCCGGCACACGTCGCCGGGGACGCGTCTCGCGCGGCGCTTCATCGACCGGAGGAACGGGAGGACCCGCGGCAGCCGGAGTCTCGGGACCAACAGCAGCCGGAGCGACAGGCGGAGCCGCAGCAACGGAAGTATCCAGCGCAGCGGGAGGAGCCGCGGCTGCGGGAGGAGGAGCTGCAGTAACCGGAGCATCCGTATCCGCAACCGCAGGAGCAGCCGCCGCAGCCGGAGCATCCGGAACGAGGGGCGCAACCGGAGCAACCGGAGTATCCGGATCCGCAGGGGCAGCCGCCGCAACCGGAACTTCCGCAACCGCCGGCGCACTCGCAGCAACCGGAGCATCCGGAACGTCGGGCACCGGGCGGGAGTCTTCGTCGGGTCCCTCGCCGACCACGGGGCCGAACCCATCGCTCTGCGCCTCACCGGGCGACTCGCCGGGCACCGGGCCGAAGGCATCACCGGCCACCTCGCGGGCCACCGGGCCGGTCGCCGGTCCGGTCGGGGGGCCGAATGCATCGGCCGGCACCGCGCCGAGGGCGCCGCCCACCGCTGCCCCGCCGACCACCGCGGCGCCGACCGCCGCGCCGCCCACCGCCGCGCCGTGAACCGTTGCGGCGCCGACATCCGCACCGCTCACAGCACCACCCTCCTCGGCGACACCGCGTACCAGGGGCACGGCGTCGAGGAGTCGCGTGTCGTCTCCGCGCAGATACAGCACGGGGGTGACCCATTCGAGCGTGTCGCGGTTGGTTCCGAGGATGCCGATCCGTCCGCTGCGCACGGCATCCCCGAGTCGGCGGCCGCTGGCCAGCGCGACGTAGAAGCCGCGGGCGAAGGCCAGCGCGGCGTAGTCGCTCACCGCGAACTGCATCGCCACGACGGAGTGGACTCCGCTTCTCACGAGTGTGGCCGCGGTGCCGGCGAAGAGATCGGTGGTTCCGGTGGCTCCCGATTCGCACGAGTTGAGCACGACGAGCCGCGGCGTGGGTTCCGCCTCGTTGATGAGGTCGGCGAGGCTGCTCGCCGGCACGTAGTCGGCGCGTCCCTCTCGGCCGACGAGGGCGATCAGGCCCTCATCGGACTGAGGGTCATACCCTCCGTGTCCCACGAAGTGCAGAACGTGCCACGGCTCCCGCAGCAGCTTGTTGTGCAGTCCTCCCCAGGTCACATCCTCCAGCCAGCTGAGCTCGACCCGCCCCTCCCGCAGATGATCGTGCAGCGCCGCCTCGAGACGTTCTCGCTCGGCTTCCACGTCGAGCGCGGCGAGGCCGCGCGGCGACGAGATGATGCCGAGGATGCGCAGGGGGGCACGCACGGAGGGGATCTCCGGAGCGTACGGCGAGGAGACCCGGCGGATGACGGCTCCCTTGCGGCTCAGATATCCTCCGACCTCCGGATCGTAGAGCGACTCCCACGGCAGGGCGGCCAGCTCGGGGGCCGTGAGGCGCAGCGTCAGCTGCGTGACCATCTCGCGCTCGGACGCCACCGCCGCACTGGCCCGGTACACCCCGGCGATCCGGCCGGCGAACACCGTCTCGAAGAGCCGCACGCCGATCGCCTGCAGCGCCGACTCCCTGCTGGTCAGCACGCGACGGGCGGACACTGCCGATGCGAGGATGCTCGACTCGAGCTGCGGAAGGCCCGCCAGGATCTCATCGACATCCAGGACGATCGTGGCCGACGGCTCCCCGCCGGCGAGGGAACGCACGACGTGCACCGCGTACGAGCCCGGTTCGGGCCCCGGGGCTATCTCGAGTTCAACGACCGCGTCCATGTCCGTCGAATTCGTCGCCCGACGAGCCCCGCACGCAGTTGCCTCCCACACCCCTGTCCGAGAACATGGCCACACCGTACCACCGGGCGACTCGCGGCGAGCCTCCGGCGGACACCGAGCCGGCGACGGCGGCGAGCGTCCGACTTCCGCGCCCCCGCCGGCCCGTCGGCGCGCTGCGCGGCCTAGGCTCGGAGCGTGGCGCTGAACCGCACGACGCGGACCACACTCGCGGCCGCGTTCGCGGGTGTCGCCTCGGCGGTGCTCGGCGCCGGCGTGGGCGAGCTTTCCGCGGCCCTGATCGCCCCGGAATCCAGCCCGTTCGCCGCGATCGGCGGCGCACTGATCGACGCGGCGCCGCCGTGGGCGAAAGACACGGCGATCGCGCTCTTCGGCACGGCCGACAAGGTCGCACTGCTCGTGGGAATCGCGATCGTGCTGCTCGCCGTGGCGGCCGGCGCCGGCATCCTGGATCTTCGCCGCCCGCCGTGGGGCCGCATCGTCTTCATCGTCATCGGGCTAATCGGGGCGGTCGCCGCGATGACGCGCGCGCAGGCCGCCGGATTCGCATGGCTGCCGTCGATGCTCGCCGGCGCGGTGTCAGCGGGGGCGCTGCTGCTGATCCTGCGGCAGAGGCAGAAGACTCCGGATGCCGCCACCGGCGCCCCGGGCGAGACCGGCGCGCCCGGCGAGACCGGCGCGCCGGGCGAGACCGGCGCGCCCGGCGACACCAGCCCTTCGGGCGCCGCCGGCGCCCCCGACCCGGGGCGCCGTCGCGTGCTCGTCTGGGCGGGGTCCGCGACGGCCCTCGGTGTGCTCGCGACGCTCGGCGCCACCGCCGTGCATGCCGGCACCCGGGGCATCACGGTGATCCGCGAGGCGCTGCGCCTTCCGGCCCCGGCCGTCGCCGCCCCGCCGGTGCCGGCGGCCGCAGAGCTGGAGATCCTGGGGCTTGCGCCGGTGATCACGCCGAACGAGCGGTTCTATCGCATCGACACGGCGCTCGTCGTGCCGCAGGTCGACCCAGCCACCTGGAAGCTGCGCATCCACGGCATGGTCGAGAATGAGGTCGAGCTCACGTGGGACGAGCTGCTCGCGCTGCCGCTCGAGGAGAGCGTCACGACGCTCGCCTGCGTGTCGAACGAGGTGGGTGGTGGGCTGATCGGCAACGCGCTGTGGCTCGGCTACCCGATCCGCGAGTTGCTCAGCCGCGCGAAGCCGACTGCCGATGCCGACATGGTGCTCTCGCGCTCGATCGACGGGTTCACGGCATCCAGCCCTCTCGAGGTGCTGACCGACGACCGCAACGCCATCCTCGCCATCGGCATGAACGGCGAACCGCTGCCCGTCGAGCACGGCTTTCCCGTGCGGATGGTGGTGCCGGGGCTCTACGGCTACGTGTCGGCGACGAAGTGGGTGACCGAGCTCGAGGTGACGCGGTTCGACGAGCAGCGCGCGTACTGGACCGACCGTGGGTGGTCGGAGCGCGGCCCGATCAAACTGGAGTCGCGCATCGACGTGCCGGCCGGCGGTCAGGGCCTGAGGGCCGGCGAAACCGTGATCGCCGGCGTCGCCTGGCAGCAGCAGGTCGGCATCGAGGGCGTCGAGGTGCAGATCGACGAGGGCGAGTGGCGCCCCGCGACGCTCGCCACCGCCATCTCGAACGACACCTGGGTGCAGTGGAGCATCCCCTGGACCGCGAAGAAGGGCGACCACGTTCTCCGGTGCCGCGCCACGAGCAAGGCCGGCGAGCTGCAGACCGAGGAAGAGGTGGGCGTGGTGCCCGACGGCGCCACCGGCTGGCACTGGCGCACGGTGGCGGTCTTCGACTAGCCCTCCAGCACCAGGCGCAGCTGCTCCACGGCCCAGTCCAATTCCGTCGAGCGGATGACGAGCGGCGGGGCCATGCGGATGGTCTGACCGTGCGTGTCCTTCACGAGCACTCCGCGTGCGAGCAGCCGCTCCGCGACCTCGCGCCCGGTTCCCGCCGCGGGGTCGATGTCGACGCCGGCCCACAGGCCCGCGATGCGCACGCCGGTGACGCCGTGGCCGAGAAGCCCGTTCAGGCGCTGCTCGAGGTGCTCACCCAGCGCCCGGGCGCGCTGCTGGAACTCGCCGGATGACAGCATCTCGACCACGCGCAGGCCCACGGCCGCGGCCAGCGGGTTGCCGCCGAACGTCGAGCCGTGCTCGCCCGGGCGGAGAACGCCGAGCACGTCGGTGTTCCCCACGACCGCGGAGAGGGGAAGGATGCCGCCACCGAGCGCCTTGCCGAGCAGGTACAGGTCGGGCACGACGCCTTCGCGGTCGCACGCGAACGTCTCGCCGACCCGGCCGAGGCCCGACTGGATCTCATCCGCGAGGAAGAGCACGTTGTTGCGCTCGGTGATCTCGCGCACGGCGCGCAGGTAGCCCTCCGGTGGGACGATGACCCCGGCCTCGCCCTGCACCGGCTCGAGCAGCACCGCGGCGGTGTTCTCGTCGATCGCAGACTCGAGGGCATCGGCGTCGCCGAACGGCACCGTCACGAAACCCGGTGCGTACGGACCGAAGTCGTCGCGGGCGGACGCATCGTCGCTGAAGCCCACGATGGTCGTCGTGCGGCCGTGGAAGTTGCCCCCGGCCACCACGATCATCGCCCGGTCGGGCGTGATGCCCTTGACCCGGTAGCCCCAGGCGCGGGCGACCTTTATGCCGGTCTCCACCGCCTCCGCGCCGGTGTTCATCGGCAGCACGAGGTCCTTGCCGCAGAGCTCGGCGAGTGCCGCGGCGAAGGCGCCGAGGCGATCGTTGTGGTACGCCCGGCTGGTCAGGGTGAGGCGGCCGAGCTGCTCCTGGGCGGCGGCGACGAGAGCCGGATGCAGGTGCCCGAAGTTGAGCGCCGAATAGGCGGAGAGCAGGTCGAGGTAGCGCTTGCCCTCGACATCCGTCACCCACGAGCCTTCGCCCCTGGCGATCACGACGGGGAGCGGGTGATAGTTGTGCGCGACGTGCTCCTCTTCGGCCGCGATGATGCGGGCGGTGTCGTCGATGTCTGCGACGGACGTCATGACGCGCCGCGCAGCTCGAGGGTGCAGCACTTGATCCCGCCGCCCCCGAGCAGCAGCTCGGAGAGGTCGACGAGCACCGGGTGGTAGCCGCGGTCGCGCAGCTGCCGCTCGAAGCCCTTGGCGCGGGGGGAGATGATCACGTTGCGGCCGTCGCTCGCCGAGTTGAGGCCGAACACGGCGCCGTCCTCGTCCGAGACGTGGATCGCGTCGGGGTAGCGCTCGGCGAGGAGCGCCTGGCTCTCCGCGTCGAACGCCGCCGGCAGGTAGGCGATGTTGGCGCGCTCCGGGCCGCCGTTCTCGACGCCCTCGACCGGGTCGAGCACGGCGATAGCGGTGTCGAGGTGGTAGAAGCGGGGGTCGGTCAGGGTGAGCGTGAGAACCTCGCGGCCGAAGATCTCGCCGATCTCGCGGTGGCTGTCGCCGGTAGAGCGGAAGCCGGTGCCGGCGAGGATCGTGTTCCCGACGAGCAGGAAGTCCCCTTCGCCCTCGTTGACCTCTTCCGGCACGCGCGTGTCGAAGCCGTTCGCGCGGAACCACTCGATGAAAGGGCCTTCTTCGCCGGCGCGCTCCTGGAAGCGGAACTTCGGGCCGTACGCGATGCCGTCGATGAGGAACCCGCCGTTGGCGGTGTAGACCATGTCGGGCAGCCCGTCGACGGGGTCGATCAGCTCGACCTCGTGGCCGAGCTCGATGTACGTGTCGTAGAGCGCCTCCCACTGCCGGACCGCGAGGGCGGTGTCGGTCGGGTTCGCGGGCACCATCCAGGGGTTGATGGTGTAGCTGACCGTGAAGTGCTCGGGGCGGCACATCAGGTAGCGGCGGCGGTGCTGCGTGCGGGTCACAGCAGCGGCCGACTCCGGTCCCTGAGCCGGTCGAAGGGCGGCGATGTTCTGCGTGGACATGTGTGCTCCTCTGGAAGGGGCGGCGGACGCTGTCCAGGGGCCAGGCGGCCCTTCGACTCGCCGCGCTTCTATGAAACAGCGCGGGAGGAAGGGTGCGACTCAGGCACGCCAGCACCTATTGTCTCACGTCGGATCCTCCGGGGTGATCAGCACGACCACCTTGCCGACGGTGTGGCCGGCATCCACGTGCGCGAGCGCCTCGCGCGCCTCCCCGAGGGGCCAGGTGCGCTCGATGACCGAGCGGATGGAGCCGTCCGCGGCGAGGGCCGCGAGCCGGCTCGTGACGTCGGGCTTCGTGACCGCGGCGAGCGGGCGGATGCGGCGGCCGCGGCCGCTCGGGGCGAGCAGCGCCGCGCGGAGCATGCGGCCGATCGGCCCCAGGACCCTGCCGCCCTCGCCCGAGACCAGCACCAGCGTGCCTCCGCGCTGCTTCCGGGAACCGGGGCGCAACAGGGAGCGGAGGGCGCGGAGCGGGGCGGTTCCGGCGATGTCGATGATGACATCGAAGGATGCCGGGGGCAGAGCCGAGGCATCCGTCTGCGTGTAGTCGAACGTGCGGGACGCACCGAGCTGCTCGACCAGCCCGCGGCTGCGGGCACCGCAGAGCGCCCAGACCTCGGCCCCGCGATGGGCGGCGAGCTGCACCGCGAAGGTTCCGACGCCGCCGGATGCCCCGATCACCAGCACGCGCTGGCCTTCGGCGACGCCGCCGCTCTCGATGGCCTGCCAGGCTGTGCCGCCCGCGAGCGGCAGGGCGGCGGCGGCGATGGGACCGAGGTTCGCGGGGCGCCGCACGAGCCGGGATGCGGGAGCTTTCACGTATTCGGCGAGGCCGCCTCCCGCCAGCTCGCCGAGCACTTCGTCGTCGACGGCGAGCTCGACGACGTCCGGCCCGATGGCGGTGACCGTGCCGGCGACATCCCGTCCCCGCGTACGCTCCTTCGGCCGGCGAACGCCGAAGAAGAGCCGCAGCAGCAGGGGGTCACCGCGCATGATGTGGGTGTCCGCGGCGTTCAGGGACGTGGCGCGAACCCGCACCAGCACCTCGTCGTGACCCGGATTCGGAACGTCTGCGCGGACCACGTGCGCGGTATCCGGACCGCCGTAGTGGTTCTGGATCCAGGCGTCCATCGTGCGGGTCCGGGTGGGAGTCGCGCCGGCGTTCGGGGTGGGGCTCGGGATGGCGTTCGGAGTGGCGTTCGGAGTCTGGTCGGGTGCGGGGATTCGGGTGCTCATGAGGGGTGTCCTTCTGGGTACTGGAAAAGGGTGTCGAGTCCCACGCCGAAGACGCGGGCGATCTGGAACGCCAGCTCGAGCGACGGGGAGTACTTCTCCTGCTCGATCGCGATGACCGTCTGGCGGGTCACGCCGATGCGCCTGGCGAGTTCGGCCTGCGTCATGCCCTGCGTCTCGCGGACCGCGCGGATGGAATTGGTGACCTTCGTCGGCTTCACCATCACGGCATCCCCCGGCGGTAGACGACGATGCGGGTGAGTCCGCCGAGGAACGCCGAGAGGAAGAATCCGAGGAAGATCGCGTTGCCGATCCAGAACCATGGTCCCTCGACCATCGCAAGGACGAGTGCGACAAGGCCGCCGATCACCATGAACGCCTGACCGACGCGGTCGCCGAGCTGCTCGATCTCCCGGTCTCGAAGGTCGGCGGTGTGCCCCGCCTCGGGATTCGCCATCCCGGCGAAGATGCCCCAGAGGATGCTGAGGACGATCGAGACGATGATCGCACCGACGATCGTCCAGATCATGGGCCACACCCAGTCGATCTCGCTGACAGGCGTGGTGGCAAGCTGCGGGAGCACGATCGCGAGATAGACGGCGGTTCCACCCGCACTCGCGATCAGCTGGGCCCAGGTGTTGCGTTCGGCGTATCCCATGATCGCCCGCCCTTCGATGTCTAAAATGTTTGACACGGATGACGGTACGCCCTCTGGATCCCTGTGTCAAGAATTCTTTACACCAGTGCGAAGAGCCGCGGGCGACGGTGACGCCACGGGTGACGGCGCGGGGGCTGGGGCTCGGGCTCGGGCTCGGGCTCGGGCGACGGCACAGTGGACAGCAGCGGCACATGGAGGGGTGAATCCCGAAGACCTCGTCGCCGCCTACCTAGCGGACGTCTCGAACGAGGCAGACCCCGATCGACGTCGTACGGCGATCGAGCGTCTGTTCGACGAGAACGTTCGGTACGTGGATCAGGACGGTGCGGTCGATGGGCGAGAGGACTTCATCCGACGCATCGATGCCCTCGCGGCGATGATGGGGCCGAGCACCCGGTTCTCCCTGAGGAGGCCGGTCCAGCACGCCGACGACGCCGTGCTGTTCCATTGGCAGCTCGGTGCACCAGGAGAAGATCCCGTTCTGGCCGGGAGTGACATCGCTCTCGTCAGGGATGGTCGGATCTCCCGCCTTTACGCGGTCCTCGACTAGCGCCGCGAACGACCGTGCGACCGGGCGCCCGGGTCGCGACGGCCCGACCGGGCGCCGCGCCGCGACGACCCCACCGGGCGCGGCGTCGTATCGTCCGGACCGCGCGCACGTCGTGACGACCCGACCGTGTAGCCGCGTCGTGACGACCCGACCGTGGCGCCGCGTCGTAACGATCCCACCGGGCGCCGCGTCGTGACGGCCCGACCGGGGCGCCGCGTCGTGAAGACCGGACCGTGGCCACGTGACTCAGAAGGGCGGCGGATCGGCGCTCGTGGTGTATCCGGTCGGACTGGTCCACGCGATGTCTCCGGTGACCGGATCGCGCGCCATCGCCCAGAGGCTTTCGTGCTTGATCGTGTGGTGACTCCGGCAGAGCGGCGCGAGATTGTCGTCGCGGGTGCCACCGCCGTATTGCCAATCGATCGAATGGTCGACGTCGCATTCGGCGGACGGCCGGCGGCAACCGGGGAAGATGCACAGCGGATGCCGCACCCCGAGCCATCTGCGGAGCGCTCCGGGAACGCGGTAGGCCCCGCGGTCGACATCGAGCACCGTCCCTGTCACCGGATGAGTGAGCACTCGGATCCACCACGTCGCGCCTGCTGCGAGCCGTCGCGCGGTGTCCAGATCGATCGGGCCGTAGCCCTCGAGCATGGCCGGCTCCCCGCCGTGACCGAGCAGTGTGAGCGCGGGGATCGTTATCGCCACGGATGCGACGACGCCGGGCCGTCGGTCGGAACCGGCCGGGTGGCCGGAGCCGGGAACTCCCGCCGTCTCGCCCCCTGGCCCCTTCCGACGCTCGCCGCCGCCACCGCCCTCGATCTGCGCGCGGACCCCTGAAGCACCTGCGTCGCCGTCGTGCGCGCGCTCATTCGCGGCCTCGCCGTACGAAATCAAGTCGGAGAGGGCGTCGGCGCGGAGTTGCGCGAACGTGCGCGTCTCGCCTTCGCACGAGCTCAGGTGGCGCGCCGCAGCGGTCACCCGAGCAAGCGCGGCGTGGGCGTCGACCGCGGGCATGAAGGCGCCGACCGTCGCCATCCCGTCGAGCTCCGGCGTCACCCAGACCCGCCGGTCTTCCGCTGCCCTGCGGTGGCGGACCTCCACCGACTCCGGGTGCAGACGTTCGCGAATGACCCGCGCGCGGATCCGGAACTTCCCGCCGTCAACGACTCGGCCGACGCAGCGACCTGGGCGTCGAAGCGGTCCCACGCCTCTCGTGCGTCATCGGGAAGGCTGCCGGCGAGCTGCGCGGCGGTGACCGCGTTCGCCTCAGCGATCCGGCCGACAGAAATCCCTCCCACACCCGCGGGCACCGCCGCTTCAGGGTTCCAGCGTTTCCTGCCCGGGCGTGCACCGTCCCTTCCGCGATCCGCAGTCGCACGGCGATGTCCGCGCCCGCGGCGCGCATCGCGACCTCGCTTCTCGTTCGGCGGATCGAACCGACGGACCGACCCCGAGGATCGAACCAGTCCGGCTCGAGAGTCGGGTCCCGACCCACCCAGGGCGCCGGATCATCGGCCGCCGCATCGAGCACCTCACCCATGATGCGGTACTGGTCCGCCACGAGCACCCGCGAGCGCATCACGGCCCCCTCCAGCTCGGACAGCCCCGCGTCGAACGACTCCTCGGAGGAGGGACTCCACGGTCCTCTCGCAAGGACCTCGACGTCCCCGTCGAGCACGTCGCGCGCATCGATGAACCGACCCGGATCGCCCGTCAGCGAATCATCGAATCGGAGAGTTTCGTACATATATACGACTGTACGGGCAGCCTCCGACATCAGATGCGCTCTCGTCATCGCTCGAGTGAATCGTCCTCGCGGGCCACGCCGGAGTTCCGATCCTGTGAGCGTTGTGCGAACCCTGCTCCGGCCTCGATCGCGATCGGCATGATGGGGCCATGAATCGTGGTCGTTCGACGGCTGTTCCGCCCCGAGCTGCATCCCCCGCCGAGTCCTACCGAACAGGCTCCGACTGCTCCGCCTCGCCGAGCGCCCGGATGAGGGACTGCGCATCGTACGGACCCGTGTGGCGCCGGCCGTTGACGAAGAGGGTCGGAACCGACGTGATGCCCATCGCCTCGGCATCCAGCATGTCGTCCCGCACGCGCCCGGTGACTTCGGGTGATGTCAGATCACGCTCGAACTTCTCGACGTCGAGACCGAGCTCACGAGCGAGACGGACGATGTCGGAGGGACGCTGATTCTCCTGATCGGCGAACAGTCCGCGCTCGAACTCGAAGAACTTGCCCTGCATGGCGGCGGCCTCCGCCGCCTCCGCGCCCGCGAGCGCGTTCGGGTGGTACTGGGTGAGCGGCGCATGCCGCCAGACGTAGCGCAGCCGGTCGCCGAGCTCTTTGTGCACCTCCTGGATCGAGCCCGACGCCTTGAGGCAGAACCCGCACTGGAAGTCGCCGTACTCGACGATCGTGTACGGCGCGTCGGCAGCACCGAACACATGGTCGCGCCGCGCGTCTACAGGGCGCGCGAGCGTCTGACCGACCTCCACGTCGGGGCGCAATGCGTCCGAGATGCGGAAGACGAGCGTCGCGATCAGGAACGCGAGGACGGATGCCGCGAGTACGCCCACCCGCGCCTCGTTCTGCGAATCGGCGTCCTCGATGGCGATGTCGACGATGAACAGCGAGATCGTGAAGCCGATGCCGCAGAGCGCGGCGCCGCCGGCGATGCGATCCAGGGTGAGCCCGGGTCCGAACTCGCCCAGCTTGAGCACGCGCAGCACGGCCGCGGCGCCGAAGACCCCGAGGAACTTGCCGACCACGAGTCCCGCGACGATTCCCCATGTCAGCGGAGAGACGATCGCCGCGCCGAGGATCTCGGGACTGAGCACCACCCCCGCGTTGGCCAGTGCGAACAGGGGGAGGATGACGTAGGCGACGTAGGGTGCGTACGCCGACTGCAGCCGCTCGTTGATCGAGATCGACTCCCGCAGGCTGTTGGCGGCCGCCCGGGCGTATTCCGTGTTCGGGGACTGCCGGAAGGTGCGAGCGAGATCGAGGGCGTGCTCGACGTCGCGCCGGTCGGGCCGGTACACCGGCACCAGCAGGGCGATCGCGACGCCGGCGAGCGTCGGGTGCACACCCGAAGCGAGGAAGCACAGCCAGACGATGACGGCGAGGGTCGCGTAGACGGGACCGCGCCCGCCCCGCAGGTAGCGCGTGAAGTACACGCCGGCGAGTCCGATGGCCGCGAGAACGAGCGGCAGGGGATTGAAGTTCTCGGTGTACACGAGCGCGATGATGCTGAGCGCCCCGATGTCATCCACCACGGCGAGCGCGAGCAGGAACACCCGCAGCCGCCCGGGGACGCGCGGTCCGATCAGGGCGAGCGCCCCGACGAGGAAGGCGGTGTCCGTGGAGATCACGATGCCCCACGCGTGCGCCTGCCCGGAGTCCGCCGCGATCATCACGAACAGCAGAGCGGGAAGGGCGAGGCCGGCGATCGCCGCGAGAACCGGCACCATCGCCCGCGACCAGCTGGTCAGCTCTCCGATCGCGAACTCGCGGCGCACCTCCAGGCCTACCGTGAAGAAGAAGATCGCCATGAGGGCGTCGTTGACGAGCGCGTGCAGGGTGAAGTCCAGCTGCAGATCGCCCACCCCCACCGTGAGGTGGGTCTCCCAGAACGCCTCGTACGAGCCGTGCGCGACATTGGCCCAGACGATGGCCACGACCGTGGCGATCAGGAGGAGAAGCGCCCCGATGCGGTTCCGGCCCAGGTCGCGGATGCGCGCGGCGATCGACCGGTGCGCACGCGACTGCGCGACGACCTGCTCGGGATCGGGGGATCGCTGGATGATGGTCAGGTTCGACATACGCCCGCATTCTCTCGCACGATGGGGGGACCGGCAATCGGCGGCACTCCGGTTCCCTCTACGTGTCAAGTCCGGCCGGGTCGGATCCCTTCCCATCGGGTCCTTCTCGGTCCAATCAATCCGGTCGGATACCTTCCCGCTCGATCCCCGTGGTCGTCTTCCGTCAGCTCAGATGACGTCGGCGCTCCAGGCGTCGGGGTTGCCGAACCGGTGTGCGGTGATCGTGATCGACTGCTCGTGCAGGAACGGAAGCAGCTCGATCCGCCCCGCGGTCGTCACCTCGTTCGCGTACACCGCCAGATCTGGATCGCCCGACACGGCGATCGCCAGCGCCCCGTGCAGTGCAGACACCGTTCCCGGCGAGCCGATCAGGCGCACCCGCGGCGGCCGGCCGTCGCCCGACATCCGCTCGAGCCACTGATCATCGGTCTCGACCGAGACCGGCGTGCCGAGCTCGCCCAGCACGCGCCGCACGTCGGCGGGAAGGCCCACCGGCGTGCTGAGGGTGAATTGCGACCCGGTGCGCACTCCGGCCACGACGACACGCAGCAGCGCCTGCCAGGTGGCGTCGCCCGTCGCGCGCAGAGCGACCGGCACAGGCCGGTATCGGAACAGGTTCCGCTCGACACCCAGGTCGGAGACATCCCGGACCCGTCCGAACTCGCGGTCCCACGCCACCGCATCCGACAGCGCCGCCCGCCGAAGCCATTCGAAAGACGCGAAGTCCAGCGAAGGCTGGGCCGCCTCGATCAGGGCGGTGATCCGGGTGTCCAGCCCCCGCAGGTGCAGCGTCGAGGAGGGCGCCCCGCCCGCCGTCGCCCGCCACGACCCGAGGCCGATCAGGTAGTTCGGACCGCCCGCCTTCGTGCCCGCCCCGACCGATGAGCGCTTCCACCCGCCGAAGGGCTGCCGCTGCACGATGGCGCCCGTGATGCCGCGGTTCACATACAGATTGCCGGCCTGCACACGGTCGAGCCACACGGCGAGATCGTTCGGGTTCTGCGTGTAGAGCCCGGCCGTCAGGCCGTAGGCCACCGCGTTCTGCAGCTCGATCGCGTGCGACAGCGAGTGGGCGTGCATCACGCCCAGCACCGGCCCGAAGAACTCCTCGGTGTGGAACCGCGACCCTGGCTGCACGCCGGTGCGGATGCCGGGCGACCAGAATCGCGCGTCGACGTCCACACCAGGGCCCATGGCGCGCGGCGCGAGCGGCCGGGGCTCGACGAGCCACTTCTCGCCCTCGTCCAGCGTCGTCAGCGCCCACGCGAGCTTGCCCTGCGGCGCCTCGATGAGCGGACCGACCTCCGACAGCGGATCGCTCGGCGGCCCGACCCGCAGCGAGCGCGTCGCATCGACGAGCTGCCGGGCGAAGCGCTTGGAGCGGGCCACCGGCCCGACGAGGATCGCGAGCGATGCCGCCGAGCACTTCTGCCCGGCGTGCCCGAAGGCGCTCTTGATGAGGTCTCCCGCCGCGAGGTCGAGGTCGGCGGAGGGCATGATGATCATCGCGTTCTTGCCGCTGGTCTCGGCGAGCAGGGGGAGCTCGGGTCGCCATGATCGGAACAGGGCGGCCGTCTCCCACGAACCCGTGAGGATGACGCGATCCACGGCCTCGTGCGCGATCAGCCGCCGGCCGAGCGCGCCCTCCTCGATGTCGACGAGGGCGAGCACGTCGCGAGGAACCCCCGCCTCCCAGAGCGCCTCGCTCACCACGGCGGCGCACCGGCGTGCCTGCGGAGCCGGCTTGAAGACCACGCCCGACCCGGCCGCGAGCGCGGCCAGCACTCCGCCGGCGGGGATCGCGATCGGGAAGTTCCACGGCGGGGCCACGACCGTCAGTCGCGACGGCTCGAAGACGGCCCCGCTCACCCGGTCGAGCTCCCGTGCCGTCGCCGCGTAGTAGTTCGCGAAGTCGACCGCCTCGCTGATCTCGACATCCGCCTCTGCGAACACCTTGCCGGTCTCCGAGGCAGCCACTTCGATCAGCTCGCCGCGGTGGGCCTCGAGGGCGCGCGCCGCACGCTGGAGAACGGCGGCACGCTCCGCCGCCGGAAGCCCGCCCCACGCCACCGCGGCCTGCTGCACGCGCGCGATCGTCGCCTCGAGCACCGACTCGTCGTCGATGCGGGCGGCGTCGGTCGTGGCATCGCCTGCCGTCGACCGGTCAATGCGGCCGAGGATGTCGCGGGACCACGCGCGGTTGGCGGGCAGCGCAGGATCGGTGTCCGGCGCATTCCGGAAGCCGGTCGCGCCGGCGGCCGGCGAAGATTCGCGCGTCTCGTAGACCGCGGTCTCGACGACGTGCTGACCGCCGAACACGGATGCCTCGGCCGGGGGCTCGATATCCAGCACCGCCTTCGTCAGGCCGTCGTCGTCCGCGGCCCCCGCGGCGTCCGGCGCGTCGGGCGCGTCACGCAGCACCCGGGCGTCGCCGACGGGAGCCACCGCGGCCCGCCGGTCCTGCCTCCGCTTCGGCCCGATGGGCAGCGACGGATCGTGCGATCGGGCGATCGAGGCGACGAACCGGTCCCGCTCGCGCTCGAACATCGACGGGTCGTCGGCGAGCTCGAATGCGGCGGAGAGGAAGTTCTCGCTCGATGCGTTCTCTTCGAGCCGGCGAACGAGGTAGCTGATCGCCACGTCGAACTCGTCGGGCCGCACCACGGGCACGTAGAGCAGCACGTGTCCGACATCCCGGGCGACGGCCGCGACCTGGCCCTGCGCCATGCCGAGCAGCATCTCGAACTCGACGCTCTCACGCACCTCCCGCTCGCCGGCGAGCAGCCACGCGTAGGCGATGTCGAAGAGGTTGTGGCCGGCGATCCCGATCTTGACGGCGCTCGAGCGCGTGGGCTCGAGCGCGTACTCGAGGCACCGCAGGTAGTTGGCGTCGGAGTCGAGCTTCGAGTCGTAGGTGGCCAGCGGCCAGCCGTGCATCACGGCATCCACCCGCTCCATCGCGAGATTCGCGCCCTTCACCAGGCGGATCTTGATGCGCGCCCCGCCCGCCGCCACGCGCTCCTTCGCCCATGCGGTGAGCTGCTGCAGGGCGGGGAGCGCGTCGGGCAGGTAGGCCTGCAGCACGATGCCGGCCTCGAGATCGCTCAGCCGGGGGTCCTCCAGCATGCGCGTGAAGACGGCGATCGTCAGGTCGAGGTCGCGGTACTCCTCCATGTCGAGGTTGATGAACGTGGTCCCCGAGCCCGTCGAGGGGTCACCGGCCGCGGTCAGGTAGAGGGGCATCAGCCGCTCGATGACCTTGTCGACGACGTCGTCGAAGGACCACATGGAGATGTGGCTCGCGATCGCCGACACCTTGACAGACACGTAGTCGACGTCCGGGCGACGGATCAGCTCGTGGATGCCGTCGAGCCGGCGGAGCGCCTCGCGCTCGCCGAGCACGGCCTCGCCGAGCAGGTTGAGGTTGAGGCGTGCACCGCTCTCCCGGATCTTGGCGATCGCGGGGCCGAGCTTCTCGGGCCGGGCATCGACCACCAGGTGGCCGACCATCTCGCGCAGCACGCGCCGGGCGATCGGGACGACCGGGGTCGGCAGCACGGGTGCCATCGCTCCGCCGAGCTGCACGGCACCGCGCAGGTACCAGGGCAGGAACCCCGGCACGAGAGGGGCGACGCGGTGCAGATTGGATGCCGCGGCGACGATGCTCTCGGGCCGCATCACACCGTCGACGAAGCCGAGGGTGAAGGGGAGACCGTTCGGGTCGCGGAGCACTCCGGCGAGCCGCTCGGCGGCGGGATCGACCTGAGCCTCATCGCTCTCGGTCACCCAGCGCTGCGCGAGTTCGATGGCCCGCGCGGCCAGGTCGGTGGCCGGCGCTTGTGGCGCCGGAAGAGGTGTATAGGACATGCGACAAGCCTACGACCGCCGCATCTTCGGTGACCGGCGATCCGCGGGGCGGCGCCGCAGGCCGGCGCCAGCTCAGCGAGGGGTCGGGCGCTCACTCGACCCCTCGCGAGCAGTCGTCAGACCCGGCGCTCGTCGCCCGGGCGGCGCGTCTCCGCATCGGTGCGGGTGTCGGTCGTGGTCTCGCCGGCGATCACGGGATCGCCGTGCTGCGATCCGGAGCCGCCGACACCGTCCGGCGCGGTGTTGCGCGTGTCCGCCGGCGCGGAGCCGGGGACGCCCGACTGGTGCATCTCTGCGGTGGTGCGGGTGCCGGCCGTGCTGCCGGTGTCGCGGGCGTCGGCGCGGGTGGCGGCCGGGACGCCGCGGGCGTCGGAGTCGACGGTCTGGCCGCGCGAGCCATCGGTGTTCACGAGCGGGTCGATCTCGTCGGCCTTGCGCAGCGCTTCGGCCTGCGCCTGGCGCTGCTTCGCGGCATCCGAATCGTGCTCGCCCACGCTGTCGGCGAGGCGACGCGCCTCGACGTCGGCCTGCTGTGCACGGGCCTTGGCCTGCTCGGCCTCGGCGGCTGCGGATGCGGAGTCGGCACGCACCTGTGCGGCCTTCGCCTCGCGCTCGCGCGCCGCCAGCTCGGCCTGGCGCGCCTCTTCGCGCAGCTTCTCGGCCTTGTCGTGCTGAACCTGCCGCTGGTGCTCGGCGCGACGCCGAGACGTCATGAGCACGATGCCGACGATGACGGCCACTACGACGACGGCCACGATGATCCATATGAGTACGGACGTATCCATGGGAACTCCCCCTTCGGTGCGCGCAGCGATGCGGTCGCATCGAGTGCGCTCCTTCGACACAACCGCAGAAGCGGCCGCCGGGCAACGGCCTTGCGCGTGTCCGTTTCCTGGGCTAGACCGGCCTATTCCCGGCCTCGGGGTGCGCTAGCCCCAGACGCTGGGGGCCGAGACGCGCGTCGACGGGAGCGCAGAGCCCGCCGCCCACTCGGAGATCCACGGGGCCAGCGGCGGCAGATCGTCGGGTCGGTGCAGCGCCTCGAACAGCTCGTCGTGCGGCACGATCCCGCCCGTTCGGCGCAGGAATCGGGCGCGCACGATCATCTCGGCATAGACCTCGCCCCCCACGACCGCGCGGTGCATCATGTACACCGACCGGTCATCGTGCCCGAGCAGCCGGGACTCCACGGTGAAGCGCTGCCAGAGCTCGAGCGACTTGCGGAACGTGATCGTCTCGCTCGCGACGACGGCGTACCAGCCCTTCGCGTTGAGCACGTCCCAGATGCCGGTGCGGATCAGCAGATCGAAGCGACCGAGGTCGAACAGAGACGCGTAGCGGCCGTTGTTCATGTGACCGAGCAGGTCCAGATCGGTCGGCATGGTGCGGAGCCTGACGCGTCCGATCGACACGGGATCGATGCGCCCGCCTCGTCGAAGGAGGACCTTCGCGCGCCAGATGGTCAGGAGGGTGCGCCAGATCACATTCACGAGGCCCGAGCGTAGTGAATCCTCCCCCCGAGGCCGATTCGTTTGTGGCCTTCCGACAGCCCTGTCAAGGGCTTTCGCTCGATTTCCCCCGGCGCCGCGCCGCGCGTAGAGTCTGGCCATGGATGCCGAACTCCAGACCGACGTCATCGTCCGACCGGTTCGCGATGTGGATGCTGAGGCTCTGGGCCGCGTGCATGCCACCTGCTGGCACGAGACATACGACCACCTCATCAGCAAGGCCGCTCTGGAGCGCGTATCGCCCCGTCGCATGGCGGAACTGTGGACGCACTGGGCCGCTCAGGGGCCGGAGTACCGCATGTCGGCCGCGCTCGTAGAGGGTGAGATCGTCGGCTTCGTCGGTTCGGGACCCGCTCGCGACGACGACGCCCCCCGGTCCCGGGAGCTGTACTTCATCTACCTGCTGGACGCGTGGCACGGCACCGGCATCGGCCAGAAGCTGTTCGACGCCGCCGTCGATGACAACGAGCCGCTGTACCTGTGGGTCGCGGACGACAACCCCCGTGCGCACCGGTTCTACGTGCGCAACGGCTTCACGGCCGACGGCGCCAGCCACGTCGAGCCCTTCCTCGGGGAGTCGCTCACCGAGGTCCGTTTCGTTCGCTGACGCCGCGCGGGTGCTGCAGATCTGGGCCCTTCCGGGCATACCCGAAATCACGTCGGGCACCGACCTCGTCGGGGTGATCTCGGACGCTGTCCTCGCGTCCGCCGCCGCACTCGAGGAGGGCGACATCCTCGTCGTGACATCGAAGATCGTCTCGAAGGCCGAGGGTCGCTTCGTCGAGGCATCCGACCGCGAAGACGCCATCACGGCCGAGACGGTCCGTGTCGTGGCGACCCGCACGACCCCGAACGGATCCACGACGCGCATCGTCGAGAACCGGCTGGGCATGGTCTCGGCGGCCGCGGGGGTCGACGCCTCGAACACCCCGCAGGGCACCGTCCTGCTCCTTCCCGTCGACCCGGATGCCTCGGCGCGCGCACTCGCGGCGGGGCTGCGCGAGCGACTCGGGATCCGGCTGGGCGTGCTCATCTCCGACACCCTGGGTAGGGCTTGGCGCGAGGGCCAGACCGACTGCGCCATCGGCGCCGCGGGCGTCGAGGTGATCGATGATCTGCGGGGGCAGACGGATGCCGATGGCCGGCCCCTCGTCGTCTCCATGCCGTGCGTCGGCGACGAGCTCGCGTCGGCCGCCGACCTGGTCAAGGGCAAGGCGGCCGGCCTTCCGGTCGCCGTCATCCGCGGCCGTGCCGACCTCGTCGGTTCGCTCGACCTGCCGGGCGCTCGCTCGATCATTCGCCCCGCCGAGCGCGACATGTTCCGGCTGGGCGCCGATGAGGCCTACGCCGAGGGATTCGCGGCCGGAGCAGCCGCGGGCGGCGCGTCTGCCGCCCCGGCCCGCGACGGTTCCTAGCGCCCGCTGACCTTCCCCGAGAGGGCGGCGATCGGTGCGAGCACGAGCGGACGCGCCGCGATCCAGCCGATTCCGATGATCACCATCGATCCGACGAAGATCCAGAACCCCACCCAGTTCACGGCATCGCTGCCGGCGTACATGTGGTTCAGGTTGCGCAGCGCACCTGTCGCGAAGACCAGGGCGACGTGCACGATGATGAACGCCACGAAGTACAGCATCACCGGGAAGTGCACGGCCCGCGCCCACTCGATCGGGTAGGCCTTGTTCAGCGCCTTGGCGTTCTTGGGCCAGAATCCCGACATCCGAACGCCCGTGATCACCGCGAGGGGCGCCGCGATGAACACGGTCGCGAAGTAGGCGAGCTGCTGCAGGCTGTTGTAGTTCACCCAGCCGTTCTCGGTCGGCCAGTCGAGCGAGACGTACTGGATGGCGGCCGACAGGGCGTTGGGAAAGACCTCCCAGCTGGTCGGCACGATGCGCACCCAGTGCCCGGTGGCGAACAGCAGCACGATGAACAGCAGCCCGTTCACGAGCCACAGGACGTCGAGGGACTGGTGGAACCACAGCGACAGGCTGATCTTGCCCTTGCCGTTCTTCGACCACCTCGGGGTCCAGAACACCGAGGGGCGCTTGTCGGTGCGCACCTGCAGGCCCGTGCGGATGATCAGCACGATGAGGAAGGTGTTGAAGAAGTGCTGCCACTGCAGCCATGCCGGGAAGCCGGGCTGCGAGCCCTCGGGCAGCGGGTACTCGCCGGGATACGCCGTCAGGAAATCCTGCATGAACGGCAGCGTGATGGCCCAGCGGACGGCGAAGACGGCCATCAGCGCCAGGATCAGAAGAGCGAGTGCGCCCAGCAGTCCGCTGATCGCGAGCGGCCATGACGGGCGGCGGAGCCGGTTCGCCCAGGTGTCGGGCACGGGCTCGGGAAGAGCTGAGGGGCGCGAGGCCGCGGCGACGCCGGGAAAGACGGTGCGGGTGAAGGGGAGCGGGGGCCGCGGGCCCGCCGGAACGGCGACGGCGGATGCCGCGGGGCGGACCTCGATCGCGGTGTCGGGCGCCGGAGCGGGCTCAGCAACCTCATCCTCGGTCGCTGAGCCTGTCGAAGCGTCGTCGGTCGCTGCAGCTGCCGCTGCCGCAACCCCGGACACTGAGCCTGTCGAAGCGTCCTCGGCGGGCACCGCTGAGACCGTTGCCGCTGCCGTGGCCCCGGTCGCTGAGCCTGTCGAAGCGTCCCGCCTCGCCGCCGCGGCCGGAACCGCGGACGCTGGTGGCCACGGGTCGCCGCCGGCCACACGCGGCAGGCCTCGGCGGAGGGAGCCGGCAGGCGCGTCGACCGATGCCTCGGTGGCCGCCGCGACGGCGGGTGCGGCGGCGGGCTCGGGTTGCGCGGCCTCTGCGGGCGACGCTTCTACCGGCTCAGCGACCGGTGCAGGAGCCGCGGGACTCGCCGGAGTGGGAGCGGTGGACGCTGCGACCGCGGCTGCGGTGATGCCCGCGGCAGGCCAGGGCTCGCCGCCGAGAACGCGCGGCAGGCCGCGGCGAAGGGGTCGGGCGGCCGGAGCGGGCGACGCCTCGACAGGGTCGGCGACTGGGGCGGCGGCGGCGGCCCGGGCCGTGGGGACCGGAGCTGCGGTCTGCGACGCCTCGACAGGCTCGGCGACCGAAGCTTCAGCGGCTGTGGAGGCGGCGGCCGGGGCTGCTGTGTGCGACGCCTCGACAGGCTCAGCGACCAGAGCTGCGGCCACCGGGGCTTCGGCCGTGGAGTCCGCGGGCGCAGCCGCGGGTGCTGGTGGCCACGGCTCGCCGCCGGGGCGGCGCGGAAGGCCGCGGCGCAGCGTCTGCCCGGGTGGGAGCGTCGCCATCGCCTACGCCTTCCGGGCCTCGAGGGCCGAGATCAGCTGCGGAACGACGGTGAACAGGTCGCCCACCACGCCGAAGTCGGCGATGTCGAAGATCGGGGCGTCGGCGTCCTTGTTGATCGCGACGATGGTCTTCGCGGTCTGCATGCCGGCGCGGTGCTGGATCGCCCCGGAGATGCCCAGCGCGACATACAGCTGCGGCGACACGGACACCCCCGTCTGCCCCACTTGAGCGGTCTGTGGGATGTAGCCCGCGTCGACAGCAGCCCGGGACGCCCCGACGGCCGCCCCTAGGGCATCCGCGAGCTGATCGACGAGCGCGAACTTCTCCTGCGACCCGAGGCCGCGTCCGCCCGACACGACCTTGGACGCGCCGCGCAGCTCCGGCCGCGTGGAGGTCTGCTCCGCCTCGGTGAACGAGGCGATGGATGCCGCCGCCTTGCCCGAGGCGCGCACCTCCAGCGTGTCGACCCGAGGGGTGACGGCATCCGCCCTCGCCTCGATCGCGCCCTGGCGCACGGTGATGACCGGCGCACCCCAGGTCACGGCGGCGTCGACGCTGTACGACCCGCCGTAGACGGAGTGGTGTGCGAGCACGCCCTCCTGGTCACGGGCGACGCCCACGACATCGACGAGCAGCCCCGAACGCGAGCGGGCGGCGAACCGCCCCGCGACATCCCGTCCCTCGATCGAGTTGGAGATCAGCACGGCATCGGGCCGCACGTGGTCGAACGCCTCCACGAGGGCGTCGACGGTCGGCACGGTGAGCGACGTGGTGACGTCGGCCATCTCGGCGACGAGGACCGAGGCGGCGCCGAGCGCTCCGGCAGCCTCGGCCGCCGGAGCACCAGCGCCAGGTTCCGCCACGATCAGCGCCACGGGCGTGCCGACGCCGGCGGCGGCGCCGAGCAGTCCGGCTGCGCTCTTCGCCAGCTCACCCGAAGGCATCACGTCGACCAGCACGAGGATGGAATCAGCTGCGTATTCGGTCATGTCTCTTCCTCACACCAGCCGGTTCTGCACGAGGAACTCGGCGAGCTTCTCGCCCGCGTCGCCCTCGTCGACGATCTTGACGCCACCGGAGCGCGGCGGCTTCTCCGCGATCGAGAGCACGATCGAGCGCGAGAACGAGTGGTCCTCGGCGTCGATGTCGAGGTCGGCGAGCGTCATCGTCTGGAACGGCTTCTTCTTGGCCGCCATGATGCCCTTGAAGTTCGGGAACCGCGCGTCCGGCATCCGCTCGGTGATCGAGATGACGGCGGGCAGCGGTGCGGCGACATCCATCGTGCCGGCATCCGTCGCCCGCTGGCCCCTCACGCCGTCGGCCGAGATCTCGACCGACGTGAGCGCCGTGAGCTGCGGAACGTTCAGCAGCTCGGCGATCATCGCCGGAATCACCCCACCGGTCCCGTCGGTGGACAGGTTGCCCGTGATCACGAGGTCGTACCCGGTGCGCTGGATGGCCGCAGCGAGCACCTGGGCCGTCAGCGTGAGATCCGCCCCCGCGAGCGCCTCGTCGGCGATGTGAACGGCGCTGGCGGCTCCGATCGCGAGCGCCTTGCGCACCGTGGTCGCGGATTCCCCCGGCGCCATCGACATCACGACGACTTCGGTGTCGGCGTTCTTGTCGGCGTGGGTGAGCGCGACCTCGAGTGCGCGCTCCCCGATCTCATCGAGCACGGTGTCGCTCGCCGCGCGATCGGCGAGCCCCGTTTCGAGGGAGAGCTTGCGGTCCCCGTAGGTGTCGGGAACCTCCTTGACCAGCACGATGATCTTCATTCGACGTCGCTCCTTTGCCCTTCGAGTCTATTGTTCGCGCGACCGGCCCGTTCGCCCGGCGGGCGCCCCTCGACCGGCTACCGTGGGTGCGAGGAAGGGGGGCGCACATGGCACGTGGACCGCTCCCGGTCGATCCGATCGCCGAGGCGAAGCGCCAGTGGGTGGCGCACGGGTGGGTGGATGCCGCATCCGGCATGTCGGCCGTGACCTCCGTCATCCGCGCCCAGCAGCTCATGATGGCGCGTATCGACAAGACGCTGAAGCCGTTCGGTCTGTCCTTCGCCCGGTTCGAGATGCTGCGCCTGCTGGCCTTCACCCGGGAGGGACGGATGCCGATGGGCAGCGCCATCGCGCGGCTGCAGGTGCATCCCACCAGCGTGACTCACACCGTCGACCGGCTGGCCAGAGACGGGTTCGTGGTGCGCGAGCCGCATCCCGCGGACGGGCGCGCCGCACTCGTGGCGCTGACGCCCGCCGGCCGCGAGCTGGTGGAGCAGGCGACGGAGGCCCTGAACGCCGAGGTCTTCGCCGAACCGGGGCTCACCGAAGACGACACGGTCGAGCTCGTGCGGATCCTCGCGCGGTTCCGCCGCGACGCCGGGGACTTCCGCGATCCGAAGCCCCAGCCCGACCCGCTGTAGCCGGGGAGGGGGTCAGCGGTTGGTGAAGTTCGGCGCCCGCTTCTCGCGGAAGGCCGCCATTCCCTCTTTCTGGTCCTCGGTGCCGAAGAGCCCGGAGAACACCTGCTTCTCGAAGCGCATGCCCTCGGCCAGCGTCGTCTCGAGGGCCGCGTCGAGGGCGGCCTTGGCGGCGTAGAGCGACGGCAGCGACTTCGACGCGATCGCATCGGCGGTCTTGCCCGCCTCGGCGAGCAGGTCCTCGGCCGGGACGACCCGCGAGACGAGCCCGGCGCGCTCGGCCTCGTCGGCCTTCATGGGCCGGCCTGCCAGCACGAGCTCGGCCGCCTTGTAGTACCCGATGGCCCGCACCAGGCGCTGAGTGCCGCCCATGCCGGGGATCACTCCGAGATTGATCTCGGGCTGACCGAAGGTCGCGGTGTCGGCCGCGAGGATGATATCGCACATCAGCGCGAGCTCGCAGCCGCCGCCCAGCGCGTAACCGGACACCGCCGCGATCGTGGGCGTGCGCACACCGGCGAATCGGGCCCAGCCGCCGAAGTGGTCGCCCATGACCATCTCCAGAGCGGTCTTGGACTCCATCTCCTTGATGTCGGCCCCGGCGGCGAAGGCCCGCTCGGATCCGGTGACGACGATCGCGCCGATCGCCTCGTCCTCGTCGAAGCGGGTGGATGCGTCGGCGATGTCGTGCATCACCTGGCTGTTGAGGGCGTTCAGCGCCCCGGGCCGGTTCACCGTGATCCACCCGACGCGTCCGCGCGTCTCCACCAGGATCGTCTCGTAGTCCGTCATCGGTCCTCCGTCATGGTCAGCGTGATCACTTTAGCCGGGCATCCACGCGCCCCGCCTTCGCGCCCGTTACCGAAACGTGATAATCGGGGCCTTACCGATCTGTAAGCGATCGTGGTTCCCTGAGGGAGCCTGCCTTGCCGCCTCGAGGAGTCCTCGGGCCTCGCCACCCCACCTCGGCGATGCGGGCCGCGCCGCGAGGCGCGACCAGCGACGAAGGAGTTGCCGTGCCGTCCTCCCCCATCCCCACGCTCGCCGCCACCGCACGCGGTTTCCGCGACCGCCGGCGCCCCCTCGCGCTCCTCACGGGGCTCGCGCTCGCCATGCCCCTGGCGGTGGTGCCGTTCGCGGCGGTGCCGGCGGCAGCGGCTCCCGGCGACCTGGCGCTCGCCGGAACGGCGTCGGCTTCGGCAGCCCAGGACGACGCGGACGGCTCGTTCCCGGCATCCGCGGCGATCGACGGCGACCCGGCCACGCGCTGGGCCAGCGGAAACGGGCCGGACGAGGACGTGCCGTTCACGGCATGGCTGCAGGTGGATCTGGGAGCCCCCGCGGCCGTGGACCGCGTCGTGCTGGCGTGGGAAGCCGCGTATGCCGCCGACTATGACATCCAGGTCGCGACGACGGCACCCGAAGACGAGACGTCGTGGACCACCGTGCAGGAAGTCCCCGACGCGGGCGGCGGCACAGACGACCTCGCCATCTCGGGCGCCTCGGGGGCCCGCTACGTGCGCGTGCTCATGAACGAGCGCGTGAGCTTCGACTGGGATCCCGCGCGCCCGCACTGGTACGGCTACTCACTGTTCTCGTTCGAGGTCTACGGCACCCCGAGTCAGGTGGCGACGGTCTTCGGCACATCCGGCCTGTCCGTGCCCGCCGGCGAGACGGCGACCGTTCCCGTCGTGCTGGCGGTGCCGGCGACCGCCGATACGAGCGTACGGGTGCGTTCGACCGGCGGCACGGCCTCGGCACCGGGCGACTACACCGCGGTGGATGAGATCGTGACATTCACCGCGGGAGAGACGGCGGCATCCGTGTCGGTCGCCACGGTCGACCACGGTCCCCTTTCGCCGCCCAAGACGATCGAGCTGACCCTCTCCGACCCCTCTGCCGGGCTCGTGCTCGGCGCCCGCGCGACCGCCACCGTGACGGTGACGCCCCACGGCGAGCTGCCCGACGTCGACGAGGTCGAGGTGCTCGACGACTTCGAGTCCGGTGTGCCGGCCGGATATACGACGTGGGGCATAAACGCCGATGTGACACCCGTGCTCAGCGCGCCGGAGGCCGCGCGCGACGGCGCATCGGACGGCAACCACGCCCTCGTCGCGACCGTGGGCGCCACGCCCGCCCCCGGCGACTGGTTCGGATTCACGCACGACATCTCGCCGACGGACTGGTCGGACTACGACGGCTTCACGTTCTGGTTCCTCGGCACAGGCGGTGGCGGGCTGCTCCGCTACGAGCTCAAGTCGGGCGGACAGCTGTTCGAGAGGTCCGTGACCGACGACACCGCCGGATGGCGGCAGGTGAACGTCCCGTTCGCGCAGCTGCGCCTGAAGGGGAACCCCACCTCCGACGCGCGGTTCGACCCCACGGCATCCACCGGCTTCGCCGTGACGCTGACCGACCTCGGCGCCGGCGCCTGGACGTTCGACGACATCGCGCTCTACACCCGCGCGACCACCCTCGACGACGCCGAGGGCGACGTGCCCTTCGCAGAACCGGGGACGACGGTCGGCCTGTTCACCTGGGGATCCGACGGCTCGGTCGTCGGGCTGGAGGCGACCGAGCGGGACCGCGACGGCGCGCCCGCGGGAAACCACGTGCTCTCGGGCGACTACCTCATTCCCTCCGGCGGGTGGGGCGGCTACAGCCACAACCTCGAGGCCGGGCAGGACTGGTCGTCGTACCGCGGCATCCGCCTGCTCTGGTACGCCTCACAGGACACGCGTCCCGCCTCTCCGACCGCCGGTGCCGACATCAAGGTGGAGATCAAAGACGGTGGCACCGACGGCGAGCACGCCGAGCTCTGGTACGCCAACTTCAAGGACAACTGGTCGCCGGACGGCAGCCGATGGAAGGTCGTCGAGCTGCCGTTCGACCAGTTCCAGCTGGGCGGGTACCAGCCGGGTGACGCGGCGACGCGCAACGGAACCCTGGACCTGACGGCATCGTGGGGTTACGCCGTGACGTTCGTGCCCGGTACCGCCGCGGCCGTCGACTGGGCCATCGACGATGTCGAGCTCTACGGCTCCGCCGCGCCCGTCGCGACCGCCGTCGTGTCGAGTCCCGACGTCACCCTCGTCGAGCCGGGTGAGACGGCATCGGTCCCGGTGATGGTCACCTCGACCGACGGCGAACCGCTGACGGCCGACATCGAGGTCACCTACGCGGATGCCGCGGGCACCGCCGAGGCCGGCACGCACTACGAAGCCACGTCGGGCTCGCTCGTCTTCCCGGCCGGCACGGCATCCGGGTCTTCGCAGACGATCGACGTCCCCACCCTCGCGACGGCGCCGGAGGATGTCTCCCGCTCCCTCGTGCTCACCCTCGAAGCGGCGGGCGCGACGGTGCCGACCCAGCCGCGCGTGGTGCTGAACGCCGTGGGTCTCGCTTACCTCGATGACTCACTGACGAACGGGGAGCGCGTGCAGGATCTTCTCGCTCGGATGACGCTCGCCGAGAAGATCGGGCAGATGGCGCAGGCGGAGCGCCTCGGTCTGCAGTCCCCCGACCAGATCGCCACCCTGGGCCTCGGCTCGGTGCTCTCCGGCGGCGGCTCCGTTCCGCCGCAGAATACGGCGGCCGGATGGGCCGACATGGTGGATGCCTTCCAGCGCCAGGCGCTCTCGACCCGGCTGCAGATTCCCCTGATCTACGGGGTGGATGCCGTGCACGGCCACAACAATGTCGTCGGCGCGACGATCTTCCCGCACAACCAGGGGCTCGGAGCCACGCGCGACCCCGACCTCGTCGAGGCCGCCTCGCGCGCCACGGCAGAGGAGGTCCGTGCGACCGGCGTGCCGTGGACCTTCGCCCCGTGCCTGTGCGTCTCGCGCGACGAGCGCTGGGGGCGCAGCTACGAGTCGTTCGGCGAGGATCCGGCGCTCGTCCGCTCGTTCGCCGAAGCCGCCACCGTCGGCCTCCAGGGCGAGGACCCCGGCGACATCACGGGCGCCGACGAGGTGCTCGCCACGGCGAAGCACTGGGTGGGCGACGGCGGAACGACCTATGTTCCGCAGACCGGTTCCGGCTACCCCATCGACCAGGGCGTGACACGCGTCGGCACCCTCGAAGAGCTGCGGACCCTGCACGTCGAGCCCTATGAGCCGGCGATGGCCGCGGGCGTGGGCTCGATGATGCCCTCGTACTCCGCGGTGTCGATCGCGGGCGGCGAACCCGTGCGGATGCACGAGAACGGCGCGCTGAACAACGACCTGCTGAAGGGCGAGCTCGGCTTCGACGGATTCCTCGTCAGCGACTGGGAGGGGATCGACAAGCTGCCGGGTGGCACCTACGCCGAGAAGGCGGCCCGCTCCGTCAACGCCGGCGTCGACATGGCCATGGCGCCCTACAACTTCGCCGCGTTCATCGACGCGGTGGCGGCCGGGGTCGGCGCCGGGGTGATCACCGAGGCGCGCGTCGATGACGCCGTGACGCGCATCCTCACCCAGAAGTTCGCCCTCGGTCTGTTCGATCAGCCGTTCGCGGACCGGTCAGGGCAGGATGCCGTGGGCGGGGCGGAGCACCGCGCCGTCGCGCGGGAGGCCGCCGGCGCCTCGCAGGTGCTGCTGAAGAACGCCGACGGCGTGCTGCCCCTGGCGAAGGACGCGAAGATCTACCTCGCGGGCTCCAACGCCGACGACCTGGGCAACCAGGCGGGCGGCTGGACGATCTCGTGGCAGGGCGGATCGGGCGACATCACGCAGGGCACGAGCATCCTCGAGGGGATCGCCGAGGTCGCCCCCGGTGCGGCGGTGACCTATTCCGAGGATGCCTCGGCCCCGATCGGCGACGCCGGTGCGGGCATCGTCGTGGTGGGCGAGACCCCGTACGCGGAAGGCGTCGGCGACGTCGGCAACAGCGGCAAGAGCCTTTCGCTCTCGGCGGCGGACCGCGCCGCCATCGACACCGTCTGCGCCGCCGTCGAGTGCGTCGTGCTCGTCGTGGCGGGCCGTCCGCAGCTCGTCAGCGATCAGCTGCCGGACATCGATGCACTGGTCGCGTCGTGGCTGCCCGGCTCGGAGGGCGCGGGAGTCGCCGACGCCCTGTTCGGCGACCGCCCCTTCACGGGCCGGCTCCCCGTCACATGGCCCGCGTCGGCCGAGCAGGTTCCGATCAACGTGGGCGATGAGGACTACGACCCCGAGTACGCCTACGGCTGGGGGCTGCGGACCGACTCGGGCCGCGACCGACTGGACGAGGCGGTCGCGGGGCTCCCCGCCGGTGACGCCCGCGACGCCGTGCAGGCGATCCTCGACGCGGACGTGTGGAGCGTCAAGGACCTCGATCCGGCTTCCGCGGAAGAGGCGCTGGCGCTCATCGCGGATGCCGCGGCCGTCCTCGGCGGCGAGGACCGGGCGACCGCACGAGCCGCGGGGCTCGTCGTCTCGCTCGTGCGCGATCTCGCGCAGGATGCCGTCGTCACGGGTCGCGACGGGCTTCCCTCCGATGCCGAGGCGATCACCGCGGACGCCGAGCACGCGCTGATGGCGGGCGACCCCGGCACGGCCGTCGCCCTCCTCGCGGAGGTGGCCGGCATCGAGGCGGTCGCTCCCGTGGCATCCGCCATCACGCTGTCGGTGACGCGCGCCGAAGCGGCCTTCGGCAGCCCTGCGACCGCGCGCGTGCTGGTCACGGCCGACGGCGCCCTGCCCGGCGGCACGTCCCCCACGGGGACGGTCGCCGTGCTGTCCGACGGCGTGCAGGTGGCCACGATCGACCTCGCCGCCGACGGGGACGGGCGGGCCGTCGGCTCGGCCGTCCTGCCGGCGAATCTTGCGGTGGGCGCCCACACGCTCACCGCCGAGTACCCGGGTTCCGAGTCCTCCGATCCCCCGATCCTCGCGTCCGAGTCGGCGGAGACGGACTACCGCGTCGTCCGCGCCGAGCCCGAGCTCTCCACGGACGGCACGCGCTGGGTGGTGAGGCGCTCCGCGGAGAAGGTCGTGGACGTGCAGGTCGAGGGGGTCGCCGGTGCGGTTCCGACCGGCACCGTCGAGGTGTGGGTGAACGCCAAGAAGCGCGGCACGGCAACCCTCGGCGCTGATGGCACCACTCGCATTCCCCTGCCGAAGTCCACGGGGACGGGCCGCGTGGTCGTGAGATACGCCGGCGACGGCACCTTCGCGCCCACCTCCGTCGGACGCATCCTGCTGGTGCTGTGAAAGGAGGAGGGGTTCGGGCCGGCCGCCCCAACCCCTCCTCCTGCTCGACCGGCTACGCCGCAGCGCTGCTTGACCGGCTACGCCTCCGTGCTGCTTGACGGGCTACGCCTCCGTGCTGCGGGCGCGGACGGTGTGGATGATGCCCGAGAAGTCCTGCCCGGCGCCGTCCCCCGCCGCGAAGTCCCGGTAGATCTCGCGCGCGAGGCGCCCGAGGCGCGCGTCGACGCCCGTGAGGTCGATCGCCTGCTCCGCGAGCCCGAGGTCCTTCGACATGAGAGCGCCGGCGAACCCCGGTTGGTAGTCCCGGTTGGCCGGGCTGGTCGGCACGGGCCCCGGTACGGGGCAGTTGGTCGTGAGCGCCCAGCACTGCCCTGACGCGTTGGATGCCACGTCGAACAGCGCCTGATGCGTAAGCCCGAGCCGCTCACCCAGCACGAACGCCTCGGCGACGGCGATCTGCGAGATGCCCAGGATCATGTTGTTGCAGACCTTCGCCGCCTGGCCGAGGCCGGGTCCGCCGCAGTGCACGATGCGACGGCCCATCGCCTCGAGCACGGGCAGCGCCGCGGCGAAGTCCTCCTCCGATCCGCCGACCATGAACGCCAGCGTGGCGTTCTCGGCGCCGACGACTCCGCCCGACACAGGAGCGTCCAGACTGCGATGCCCCGCGGCCTCTGCGAGCTCGTGCGCCTGCTGCGCCTCGTCGACGGCGATGGTGGAGCAATCGATGAACAAGGTGCCGGGCTTCGCGACCGCGAGCAGCCCGGGGGTGTCCTCGGAGCCGCGGTACGCATCGAGCACGTGCCGGCCGCCGGGGAACATCGTGATCACGAGGTCGGCGGATGCCGCGGCATCCTGCCCCGAAGAGACCACGTCGACGCCGGCCGTCGTCGCGGCCTCGAGCGCCGCCGGCACCAGGTCGTAGCCCAGCACGCGGTGCCCGGCCTTCACGAGATTGGCGGCCATCGGGCCGCCCATGTGCCCGAGTCCGAGGAAGGCGATGGTGGTCATGACTGCTCCTTTGCGGTCGGTGTCAGAAGCGGATGCGGCGGCGGGTTCCGAACTCAGCGGCTCGTGGCCAGGAGGCCGCGCCCGACGACGAGCTTCATGATCTCGTTCGCGCCCTCGAGGATCTGGTGCACGCGCAGGTCGCGCACGACGCGCTCGAGACCGTACTCCTGCAGGTAGCCGTACCCGCCGTGCAGCTGCAGGGCGGTGTTGGCGACGCCGAAGGCGGCATCCGTCGCGAATCGCTTCGCCATCGCGCAGGCGATGGCGACATCCGGAGCGCCCTGATCCATCTTCTCCGCGGCGCGCTCGAGCAGCGCGCGCGAGGCCTGCAGATCGGTCTCCATGTCGGCCAGCGTGAACACGACCGACTGGTTCGCTGAGAGCGGGCCGCCGAAGGCCTCGCGCTCCTGCACGTAGCGCAGTGCCTTGTCGAACGCCCACTGGGCTCCGCCGAGCGAGCACGCCGCGATGTTGACGCGGCCTCCGTTCAGGCCCTTCATGGCGATGCCGAAGCCGTCGCCTTCCGCGCCGAGCAGGTTGGACACGGGAACGCGCACGTCGTCGAAGATCACCTGCCGGGTCGGCTGCGCGTTCCAGCCCATCTTCTTCTCGTTCGGTCCGAAGCCGAGCCCCGGGGCGTCGCCCGGGACGACGATGGCGCTGATGCCCTTCGCCCCGGGCTCGCCCGTGCGCGCCATGACGACGTACACCGCCGAGGTGCCGGCACCCGAGATGAACTGCTTCGTGCCGTTCAGCACGTAGTCGTCGCCGTCCCGCACCGCCGACGTGGTGAGGGCCGCGGCATCCGAACCCGCTCCAGGCTCCGTGAGGCAGTAGCTGCCGAGGTCCTGCATCGTCACGAGCCGCGGCAGCCACTGGCGGCGCTGCTCGGTGGTCCCGTGCGCGTCGATCATCCACGCCACCATGTTGTGGATCGAGATGTAGGCGGCGATCGTCACGTCGCCCTTGGCGAGCTCCTCGAAGATCGCGACGGCGTCGAGGCGAGAGAGGCCGGAGCCGCCGACATCCTCCCCGACGTAGATGCCCCCGAGGCCGATCTCGCCCGCCTCGCGGAGGGTGTCGACGGGGAAGTGCTTCTCCGCGTCCCAGCGGGCGGCGTTCGGGGCGAGAGCGGCAGCGGCGAAATCGTGGACGGCCTCGACGAGGGCCGCTCGTTCGTCTGTGTAGGTGGTGAACATGATCAGTGCATCGTCGGGATGACGAAGCTCGCCCCTTCCTTCGTCTGCTGAGCCGAACGAAGCGTGGTGGACGGCCAGCGACTCGTCACGGTCTTCGTCTTCGTGTAGAACCGGAACGCGTCCGGGCCGTGCTGATTGAGGTCGCCGAAGCCGGACTTCTTCCAGCCGCCGAACGTGTGGTACGCGATCGGCACGGGGATCGGCACGTTCACCCCGACCATCCCGACCTCGACGCGGGCGGCGAAATCACGCGCCGCGTCGCCGTCGCGCGTGAAGATCGAGACGCCGTTGCCGTATTCGTGGTCGGTGGCCATCGCGAGCGCCTGCTCGTAGTCCTCGGCGCGGGCGATGATCAGCACCGGGCCGAAGATCTCCTCGCGGTAGATCGCCATGTCGGCGGTGACGTCGTCGAAGAGGGTCGGGCCGAGGTAGAACCCGTTCTCGTAGCCGTCGACGCTGTACCCTCGGCCGTCCGCGAGCAGGGTCCCGCCCTCATCCACCCCGAGCTGAATGTAGTGCTCGACGCGCTTCTTGGCGTCGGCGGTGACGAGCGGACCGTAGTCGTTCCCGTCTTCGAGGGCCGGGCCGACCTTGAGGTGCTTCACCCGCTCCGTGAGCTTCGCGGCGAGCGCGTCCCCCGTCTCCTTGCCGACCGGAACGGCGACGGAGATCGCCATGCACCGCTCGCCCGCCGATCCATAGCCGGCGCCGACGAGTGCATCGGCCACCTGGTCGAGGTCGGCGTCGGGCATCACGATCATGTGGTTCTTGGCGCCGCCGAAGCACTGCGCTCGTTTGCCATTGGCTGCGGCGGTGGCGTAGATGTACTGCGCGATCGGCGTCGACCCGACGAAGCCTACGGCCTTGACGCGGTCATCGTGCAGGATCGCGTCAACGGCCTCCTTGTCGCCGTTGACGACGTTGAAGACACCTGCGGGAAGCCCTGCCTCGAGGAACAGCTCGGCGATCCGCAGCGGAACCGAGGGGTCACGCTCGCTCGGCTTGAGGAGGAAGGCGTTGCCTGCGGCGAGCGCGGGGCCGGCCTTCCAGAGCGGGATCATCGCCGGGAAGTTGAAGGGAGTGATGCCCGCGACCACGCCGAGGGGCTGGCGCATCGAGTAGACATCGATGCCGCCGCCGGCCCCGCTCGAGTACTCGCCCTTGAGCAGATGAGGGGCGCCGGCGGCGAACTCTATGACCTCGACGCCCCGCTGGATGTCGCCCTTGGCGTCGTCGATGGTCTTGCCGTGCTCGCTGGAGAGCAGGCGGGCGAGGCTGTCCATGTCCTTGCCGATGAGGTCGAGGAAGCGCAGCAGCACGCGGGAGCGCCTCTGCGCGTTCTGCGCGGCCCACTCGAGCTGCGCGTCCGCCGCCACGCCGATCGCGGCTCGGACCTCGGCGGTGCTGGCGAGCGGGACGCGGGCCTGGACGGTGCCGCTGCTGGGGTCGAAGACGTCGCCGAACCGCCCTGATGTTCCGTCGACGTGCTTTCCGCCCACGAAATGGGTGAGGTCACGAGTCATTCTGTCGACTCCTCCCGCGCCGTCATTGGCACGATGGCCATTTTAGCTGGACATCCAACTATATCGCAGGACGACCAGCCGCTGAACCGTTGGGTAGACGTTCACCCGGCGGACACCGGCGCTCACTACGAAAGGGTGCGGCACATTCCGTGCGACATCCCGGACCCGAGGACATCGATGCCTTCTCTTCTCCCCCGCCGCAGCGTACTGGCGGCCGCGTCTCTGGCCGCCTGCGGAGCGCTCGTCGCCGCGCCGCTGACCGCGGCATCCGCTGCGATCGTCGCCGACCCGATCATCTACTCGGCTGACGACGCCGCGCTCGAACTCGAGCCGATCGGCACCTTCGAGAGCGGGCTCTTCGACCAGTCGGGCGCCGAGATCGTCGTCCCCTATGGCGACCGGCTGTTCGTCGTCAACGCGCAGGCCGGCTCGGTCGACGTGCTGGACTACTCCGACCCGGCCGACATTGTGAAGGAATTCCAGATCAGCTCCGACGGCGTCGCCAACTCGGTCGCGGTGCGCGCCGACGGACTCGGCGTGATCGCCTTCGAGGCCCCGGTGAAGACCGACCCCGGTCACCTCGTGTTCTTCGACGCGAACGCCCCGGATGCGGCATCCGCTTCTCTCGGCGGGGTCACCGTGGGCGCGCTGCCCGACATGGTCTCCATCTCGGCCGACGGCTCGTACGCCGTCGTCGCCAACGAGGGCGAACCGGCCGAGGACTTTTCGATCGATCCGGAGGGATCGGTCTCGATCGTGAGCCTGCCCGACCTCGATGAACTCACGGCGCCGATGCAGACGGACGTGCGCACGGCGGACTTCCACGCCTTCGAGGGCGAGGCCCTGCCGGAGGGCGTGCGCGTCTTCGGGCCGACCCCGCACGGCGACGACCTGCCGGTCAGCCGCAACCTCGAGCCGGAGTACATCACGATCGACGGCGACACGGCGTACGCGGCCCTTCAGGAGGCGAACGCGGTCGCGGTTCTCGATCTCGGCACCGCCGCGGTCACCGACATCCTGCCGCTCGGCTTCAAGGACCACGGCGTCCCTGGCAACGGCCTCGACGCGAGCGATCGCGACCCGAACGGCGCCCCCACGATCAACATCGAGACCTACCCGGGCCTGCACGGCGTGTACATGCCCGACGGGCTGCAGTCCTACGCGGTGGACGGCGAGACCTACCTCGTCACGGCGAACGAGGGCGATGCCCGCGAGTGGGGCGACTACGTCGAGCCGTCTCGCGTGAAGGACCTCGAGGAGGACGGCTACGGTCCTGTCTGCGACAACCTCGAGGCGTATACGCCGGATGCCGCCCTCGGCCGGCTGAACGTGACCCGCGAGCTCGGCTTCGACGAGGCGGAGGGCTGCTACGACGAGCTCTATGCCTTCGGCGGGCGGTCGTTCTCGATCTGGAGCACCGACGGACAGCAGGTCTTCGACTCGGGGGACGCCTTCGAGCGCATCATCGCCGCAGCCAACCCCGGGTTCTTCAACTCCAACCACACGGCATCGAACCTCGAGGGCCGGAGCGATGACAAGGGGCCGGAACCGGAGAGTCTCACGATCGGCACCCTGAGCGGGCGCTCGTACGCATTCATCGGCTTCGAGCGGGTGGGCGGCATCGCCGTCTTCGACATCACCGAGCCCGCGACATCCCGCTTCGTCACCTACATCGGCAACCGCGACTTCTCGGTCTCGGTCGAGGATGCCGACGACCCGGCAGCGGTGCTCTCCGGCGCCGGTGACCTGGGGCCGGAGGGGCTGGTGTTCATCCCGGCGGAATCCTCCGTGACCGGGACGCCGCTGCTCGCGGTGGCGAATGAGGTGTCGGGCACGACGACGCTCTTCTCGATCACCGACGCGCTGGCTCTCACGAACGTCTCGCCGCCGACCGTCTCGGGTTCGCCCGACGTGGCCCGCGTGCTGACGGCGACACCGGGCGAGTGGAACGCGCACGGACCGGCGTTCGCCTACCAGTGGCTGCGGGACGGGTCTCCCCTGGCCGGTGCGACCAACGCCGAGTACCGCGTGAAGCCCGCCGACCAGGGCCGCGCGCTCAGCGTGCGCGTGACGGCGACGGCAGCAACGCACACGGCGACGGCCGACAGCGCGCCGGTCACGGCACGCTACCTGGCGGTGGCCACGGCAACGACGGACAGGGTGGTCTTCACGACGAAGGATGCCGTGTCCATCCGGGTCGCCGTGCTCCCCGTGTCGGGGCCTTCGGCCACGGGCACGATCACCGTCCGGGTCGCGGGCAGGGTGCTCACCGGACAGCTGGCCGCCGGCGCGGTCACCGTGCCGGCGGGGACGCTGCCCCGCGGCATCCATCCCGTCCTCGTGACGTATGCCGGGAGCGGTACGGTGTCGCCGACGGCCGGTGCGGGAATCGTGGTCGTGCGCTGACGCCGACGCGCGTTGCACTCGCGTGGCGGGCGGGCGCGCGGCGTGCGGGACGGCGAGGCATTGCACTTGGCGGGCGCTAGCCCCCTTCGCTCGGTGGGCGCTAAGCGCGCGTCGACAGGTCAGGGACCGGCACCTTGCGACCAGCGAACCCACCGGATTCTGGGAACTGAACTCGCTGGGCCTTAAGTGCGGGTTCACGCGCGCACCACCCGCACCTTGCGACCAGCGAAGCCGAGCGGATGCGAGCCGCTGCGACGCGCTGGCGCGCCAAGTGCGGGTTCAGGGCGCGAGCCCGGGTGACCTTTCGCGGGCGCTGCCCGAGTGGGATCCTGGCCACGACGGCGCAGGGTGCGACGCCGGAACGGAGCGCGACATGTCGATCGATCTCTACCTGCAGCTGGACGGGATCCCGGGCGACTCCGCCGCCAAGGGGCATGAACGGTGGATCGAGGTCACGGGGGTCGACTGGGGGATGTCGCAGCCCGCCGGGTCGGGGTCCGGGCACGGCGGGGGAGCCGGTGGCGGAGCCGGGCGCGTGAGTTTCGGCCCCCTGAATGTCGCCGGCTGGCTTGGCAGCGCCACCCCGCGCGTGCCAGACGCGTGCGCCCGCGGCCTCCACCTGCGCCGGGCGGTGCTCGAAGCGGTCGCACCAGGGGAGAGCCCGAGGGTGACGGCGAGGTGGGAGCTCGAGGAGGTTGTCGTCTCGGCGCTCTCGGTCGCCGGTGCCGGGGCGACTCTGGCGGATGCCACGTCGCTCACCTATGGGCGGATCCGCTTGACGACCTTTGCGCAGGACGCATCCGGCGGTGCCGGCCAGGCCGTTTCCGGCGGGTGGGACATCGAGTCCTCGCAACCCTGGTGAGCGGCGACGGATGACGAAGGCGGGGTCCGGCGAGCCGCAGCCCGCCGAACCCCGCCATCACCGACTCCCCGGCGATCACCAGCCTCGGCCGTCACCGGCCGAGGCCGCACCTCACCAGATCAGCACGGGCACCGGGATGACCGCGCGAGAGTCGTTGTAGGCATCGCCGCCGGTGAACGTCGTGCGGAGGAGGTGCAGGCCGCGTCCGAGGGCCGGCAGCGCGATGTCCACCTTGCCATCGGCGTCCGCCGAGAGCTCCGCGGTGGCGATGACGACGCCGCGGTCGTAGACGGTCACCGTGCCGACCGGCGCCGAGCCGTCGGCCGCGAGGATGCGGCCAACGACCTTGACCGGCGTTCCCGACTTCGCGGCGATCCGGTTCGGAGCAGCGGCGACGAAGGTGTCCACCGACTCCTGATCGACCAGCACCGCTACCGATCGCGCCGGCACGGTGACGGTGCCCGTCGCGGCATCCCACGTCGTCGTCTTCACGACCGCGTCCGCGCCGTTCGCCTGCGCGTCGGCCAGGGCGAACGCGCGACCGGCGAGGGTGCCGACGGTCTGGGTCACCGGATCGGGCGACGCGTTGAACACCAGGAGCGCGCCCTCGAGCTCGGGGTCGACGTCCTCGCCCACCAGGTCATCGATGAGCATCGTGATCACGCCCGGCGCGGCATCCGCTCCGCCGTTCGGGAATGACACCTTCTCCTTGATCAGCTCGGCCGAACCGAGGCGCAGCAGGTCCACTTCCGAGCGCAGACGCAGGAGGTCGAGTGCGGATGCCTCGGCCGCAGCCATGTCGGCAGGACCGGGCTTGAGCGCCGGGTTCTCGAGCAGCGGACGCATGATGTTCCACTTCTCTTCGTTGTCGGCGGCCATCGGGAGGCCGGAGCCGAACGTCGACTCCTTCCCCTCCCAGTCGATGCGGTTGAACCAGTCGCCGGAGTTGTAGCTGTTGCGATCCAGCGACTTGGAGCGCAGCAGCTCGGTGCCCGCGTGCCAGAACGAGACGGCCTGCGAGAGCGTCACGGTGGCCAGCTGCACGGTGTTCATGCGCACGCGGTCTGACATCGAGGTCTCGGTCGGCAGCTTCAGCACCGACAGGTCGTAGAGCGTCTCGTTGTCGTGTGCGTCGACGTAGTTGATGACCTCCGCAGGCTCGTCGGCGTAGCCGGCGGGGGCATCGTTGTAGTCCACCTCGGCTCCGCTCTTGACGGTTCCGTCGGACGCCTCGAAGGAGAAGTCCTTCAGATTGCCCGCGAGGCCCAGCTTCACGAGGTCGGTCTGCTCGCCGAGGTCGCGCAGGCCGGTCCGCGTGGGCGTCTGGCCGTTCGGATCGGTCTCGAGCCCGGTGCCGAAGCCCTGTTCGTACGTCGAGTCGCCCGCGACCGGGCTGCCGCCGTGCACGCCATCACGCAGACGGTCGTTGAAGGTGCCGATGCCGGTGCCGCCGAGCTGGCCCTGTGTGGCCTGCTCGAAGAGCGCGTTGTTCGCCACCTCGCCGAAATTCCAGCCCTCGCCGTAGAGGTAGACCGCCTTGCCGTCGATGCCGTCCTTCTCGACCGTGAGCTCATCGAGCGCCTGGCGGACAGCCAGCATGTTGTCCCGAGAGTGGTGCCCCATGAGGTCGAAGCGGAAGCCGTCGACCTTGTAGTCGCGGGCCCACGTGACGACGGAGTCGACCATCAGCTTCTCGGCCGCGGCGTGCTCGGTCGCCACGTTCTGGCAGCAGGTGGAGGTCTCGACCGCACCGACGTTGTTCAGTCGGTGGTAGTACCCCGGCACGACCTGGTCGAGCACGGAGCGGGGCTCCTGGCCGGACTGCGCCGTGTGGTTGAAGACCTCGTCGAGCACTACCTGCAGGCCGGTCTGGTGCAGGGCCCCGACCATGGAGCGGAACTCGGCGACGCGCGCCCCGCCGTTCGGGTCGACCGCATATGAGCCTTCCGGTGCCGAGAAGTGGTACGGGTCGTAGCCCCAGTTGAACCCGTCGGCGTCGCGGATCTCGTTGATGCAGGCCTGCTGCTCCTCCGAAGCCGGTGCGAACGATTCGAGATCGCAGTCGGGCACCGCCTGCTCGTCCCGGTCCTCCTCGATCGTCGCGATGTCGAACGACGGGAGCAGGTGCACGGTGTTCATCCCGGCCTCGGCCAGCTGCGCGAGCTGCGTCATGCCGGCGCTGTCCTCGTGAGTGAACGCCTTGTACGTTCCACGCTCGGCCTCGGGGACCGACTCGTCGGTGATCGAGAAGTCGCGGATGTGCAGCTCGTAGATCGTGCGGTCGACGGGCTTGTCGATGACCGGGGCCTCGGCCTTCTCCCAGCCCTTGGGCCGGTGAGCCTTATCGCGCAGGTCGATCGCGACCGAGCGCTCCGAGTTCACCGTGAGGGCCACCGAGTAGGGGTCGGTGACCTCGTTCGTCTCGATCGCACGCGTGGTCGGCGCGTACACGCGCACCTCCCACAGGTACTCGGCGCCCTTCAGCGCCGCCTTGCCGACGACGGACCAGGTGCCGGATGCCGCGTCCCAGGCGGCCTCGTGGCGCTCTGGGGCGCCGGTGGCACCCGGCTCCCAGGTGAGCAGCGTCGCCGCCTGGGCGGTGGGCGCCCAGAGCCGGAAGGTCGGCTTGTTGCCCTGGAACGAGACGCCGAGCGCCTTCCCCTCGAGCTCGTCGGCGTAGAGGTCATCCAGCACGCCGGGGAGCTGCACGCCGGTGAAGGCGGTGAGCTTCCCGCTCGAGTTCCGCTGGGCGACCGCGAGCTGACCCTTCAGCAGTTCCGCCACCGCGTCGCGGTCCTGGTTCTCGACCCTGACGGCGCGGTAGTCCGCAAGAGCGGGGAACCGCTCCTTCTGAGCCGCCGTGAGCCCCGTCTCGATCGGCACAAGCGGCAGCGCCTCGCCGCCGGTGACATCGCCGTTCTCGATCTCGAGGCCGGCTTCCGGGGATGAGTACAGCTGCCACTGCGTTCCGGCGCCGAGCGTGGCCGGCCACGCGATGGTGTCCGCGTCGATCCAGTGCGCCTGCGACGTGCCGACCCCTTCCACCGCTGCGGCGGTCGACGCGACCGTGAGCACGTGAGTCTCGCTGTCGTAGAGGAAGGCGGTGACTGCGCCCTCTACGGCCGAGAAGGTGATGTCGGGGCCGCCGGGCACGCCGCCGGCGCCGTAGTTCTCGTCCCAGCTCAGGCCGTGGGTGACTTTCACGGCGTACGAGCCGGTGGGCAGGTCGTCGGTCGTGAACTGGAAGGTCCCGTCGCCGTTGCGGTCGAACATCATCGCCGCCAGGCACGAAGGCAGCCAGTCGCCGTTGGAGGGGCCGCCTGTGCAGCCGAGCTCGCTCTGGAACGAGCCCGCCAGGGTGATGATCGGCCCATCGGCCGTGGATCGGATGTTCTTGGTGCGCGGGTCGAAGTAGAACGTGATCGGACCGCCGAGGTGCTCGAGCGCGATGTCCCCGCCGCCCTGGACGCCGCCGGCCCCGAAGTTGACATCCCAGCTCTTGTCGGTCGCGATCTTGTACGCGTAGCTGCCGGCCTTGAGCTCCGGCAGCGACAGCCTCCAGATCCCGTCGACGAGGGTCATCTGCACCTGGTCGCACGCGGGGTCCCAGTTGCCGCCGTCGCCGCCCGTGCAGCCCAGCTCGGAATTGAAGCTGCCGGGGACACTCGCGAAGTCGTAGTCGTCCGCCTTCTGGGGCTCGGGCTCGTAGGGAAGCTCCGGTTCCTCGTCTTCGACGAGGGTGACCGCGTTCCCGACGGACGCGTAGGTGGAGGCCGCGGATCGGTGACCCGCGGCATCCGTCGTCACCGCGCGGTACTCCACGAGCGTGCCCGCGTCGAGGCCGCGGATGTCGTGGAACACGCGGGGATCGGTGTCTTCGGCCGTGCCGAGGGGCGTCCAGTCATTCGAGCCGACCACGCGCCACGCGAAGCTGGTCTCGCTCCACGTGTCGTCGGCGACATCGGCCGACACGGCGACCTGGCCGCTGAGCCCGGCGCCTGGGGCGGGGGCCGAGACGGTGATGGCGGATGCCTCTGCCGGCGCCGTGACGGTGCGGTCAGCCTTGTAGACCACCGTGCCGAGCGCGGGAACGGTGACCGATGCGGCGGCCGCGGCATCCGTGCTCACCGCAGCCCCGCCGCCGTACAGCGGCGCGTACGCGGCGTCCGCCGTCAGCGTCGTGAAAGACACCGTCTGCGGGGTCGTGGTGTTGTTCAGCGCGACGAGGTACTCGGTCTTCTCTTCGCGGTCGACCCGGGAGAATGCGTAGACGCCGGCGCCATCGGTGACGTGGCGCTCGATCTGCGCCCCCGTCGCGAGGGCCGGGTTGGATGCGCGCAGCTGCGCGAGCTCTTCGATGTGCGTGTAGAGCGGCGCGGCGGTGTCGTAGCGATCAACCGATCCGGCGTTCTCGCCGGTGACCAGCGGCTGGTTCTGGTACTCGGCCACCTGGCTGGCGAAGAGCGTCTGACGGGCGCTCTTGTCGTTGCCGGGCTCGGCGCCGACGAAGCCCTGCTCGTCGCCGTAATAGACCACGGGCTGACCGCGGGTCAGGAACATCAGCTCGTGCGCGAGCTCGTCGCGCTGCGCGACGTCTCCCGCGTCGCGGAGGAAGTATCCGATGCGGCCCATGTCGTGGTTGCCGAGGAAGGTCGGCAGCGCGGTCGCCGAGCTGTCGGGCGTCGTGTAGTGGTCGTCGCCATCGAACAGCGCCTGCAGCGCCTTGGTCGACTTGCCCTCGGCGAACGTCTGGGCGCCGGACTGGAAGGTGAAGTCGAGCACCGAGTTCATGTCGGTGTCGCGAACGTAGGGGGACAGCTTGATCGGGTCGGCGTCGTAGACCTCGCCGAACATGAAGAAGTCGGGCTTGTTCGCCTCCGTGCGGGCGTAGTCGAGCACCTCGGCGCTCCACTTCTCCCAGAACTCGAAGTTGACGTGCTTCGCCGTGTCGATGCGGAAGCCGTCGATGCCCCGGTCGATCCACTGCTCGTACACGTCGACGAAGCCGTCGACGACCTTGGGGTTCTCGGTCATGAGGTCATCGAGCCCGGAGAAGTCGCCGTACGTGACGGACTCGCCGGCATAGGTCGAGTCGCCGCGGTTGTGGTACAGCGTCGGGTCGTTGAGCCACTCCGGGACCTTCGTCTCGGAGGTCACGACGGGCGTGTACGGGAACGACGTCGCTGGGTCGAATTCCGGGAAGTCGGGGTCGCCGGCCTTGGCGGCGATGTCCACCTCGTTGCCGTCCGCGTCGGTGTAGGGACTGGAGGCGAGGCTCTTGTAGCCGTACTCCTTCTCGGCGTAGTCGATGACGTCGGCGGTGTGGTTCGTGATGATGTCGAAGTAGACCTTGATGCCCTCGGCGTGGGCCTCGTCGATGAACGCCTCGAGCTCCTCGTTGGTGCCGAGGTGGGGGTCGATCTGCGTGAAGTCCGTGATCCAGTAGCCGTGATAGCCCGCGGAGGCGTCGGCGCCGGTGCCCTGCACGGGACGGTTCTTGAAGCTCGGCGTGAGCCAGATGGCCGTCGTGCCCAGACCCTTGATGTAGTCGAGGTTCGCGCGGAGGCCCGCGATGTCGCCGCCGTTGTAGAAGCCCTTGTCGGTGGGGTCGAAGCCGTGCGCCAACCGGTCGCCGGCGATCCCCGCCGTGTCGTTCGAGGAGTCCCCGTTGGCGAACCGGTCGGTCATCACGAAGTAGAACTGCTCGTCGCTGCCCGGCTGGCGAACCGGCGCGGCGGCCAGCGCATCGTCGTCGGCGGTGTAACCCCCGCGGACCGAGACGACCTCGAGCCCGATCCGATGCGTCACATCGTCGAACAGGAAGCGCAGTGTCGCGGGGCCCTCGATCGTGAGGGGGATGTCGTCGCCTTTGAGGACGCCGTCGGCCCCGTAGTTCTCGTCCCACGAGTCATTGACCGCGACCTTGTACATGTACGTGCCGGCGGGCACCGTGAACTCCGCCGCATACACGTTCTCGGCATCCGTCGGCGCCAGGTCCGTCACGTTGCACTCGGCGAGCCAGTCGTCGGCACAGCCGAGCTCGCTCTGGAAACTGCCCACCACCGCGAACGTGCGATCGGCTGCGGCGGCCGGCGCCGCGGCGATCGCGGGAAGCGCGACGCTCCCGGCGAGCACGAGGGCGGCAGACACGATTGTGGCGAGCAGGCGGCGTGCTCGTGCGGGGGTCGTCTTCGACACAGGGGTGCTCCATTGGGGAAGAGGGCACGGCGACGTGCCCCGGTGCGTCCTGTGACCGTAGCAAAGGCGTCCGACAAACTGCAAGCGCTTACAGAATGAGAATGCCCTCATGAAGCGCGAGCGCGCTACCCGCGTCCTCCCGCCTCATGTAAGCGCTTGCACCCGCCCTCGCGTCAGAAACGCTCGATGATCGTGGCGTTGGCGAGGCCGCCGCCCTCGCACATCGTCTGAAGTCCGTAGCGACCGCCCGTGGCCTCGAGCGAAGCGAGCAGCGTGCCGAGCAGGCGCGTGCCCGATGAGCCGAGTGCATGTCCCAGCGCGATCGCCCCGCCCCAGCGGTTGAGCTTCTCCGGGTCGCCGCCGACCTCGGCCGCCCACGCCAGGGGGACCGATGCGAAAGCCTCGTTCACCTCGTAGGCGTCCAGGTCGTCGATGCTCAGGCCGCTGCGCTCGAGGATCCGGCGCGTGGCGGGGATGGGCCCCGTGAGCATGAGGAGGGGATCGTCCCCGACCACGGCGAACGCGTGGAATCGCGCGCGCGGCGTGAGCCCGACCTCGGCCGCCTTCTCCTCGCTCATGATCAGCACAGCCGAGGCTCCGTCGGTGAGCGGCGACGAGTTGCCGGGCGTGATGCGCCACTCCAGCTCGGGGAATCGTGCGGCCAGCGCGTCGGTGCGGAATGAAGGGTTGAGCCCGGCTAGCCCCTCGGCCGTGGTGGACGCACGGATCGTCTCGTCCATCGAGACGGGAGTTCCGTCGTCGACCTCCACCGGGAGAACCTGGGAATCGAAGTCGCCCCGGGCCCACGCATCCGCCGCCCGTCGATGCGACTCGGCCGAGAACTCGTCCAGCCGCTCCCTCGAGAAGCCCCACTGCTGCGCGATCAGCTCGGCCGAGACTCCCTGATTGACGAGCCCCTCCGGGTAGCGGGCACGCAGGCGCGGCGAGCCGGGCGTGCCGCCGGTGGCCGATGAGCCGAGCGGAACCCGGCTCATCGACTCGACCCCACCGGCGATCACGATGTCGTACGCCCCGGCCATCACTCCCTGCGCCGCGAAGTGCGCAGCCTGCTGGCTCGACCCGCACTGGCGGTCGATCGTCGTACCAGGCACCGTCTCGTCGAAGCCGGCCGCCAGCACCGCGTTGCGGGCGATGTTGACGCTCTGATCCGCCACCTGGCTCACGCATCCGAGGATCACGTCATCGATCTGACGCGACTCCAGGCCGCTGCGCTCGAGCAGGGCGCTCAGAACTCCCGCGGCGAGGTCGACGGGATGCACGCCGCTCAGCGCGCCCCCCGGTTTGCCCCGGCCGGTCGGGGTGCGGACGGCGTCGACGAGAACGGCACTTCTGGGCATGGCTACTCCCACTGCATGAACGGACGGATCTCCAGCTGGCCGTTGCGGGCCATCGGATGACGGGATGCGATCTCGACCGCCTCCTCGAGGCTCTCGCACTCGAGGATGTCGAATCCGCAGATCACCTCGACCATCTCGGCGTAGGGTCCCCGCGTGACCAGGGTCTTGCCGCCGCGCACCTTCACGACCGTCGACGCAGTCGGCGGCTCGAGCACCTCGCCCATGATCCGCTTGCCGCTCGCGTCGAGCGGCTCGACCCACAGGTCGACGTCGGAGTCGTCCGGCACCTCGTCGGGGGCGGCGGAGCTGACGACGAACATCATGTACTTCATGGAATCATCCTTCCTTCGTGGAACGGTTTCATCCAGGGCGTCGAACCATCCGGTGGGTTCTCGACCATTCCGGAAAAGAAACTTGTCAGGACCGCTGTTCCGGCGTGCCGTAGCTGCTGCGCTGCTCGATCACCGCGAGGGTGCACCGGGAGATGCACGCCAGCTTGCCGGCCTCATCGACGATCCGGATCTCCCACACCTGCGATCGGCGACCGAGGGCTGCGGGTGTCGCGGTGGCGGTGACCCAGCCCGAGAACACGGGGCGGATGTGGTTCGCGTTGATCTCCTGCCCCACGACGTGGAACCGCTCCCGGTCGACGGCGAGGTAGCCGGCCCACGATGCCAGCGTCTCGGCAAGGGCGATCGACGCGCCGCCGTGCAGGACGCCCGCCGGCTGGACCGTTCGGTGGTCGACCGGCATCCGGCCCACCAGGGCATCGTCGCGGACCTCGACGATCTCGATCCCGAGGTTCTCGATCAGGGTCCCGCGCGCCATGGCGGCGAGGTCGATGATGCCGACGTCGCCGAACCAGATCCTCACCCGGCCGCCTCCTCGGCACGCTGTGCCGTGTCTTCGGCCTGTGGGACGTAGCCCTCGATGTGCCGCTCGTCGACGCCGTTGTACGCCGACAGGGGGCGGATGAGGGCGTTGGATGCCGCCTGTTCGATGATGTGCGCGGTCCATCCGGTGACCCGGGATGCGACGAAGAGCGGCGTGAACGTCAGGGTGTCGAAGCCCATCAGGTTGTATGCCGGGCCCGAGGGGTAGTCGAGGTTCGGATAGATGCCCTTGCGCGCGACGAACTGCTTCTCGAGCTCGTCGTAGAGCGCCGCGAGCTCGCGGGCTCGGCTCGACGGGTCCTGCGAGTAGTGCTCGACGAGCGTGTCGAGTGCGGCCTTCATCGTCGGGACGCGGGAGTCGCCGTGCTTGTAGACGCGGTGCCCGAAGCCCATGATCTTGCGCTTCTCGGCGAGCGCCTGATCGAGCCAGACCTCCACGGCGGCGGCCTCGCCGATCTCATCGAAGATGTGCATGACGGCCTCGTTCGCACCGCCGTGCAGCGCTCCCTTCAGCGCGCCGATGGCGCCGACGACCGCCGAGTGCAGGTCGGCCAGCGTGCTCGTGATGACCCGTGCGGTGAAGGTCGACGCGTTGAAGGAGTGCTCCCCGTAGAGGATCATCGACACGTTGAACGCCTCGACCACGACGGGATCCGCCTCCTCGCCGAAGGACATGAACAGGAAGTTCGCGGAGTAGTCGAGGTCGTCGCGAGGGGGGATGATGTCCTGCCCCCGGCGACGGCGCTGGTCGTAGGCGACGATCGCCGGAAGCTTGGCGAACAGCACCATGCTCTTGCGGAGGTTCGTCTCGCGAGTGGAATCCTCCGATTCGGGGTCCGACGCGCCGATCACCGAGACGGCGGTGCGCACCACGTCCATCGGGTGCGACGTCAGCGGGATCAGATCGATCGCTGTCTTGACGTTGTCATCCAGTGCCCGCTGCGAGCGCTCCAGGCTCCGGAATCGCTCGAGCTCCTCGGCGGTCGGCAGCTCGCCGTTCCAGAGCAGGAAGGCCACGGCCTCGAACGGCTGCGTGGCCGCGAGCTCCTGCACGGGGTAGCCGCGGTACAGCAGGCTGTTGGTGTCGGGATTGACCTTCGAGACCGCGGTGTAGTCCACGGTGACCCCGGCGAGGCCCTTCTTGATCTCTGGTTCAGTCATTCGGGTGCTCCTAGCGCTGGATCTCGAAGTTGAAGACGCTGGTGTCGAAGTGGTTGTAGCCCTCGTAGTCGAGAAGCTCGTAAAGGTCGGCGCGGTGCTGCATCTCTCCGAGCTTCGACGTCAGGTGTCCATCCTCGTTCAATGTGTCGAGGGCGCGGTCCGCCGCGCCCATCGCCATGCGCAGCAGCGACACCGGCCAGATGACGATGTTGATGCCGACATCCGCCAACTGCGAGCTCGAGAACAGCTCACTCTTGCCGAACTCGGTCATGTTCGCCAGCAGCGGCACATCGAGCGCCTCGCGCATCGCCGCGAATTCGCCCAGGTCGCGCATCGCCTCGGGGAAGATCGCGTCGGCGCCGGCATCCACCAGTGCCTTCGCCCGGTCGATGGCGACCTCGAGTCCTTCGACGGCGCGGATGTCGGTGCGCGCCATGATCAGGAAGTTGGGGTCACGGCGGGCGTCGGCCGCAGCGCGGATGCGCTTGATCGCGGTCTGCTCGTCGACGACCGCCTTGCCGTCGAGGTGTCCGCAGCGCTTGGGGTTGATCTGGTCCTCGATGTGCGTGCCGGCCAGGCCCGCGTCTTCGAGCGTCTGGATCGTGCGCGCCACGTTCATCGGCTCGCCGAACCCGGTGTCGGCGTCGATGATCGCCGGCAGCTCGGTCATCCGCGCGATCTGCTGCCCGCGGCCGGCGACCTCGGTGAGGGTGGTGAGGCCGATGTCGGGGAGTCCGAGATCGGCGCTCAGCACCGCGCCGGAGATGTAGACGCCGTCGAAGCCCTTGCGCTCGATGAGCCGGGCGCTGAGGGGGTTGAAGGCGCCGGGGAAGCGCAGCAGCTCGCCGCTGGAGAGCCGCTCCCGGAAGAGCCGGCGCTTCTCGGCCGCCGGTGTCTGGGAGTACAGCATCAGCGGTTCCTCCCCAGCGCAGGGCGTGCCGCGCTCAGGCTGGACGGGGCGGAAGTCGACGCGGCGGGGGTTTCGAGGGCCCGCAGGGTCCGCTCAGCCTGAATCCGGTACGCGGCGCGCATCAGAACAGCCCCTTCGGGGCCGGCGCGCCCGCCAGCACGCCCATCTTCGCGACGATCGTCAGCTGCGCGACCTCGGCGGGCGTCAGCTCGGGCAGGCGCTGCACCAGCTCGAGGAAGCGCTCGATCTCGTGCGGGGCGAGCACCGGCTCGGCCAGCAGACGGAACTTGCGGATGTAGTCCTCGCGGGCGAAGGGCCGCGCGCCGAGCGGGTGTGCGTCCGCCACCGCGATCTCATCGACCAGCTCGGTGCCGTCGGTGAAGCGGATCACGACGCGGCCGCCGAACGCCTTCTCGGCCGGGTCGGTGGAGTGGTAGCGGCGCGTCCACTCCGCGTCCTCCGCGGTCGTGACCTTGTGCCACAGCGCCACGGTGTCTTCTCGGCCTGCGCGCTCCGGGGTGTAGGAGTCGACGTGGTGCCACGCGCCGTCCTGCAGCGCCACCGTGAAGATGTACGGGATCGAGTGGTCGAGCGTTTCGCGGGATGCCGTGGCGTCGTACTTCTGCGGGTCGCCGGACCCGGAGCCGATCACGTAGTGGGTGTGGTGGCTCGTGTGCAGCACGATCGACTCGACCTTGGCGGGGTCGCCGGCGTCCGGCCGCTCGGTGTGCAGCTTGCGGGCCAGATCGATCCAGGCCTGCGCCTGGTACTCGGCCGAGTGCTCCTTCGTGTAGGAGTCGAGGATCGCCCGCTTGGGCTCCCCGCCGGCGGGCAGCGGCACCTCGTACGCGGCGTCCGGACCGTCCAGCATCCACGCGATCACGCCGTCCTCGCCCTCGTAGATCGGGCTCGGCGAGGTCTCGCCGCGCATCGCGCGGTCGACCGCTTCGACGGCCATCTTGCCGGCGAAGGCGGGGGCGTGCGCCTTCCACGTGGAGATCTCGCCCTTGCGGCTCTGCCGCGTCGCGGTCGTGGTGTGCAGCGCCTGCCCGACCGCCTGATAGATCGTCTCGGTGTCGAGCCCGAGCATCGTTCCGATGCCCGCGGCCGCCGACGGGCCGAGGTGGGCGACGTGGTCGATCTTGTGCTCGTGCAGGCAGATCGCCTTGACGAGGTCGATCTGGATCTCGTAGCCGGTCGCGACGCCACGCACCAGGGCCGCGCCGTCGGATCCGATGTGCTGGGCGACGGCGAGGATCGGGGGGATGTTGTCGCCGGGGTGCGAGTAGTCCGCCGCCAGGAACGTGTCGTGGTAGTCGAGCTCACGCACGGCGACGCCATTGGCCCATGCCGCCCACTCCGGGCTCGACCGCCGCTCGACGGCGCAGCCGAAGATCGTCGCGCCGGAGCCGCCGATCGACACGGCGTGATCGAGCGCCTGCTGGCGGGCGGCGCTCACGGGCGCGCGGGTGAGGGATGCCGCGGCGACGGCCGCGTTGTCGATGAACCGGTTGATGATCATGTCGACCACCTCCGGTTCGACATCCACGGGGTCGGTCGCGATCTCGGCGATGCGCCAGGCGAGCTGTCCCTCGCGGGCGAGCTGCTCGTCGCTGCGGTGGACGCGGAGGTGGTGCGTGATGGTCATGTATGGCCTTTCTGGGGGTGCAGGGCCTTCGGGACGCGACGGGACGTTGCGGCCCCCGAGTCTGTCGGGGGCTCCGGAAGGGAGTCGAGGATGTTCGTGAGCGCGTTGTGCAGGTGCACGTGCGTGGCGTGGGCCGCCAGCTCGGCGTCTTGATCGGCGATCGCGGCGGCGATCAGCCGATGCTCGGCGACCGATTGAGCGAGGCGGGCCGGGCGGTCCCGCGCGAGTCGGCGCACCCGCACGAGGTGGGTGCGGACCGTGCGGAGCGCGCCGGTCAGGTAGTCGTTGCGCACGGCCTCGTCGAGCGCGGCGTCGAAGCGGGCGATGAGCGCGTAGTACGCATCGAGTTCGCCATCAGCGCCCAGCTCCGCGTGCGAGAACTCGGCGGCGAGCGCGTCGAAGACCTCGGCGTCGCCCCGCTCTGCGGCGAGGCGAGCGGCCGTCTCCTCCAGGGCGCGGCGCACTTCGAACAGCTCGCGGATGTCGGCGGCGTCGACCCCGGTGACGACCGTGACGCGCGGCGACTGCTGCTCGACGAGCCCGTCCGCCGCAAGGCGACCCAGCGCCTCCCGCAGCGGAGTCCGGCTGACCCCCAGGCGTCCGGCCTGCTCGACCTCGCCGAGCACCGCTCCAGCCGGTAGGAGTCCGTTCTGGATCTCCTCGAGGAGCGTCGCGTATGCACGATCGCTGGCGCGCATGCCGACCTCCTCACCCATCCAGCATCCATCGGCCGAGTTCGCGTCGATCGATCTCGCCACATTGTATACAAACAACCGCGTCGCGCGCTACAAAGACCAGGAGTGCCAGCCCTTCGTATACACAGCGCGCGACCCCTCGCGAGAATGCATTGTCTTCACAAATTTGTGAAACGCGCGTATTCTCGGCGACATGACCACAGTGATCCGCACGGCCGGGCTCGTCAAGCGCTACGGCCGGGTCCGCGCTCTCGACGGCCTCGACCTCGAGGTCGACCAAGGACAGGTGCATGGCTTCCTCGGCCCGAACGGCGCCGGCAAGTCGACCACCATCCGCATCCTGCTCGGGCTCGCGCGCGCATCCGCGGGCGAGGCATCCGTCTTCGGCGGCCACCCGTGGACCGACGCCGTAGCCCTGCATCGCCGCATCGCCTCCGTCCCGGGCGACGTGAGCGTCTGGCCGAACATCTCGGGCGGCGAGGCGATCGACCTGCTCTCCCGGCTGCGCGGCGCCTCCCGCCACGACCCGGTCTACCGCGACGAGAAGGCGCGGCTCATGGAGGCGTTCCAGTTCGACCCGCGCAAGAAGGGGCGCGCGTACTCCAAGGGCAACCGGCAGAAGGTGGCGCTCATCGCCGCCTTCGCGGTGCCGGCCGACCTCTACATCTTCGACGAGCCGACAAGCGGCCTCGACCCCCTGATGGAGGTGATGTTCCGCAGCGAGATCGCCCGCATCCGCGCGGCCGGTTCCACCGTGCTGCTCTCCAGTCACATCCTCTCCGAGGTCGAGCAGCTCTGCGACCGGGTGTCGATCATCCGCGCCGGCAGGATCGTCGAGTCGGGCACCCTGCCCGAGCTGCGCCACCTCACGCGCACGGAAGTGTCGTTCGAAGGGACGGATGCCGCGGTCGTCGCCGGCATCGCGGCCGCCCACGATGTCACCACCGCCGACGGGCGTGTTCGGTTCACGGTGGACAGCGATGCCGTGCCGTCCGTCCTTCCCGACCTGGCGAGCCGCAGCGTGGCGGGCCTGCGCATCCAGCCGCCTTCGCTGGAGGAGCTCTTCCTCCGGCACTACGGCGACGACCTCGCAGAGCTGTCGAGATGAACGCGCTCCCAGAGCGGGGCTCCGCCCCACACTCCCGGCTCGCTGACGCGCTCCGCGCCCTCTCGAGTCAGCGCATCCGCCGCGACTGGCGCCAGCTCACGATGTGGATCCTCGGCACCGCGCTCCTCGCCTACGCGTCCTTCGCGGGCGTCGCCGAGACCTATGGCACGGAGCAGGAGCGGGCATCGATCCTCGCGGCCGCCCTGGCGAACCCGGTCATCCTGCTGTTCCGTGGCCTTCCGTCCGGCTCCGGTGATGGCGAGTTCATCGCCTTCCTCATCGTTCCGTGGCTGGCGATGCTGGCCGCTCTGATGAGCTCGTTCCTCGCGGTGCGGCACACGCGGGGCGACGAGGAAGCCGGCCGCGCCGAGATCGTCTCCGCGACCCCCGCTGCCCGGATGCTGCCCACGATCGCCACCCTGCTGCACGGCATCGGTGCGAACGTCCTGCTGGGCGGGCTCACGGCCCTGGCCTTCGTCGCCGTCGGCCTCGACGCCGGCGGCTCGACGGTGATGGGGCTCGCGGTCGCGTCCGTGGGGTTCTTCTTCCTCGGCTTCGGGCTGGTCGCCGCGCAGCTCATGCGCACGTCGCGGGGCGCCAACTCACTCGCCATGGCGGTGCTGCTCGGCACGTTCCTCCTCGCCGGCATCGGCAACGCCCTCGGTACGCCGAGCGATGATCTGAAGAGCATGACCAGTTCGTGGGTGGCCTGGCTCTCACCCTTCGCCTGGGCCGAGAACACCCGCCCGTATTCGGACGACGCGATCGGTCCGGTGATACTCACGCTCCTCGTCGCCATCGTGCTCGTGGTCGCCGCTCTCGCCCTCCAGAGGGCGCGGGACGTCGGTGGGGCGTTCGTTCCGGAGCGCAACGGCAGAGCGGATGCCACGGCGACCCTGTCGTCGCCGAGCGCTCTGGTCTGGCGCCTCACCTACCCGGCGGTGATCGCGTGGGGCGTCGGGGCCGCCATCGTGGGGCTGCTCGCGACGTCGCTCGGCAGCGTCATCGACCAATTGGGTGCGCAGAATCCGGCGGTCGCGAATGTGCTCGAGCAGATCGCCGGCGACACCGGGTCACTCCAGGAGGGGGTGCTCGTGACCTTCTTCACGATGGTCGGCATCTTCGCTGCGTGCTGCGCCGTGCAGACGGTGGTGCGGGCACGGCAGGAGGAGACGCACGGGACGGCCGAACTGCTGCTGTCCACGCCTCTCTCTCGAGTGCGGTGGCTCGCGTCGTTTCTGTCGGTGGGGCTCGCGGCCGTGATCCTGATAGCGGCGATCGCCGTCGGAGGCGCTGCCCTCGGCATGGGGAGCGACTCGAGCGATCTGCTCGACGACGCCGTGGTCGCCGGCGTCGGCCAGGCTCTGGCGGCGACCGTGTTCCTTGGTCTGACCGGCCTGATCTTCGTGGTGGCGCCTCGTGCGACCATCGGCGTCGGCTGGTCGTCGGTCGCACTGGCGACCGTGCTGGGCCTGTTCGGACCGCTGTTCGGCATGCCCGACTGGGCCGTGCACCTCTCCCCCTTCGCCGCGACGCCGATGCTCAGCGGCGGCGAGGTCGACGCCCGAGGCGGGTGGTGGCTGCTGTTCGCGGCGGGTCTCGGGGTGGCGGCATCCCTCGCCCTCATGCGGCGGCGCGAACTGGTGACCGGTGGGTGAGGGGATGGAGCACCGGGGGGTGGACACGGCCGAGCAGGCGGCGGGGATGCTGGCAGGCGCCGGGATGCCCCGGATGCCGGCGAGGGTGATGATGGCGCTCGTCGGGTCTCCCGACTCCGGATACTCCGCGGCCGAACTGGCGGATCGCCTGGGAGTGTCGGCCGCGGCAGTGTCGGGCGCCGTGCGGTACCTGCAGTCGCTGCGGATGATCCAGCGCCTCTCGCGACCTGGCGATCGGATCGCACGCTACGACCTCATGGACGACGGATGGCATTCGATCGTCATGGCCAACGCCCCGATGTACGCGAAGCTGGCGGAGGCAATGGAGGCGATCGCGGCCGACAACGGTGACGCGCCACTCTCGGTCGCGCGCGCGCTGCGTGTGGCGGACTTCATGCGCTTCCTCGCTGAGCGGATGCCGCAGCTCGTCGTCGAGTGGGAGCGATCACACAGCGACTGAGGATGCCGGCACCCGGCATCAGGGCCTCGATACCCGCGAACGGGGTTAGCCTGAATCCGTGAAGCGGGGGTCCCGGTGGAGGGTCGGTCGGATGAGTGGGCGGAGCTCGCGGCACTGCGCCGCCGGGCCTACTCGGCCGACGCCGACATCGCGAAGGACCCTGTCGCGCTCGCCCGCCTGACGGAGCTCGAAGACCGCACCCTGCAGCACCGCGCGGCCGCCGCGGGCCTGCGTGAACCCGACACTGCAGCTTCGCGGGCCGACGCGGCGGATGTGCCTCCGACGGCGGCTCATCCGCAGCCGGTGGCCGGGCCACCGGGAACGATCGCCGCATCGTTGCGCGCCGACGCCGACGCCGACCCGCTGCCCGCGGTCGCCGACCCGATCCACACGGTCGCCGGGCCGATGCACACGGCCGCCGCGCCGCGCCGGCGCCCCGGATGGCACGCCGCGCTCGTGGCCGGCACCGCGGCGGTCGCCGTCGCGCTCGGAGCCGCGGCGTGGTGGGATCGCTCCGTCCCTGTGGCGGACCCCGATCCGAGGAGCGCGGTGGTCGAAGCGGTCCTTCCCGGCGGCGACCGGCCCCGGTCGTCCGAGGAGGGCTACGAGGCCTTCCTCAACAGGCTGCGCGACGACGTGCTCTCCACCGCCAGTCCTCAGGTGCTCGCAAGCCGCATCATCCACAGCGAACTGCGCCCCTACGGGGGGATGAACGGGCGATCGGTGTGGGCCGGGCCGACGATCGACGGGGCGGTGTGTCTCATCGTCAGCAACGAGGAGACGCCCGTGATCGCGTGCGGGTACCCCGAGACCATCGAGGCGCACGGCATATCGATCGTGCTGCCCTCCGGATATTCCGACACGTCGGTGGAGGCGGTGTACCCGCCGGGACAGTCCATCCGGTACACCCTCGGCCCCGGTCTGTCCGTCACCACACAGCCCGCCGTGGACTGACCGCCAACGATGCCGCCCCGCGCACGGCTAGGCCTGCGCGACGCCGGCGATGTGGGTGTTGAAGGGCAGGAACGGCGTGTGGAGACGGTACCGCTCCACCGTGACGCTCGCGAAGCCGGCCGCTCGAATCGACTGCTCCAGGTCGCGCTCGCACGAGCAGCCCTCGAACGCCCAGGCCCATGGACGGCGGAGGATGCGCTGGGCAGCGCGCGTCGGCGTGCCGGCGGGCGCGACCACGTGCTCGAGGAATCGGAAGGTGCCTCCGGGTCGCAGGATGCGCCGGATCTCCGCGAGCACCGCCGCGGGATCCTGCACCGAGCACAGCACGAGCGACGAGATCACGCTGTCGACGCTCTCATCGGGAAGACCCGTCTGCTCGGCCATGCGCTCGCGCAGGTCGAGCCGCACGCCACGGCGGTGCGCCGCATCCCGGAGCGGGTCGTGCATGTATCGGTTCGGTTCGATCGATACGAGCGTGCTGCCGACGGGCAGGTAGCGGAGGTTCGCGCCGACGCCCGACCCGATCTCGACCACCTCGGGAGGGAGATCGGCGAACAAGCGCTGCTTGCGGCTGCGCAGATTCGCCTCCATGTAGGGGTCCATCACGCTGAAGAACGCGGCGTTCAGCCGCCCGCGAAAGGCGTGCTGCTCGAATTCCGTCTCGGACGGGGCGACTGCGGTGGTCTCGGTCATGGCTGCTCCAGCGGGTCTCGGTTGCGGACGACACCAGTCTGCGGAAGTCCGTGCCCCCTTTCAGGCGTGGAAATACCTCACTTCGGCCCCGACTTCAGGCCCTCGCGTGAGCGCTCCCCACTTCAGCGGCCCAGCTCGTCGTGTCGGGACACGTACCAGGCGGCGATCTGCGCTCGGGTTCTGAAACCCAGGCGAACGCGGATCCGTTCGACGTGGCCCTCGGCGGACCGTTCGTCGATGCCCAGTCGCGTGGCGATCTCGCGGTTCGTGCAGCCCTCGCTGACCAATCCGGCGACCTGAGCCTGCCGGGGAGTCAGGGTGCGCGGTGCGCGCGGCCGCGCGTGCAGGCCGAGGAAGCGGCGGATCGGCGCCACCACCGCGTGCGCATCTCCGGCGTACGGCAGATGGGAACGCCCGGGAAGCACAACCAGCTGGGCGCCCGGGATCCCCTCGGCCAGTGCCGCGGCCTGCTCGACGGGCGCTGCGCGGTCCTGGGCGCGATGCACCACGAGCGTCGGAGCGCGGACCTGCGCGAGGAGGTCGCGGACGTCCAATTCGTAGCTCAGCGCCAGCAGCGCCCGTGCGGTCGACGCGGACGAGCTCGCCCGCTGATACCGGCCGAACTCCCGGCGCGCGCTGGGATCGGCATCCGGGGCGAAGATGTCGGTGAGCACGTCGGCTCCGAGACCCCAGTGCGACTCGACCAGCCCCAGGACGTGCTCTCGCGCGCTGGGGGGCGAGACATCAGCGCCGACCGCCCACCCGACGTACAGCACGAGACGCCGGGTGGTCTCCGGGTGCGCGGCGGCCCAGGCCACCGCGACCAACGAGCCCATGGAGGTGCCCATGAGGTCGAAGGGCTCCGGGCCCAGCGCCGCAGCGACTGCGGCGAGCTGTTCCAGTTCGAACGCCAGAGACGGTCGCCGGGTCGATGACCCCGACAGCCCGCAGCCGACCCGGTCGTACCGCACGAGTCGGCATCCGTCGGCCAGGCTCTCGTAGAACGCGCGCTCCTCCGGGTGCTCCCAGCTCAGCTGCAGATGGCTGAGCCAGCCGTCGACGTACAGCAGCGGACGTCCGGCACCGACCGACGCATACGCGACCTCCGTACCATCGGCCATCCGCAGCCGGCCCACGCGCTGTTGCACGCGTCCATTATGATTCTCGCGCGCGACACCGGGACGGAGAAGGCGCAAGGCGGGAGAACCGGATGCCCGAAGTGATCATCAGCGGGGGCGGCCCGACCGGGATGATGCTCGCGAGCGAGCTGCGGCTGCACGGCGTCGATGTGCTGGTGCTGGAGCGTGAGGCCGAGCCGAGCCGGATGGTCCGCTCGCTGGGCCTGCATCCACGGAGCATCGAGATCCTGGATCAGCGGGGCCTGCTGGAGCGCTTCTTGGAGCACGGGCAGCAGTACCCCGGCGCCACGCGCTTCGCCGCGATCGACGAACCATGGCCGCCCGACCTCGACACCGCGCACGGCTACGTCCTCGGCATCCCGCAGCCGGTCACCGACCGTCTGCTGGCAGAGCGCGCCGCCGAGATCGGGGCGGAGATCGAACGTGGGCACGAAGTGGTGGGCGTCGAGCAGGACGAGGACGGAGTGACGGTCGAGCTGGCTGACGGAACGCGTCGCCGCTCCCGGTGGATGGTCGGCTGCGACGGCGGTCGCAGCCTCGTGCGCAGGGTGACGGGTGTCGGGTTTCCCGGCGAGCCCGCGCAGACGGAATGGCTGCTGGCCGAGCTGGAGGTCACCGCACCGCCGGAGGAGCTGGCGGCGCTGGTGGCGGAGGTGCGCAAGACGCACAGAGGATTCGGGATCGGACCCACGGGGAACGGGCTGCACCGCGCGGTGGTCCCCGCCGCGACGGTGGCCGAGGACCGCACCACGCCGCCGACCCTCGAGGAGTTCCGGACGCAGCTTCGGGCCTTCGCCGGAACCGACTTCGGCGCCCACTCCCCGCGTTGGCTCTCCCGCTTCACCGACGCCACCCGCCTGGCCGAGCGCTATCGCACCGGACGGGTGCTCCTCGCCGGCGATGCCGCGCACGTACATCCGCCGCTCGGCGGCCAGGGTCTCAACCTCGGCATCCAGGACGCGTTCAACCTCGGCTGGAAGCTCGCGGCCGCGGTGAACGGCTGGGCGCCACAAGGGCTGCTGGACACCTACGACGCGGAGCGCCGTCCCGTCGCCGCCGACGTGCTGAACACCACGCGCGCCCAGGCCGTGCTCATCTCGGCCGAACCGGGTCCGCAGGCGGTGCTCCGACTGCTCACCGAACTGATGGCCTTCGAGAACGTCAACCGGTTCGTGATCGAGAAGGTGACCGGAATCGGGGTGCGATACGACCTGGGGAACGGGAACGACCTGATCGGGCGGCGGCTGCGCGACATCCGGCTGTCGACCGGTCGGCTGTACGAGCTGACGCGCGAGGGCCGCGGCCTGCTCCTCGACCAGACGGGCGGGCTGTCCGTCGCCGGGTGGGAGGACCGGGTCGACCGCGTCGCCGACCGCAGCGCCGAGCTGCCGGCGCCCGCCGTGCTGCTGCGACCGGACGGCCACGTGGCGTGGGCCGGCGAGAACCAGAGCGATCTGCTGCGCACTCTGCCCCGGTGGTTCGGCCCCGCGACGACCTGATCCGCGCCCCTCGCACGCGGGCCGAAGAGCGAACAGCGCGCGATGGACGGGCCGGGATGCCGCGCGCTTCAGGACTTCGCGCCGAGCTCTTCCAGGTGCCGTGCGAGCGCGTCGAGCGCCGGGCGCTGTCCCTTCACCAGCCGCGGCCGGGCCTCGTCCACCGGCATCCACTCCGCCCGGTCGACCTCGGGGAAGGTCTGCATCCGGCCGGACCGTGGCGGCCACTCCAGCTCGAAGGTGCCGTACTCGAGGTCCGAGGCCTCGAACGTCGCACCGTCGCCGACGAACACGACGATCTTCTTGCCCGACGAGTACGGGAACGTGCCGAGTTCCGCGTAGGCGACGTCGGGCGAGTCGACGCCGAGCTCCTCGAGGAACTCGCGCCGCGCGGCATCCATCGCCCCTTCGGCGTCTTCGTCGAATTCACCCTTGGGAATCGACCATGCGCTCTCGTCCTTCGCCACCCAGTACGGGCCGCCCATGTGCGCGATCAGCACCTCGGGCGCCGGTGTGAGCCGGTAGAGGAGGATGCCGGCGCTGATCTTCGCCATCGTCGGATCCTCCCTACCGGCTGACCGGTCAATCGACTCGCGTCTGAGCTGTTGAGCGACTCGCGTCTTCGCTGTTAAGCGACTCGCGTCTGGGCTGTTAAGCGACTCGCGTCTTCGCTGTTAGGCGACTCGCGTCTTCGGCGAGACGCGGTACGTGTCTTCGGCGTCGTCCTGAACGACCCCGGAGAGCGCCTGGTCGATCGCGGTCATCACCTCGGCGTCGAGCACGACGCCCGAGGCCTTCACCGAGTCCGCCAGCTGCTCGGGCCGCGACGCGCCCACGAGCGCGGCGGCGACGTTCTTGTTCTGCAGCACCCATGCGATCGCGAGCTGGGGCATCGTGAGCCCCGCCTGCTCGGCGATCGGCTTCAGGTTCTGGACCGCGGTCAGCACGTCCTCGTCGAGGAAGCTCTTGATGAAGTGCGCACCGCTCTTCTCGTCGGTGGCGCGGCTGCCCTCAGGCACCGGCTGGCCGGGGAGGTACTTGCCCGACAGCACACCCTGGGCCATCGGCGACCACACGATCTGCGAGATGCCGAGCTCTTCCGAGGCGGGCACGACTTTGCCCTCGATGACCCGCCAGAGCATGGAGTACTGCGGCTGGTTCGAGATGAGCTGGATGCCGAGGTCCTTCGCCAGGGCGGAACCCTCACGCAGCTGCTCGGCGGTCCATTCCGAGACGCCGATGTACAGCGCCTTGCCCTGTCGGACGACATCCGCGAACGCCTGGAAGGTCTCTTCGATCGGGGTTTCGTAGTCGTAGCGGTGGGCCTGGTAGAGATCGACGTAGTCGGTGCCGAGGCGCTTCAGGGAGCCGTTGATCGAGTCCATGATGTGCTTACGGCTGAGACCGGTGTCGTTCGGACCCTTGGGTCCGGTCGGGAAGTAGACCTTCGTGAAGATCTCGAGCGACTCGCGGCGCTCGTCCTTCAGCGCCTCACCGAGCACGGACTCCGCCGCGGTGTTGGCGTAGACATCCGCCGTGTCGAAGGTCGTGATACCCAGTTCGAGAGCCGCGCGCACCGTGTCGATGGCCTTGTCGTTCTCGACCTGGGAGCCGTGCGTCACCCAGTTTCCGTATGTGATCTCAGAGATCTTGAAGCCGCTGTTTCCGAGGTAGCGATAGTTCACCATGACTCCAACGCTACCGGGCTGCACTCGGTCGCAGACGCTCGAGCAGCCCGAGGCCGGGGCCTGCGTCGTCACCCGTCGGCGCTGCGCCGCCGGAAGGCTCCACTGAGGCTTCGCAGCAGGAGGAGCATGCCGCCGAGGCCGAGCACGCTGCCCAGGAAGGAGAACGCCCGCACGTCGTCTGTGAGAGCGGGCCCGACGTCGGAGACGGCGAGGAAGAACCCGGTGGCCACGAGCGCGATGCCGACGAGGGTTGCCGTGACCTCTCCGACGATGGAGTCGACCCACCGACGGTCATCCACGCTCTCCAGCGCTCGTATGCGCACCGAGAAGGTGCCGTCCTGCAGTGCTGACGTAATCCCCTCGATGCGGCGCGGGAGCCGCCGCAATTGTTCGGCGACGATCGCCGACTGGGCCTGCAGGTCCAGCGCGACTCTTCGCGGAGAGGAGAGCTGAAACGCGATCTGAGGAGCCCGCGCCAACCCGCGGCCCACCATGTCGTAGCCGGGCACGAGCCTGCGCAACGTGCCTTCCAGCGAGGTCAGCGTGCGGAAGACGAGGAGCAGCGACGGCGGCATCGCCAGCCGATACTTGCGAAGCACCTCGATCAGCGCACTGAAGACGTTCTCTCCCCCTGGCGCGTGCGTCACCCGGGTGAGGATCGCGCCGATGTCGTGCTGGAGGGCGGTCTGTTCCACGCTTCCGCCCGACATCGGCGCACAGAGCAGCAGCACGATGTCCGTGGCCGACACGTCGTCCTCGTTCGCGATCGCCACCAGCAGCGGCGCGAGGAGCCTGCGCACGCTCCGCTCGAGCACGCCGACCGCGCCGAAGTCGATCAGTGTGACCGTCCGGTCGCCTGCGAGGACCACGTTGCCTGCGTGCAGGTCCGCGTGGAAGACGCCGCGCACCGCGATCTGCTCGAACACCGAGTCGACGACGAGATCGACGACCGCGTGGGCGGCCTCCGGCTCGAGGGTTTTCGGCGTCAGCCGGCTGAACGGGATGCCATCCGCCCGCTCGAGCACCAGCATCCGGGCGGTGGAGAGGTCGTGGTACACCTTCGGGATATTCAGCGCCGCGGACCGCGACTGGGCGATCGCCTCCCGGAGCATCTCGGTGTTGGTGGCCTCCACGCGGTAATCCAGTTCGTCGCGCAGGGCACGCGCGAATTCTCCCGCGAGCGCGCGCGCCCCGAGGTCGCGCGCCCACTCCGTTCGGCGCTCGGCGTCCGCCGCGAGCCGCTCGAGGATGTCCAGGTCGGTCGTCACCTGCGCTCGTGCACGCGGACGCTGGATCTTGATGACGACCCGCGCGCCATCCAGCAGCTTCGCGGTGTGCACCTGCGCTACGGATGCCGCCGCGAGGGGGACCTCATCGACCGAGAGGAACACCTCGTCCAAGGGACGCTTCAGCTCTGCGCGGATGGCCGCCTCGGCCTCCGCCCAGGGGATCGGTGTCGAGTCCATCTGCAGCGTCGAAAGGGCCCTGATGAACTCGGGCGGCAGCACGTCCTCGCGAGAGGAGAGCACCTGGCCGAGCTTCACGAAGGTCACTCCGGCCTCGTTCAATGCGGAGACGAGCGCCTCCGGAAGCTCCTCGCTGTAGCCTCGCGCGCGGTTCTGGTACAGACCCAGCCCATGCCGGGAGGCGATCACGACGATCTGCGCGTAGCGCCTCGCCCGGTCGCGCCGCTTGATCGCCTGGCGGATCACGACGACCGGATTGCGCAGCGGTCGGGTGGGGATCAGGAACTCGCTGATGACGATGACGACCACCACGACGGCGAACACCCATCCCACGATCAACGCGACGAACGTCACGACGACCGGCCAGCCGACCAGGAACTCGCCGTCCGCATAGACGTGCGTCTGCTCCAGCATGTAGATCACCAGGGGGGTGCTCAGCAGGAAGACGGCCACCGAGATGATCACCGACCGCACCCACCCGACCTGGGTGTCCAGCAGGCGTCGCGACACCCAGGTGGCAACGGCGGCGAATGCGAGCGCGACCAGCGTGAAGACGAGCCAGGTGGGCATGCCTCAGATTCTGTCAGCCATCGGGAGCGCGTGCGCGGCGATCTCCGAGTCTTGCCATGCCGCCGACGCTGCCGGGGCGTCGGTACCCCCCGGCGTACGGTGGAGGAGTGAACGAGGATGCCCTCTCCATCCGCCCCATCGAACCGCGCGACGCGGGCGAGGTGCTCACCCTGCAGCGGGCGGCCTTCGTCTCGGAGGCACTGATCTATCGCAGCGTCGACATGCCGCCACTGACGCAGACGCGTGAAGAACTCGAGGCCGAACTCGTGTCGAATCTCGGCTGCGTCGCCTTTCTGGGGCCACGGATGGTCGGCGCGGTACGAGCCCAGCGGGACGGCAACCTGCTGCTGATCGGACGGCTGGCCATCGCGCCCGACATGCAGGGGCGCGGGATCGGCTCGAAGCTGCTGGCGGCGGTGGAGGAGCGTTCGGATGCCGCGGAGGCGGAGCTGTTCACGGGCTCCCTCAGCGAGGCCAACCTGCGGCTGTACCAGCGGCACGGGTACGTCGAGACGGAGCGCGTGACCGAGGACGACGGCATCGAGCAGGTGTTCCTCCGCAAACGGCTGCGCTGAAGGCGGTGCGACCGGCGAAGACCGCGGGGCGGGCGAAGACCGCGGGGCCCGAGTGCGGCAGGACTAGGGTGAGCGCGTGGTTCCTCTCGACAACCTGCTCGGCTTCCTCGTGGCCGCGATCATCCTGATCGTCATTCCCGGACCGAGCGTACTGTTCACGATCGGCCGGACGCTGGCGCTCGGGCGAGTGGGCGGCCTGCTCAGCGTGCTCGGCAACGCGCTCGGGGTCATCCCCATCGTCGTCGCGGTGTCCCTGGGCGTTGGCGCGATCGTCGCGCAGTCCGTTCTGCTCTTCACCATCCTCAAGTTCGCGGGCGCCGCCTACCTCGTCTACCTGGGCATCCAGGCCATCCGTCACCGCAACGAGGCGGCGCGACGCGTCGAGGCGGGAACACTACCCCGCTCACGGCGCCGCCAGCTCGCGGAGGGGTTCGTCGTCGGAATCACCAATCCCAAGACGATCGCCTTCTTCGTGGCGGTCCTTCCCCAGTTCGTCGATCTGAACAGCGGCGCGGTCCCGCTGCAGCTCTTCGAGCTCGGGATGATCTTCGTGGCGCTGGCCCTCGTCTGCGACTCGGTGTGGGCGCTTGCGGCGAGCGCTGCCCGCGATTGGTTCGGGCGATCGCCGAAGCGCCTCGCGGCCATGTCGGCCACGGGTGGCCGGCTGATGATCGGGCTCGGCGGCGTGCTCGCGCTCTCGGGCACCAAGCACTGATCCGCGTTCCGGCGGCTTCCTACAGGAAGATGTCGGGGAACATCCGCTCCTCCGGCGTGCCGGGAACGGCGGCGTAGCCGGAGAGGTCGGTGATGCCGGCATCCGCCAGCACGTCCTCGACGATGAGCGTCTGTCCGGTGTATGCCCGCGCGGGCATGACCAGCACCTCGTAGGCCGCATCGGCGTAGATCTCGGGGGTACGGCTCGCCGCCATGACCCTGTCGCCGCCGAGCAGATTCTGCACGGCAGCCGTGGCGATGGTCGTACGCGGCCACAGCGTATTCGCTGCGATCCCGTCGTCGGCGAACTCGGCGGCGAGCCCGAGCGTGACCATCGTCATCCCGTACTTCGCCAGGGTGTAGCCGGTGTGGGCACCGAGCCACTTGGGGTCGAGGTTCAGCGGCGGCGACAGCGACAGGATGTGCGGGTTCTCGCTCTCGCGCAGGATCGGGATCGCCGCGCGCGAGAGCAGGAACGTTCCTCGGACGTTCACGTCCTGCATGAGGTCGTACTTCTTCGCCGGCAGGTCGAGCGAGCGCGACAGGTCGATGACGCTGGCGTTGTTGATCACGATGTCGATGCCGCCGAACTCGCCCTGCGTCTTCAGCACGGCCTCGGTGATGTCGTCGTCGTTGCGCACGTCGCCCACGATCGGCAGCGCCTGTGCGCCGGCCGCCCGGATCTGCTCCGCCGCGGAGTGCACCGTGCCCTCGAGCTTCGGGTGCGGGGTGTCCGTCTTGGCGAGCAGGGCGACGTTGGCGCCGTCGGCGGCCGCGCGCAGCGCGATGGCGAGGCCGATGCCGCGGCTTCCGCCGGACATCAGGATGGTCTTGCCGGCGAGGGGCTGATCGGTCATGCGGTTCTCCGGTCCTGCTTCTGGGCGGATGCCGCGGCGAAGGCCGCGACGCGCGCCTGGGCGTCGGGGGTGTCGAGCGAGGCGCCGATGGAACGCGCCTCCTCGGCGAGCTGGTCGACGAAAGACCTGGCGGACGAGTCGCGCACGAGGCGCTTCGCCTGGCCGTACGCCTGGGCGGCACCGGCCAGCCAGAACCGCGCGACCTCCTCCGCCCGCGACCGCACCTCGTCGGGGGCCACGACCTCGGCGACGAGACCCCACTCGAGCGCCTCCTGTGCGCTCAGCATCCGGTCCCGCAGCACGAGCTGCAGCGCGCGCCGCTCACCGACGGCCTTCGCAAGCTGCGCCGACACCGAGAGGTCGGGGGTCAGCCCGATGTTCGCGTACAGGCTGCCGATGCGCGAGTTCTCGCCGATCACGGCGTAGTCGCCGGTGAGCAGGATGCCGAGGCCGCCGCCGGCCGTGGTGCCCTGTGCGGCGACCGCGACGGGCAACGACGATTCCGCGAGGGCGCGGATGCCGGAGTTGATCACTCCGGCGAGCTCGGTGATGTCGGTGCCCGTGGCACCGGCCGCCATCGACATCACGTCGCCGCCTGCGCAGAAGTTGCGGCCCTCCGCCTCGAGGAGGATGGCGCGCACGTCGGCGCGGGTCGTCGCCTCGACAGTGATCTCGGCCCACGCATGGGCCATCCGATCGTCGAAGGCGTTCATGCGATCGGGCCGGTTGAGGGTGATGCGGCCGAGGCCGCCTTCGACCGTGAAGAGGATGCGCTCACTCATGGGGTGCCTTTCTGATGCGTCCGCCGCGCGGGATCATTTCGGTGCCATGCGGATCGCACCGTCGAGCCGGATGGTCTCGCCGTTCAGGTAGCCGTTCTCCACGATGTGCAGAACGAGCGCGGCATATTCATCCGGACGCCCGAGGCGCGAGGGGTGCGGAACCTGCGCGCCGAGGGAATCCTGCGCAGCCTGTGGGAGGCCCTTGAGCATCGGCGTCTCCATGATTCCGGGGGCGATGGTGCACACCCGGATGCCGTACCTCGCGAGCTCCCGCGCAACCGGCAGGGTCATGGCGTGCACGCCGCCCTTGCTCGCCGAGTACGCGGGCTGGCCGATCTGGCCGTCGAACGCGGCGACGCTGGCGGTGTTGACGATCACGCCGCGCTCTCCGCTCTCTCCGTCCACCGTTCCCGGCTCGGTCCTCGCCATCACGGCGGATGCCTGCGAGAGCACGTTGTACGTGCCGATCAGGTTGATGCGGATGATGCGCTCGAAGTCGTCGAGCGAACCGGGGTTTCCGTCACGATCGAGCACCTTGGCCGGCGGCGCGATGCCGGCGCAATTCACCACGACGCGCAGCGGCCCGGCAGAGGCGGCGCCCGCCACGGCCTCCCGCACCTGGTCGACGCTCGTGACGTCGGCGGCGAGAAAGGCGCCCCCGAACTGCGCGGCGACCTCGGCGCCCGGCGAGGACGGCAGATCGAGGATGGTGACGGCGGCACCAGCGGCCGCAAGGCGGCGCGCCGTCGCCAGTCCCAGCCCGCTGGCGCCGCCCGTGACGAGGGCGCTCGAGCCTTCGATGTTCATGCGTTCTCCTTCGAACGGGGATCCAGTGCCAGCCTACGCGGAACCCAGTGCCACGTTGACGCGCTGGATCACGACCGCTCGTATGTGCCGACCGGAACGACGCGTGCGCGCGCGAGCGAGTGGTAGTGCAGATGGAACGCGAGGACGGTCGGCGTGCAGCGATCCGGCAGGTCGAGTTCCGGCACGTCCACGGCGTGCACGAGAAACAGGTACCGATGGACGCCGGTCCCCTCCGGCGGGCCTGCGCCCTCGAACTGCGTCTGCCGGTATTCGTTGGGCAGGGTGATCGCACCCTCGGGCAGCAGCCGCCCGTCCGCCGAGCCGGCGTCGCCCGGCAGGCTCGTGACGGATGCCGGGATGTTGTAGACCGCCCAGTGCCAGAAGCCCGTTCCCGTCGGGGCGTCGGGATCGAAGCAGGTGACCGCGAAGCTCTTCGTCGCGGGCGGGAACCCGCTCCACTCCAGCGCGGGCGACCGGGACTCGCCGCCCCAGTCCGGCGCGTACATGCTGCGGGGAATCGGCGCCTCGTCAGTGATCTCGGCGCTGGTCACCTCGAACGAGGGCAGGGGGTTCAGCAAGGCGTACGGGTCGTAGTCGAGCATGGCCCCCACGCTACGCGCGAGGATGGAGGGGTGTCGATCCCCGCCGAAGCCGTCGCCGCCCCGGCGGTCGTGCAGACGCTCGCCGGCCGCGACGGCCTCGCGCCGGTGTGGCGCAACGACTATGGCGGCCTGACGTTCCGCGCGGGCTCGCGCTACATCAAATGGTGCCCGCACAACCTCGAGACATCGCTCGCCGACGAGGCGACGCGGCTTGCGTGGGCGGCCCCGTACACACCGGTGCCCCGGATGATCGAGTACGGCGCCGACGCCGATGCCGAGTGGCTGGTGACCGAGGCGCTGCCCGGCGAGAGCGCGGTGGCGCCGCGCTGGCTCGCGGATCCCGCGACCGCCGTGCGCGCGATCGGCGAAGGGCTTCGCGCGTTGCATGAAGCACTTCCGGTGGGGGAATGCCCCTTCGTGTGGGATGTGCCGAGCCGGATCGCGAACGCCGCGGCACGCGGCATCCAGCTGCCGGCCCGCTTCGCCGACGCGCCCGCCATCGAACGCGCCGTCGTCTGCCACGCCGACGCGTGCTCGCCCAACACCCTGATCGGCGACGACGGGCGGTGGACCGCCCATGTGGATCTGGGGCAGCTGGGAGTCGCCGACCGGTGGGCCGATATCGCCGTCGCCTCGATGAGCACCGAATGGAACTACGGTCCCGGCTGGCACGACGCGCTCATCGCGGCATACGGCGTGGAGCCCGACCGGCAGCGTCTGGCCTTCTACCGCGACCTCTGGAACGCCACCTGATCCGCATCACGCGGATCGCGTGATGCGTGCCCGGTGGCGGCGGGCGTAGGCAGGATCCCGGAGCGAAGTGTTTCCTTGCACCGATATCCCCGCAGGGCCCACACTGAGCAACAGGCCGCTCGCCGTGCGATGAGAATCCCAGGCCGCACGGCTTCGAATGCGCTGATTCACGCCACCAGGCAGGAGCCGTAGCAATGACCGTTTCTCCCCCCACGTCCGAGCCCATCAAGCCCAGCGAGTCGACACACGCCTTCACCGGCCTCGGCGACACCAACCAGCTCAATCCGATGTTCGCGCGGGCGGGTGAGGCAACGGACTTTCCGCTGGACCGGATGCCGGACGGCGAATCCTTGCCGGAGACGGCCTATCAGATCGTGCACGACGAGGCGATGCTCGACGGCAATGCGCGCCTGAACCTCGCCACGTTCGTGGGCACCTGGATGGACCCGTACGCGACCAAGCTGTATTCCGAGACGGCCGACAAGAACATGGTCGACAAGGACGAGTATCCGCAGACCGCGGCCATCGAGACCCGCTGCTGGACGATGCTGGCGAGCCTGTGGAACGCGCCTTCGTCGGAGAAGGCGATCGGCACGTCGACGATCGGCTCGTCCGAGGCCTGCATGCTCGGCGGACTCGCGCTCAAGCGCCGTTGGCAGCTCGCCCGCAGGGCGGCCGGCGAATCGACCGAGAAGCCGAACCTCATCCTCTCCAGCGCGGTGCAGGTCTGCTGGGAGAAGTTCTGCAACTACTTCGATGTCGAGGCGCGCTACGTGCCGATCTCCGACGAGCACAGGGTGCTCGACGGGTTCGAGCTCGACAAGTACGTCGACGAGAACACCATCGGCGTCGTCGGGATCATGGGTGTCACGTACACCGGCATGTACGAGCCGATCGCGCAGATCGCGGCGGCACTGGACAAGATCCAGGCCGATACCGGTCTCGACGTCAAGATCCATGTCGACGGAGCCTCCGGCGGGATGATCGCGCCGTTCCTGCAACCCGAACTCGAGTGGGACTTCCGTGTCGAGCGCGTCGTCTCGATCAGCACGTCGGCCCATAAGTACGGGCTGGTCTACCCCGGACTCGGCTGGGTCGTATGGCGCACCACCGGCGACCTGCCGGAGGAACTCGTCTTCGACGTCACCTACCTGGGCGGCCACATGCCCTCGTTCGCCCTGAACTTCTCGCGCCCCGGCGCGCAAGTGCTGCTGCAGTACTACCTGTTCCTGCGCCTCGGCTGGGACGGGTACTACAAGGTGCAGAAGGCATCGCAGGATGTCGCACTCTACCTGTCGGGCGAGATCGCCAAAATGGATGCCTTCGACCTGTGGAACGACGGAAGCGACATTCCGGTGTTCGCCTGGCAGCTGACACCTGGTCACACCGACAAGTGGAACCTGTACCACCTCTCTGAGCGCCTGCGACTGAAGGGCTGGCTCATCCCGGCGTACCCGATGCCGGACAACCTCTCCGACCTCACGGTGCAGCGCATCGTCGTGCGGAACGGCCTGAGCCGCAACCTCGCCGAGTCGCTCGTGCTCGACATCAAAGAGGCGGTCGACTACCTCGACCGTCTCGAGTCCCCCATGCCGACCGAGGGCCTCGTGTCCTCCTTCACCCACTAGGAGCGGGCCCGCATGACGGCGCCGGCCATTCATGGAGCGGTGCGGCACATCGACGATGTGCCGCACCTCACGATCACGCGGCGACTGGCCGGGTCGGCGCAAGACGCGTGGCGAGACCTCACCGCGTCCGATCGCCTCGAAGGGTGGATCGGCCGGTGGGAGGGCGATCCGGCGTCCGGTCACGTCGACTTCTTCATGACCGCCGAGGGACAGGATGTCGAGGCCGAGCGGTACACGATCCTCGAGTGCGATCCGCCGCGGCGCTTCGCGGGCGACACGTCGTCGCCCGCGGGCGCCTGGCACCTGTGGTTCGAGCTCTCCGAGGCGGGCGACGAGACGATGCTGACCTTCGGGCAGCGGCTCGACCCCGGTGTCGACCTCGCGTCGGTGGGACCTGGCTGGGAGTACTACTTGGACCGCCTCGTCGCGATGCGTTCGGGACGAGACGTGGACGCGGTCGAGTGGGATGCGTACTACCCGGCGATGAGCGAGCAGTACGCGGCGTTGCGCGGCTGAGGGCCCGGATCGCAGCGTTCCCCGATAGCCGGTGGCGGTCCCGTTGTGACCACCGGTGCGCCCTTCGACGAGCCGCCCGGCGCCCTTCGTCTCGCTCGTTCAGGGACCGGAGAGCAAACGATGTGCCAGCGCCATCCGCTCAGGAGGGGCCGAGGATCAGATTCCACGTGCCCGCGAGCACCGCAGCCGCCACCGCCGTGAGGGAGATCGCCAGGCCGACGGCCATGAGCACCCACTCGCGCCATCCGAACGCCGACTCCCGAGCCCACGTCCGCGCGCCCGGGCCGCCGAATCCCCGAGCCTCCATCGCCGTCGCGAGCTTCGAGCCTCGGCGGATGGACAGCACGAACAGGGCGAACGTCATGCCGAGGAAGCGCCGCAGGCGCCCCGAGTCGCCCACGCCGCGCGCGCGGCGCGCCAGCGCCATCGCGGCCCAGTCGTCCCGCAGCAGCGACGTGAGACGCATCGCCGCGAGGGCGCCCAGCACGAAGCGGGCGGGCAGGCGCACGATCTGCGCCAGGCCGTCGGCGAGGTCGGTCGCATCCACGGTCGCGAAGAGCACAACGGCCGGCAAGGCGATCGCCAGCACGCGGAAGAAGGTGGCCAGCGCGAGCGACAGCGACCCTTCGCTGATCCGCACGAGCCACCACTGGGCGTACACCTCGCCGCTCGTGGCTCCGTAGAGCGCGATCGTGACCGCCGTGAGCGGAGCCGCCAGCCACACCGGCCACGTGCGCCGCCAGAATTCCCGCCAGGTCAGACCGCAGAACGCGAAGAGCACCGACTCCAGCCCGAGCGCGACGGCCGCCGACACCCAGTCGATGGTCAGCACGAGCGGGAGCGCGATCAGCAGCGCCGCGCCGAGTTTGGCCACGGCGTTCACCCCCGCGACCGGCCCGCGGCGCACCGTCGGCGCGTTCACAGCGCCCCTATCCGCACCTCGCGCGCCCGCAGCGCATCGAGCACGTCGAGGTCGTGGGTCACGGCGACGACGGCGGTCCCGGCATCCCGGAGGCCGGCGATGATCGCCACCAGTTCCGCCCACGTACGGGCATCCTGTCCGAAAGTCGGCTCGTCGAGCACGAGAACCGCCGGGCGGGTGGCGAGGGCCGCCGCCACCGTCAGTCGCCGCTTCTCGCCGCCCGAAAGCGTGTACGGGTTCGCCTCGGCGACACCGTCCAGCCGCAGGCGCTCGAGCAGATCGCCGACGCGCGCCGCCACCTCCCGGTCTCCGAGCCCGAGCGCACGCGGTCCGACCTCCAGTTCCGCGCGCACCGTCGTGGTGAGCAGCTGGTGCTCCGGGTCCTGCATGACCGTGCCGATGCGCGTGAGCAGCTCTCTGGAGGACCACCGGATCGGATCCCCCTTGATCCCACGAGAGAGATCGTCGGATGCCTGCACGCGCCCCCCGTGGGGCGGGAGCAGCCCCGCCAGCGTGAGTCCGAGCGTCGTCTTGCCCGCCCCGTTCGGGCCGGTGATCCCCAGCACTTCGCCGCCGCGCACATCGACGTCCACGCCGGCGGCGACGGGAGCGTCCCGCACCCTCGCGACCGCGAGGCCGCCGGCCCGCAGCAGGGTCCTGCCCGGGCCGGTTCCCGGCGCCGGAGGGTGGGCGGGCGGGATGCCGGGGACCCACACGCCGGACGCCGCGAGCTCCTGGCCGTGCGCACCGAGCACGGCGTCGACCGATCCGTCGGCGACCACTCCGCCCTCGCCCAGCACGAGCACGCGGTCGATGATCGGCAGCCAGGCGGCAAGGCGGTGCTCTACGACGACCAGCGTCGCCCCGGTGGCATCGAGCACCCGCGCGACGGCGTCGCGCACCTCGCGCACCCCGTCCGGGTCGAGGTTCGCCGTCGGCTCATCCAGCAGCAGCACCCCGGACTGCATCGCAAGGGCGCCGGCCAGCGCGAGCCGCTGCTTCTGCCCGCCGGACAGCGCCGATGTCGATCGGTCGAGCGCGACATCCAGCCCCACCGCCTCGAGGGCGTGCCGCACGCGGCGCCAGATCTCCTCGCGCGGCACCCCGAGGTTCTCCGCGCCGAACGCCACGTCGTCGCCCACGCGGGCGAGGATGGCCTGGCTGTCGGGGTCCTGCAGCACGAGGGCGGCGCGCCCGCGGGCGTCGGCCGCCGGCATCCCGTCGACGAGCAGCGCGCCGCGCGACTCGCCCTCGTCGTCACCGCCGAGCACGCCGGCGAGCCCGTGCAGCAGCGTCGACTTCCCCGATCCGGAGGCACCGAGCAGCAGGACGCGCTCTCCGGGGTCGACGTGGAAGGAGACATCCGACAGCGCCCATTTCAGCCGGGTCGCGTGCCGCCACGCCCACCCCTCCGCCGCGACGGCCGCCGGGCGGACCTTTCCCATCCGGGAGCTCAGACGCGCCGCGACACCTCGCGGCCCGACGCGAAGCGGGAAAGCGCCCCGGTGGCCGCGAGTGCGCGGGCGATGAGCCACGAGCCGAGCCCGGCGATCACCGCACCCGACACGGTGGTGCTGGCGATGTAGATGACGGTGAACGCGGTATCGGCGCCCGGGTACCAGAGGATGCGGTCGTTGATCCCACACGCGAGGCCCGCGCCCGCACCGGCCAGCATCGCGACGGGAAGGCGCCAGCTCGCGTAGAGGAACAGGAAGAAGACGAGCTCCGCGCCGAGCCCCTGCACGAGACCCGACACGATGGTCAGCGGCCCCCACTGGTTGCCGATCAGCGCGGAGATGACGGCGGCGACCAGCTCGGTGTACACAGCCGCGCCCGGCTTGCGGATGATCAGCCCGCCGAGGACGCCGGCGAACAGCCAGGGGCCCGCGAGAAGCCCCTGCAGACCGGGAAGGAGCGGGGTGAGGACCGTGGACGGCAGTTCGTAGCCGACATTCCACAGCAGGAAGATCAGGGATGACGCAACCCCGATCACGCTGGCAACGACGATGTCGACGACCCGCCAGCGCCAGACGACGGCGGCCAATCCTCGGGGCTTCACCGGGGACGGCGAACGGAACGTGGACGTGTGCATGAAGGCTCCTCCCTGCGCTGGCATGATCCAGATCAGGTTCGACGGTCGAAGCGTGGTTCGCTTCCTCTCAGCCCGGCTCACCGGACTCCCGTGTGTTCGCGTCGAGTATACGCCCGTCGAGCGTTGTACCTTTGGCTCGTGACCGCTCCACATGCCGCGCCCGAGCGCACCGGGCGCTCCACGTCGCGCGCGGCCCTGCGGGCGGCGCCGACCCCCCGCGCGCTGGAGTGGGTCGACAGCACCGATGTCGCCTATACGACGACCACCTCCGGCTTCAGCCTCGGCACCGCCCCATACATCCCTGCCCCTCAGGCGGACCTCCTGACCGACGCGCCGCACCGCTCGCCGTGGCGGCCTGGCGTTCTCATGCCGGCGGCGCTGATCGGCCTTCTGGCCGGCGCCTACGCCGCCGCCACGCTGCTCTGGCCGCTGCACGCCGTCCCGCCGGTCGTGGAGGCTCTGACGGTGCAGGCCGTCGCGGCACCCGCGGCAGCGCCGCCGTGGCCGGTGGAGGGCGGCGCCGCGATCAGCGTGGCCGGGATGGGCGCGCCCCTCGCGTCGACCGCGGAGTCGACGCCCATCGCCAGCATCACGAAGGTGGTCACGGCGCTGCTGGTCCTGGATGAGATGCCCCTCGCCGTCGGCGAAGAGGGCCCCGAGTACCGCTTCACGGACCGCGACATGACGGCGTACTGGCAGTACCGCAGCGACGACGAGTCGGCGCTGGAGGTGCCCGTGGGCGGCACGCTCAGCCAGTACCAGCTGCTGGAGGGAATGCTGATCGGCTCGGCCAACAACTACGCCGACCACCTCGCCGCCGCCATCTGGCCCTCGGACGCCGTCTTCGCACGTGCGGCCAACGACTGGCTGCGCCTGCACGGGGTGCCCGGCATCACGATCGCCGACCCGACGGGCATCGACTCCCGCAATGCGGCGTCGCCCGAGGCGCTTCTCCCGCTCGCACAGCGGGCGATGTCGAACCCGGTGATCGCGGAGATCGTGGCGAAGACCGCGGTGGACCTGCCGGGGGCGGGATTGGTGGAGAACACCAACGGTCTGCTCACCGACGCCGGGGTGAAGGGGATCAAGACGGGGTCGCTGCGCGAGGACTGGAATCTGCTCTCGGCCAAGGACATCATGATCGGCGAGACGCCCGTCCGCCTCTATGCCGCGGTGCTCGGCCAGCCCGACGATGAGGAGCGCCTGGCCGCGTCCCGCGCCCTCTACGCCGAGCTCGAGGCGTCGCTGCAGTCGTTCCCCTCGGTCGTGAGCGGAACCGCGGTGGGCACCGTCACGACCGAGTGGGGATCGGATGTCGACATCCGAACCGCCGCCGATGCAGAGGTCGTGCTGTGGAACGGCGGGATCGGCTCGACCACGACCTCCTTCTCCCTCGGCGAGGCTCGCGGCGAAGGCGACGAAGTCGGCACGCTCTCGGTGAGCGGGCCGCTCGACTCAGACAGTACGACCGTCGTGCTCGCGGACGACATCGAGGGTCCCAGCGCCTGGTGGCGCCTGACCCACCCGCTCGAGCTCTTCGGCATCGACTGAGACGTCCGGATCGAGCGCCTCTGCGTCGACGACGAGAACCTCGGCGGACGGCCGTCGCACCAGCTCGCAGATCCACCAGACGAGGAGGGCGACGAGTACGACGGTGAAGATCTCGCCCACCCCGAGCGGACGCAGCAGCCACAGCCAGATGACAGCGAGCACCGCGATCACGGTGCGCACGAGCACGCGCTGGCGGTCCATCCAGATGCCGAAGCCGCCCGTGTGCGCACCCCGGGAGAAGACGGCTCGCCGGATCGAGTGGTTGAGGCTCGTGACCGCGCGGCGCGTGGCGACGGAACCCGCCCAGCGACCCTGCGTCCACGCGAAGACGGCGATCACGATCCCGAGCACCGTGAGCACGACGGCGGTCTGGCGCATGGCGCCGACGACCTGCTCGTAGATCGAGACGAGGGCACCCGAGGGAAGCCCGAGATTGCCCGCGGTGATCCCGACCACCGTCACGCCGCTGCTCAGCGCGATCACGAGGATCAGCCCACCCAGCGCCAGCCCGATGCCGGATCCGAGCACGGCCGTGGTCTTCCGGCGCGCGAAGGCGATCCCGGCGATGAACAGGGCGAGCATCAGCACGGGGATCCAATAGCCCGCCGTCACGGCGAGGTTGTAGATCACGCGGATGGTCGCGAGGGAGTCGCTCTGGGCCACGACGATGGTGCGGTTCACCTCGGGAATGGCGGAGGCGAAGGTGACCCCGCGGTCGACCAGCCTCTGCTTCACCTCGGCGACGATGGGGCCGAGTTGGATGCCGACGGTGCCGTCGTCCTCGATGACGACCGCGCCCGATTGGCCCCCGGTCGCCGCGGCGACCAGCCCTCGGTGGCTCGCGCGCAGGGCGCTGTCCCAGATGTCCTCGAACTGGGTCGACCCCACCACCCGCGAGACGGTCTGATCGATGAGACCCTCGACGCCCTGGATCGCCGGGGTGCGCAGCAGATCGATCGCCGCGAGCGCACGCGGCGGCAGATCCAGTTGTGCGATGCCGTCGAAGAGGTCGTTCGTGATGGTCGCGATGTCGACCTGCTCGTTCACGGCGGTCGTCACCTGGTCGATGACCATCGCCTGCACGTCGGGGTCATCCACGAGTGGCCCGAAGGTCGAGACGAACTGGTCGGGATCGACCAGCTCCACCCGCGCCCATGCACCGACGACGGACACGGGCACAAGGATCGACGCGATCACGATGCAGAGGGCGGAGACGAAGGCGCGCCATCCGTTCCGCTTCCTCGGCACGGGCTCGGCGCCCGCGACGAGCGGATCGATGGGAGCGGTCTCGGCGAGCGATGCGAGCCGCTCGTTCTCCGCTTCGAGGGCGGCGATCCGGGCCTTGAGGGCCTCGGCGTCATCTTTGGATGCGGCTGTTGCTGGCGAGGTCATGAGCCCATAGTGGCCCTCGCCGCTCCCCGACGGTAGTTCGAAACGAGAATGAGGATGCTGGCCGCGAGCACCCAGACGGGGAAGATCAGCGTCGCCCAGAGGCTCAGCGTCGTGACGAACAGCAGCACGAGGGCGACGAGATACGTGATCACCGCGAACCACCGGGGCATGACCCCCGTGCGCAGCCACATCGTTCCGAGGGAGATCAGCAGCACGCCGGCCATTCGCAGGGCGTAGACGTTGCTGACCTGGAGCATGACCGCCCGCCCGAAGGTCGCCACCTCCGTGCGGCTGCCATCGTCGCTGATCAGCGGAATGGTGGTGACGATCCCGCCGGCGAGCGCCGCCGTCATGAACACCATCGCCAGGAACAGCAGACCGCTGCCGATGAACACCGACGAGAAGAGCTGATCCTCGGTCTCCTTGAACCGGTCGCGGATCACGCCCATGAACCACAGGAACGCGATGCCGGCGAAGGGGACGAGCGCGAGCCCGATGTTCAGCCGCGCGGCGGCGCCGGCATCCAGCCAGCTCGAGTCGTCGGTCAGCCGGTCCGGCAGGGTCGAGCGCAGGAGCACCAGGGACGTCGTGAAGAGCAGCGCGAACAGCACACCTGCGAGAGCGGCGGCTCGCGGGGAGTTGAGCGGTCGTCTGACCGGGGCGGCGGCGGGCACGGGAGCAGCGGCATCCGACATGGATTCATCCCTTCTCGGTGACGCGCAGGCGTCGTGGGACTGACAGTATTCTGCCGAGCCGCCGGGTGACAGACTGTGGCCACCTCGGTGCCGTGCGGGACCGAACACGTCGATGTGAGGAGATGTCATGAGCGAGCACGCCACCGCAACGGATCCGATCCCGCCGCAGCCCTCGGACTTCGCGGGCCGCCATGCGTACGGCAGGGCGGTGCGGGTGCACACCCCGCGGTCGAGCCATGCCGAGTGGTTGCCGGGCGAGAACCGCACCGATCCGGTGTCGCTGCTCGAGGAGCAGGCCACCTCGCGCGTCCCCGAGCTGATCCCCGTGCGGCACGGACGCATGATGGTCTCCCCGTTCACGTTCTATCGCGGCGCCGCGCTGCTGATGGCGGCGGACCTCGCGACCACGCCGAGCACGGGGCTCACGGTGCAGCTCTGCGGTGACGCCCATCTGTCGAACTTCGGTCTCTTCGGCTCGCCGGAGCGCCGGCTGGTCTTCGACATCAACGACTTCGACGAGACGCTGCCCGGGCCCTTCGAATGGGACGTCAAGCGCCTCGTCGCGAGCTTCGAGATCGCCGGCCGGCATCGCGGCTTCACCGACGAGGAACGGCGCGAGATCCTCCTCGCGGCCGGCCGCGGCTACCGGGAGCGGATATTGAAGGCGGCAGGGGAGTCGGTGCTGGATGCCTGGTACGACAAGCTCGATGCCGAGCAGGTGCAGTCGTGGCTGCGGGAGGAGAAGGCGGCCGGCACGGCCGAGAAGCGACAGCTCAAGGGCTTCGAATCGATCGTCGCCAAGGCGCTCACGAAGGACCGGATGCGCGCCTTCGAGAAGCTCGTGACGAAAGAGGGCGGTCGCCTGCGTATCGTCTCCGAGCCACCCATGATCGTTCCGGTGGAGGACATCGTCGGCTCCAGCCAGAGCACCGAACAGACGGAGGCCGCGATGCGGGAGATCCTCGCGTCGTACCAGACCACTCTTCCCTCGAGGCGACACCCGCTTCCCGAGTACACCTACGTGCACATGGCCCGAAAGGTCGTCGGGGTCGGCAGCGTGGGGACCCGTGCCTGGATCATCCTGCTCACCGGCCGTGACGACGCCGACCCGCTCTTCCTGCAGGCCAAGGAAGCGCAGGAGTCCGTGCTCGAGCGCTTCCTCGGTGCGAGCGAGTACGAGGAGCACGGCGAGCGCGTGGTGCGCGGCCAGCGGATCATGCAGGCCTCGAGTGACATCTTCCTCGGCTGGCAGCGGGTGCAGGCCCCGCAGGACGGTGTCTCGCGGGACTTCTACGTGCGACAGCTGCACGATTGGAAGGGCTCGCTCGATCCGGAGGTGATGGTGCCCCGTGGTGCGCTGCTGTACGCCCGCATCTGCGGCGAGACCCTGGCGCGCGCACACGCCCGCTCCGGCGACCGCGTGGCGATCGCCGCGTACCTCGGCAAGTCGACGACCTTCGAGGAATCCATCGCCGATTTCGCCGAGGCCTACGCCGAGCAGAACGACGCCGATTATCAGGCCTTCATCGCGGCCATCGACTCTGGCAGGCTGAAGGCGACCCCGGGCCTCTGACTTCTCCTCCGGATGCCGGCAGCTCGGGCATTCCGCCGCACCACCCCGCCATTCGGAACGGATCCCCATGCAGAACAAGCCCGTCACGCCCGCCGTCGAAGAGGCCCACCGGGCGCTCTCCGCCTCGCTGCCGTTCGCCGACACCTCCGACTTCGACGACGCCGACCGCGGCTTCGTCGCGGCCCTCGTGCCAGGTGTCATCACGCGGCCCGACGGCCACGTGGTGTGGGACAACGACAGCTACGCCTTCCTCCACGGCGACGCCCCGGCATCCGTGCACCCGAGCCTGTGGCGTCAGTCGCAGCTCGTTGCGAAGCAGGGCCTCTACGAAGTCGTCGAGGGCATCTACCAGGGCCGGGGGTTCGATCTGTCGAACATCACCTTCGTCGAGGGCGACACCGGCGTCATCGTCATCGATCCGCTCATCTCCACCGAGACGGCCGCGGCCGCGCTCGCCCTGTATCGCGAACACCGCGGCGAGCGCCCCGTGGTGGCGGTGATCTTCTCGCACAGCCACGTCGACCACTTCGGCGGGGTCTTCGGCGTCACCAGCGAGGCCGAGGTGCACTCGGGCGCCGTGCAGGTGATCGCCCCCGAGGGCTTCGTCGAGCACGCGGTCGCCGAGAACGTCTACGCCGGCACCGCGATGTCACGGCGGGCCGGCTACATGTACGGCGCCGTACTCGCCCGCGGGCCGCAGGGCCAGGTCGGGGCCGGTCTCGGCCAGACGACCTCCAGCGGGGAGGTGGGCATGATCGTCCCCACCCTGGAGATCACGACCACCGGCGAGACGCACGTCGTCGACGGCGTCGAGATCGAGTTCCAGATGGCGCCGGGTACGGAGGCGCCGTCGGAGATGCACTTCTACTTCCCGAAGTACCGCGCTCTCTGCATGGCGGAGAACGCCACCCACACCCTGCACAACCTGCTGACACTTCGCGGGGCGCTCGTTCGAGACCCCCACGTCTGGTCGCAGTATCTGACGGAGGCGATCGACACGTTCGGGGACCGCACCGACGTGGCGTTCGCATCCCACCACTGGCCGACCTGGAGCCGGGAGCGGGTGGTGCAGTATCTCTCGATCCAGCGCGATCTCTACGCCTACCTGCACGACCAGACCTTGCGCCTGATCAACCAGGGTTACCAGGGTGCGGAGATCGCCGAGCTCATCCAGCTGCCCCCTGCGCTCGAGAACGCGTGGAGCACGCACGGCTACTACGGTTCGGTGAGCCACAACGTCAAGGCGATCTACCAGCGGTACATGGGCTGGTTCGACGGCAACCCGACCCGCCTCTGGCCGCACCCGCCCGCCGAGCAGGCCAAGCGCTACGTCGAGGCACTCGGCGGCCTCGACCGCGTCGTGGAGCTCGCCCAGGCGGCCTTCGATGCCGGTGACTTCCGGTGGGCGGCCACACTGCTCGACCACGCGATCTTCACGGAGGAGCACCACGCCGCCACCCGCGCACTGCTGGCGGACACCCTCGAGCAGCTGGGCTACGGGGCCGAGAACGGCACGTGGCGCAACTTCTTCCTCTCCGGGGCGACCGAGCTGCGCGACGGCAACTTCGGAACCCCCACCGCCACCTCTGCTCCGGCGATCGTCGCGCAGCTCACGCCGGAGCAGCTCTTCGACGCGCTCGCGATCTCGGTGAACGGCCCCAAGGCGTGGGACCTCGACCTCTCGATCAACGTCGTCTTCACCGATCTGGATGCCGCCTACCGGCTGACGCTCCGCAACGGCGTGCTCATCCAGCGCAAGGCCGAGATCGACCCCGGCGCGACGGCCACCATCACGACGACGAAGCCTCGCCTGCTCGCGGTGATGGCCGGCGACGTCAGCTCCCCCGGGCTCGACATCACGGGCGACGCCACCGCGCTCAGCACCCTGATGGGTGTGCTCGACCAGGGCGACCCGGCCTTCAACATCGTCGTTCCCTGACGAGGGCGTCTCGGATCACGCCGTCAGACGCGGACGGGGAACGTCAGCAGCACGACCAGGCCGACGAGCGCGAGGCCGCCGGCGAGGCCGAGGATGATTCGGGTGGCCAGCGGCGAGATGCCTCGCTGCGCGATCGCCGCCAGGAAGAGCACGAGGGCGAACATCACGGTCATCAGCGAGTAGTTGTCGCCCTTCTCGTTGAAGTCCAGGGCCTCGGCCTGCTTGGCATCCGCGCGCTCCTTCGCCGCCGCCGCCTTCTCGGTTCCGGGCGGCACGTACTCGGGGCGCTGGAACGGACCCCGCTCCTCCTGGCCGTCTGCCATCCATGCGTCGAAGGCGGCGGCGAACTGCTCCGAGAACCGGGCCTCGATGTAATCCGCCAGCTCGGTGTCTCCATTCGCCTCGGCGAGCACCCACTGCGAATAGACGGCGAGGTCGAACCCGCGGGCGTCTCGGGCCTGGCTGTCGTAGTCGGCGGCTTCGATGCGCGCCGCGGATGCCTCGCTGAATGCGACCGAGGAGTCGCCTCCCCACTTGTTCGACTCGAAGCCGCACCACGCCGTCAGCACCGCGACGAGGGACAGCAGGATGACCGCGATGAGCTCGTGCGCCTCGCTGTACCTGGGCGGCCCGTCGGCGGGAGGCGTCGCGCTCGCAGTCGTCGTCGCGGGGAGTCGGCTCATAGGGCTACGGTATTGCCCCTCTTCCGGTGGGCCGGGCATGCTCGTCATCCGATCCATGTGAAAGTCGGTCCATCCGGCGTCATTCGCTGGCAGCCCCTCCGTGCGGGCGATAGGTTCGGGATGCCGCGTTCCGCGGCGCCCTCGCCCTTCGGAGCCTTGATGCAGAAGCCGCTCGCCGGACTAACGCGACAGAACGTCGTTCGCGAAGCCGTCGCGGGTGTGACTCTGCTCGCGATCGCGATCCCGCTCAACATCGGCTACGCGCAGATCGCCGGGCTCCCGCCGACCGCGGGGCTCTACGCGCTGGTGGTGCCCACCGTGATCTACGCGCTGGTGGTCTCCTCCCGGCAGCTGGTGCTGTCTCCGGATGCCGCGGCCGCGGCCCTCGTGGCGTCGTCGATCGGCGGTCTCGCCGTCGCGGGTTCGCAGGAGTACGCGACGCTCGCCCTCGCACAGGCGATCCTGTCCGGCCTGATGTTCCTGCTGCTCGCGGTCTTCAAACTCGGCTTCCTCGCGAACTTCCTCTCGAAGCCGATCCTCGTCGGCTTCGTCGGAGGCCTGGCCCTCGACATCCTGATCAGCCAGATCGCCAAGATGCTCGGGATCTCGATCAACTCGGGTGGTGAGTTCGTCGAGAAGCTCACCGACCTCGTGCTCGGGCTGCCGACGACGAATGTGATCTCGCTGACGATCTCCGTCCTCTCCGTCGCCATCCTGCTGCTCGGCAAGCGCTACCTCGGGGCGGTCCCCTGGGCCCTCGTCGTGCTCATCCTCGCGACGATCCTCGTGATGATCGCCGACCTCGACGATGCGGGGGTCGCCGTGCTCGGCGAGGTCCCTGCCGGGCCGCCGGCCCTCACCTGGCCGGTCCTCGAGTGGGCGGCATGGCTCTGGCTCATCCCGTCCGCGATGGCGCTGACGATGGTGACCACGGCCGAAGGCCTCCTGGTCGCGCGCTCCTACGCAGAGAAGAACCGCTACCCGACGAGCCCCAATCGCGACCTGTTCGCTTTCGGCCTCGGCAATATCGCCGCCGGCGCGAGCGGGAGCTTCGCCATGGGATCGTCGACGTCGCGCACGGCGGCGATGGACCAGACCGGGTCGCGCACGCAGCTGCCCTCGCTCGTTCTCGCGGCGGGAACCCTCCTGCTGCTGCTCTTCGGCACCGCCCTCCTCGCCGACATCCCCTCGCCGGCGATCGGCGCGATCGTGGCCGTCGCGATCCTGCCGCTCCTCGGCATCCGCGAGTTCCGCTCGCTGTGGCGTCTGGACCGCTTCGAGTTCCTCGTGGCGGCGACGTGCTTCCTGGTCACGCTGTTCATCGGCTCGATCCCCGGCATCGTCGTCGCCTTCGTGCTCGCGCTGATCAACCTCGCCAAGCGCGCCGCCAACCCCGCGATCGACGTGCTGGCGACGAACGACTCGCCCACCGACTCCCTCCTCGACGGGAGCCCCGCAGGCTCTGTGACGGTGCCGGGCGTCGTGGTGATCCGGCTCGCCGCACCCCTGTTCTTCGCCAACGGCGACGTCTTCTCGCAGGCGGTCAAGCAGGCGGTGAGCCAGTCGCATCAGGGGCCTGTGCACGACCTGGTCATCGACATGGAGGCGGTCAGCGATGTCGATGTCACCGCGGCCGAATCGTTCGCGGCGCTCAAGGGGTGGCTGCGCGGCGAAGGCGTGGTGTTGTCCTTCAGCCGCGTCCGCCCCGGCGCGCGCGAGCGCCTCACGGTGTTCGGAATCCTTGAGGGAGAGACCGTGTACCCCACGAACCGGGCAGCGACCGACGCTCTCGCGCCGCCCATGGGATGGCGTGAAAAGCTGCGCGACCGCCTCTTCGGCCACCCGGCCGTCCCCGAGCACCCGGACGTACCGGCCCCGGGCGCGCCGACGGAAGCCGCTCACATCACCCGCAGCAGCAACTAGACAGGACATCATGGGCCAGGTACTCGGAGACATCCTCCCCCTCGCCGTCGGAGTCGCGATCAGCCCGATCCCGATCATCGCGGCAATCCTGATGCTGCTCTCGCCCAAGGCGAAGGGCACGAGCGTCGGCTTCCTGCTCGGCTGGGTGGTCGGCATCGTCGTCGCCGTGACGCTCTTCACGCTTCTCTCGTCGGTGCTCCCCGAGAACGATGACAATGCCGCCAAGCCTGTCCAGGGCGTCATCCAGCTGCTGCTGGGGGCGGGGCTGCTCTTCCTCGCCCTCCGGCAGTGGCGCTCCCGCCCGGCCCCCGGTGAGCAGGCCGCTCTGCCGAAATGGATGTCGGCGATCGACACGATGACGGCCGGAAAGGGATTCGGGCTCGGCTTCCTCCTCGCCGCCGTCAACCCCAAGAACCTGCTGATGGGCGCCGGCGCGGGCCTCGTCATCGGTGGCGCGGGCCTGGAGGCGGGCGCGACCGTCGTGGCGATCCTCGTGTTCACCCTTCTCGCGGCCTGCTCCGTGGCGATCCCCGTGATCGCCTACCTCGTCGCCGCGAAGAGCATGGCCGGACCCCTCGAGTCGCTGCGGACCTGGCTCGTACAGAACAACGCGACCGTCATGGCCGTGCTGCTCCTGGTGATCGGCGCCGTGCTGATCGGCAAGGGGATCGCGAGCTTTTAGACACCCCGCGCCCGCGTTCGCGGGCGCCGGAGAAGAAAGGAAACGGAATGGTTGATTTCAAGTACGGTCCTGTCGAGCTGTATCTCGTCGGGTTCGAGGGGGAGCGGCCCTCCCCCGGCGTGTTCGGCGCCCTGGCCGACCTCATCGAGGCCGGGCTGGTGCGCCTGCTCGACCTCGTGATCATCTCCAAGTCGGAGAACGGTGACCTCGAGGTCGTCGAGATCGAGGACGAGGCCGAGAACTTCGGGCTCGGCAACCTCGAGCTGGTCGCGCTCGGTCTCGCGGGCAGCGAGGACATCGAGGAGTTCGCCGAGCTCATCCCGCCCGGCGCTTCGGCAGTGCTGCTGGCGCTGGAGCTGCTGTACGCCCGCGCACTCGCGAGCAAGGTCGCCGAGTCCGGCGGCGTCGTGCTGCGTACCGAGCGCATTCCCGCACCGATCGTCAACGCGGTCATCGACGCCGCAGAAGAGAACTAGGAGAAGAAGATGCCCCTTCGCAGAATGGGACGCCCGGGCCTCGTCGGCCTCGCCGCCCGCACCGCCGTCGTCGCCGGCACCGCCACCGCGGTCAGCGGCGGCATGCAGCGCCGCCAGCAGGGCAAGGCGCAGGACCAGTACGAGCAGGAGCAGTACGAGGCGGCGCAGCAGCAGGCGCAGATCGACGCCGCCGCTCAGGCGGCGGCGGCGCAGTACGCGCAGCCGCAGTACGCTCCCCCGCCTCCGCCGGCACCCGCCGCGCCGGCCGCGGCCGCGGGTGGCACCGACATCGTGGCGGAGATCCAGAAGCTCGCGGCACTGAAGGACGCGGGCGTGCTGAGTGACGAGGAATTCGCCGCCGCGAAGGCCAAGCTGCTCGGCTGAGCGACCGCCGAGCCCGAGGAGTCGCGCGTCAGCGCGAGCGTCCGACCGGCCCCCGTCCCCGCTTCTGCGGCGGCGGGGGCCTCTCGCCGCCGCGGGCGGGCATGGGAGACGCGGCCGCTCGAGGCGCGGCATCCGTGTCACCCGACAGCCACCGCAGCCACAGCGCGTCCGGATCGCCCTCCAGCACGAGTGTGCGCACCAGCAGCGTGAGCGGGATGGAGAGGATCGCGCCGAGCGGGCCGATGATGAACGTCCAGAAGATCACCGAGAAGAAGCTCAGCGTCAGGCTGAGGTTCACCGCGTCGCTGACGAACTTGGGCTGCACGAGCACCTGCAGGGTCACGTTCACGACGCAGTAGATCGCGATCACGATGAGCATCAGCGGCCAGCCCCCGACCACGAGCGCTAGCAGCGCGGGCGGGATGAGCCCCAGCACGAAGCCGATGTTGGGCACGAAGTTCGTCACGAACGCGAGGATCGCCCAGACGGCCGGAACCGGGATGCCGAGGGCCCACAGGGCGAGCCCGTCGACGATCGCGACCACGGCGCCGAAGCTCGCGTTGACGACGTAGTACCGGCGGACCCCCGAGTTGAAGCGCCCGATGCGCTCGAGCGTTCCCCGCCGCGCCGCTCCGAAGCGCTGGGCCGCGTTCTCGTAGCGCGCGCCGTCGGCCGCCATGAAGATGACGTACGCGAGCACGAAGAAGAACGCGGTGAGGATGCCGAGCGCCGTGCCGCCGAGGGACGTGGCCAGCCCCACCAGCGCGGAGGGGTCGAGCACGCCGGCCGCGGCATCCGCCGCCTGCTCGTCGAGCCCCACGGACTGCAGCCAGGCGACGACGTTGTCGGCGGTCGCCTCGAGCTCATCGGCATAGTCGCCGATGAGCAGCACGAACTGCCTTCCGGCGTAGAAGAGCAGGAACGCGAGGATCGCAAGGATGACGTAGGCGACGACGATCACCGCTGTCGTGGCGAGCCAGCGCGGCCAGCCGCGCCGCTCGAGGGGCCGGCGGAGGGGCTGGCAGATGATCACGAGCACCGCACCGAGCACGAGCGGGCCGACGAGCTCGCGCGCGAAGTACAGGCCGGCGAGCGCGATCACCGCGGCGGCGAGGCCGAGCAGCGTGCGCAGCATCGGTGACAGCAGCGCCGGAGATTCATCGTTTCGTGGCATGGCGGCCTTTCCGGGGGCCAGACTATCGGCCGCCTCTCCCGGCGCAGGTTAGCGTTGGGGGGTGGCCGAGATGATTGCGATCCCGGGCGGCACGCTGCGTATGGGGTCCGCCGAGTTCTACCCCGACGAGGGACCGGTGCACGAGCGGGTCATCGAGCCTTTCGAGCTCGATGCGCACCCGGTCACCAATCAGCAGTTCGCCGCCTTCATCGAGGCGACGGGCTACGTCACGGTCGCGGAGCGCGACCTCGATCCCGCCGACTTCCCCGGAGCCGATCCCGCAGAGCTGGTGCCGGGCGCCCTGGTGTTCACCCCGACGGCCGGCCCCGTGGACCTGCGCGATTGGCGGCAGTGGTGGCGCTGGCAGCCCGGCGCCCGCTGGCGCGAGCCGTTCGGGCCCGGTTCCTCCATCGACGAGCGGCCGCGGCATCCGGTTGTGCATGTGAGCTTCGAGGATGCGACCGCGTACGCCGAATGGGCCGGCAAGCGGCTCCCCACCGAGGCCGAGTGGGAGTGGGCCGCGCGGGGCGGGCTCACCGGCGCGCGGTTCGCATGGGGCAACGAGCAGAATCCGGCGGGCGAGGTGCTGGCGAACACGTGGCAAGGCGCATTCCCCTACCGGAATACCGGTGCCGCGGGCTGGGTGGGAACATCTCCGGTCGGCACCTTCCCGGCGAACGGATACGGCCTGATGGACATGACCGGCAACACGTGGGAGTGGACGAGCGACTACTACGAGCCGCGGCATCCCCTTCCCGGTGTCTCGGGCGTCGACGCCGGCCTGCGGACGAATCTCCTCGCGGCCCGGAGCGCAGAGCCGGGCTCTCGCATCCCGCGGCGGGTGCTCAAGGGCGGCTCTCACCTCTGCGCGCCTGAGTACTGCCTGCGCTACCGCCCCGCTGCGCGCAGCGCCCAGGCCGAGGACACCGCCATGACGCACATCGGATTCCGCTGCGCACGCTGAACGGCGACCTCTCTCGAGGCCGGCGCCGCCGGGGTGGTCACCCCTCGAGACTATCCACGGTGATCAGCCGGTTGCGCGCAGCGCCTTGTCCTTGATCGCCTCGTACTCGCCCTGGCTGATGACGCCCTGGTCGGCGAGCGCCTTGGCCTTGCTGATCTCGTCGGCAGGATTGTCGAACCTTCTCGGCTTGTAGTCGTCGTCCTCCGCGACGGTCTGATTGCCGTACGCCCGCCGCTCGGCCATGCCCTTGCCGCGCGCGATCAGGTAGATCAGCGCGCCGAGCGCGGGGAAGAAGCAGATCAGGATGATCCATCCCGCCTTGCCCCAGCCGCTCACGGTGTGGTCGCTGAAGAGGTCGAAGATGATGAAGATGACGACGCAGATGAACGAGATCCATATGAACGCCCAGAACAGCCAGACCAGGTAATCGGAGAAGCCCATGTCGGACCCTTTCTTGTTTGGTGGGGGAGCGCCGCGGTCAGCTCGCGGGCTCCGGGGGGAAGACGGTGCTCCAGTCGTGCTTGACGCTGACCCGGGTGATGGGCCCGGCACTCGCGAGCGCGAGCGCCTGTTCGGCGCCCTCGTCGTAGGGGTCATCGCCGCGCCCCGTGTCGTCGTCGTGGTGGATCAGCAGGGAGAAACCCGGGCGGTCGGGTGAGTGAGCGAACCTCAGCATGGGGATGTCGCCGTTCGAGTTGCCGCCCGCGAACAGGGGGCGCCGCCCGATGCGCGACCAGATCCGCACCGGCTTCTCGGGCCCGTCATCCATGAAGGAGAAGGACGCCCCGTAGCGGACGACGTTCCCCTCCGCGTCATACGCGAGCCCCAGCGCCGAGCCGATGACCCGCTCAGGGGGAATGCCGTAGGCCGCCTCCGTCATCGGACGCATGAAATCGCGGTCGCCGCCGGAGACGATGTAGCACGTGAAGCCGTGCTGCTCCAGATAGCGGAGCAGCTCGAGCATGGGCTGGTAGACGACATCCGCGTAAGGTCGGCGCAGAACGTGGTGCGTCGCATCGCGGTAGAACGCGGCGACCTCGCTCTCGTAGTCCTCGACGCTGACTCCGTCGGTCAGGGACACCAGCGCGCCGATCATCGTCCGGAGATCCTCGTCGTCGCCCGCATAGTGCTTGTCGAGGGCTGCTCCGAGCCACCCCAGGTCGCCGGCTGCGACAGCCCGGTAGGGCTGGCGCTCCGCCAAGGAGGGGTCGTGCTGCGCATGGGCCGCCCACTTCTCGACGATGTAGGCGAGTTGCGTCGGCATCGGCTTCTCGGTCCAGAGCGTGCCGTCGTTGTCGAACACCGCGATGCGCTCGGCGATCGGCACCGCGTCGGCGCCGTCGCCGCTCACCGACTCGACGAAGTCGATGATGGCGCGGCGAGTCGCGGTGTCGCGCCAAGACGGGAGCAGCTTCGGCACGGTGTCCTCTCACAGGTTGTTGCGAGTCCGAACCTACTCCCTGCGCGTCACGACGACGAGGAGGCGGCTCCTGCTGTTTCCTCCGCGCCGGAGACGTCTGCCACGTCGGCCTCCATGCGCGCCAGCTGCTCATCGGTCTCGGCGGCCGCCTGCTCGAACTGCGAGCGGTAGAGGCGCCAGTAGGCGCCCTCCGCCGCGATCAGCTCGTCGTGCGTCCCCTTCTCGACGATGTCGCCGTGCTCCATCACGAGGATGAGGTCGGCGTCGCGGATCGTGGAGAGACGGTGCGCGATGACGAAGGACGTGCGGCCCTCGCGAAGCGCGGCCATGGCGTGCTGCAGAAGGAGCTCGGTGCGGGTGTCGACCGACGACGTCGCCTCGTCGAGGATGAGCACCGACGGCTGGGACACGAACGCACGGGCGATCGTGATCAGCTGCTTCTCGCCCGCCGAGACGTTCGACGCCTCCTCGTCCAGGACGGTGTCGTAGCCCTCCGGAAGGGAGTGCACGAACCGGTCCACGCGTGTCGCCTTGGCCGCCTCGATGACCTCCTCATCCGTGGCCGTCTCGCGGCCGTACCGGATGTTCTCGCGGATGGTTCCGGCGAACAGCCAGGGGTCCTGAAGCACCATTCCCGTGCGCGACCGCACGTCGTCGCGCGTCAGTTCGGCGATGTCCTGTCCGTCGAGCAGGATGCGGCCGCCGTCGAGCTCGTAGAAGCGCATGATCAGGTTGACCAGTGTCGTCTTGCCCGCACCCGTGGGGCCGACGATCGCGACCGTCTGGCCAGGCTCCACCCGGAACGAGAGGTCCGTGATGAGGGGGCGCTCGGGGGTGTATGAGAAGCGCACGTTCTCGAACTCGATGACTCCTTCGCCGTCGAGGGGCTCCGGCGCATCTACCGAGTCCGGCTCCTGCTCTTCGGCATCGAGCAGCTCGAAGACGCGCTCGGCGGAGGCGACTCCGGACTGCACGACCGCGGCCATGCCGCCCAGCTGCGAGAGCGGCTGGGTGAACTGCTGGGAGTACTGGATGAACGCCTGCACGTCGCCGAGGCGCAGCTGTCCGTTGGCGACCATCAGTCCGCCGAGCACCGCGATGCCGACGTAGGTGAGGTTTCCGATGAACATCATGCCGGGCATGATGATGCCGGAGAGGAACTGCGCCTTGAAGCTCGCTTCGTAAAGTTCCTCGTTCTCGAGCTGGAACTTCTCGCGCGAGTCGGCCTCGCGACCGAACACCTTGACGAGCGCGTGACCGGAGAAGGACTCCTCGACGCGGGCGTTGAGGCGACCGACCTTGCGCCACTGCGTGTTGAACGCCTTCTGCGAGCGCGGGCCGATCACGCCGAAGATGACGGCCATGAGGGGAAGCGACACGAGGGCGACGAGGGCGAGCTGCCAGGAGATCGAGAACATCATGATCAGCACGCCGATCACGGTGAGCACCGACGTCACCACCGAGGACAGCGACTGCTGCATCGTCTGCGTGATGTTGTCGATGTCGTTCGTGACGCGGGAGATCAGTTCGCCGCGCTGGACCTTGTCGAAGTAGGACAGCGGAAGCCGGTTGATCTTGATTTCCACCGACTCACGCAGGCGCCACATGGTGCGCACCATGATGATGTTGATCACGAAGCCCTGGATCCAGCTGAGGAACGAGGACACGACGTAGATCGCCAGGACGGCGACGATCACCATGCGGAGCGCCTCGAAGTCGACGCCGGCGCCGACCGCGAAGTCGTTCATCTCGCCCACGATGTTCGCGATATCGGTCTGCCCGGCGGCGCGCAGCGCGGTGACGACCTGCTCCTGCGACGTGCCTGCGGGGAACTGCGCGCCGAGGGAGTTGGAGACCGCCCCTTCGAACACGATGTTCGTGGCCTCACCCAGCAGCTTCGGGGCGATGACGGCGAGCACGACGCCGATGGCGCCGAGGATCGAGACGAAGGTGAACGCGACGGCGTGCGGCCGGAGGAGGCCGATCAGCCGCCGGAAGCTCTTGCCGAAGTCCGCGGCCTTGCCCGGCTTGACGCTGTCCCAGTCGCCGGAATTCTGCCTGGCCTGCTCGGCCAGCTCGAGTTCGAGGCGTTCCTCCTCTGTGAGGGTGTCCGGCGTGCTCATACCTCTACCCCCAGCTGGGACTGGACGATCTCGCGATACGTCTCGTTCGTGTTCAACAGTTCTTCGTGGGTGCCGTGGCCGACCATCTGCCCGTCTTCGAGCACCACGATCCGGTCGGCTTCCGTGATCGTCGAGACGCGCTGGGCGACGACGATCTTGGTGACATCCGGCAGCTCACGCCACAGCGCCTGCCGCAATCGGGCATCGGTCGTCAGGTCGAGGGCGGAGAACGAGTCGTCGAAGACGAGCACGTCCGGCTGGTGGATGATCGCGCGCGCGATCGCCAGGCGCTGGCGCTGGCCGCCGGAGACGTTTGTGCCTCCCTGGGCGATGCGCGCGCCGAGCTGGCCGTCCATCTCCTGGACGAAGTCCTTTCCCTGCGCGATCTCGAGTGCCTTCCAGAGCTCCTCATCGGTCGCCTCCTCGCGACCGAACCGCAGGTTGGAGGCGATGGTGCCGCTGAAGAGGAAGGGGCGCTGCGGGATGAGGCCGATGCCCTTCCAGAGCTCGTCGAGGTCGGCATCGCGCACGTCGACGCCGCCGACCCGCACCGCGCCGCCCGTCACATCGAACAGGCGGGGGATGAGGGAGATGAGGGTCGTCTTGCCCGAACCGGTCGAACCGACGATGGCGACGGTCTCGCCCTTGCCCGCGCGGAAGCTGATGCCGCGCACGACGGGGAACTCCGCTCCGGGATAGGTCAGCTCGACGTCGTCGAACTCCACCGATCCGGGCTCCGGGAACTCGGTGACCGGGTTCTCGGCGCGGGTCAGGGTGGACTCGCTGGCGAGCACCTCGCCGATGCGCTCCGCGGACACCGCGGCACGCGGGATCATGATCGTCATGAAGCTCGCCATCAGCACGCCCATCAGGATCTGACCGACGTACTGCATGAAGGCGAAGAGGGTGCCGATCTCGACGCTGCCCTCGTTCACCTGGATGCCGCCGAACCAGATCACGCCGACGACGGTGACGTTCAGCACGAGCATGGCGACGGGGAACAGCAGTACGAAGAGCGAGCCCACCTTGCGGCCGACGACCATGATGTCGGTGTTGGCGACGGCGAACCGCTCCTCCTCGATGTCTTCGCGCACGAATGCCCGCACCACCCGCACGCCGGTGAGCTGCTCGCGCATGACGCGGTTGACCGCGTCGAGCTTCTTCTGGAAGGAGCGGAAGAGGGGAACCATCCGGCTGACGATGACCAAGGCGAACACGAGCAGCAGCGGCACGGAGACGGCGATGAGCCAGCTCAGCTGCGCATCCTGCTGGACGGCCATGATCACGCCGCCGATCGCCAGCAGCGGCGCGGTCACGAGCATTGTGGCGCCCATCATGGCGAGCATCTGAACCTGCTGCACGTCGTTGGTGTTGCGGGTGATGAGCGAGCCGGGCCCGAACTTGGAGACCTCGCGCTCGGAGAAGCCGCTCACCTTCTCGTAGACGTCGCGGCGGATGTCGCGCCCCGCCGCCATCGCGGCCCGGGCGGCGAAGTACGTCGCGATGATTGCCGCGACGATCTGGCCGAGCGAGATCGCCAGCATCACCGAACCGGTGGACCAGATGTACGCGGTGTCGCCCTTGGAGACGCCGTTGTCGATGATGTCGGCGTTGAGCCGCGGCAGGTACAGCGACGCCATGGCGGAGATGAACTGGAAGACCAGCACCCCCAGCAGGAGCCACCGGTACTGCTTCAAGTACTGGAAGAGGATTTTGCCGAGCACGGGAGTCTCCGAAAGGGGGATGGCGAGGATTGATGTGTGCGGGCGACGCCGACGTTCCAGCGTGCCACGAACCGCCGACACGCTCGCGTGATCGGGGGCGTCGTCCGCTGAGGGCGGAAAGAGGGCGGGGGTCCCGCGTGCACGATCCCCCGGATGCCCGCCTTCGGTGCCGGGCCGCGGATGTCGCCGGGTCATGCTACGCCTATGTCATGACGAAGCACAATCAGATCGATCTCGTCGAGTTTCCCGCCGGCGATGCGGGCGCACTGCGCGCCGCCAGGGCGTTCTACGAGAGCGCCTTCGGCTGGGGTTTCACCGACTACGGCGAATATCTCGACACGTCGGACAGCGGCACGGTCGCGGGCATCAACGCGGTCGCAGACGAGCATCAGCAGCGGATGCCGCTCGTCGTGATCTACGTCGAGGACCTCGAGGCGGCGCGCGAGGGCGTGACGACCGCGGGCGGCACGGTGCTGCACGACATCTACGCGTTCCCCGGTGGGCGGCGGTTCCACTTCGTCGATCCGGCCGGCAACGAACTCGCGGTCTGGTCGCAGTAGGTCGGCGCAGGCGGCCATCAACAGCACGGACAGCACGGTCAGCGGAAGGCCGACGAGCGCGTACTCAAAGAACCCGAAGGGCTGCCACCGGCGTCGACGGCGGCACTGGAGACGATGGGGTTCACCGGAGTGCCGGTCAGCGTCAGCAGCGAACCGGCGCTCGCCGCGAACGCGAGCGGCATCAGCAGCTTGGACGGCACCATGTTCGCCCGCACGGCAACGACGACGACAACGGGAAGCAGCGCGGCCACCGCGCCATTGATGCTGATGAGGCCGCGAGCACCGCAACGAGCGCGCCGATGATCGCCGTGAGCCGGAATCGTCCGCTTCCCGCGCGTCCGATGACAGGAACAGCGCGAGCGACACCCCGATGGCCACGATGGCGAGCGGCACCCGGCCGCTGACGAACGCGATCACCGAGAGCAACAGGATCGAGAGCGTGGGGACGATCGGATCTATGCGGGCAGCGTACCGACGCGGCTCCGCCGGGCGTCAGGACCTCGTCGAGCTCAGGCGCACCGGTGTCGCGATGTAGCGGCTCTCGGCCGAGAGGTATCTGCCGGCCAGTCCGGCCACCAGCGCTCCCAGCCCGCCGACCGCCAGGTCGCCGATCGAGTCCTCGTAGCCGACGTAGATGGTCGGGTCCACGAAGGTGTGGCCCGCCCACTCGGCGACTTCCCAGACCACGCCGGCCGCGAGCCCGAACGCCACCGTCAGGCTCACGATCGCACCGCGGGAAACCTGTTCGGTGGCGGGATCCGGCACGACGGCGAGCCGCACGGCGAGGATGTAGAGGACCGCAGCGAGAAGTCCGTTCAGCGCGAAGTGCACGACGAGGTCCCAATAGCGCACCTGAGCGTACGTGTCGAGAACGGCGCTCCAGCCGGCGACGAGAAGAGCGATCCCGAAGGCCGCGTCCAGCGCGGGGCGGATGCCGAGGAAGCGCGGGATCACCAGACCCAGCAGCACGAGGGCGAAGACCGCGACATCCACCGGCGACCACCAGATCATGGCGGCGATGATGCTCAGCACACCCAGCACGCGCACGCCATCCGCACAGAGCTCCGCGACCCCGCGAGCCGGCCGGAGGAATGTCGCCTTCATCCCCCCAAGCGTAGGCGGCGTGGAACCGGGGCGGCCCGATCCCACGCCATCGCGAGCATCAGGGAAGGGCTGTCGATTCGAAGCGGATGCGCGCCTGCACCGGCTCGTGATCGGACGCCGCGGCGCCATCGAAGCGCACGGCGTTGATGCCGACGGCATCCACCGTCACCGCGTCGCTCACCAGGATCCAGTCGATGCGCTTGCCCCCGGTCTTCGGTGCTCGGTATCGCGAGAACGTGTCCCACTCGGGCGTGAGGCGGACCCGGGCGGCGGTCCACGCGGCGCGCAGCGGACCGGATGTCAGGGTGCGGTACGGGGCCGATCGAGTATCGCTGTTCATGTCTCCGAGCACGAGGGTCGGCAGGTCGCTCCGACGCACGAGATCGACGATCATCTCGGCGGAGCGGGCGCGCGCGGCTCGCGAGAGGTGGTCGAGGTGCGCGTTGAGCACGCGGAACGGGATGCCGGTGGCTGTGTCGATCAGGTTCGCACTCACGAGCATGCGGGGCAGCAGGTTTCCCCACGTCCTCGAGCCCGCGACATCCGGGGTGTCCGACAGCGCGAGCTGACTCCAGCGCTCCAGGGCGATCCGGCGAGTGTCGTAGAGGATGGCGCACCGCTCGTCGCTGCCATCGGGGTTGCGCCCCCGACCCACCGCCCGGTACGCAGGTCCGAGCACGTCGGCGACGAAGGCGACCTGATCGGGCATGGCCTCCTGGATGCCGACGATCGTCGGCAGTTCGCGCTGGAGGATGGCGCGCAGGAGCGGGCGGCGCCGGGGGCCGTAGTCGGGGCTGCGGGGTGAGACGCGGGCGGCCCGCCGCCGGATGTTGTAGGTCATGACGTGCAGGTCCGGCGGCTCGACCGGACCGATCAACGCGTCGCCCGGCATCCATAAAGCGTAACCACGGGTGGAGGGCCGGGGGTCGGGTTGCGGGCGTGCTTCAGGTGCCGTTGCAGGGTCAGACGAAGCGGACGGTCTGCTGCAGGCGGGTGCGGATGTCGAAGATCTCGTTGCCGCCGATCGACCGGGCGCCCGGCACGCCCTGCCGCAGCAGGTTGCCGAGCGCGCCGCGGGCCACCGCGACGACCGGGATGCCGCGCACGCGGCCGAGCGGGATGACCGCCTGGTCGAGGTCCTCATCCGGGAGCACGACGATGGCTCCGCCGAAGCGCACGCCGGCCGCCCTGGCCACGACACGCATGCGGCCGAGCAGGTCGGCGACGGGCGACCCGTCCACGCCCTCGCCCGTGAGCTCGCCGCGGCGGACGCCGACCGGGCCGCCGAAGTCCTCCGACAGCACGGCGTAGAGCCCCGACGGGCTGAGCACGATGTGGTCGAGCTTGTCGTCGTTGCCGCCGCCGCGGCCGGCAGCCGCGACATCGTGCCAGACGGTGAATCCCATGCCGAGGTCGGAGACGACGCGAGCGGTGGCCTCCTCGGCGAGTGCGTCCGCCAGCATCCGCCGCAGTTCCCGCGGAGCCCGCCGGACCAGGGCCGGGTCGTACGGGTCATCGAGGGCGACGCCACGCCCGACCCATTCGCGCATCAGGTCGAGGTAGCGCTCGCGGCGCCAGCCGCCCGGCTGGCCCTGGGACCGCGCCTTCGGCCGCGTGTCGGCGGGCGGACGCGGCGCCGGACGCCATCCGGACCAGTCGGCGGGCGGCGGTGTGGCTCCGAACCCGTGCCCGCGGTCATAGGCGGCCCGTGCCTCGGGGGTGCCGACGAGTTCCCACGCGCGCTGGACGCTCACGAAGACGGCGGCGTCGCCACCGGTGTCCGGGTGCGTCTGGCGAAGGCGCAGGCGGTACGCCTTGCGGAGGCCCTCGACGTCGACGTCCGGGTCGACGCCCAGCACCTGGTAGGCGGACGCGGAGAGCGGACTGTCGAACACCGGCGCCTCCTCTCAGGCTGCCCGGCCACCGGGCGGCTTACAGGCTACCCGCCGGAATCCGGAGCGGCTCTCAGGTTCGCCCGGGGCGAAGAGCGTGGACCCGCTCGCCGGTGTCGAGGGAGCAGCCCAGCAATCGGATGAAGGGCGATGCCACGGTGCGAGAGCGGTTCTTGGGCATTGAGAACCGCATCCTCCGGTCCCTGAGCCTCGTTGAACTACTCGTTCCGGTCCCTGAGCATCGTGAACTGCTCGGGCCGGTTCCGTAGCATCGTGAATCCATCGTCGGGTCCCTGAGCGAGGAGCGCAGCGACGAGACGAAGGTCGCTGACCAACCGGGATTGCCCTCCGGGCAGGGGCGCTTCGTCTCGCTGCGCTCGCTCAGCGACCGGGTGCGTTGGATCGTCAGCACCCGTCTTTGGCTGCGCCCGCACTCCCGACCCGGTCCGGGCGGGTGTTTCTGGCGTTCGCGCTCACGTCAGGTCCACGAGTCGTTGGCGTTGGTTGATGCGGTCGTGGAGGCGGGTGGGGGATGTGGTGGTGGGCCGCCAGTGGCCGGAGGGGTCGCACCAGGAGGGGCCGCGGACGTGGGGGGTGCCGTGCTGGATGCGGATGTTCCAGCCGTTGGTGTTCAGGGTGCGGTGATGGTGCCAGCAGAGCAGGACGCCGTTGTCGGTGTGGGTGGGTCCGCCGAGAGCGTGGTCGGTGACGTGGTGGATCTCGCACCAGGCGGCGGGGATGTGGCAGCCGGGGATGATGCAGCCCCCGTCGCGGAGGGTGATCGCCTTGCGTTGGTGGTGGTTGAACACCCGGTCCAGGGTTCCGATCGACACGATCCGACCGTGATCGTCCATCAGGACGCGTTGCACCACCCCGTCGCAGGCGGTGTGCCGGGCCACCCCGATCGGGACCGGTTGGTCGGTGCCGTCCAGGTGCGCGTACCCGGTGCCTGCGGCCAGGTCCGCGGCGCGGACGGAGACGACCAGGGTCGGCGCGGCCCCACCCAGGGTGGGCAGCTCCCCGGACCGGGCGGCGACGCTGAGGGCGGTCGCCAGGGCGTCGTGCTGCTTCTGCGCCCGGGTGCGCATATCCGCCTGATCACGCAACACCCGCTCCCCCGCATCGTCGCCGTCCGTGGTGTCGGTGGGGGTGAAGCCGGGGGCCGTCGAGTTTCGGGTTCAGCAGTGCGTCGAAGATGCGCTGCAGTTGGGCGGCGACCTCGGGGAGCAGGTTCCCGCGGAACGGGATCACCCCGTCCCGGGCGATCCCCAGGGTGACCCCGCGTGTGCGCATCACGGCCGCGTCGCGGGGTTCGGTGCCGTCCTGATCCAGGAACACCGCCCACACCTGCGCGAACGCGCGCAGCTCCTCCGCGGTCGCCGGGGGTGCCGCATCCACCCCCACACCGCGCGCGCAGGCGGCCAACTCCTCGTCGGCGGCCAGGTGCGCGGCGCGTCCCGCGGTCATCGCCAGATGGGACAACGGTGCCAGCACCGCCACGACACCGTCGACACCGACGGCGCCGTCGATCAGCGCGGCCCGCATCCCCGGAAACGGGGCGGGCAGCTTCTGCCCCGACGACACAGCGACCTGCTGGTGCACCCCGCGGGCGGCGCGCTCGTACCCGGTGACGGTCTGCTTCGAGGCGAGCGTGGCGCGCTGGACCAGCTCGGACACCGACCGGCACCCCATCCGGGTGGTGAGCCGCCCGTCCAGGGAGGCGGCGGCGGAACGGTCCTGCACCTGCGCGGTGCACTCCACCAGCACCGCCTCCGCCCGACGGATCATCCGCCCCGCGGCCACGATCACCGTGAGCAGGTCCTCGTCGCCCAGCCCCGACACGGTGTCCGCGGCGAACGCGGCGGCGACCGTTTCACCGAGCGCGGTCTCCAGCGCTTGGAGGGTGTCGGTGAGTGGGTGCATGGGTTCATTCAACCGTCAACCACCGACATCCGAGCCGCCGGAACAGCCCAGATCAGCAAAACAAACCAGGCCCTGTTCAAACCCTAATTCGGGTGCTCCCTGTGGAGGAAGCGACGACACCGCCGGCGCTCCGCGGAGGTTCCTAGGCGATTCGTCTCGCTACGCTCGCTCAGCGACCGGGGATAGAACGCTTTGAAGCGCTCAGAGTCACGGCTGAGGGCGATTCATCACGCGAAGCGGTCACTGAGCGAGGAGCCGAACGACGCTGCGCTCGCTCAGCCACCTGGACTGGGACGCTCCGACGCGCTCACGCGCCCGACTCCGGCGGGCGGCCCTCGTTGCGGCGTGCGTAGGCCGCGGCATCCCGGCTCGAAAGGGCGAGGAGGACGAGGATGTCGAAGGCGAGCGTCACGAACGTCGTGTTGATGGTGATCTCCTGGTCCTCGGCCCACCACGCCGCGAACGAGAACGAGACCGACACGACCGAGAACCCCATCACCAGGACCCGGGCCCAGTTCACCCCTCGATAGATGAGGAATGCGAGCAGCGCCTCCACCAGGAGCCCGACTCCTCCGACGACCAGCACCACCGTGATTCCCAACGACGCAGCCTGCGCATCCGAGGCGGCCTCCAGCGTGATCTGAGAGGTCTCAACAAGGTCGGGAATCTGCAGCACCAGCGCCCCGAGCCAGAACATGCCGGCCACGACGCGCAGAAGCACGAGCGCCGCGCCGGCGACCGTCGCCAGGGGGCGCGGCATGTCCGGGTCGTAGTGGGTGCGCTCGAGCAGCCGCGCCGCGGGTTCGTACGCCGGCCGTTTGTTCTCCGTCACGTCGCCTCCGCGGAGTGCGTGGGCAGCGGCGGCGCCGAGCCCACGACCCGTCGCACGTCGACGATCGGCAGGTCGCCGTCGGTCCGGATGCTGTCGCCACCCCCGTTCCGGGCGTGGTAGCCCGTGGAGAAGTCGCGCACCACATCCACCGAGATACGCGGATCGGCGGCAGTCATCGTCGTTACGATGTGGTCGCGCTCGATATCGGTGTCGGCATCGATCTTGTGCGTCACCTGCAGCGTGAACAGCGACAGCCCGACCGAGGTGTCGAAGGTGCCCGCGGCGAGCCAGTCCACCCGGATGCCGCCCGGGAGCAGCCAGTCGTCCGGGCACCTCCAGAACCGCACGTGATGACGCTGGGCCGGGTTGCCGTCGACCTCCTGCTGGTACGCGAAGTCCTGCTGGCGCCCGAACAGGAAGAGCGGGCTGACCGGCGCTTGGTGATAGCTCCGACGGCTGAGCGTAGACGTGATGATCCCCCACGACGACGCGAGCGTCACCGGGTCGGCCCTCGTCCAGTGGGCCGCCTCCATGGCCGAGTGGATCTGGTCGGCCTCCCCCATCAGGGCGAGGTTCACCGGGTCGCCGAGCAGTCCGTCGCTCGTACGAGCCCGACCGATGAAGTACTCGGGAACGTAGATCGTGGTGAGGATCCGATGCAGTCTCGGCAGCACCAGATACGCCAGCAGCGCCCAGAACAGCACCGCCGCCAGCAGTCCCCACCAGCCGACGCGGAAGCTCTCCGTGAAGCTCAGGTAGGCCAGCCAGATCGACGAGAGCCCCGCGAAGATGAAGAAGAACCAATCCAGGGCGACCCCGCGCGAGTATCGCCGTCGGCGCCGGCGCCTCGCACGGTCATCCTCACTCTCGCTCATGATGTGGCGGGCTCGCTCATGATCTGGCCGGCTCGCTCATGACCACAGGGGGATCCGCGGACTGTGCGCCAGGGCTTCGCCCGGGCGCTCCGACGGCACGTCGGCGATCGCCGCCGGGTTCCACTTCGGGTTGCGGTCTTTGTCGACCAGCTGCGCGCGGATGCCTTCGCGCAGATCCGGCTGGGTGGTCGCGAACCACATCCCGAGGGCGTACTCCTGGGCGAGCGCCGCGCGCAGGTCGGGCAGTTCGCGCGCCGCCCGCACGGCGGCGAGGGTGACGGAGAGGGCCGTGGGCGAGAGCTGCTCGAGCGCATCGGCGGTGGCGGATGCCGCATCCGCGTCGCTCGCACGCAGCCGGCCGATGATCTCGGCGACGGTGTCGGCAGAGAAGGCGTCGTCGATCCAGACCTGGTCGGCCCTCAGCCGGCCGGGCTCGACCGACTCGTCGAACAGCAGCACGAGTTCGGTCGGGCTCGACGGGTCGGCCCGGGTCTCCAGCGCCTCCGCGAGGGACGAAAGGCGATCGGAAGGGACGAAGTGGTCGGCGAAGCCGGCATAGATGGCATCGGATGCCGTCATCGAGGCGCCGGTCAGCCCGAGGTACTCACCCAGCCGGCCCGGTGCGTGGGCCAGCAGCCAGGTGCCTCCGACGTCCGGTGTGAACCCGATGCGGGTCTCGGGCATCGCCAGCCGGGACCGCTCGGTCACGATGCGGATCGCGGCGTGCCCCGCCAGTCCGATGCCGCCGCCCATGGTGATGCCGTCGGCGAAGACGACGACCGGCTTGGGGTACTCGGCCAGGCGCGCGTTGAGGGCGTACTCCTCGCGGAAGAAGCCACCGGTCTCATCCGCCTCCCCGGCCACGATCTGCTCGTACAGTCCGCGGACGTCGCCGCCGGCGCAGAACCCGCGCTCGCCCGAGCCGTCGAGCAGGACGAGCTGCACGTCGGGGTGCGTGCTCCACGCGTCGAGGGTCGCTTCGAGGTCGCGGATCATCCCGAGGTCCAGGGCGTTGATGGCTTCCGGCCGATCCAGGGTCAGGTGGCCGAGGCCGCCGGAGGTGCGGGCACGCACCCTCGAATCCGGGGCGTGTGTCGCGTCTGTCACGTCGGCAACGTTACTCCCGCGCTCGCGTTGCGCACCTCCCACGCCTGCGCCACCCCGTGCCTGTGGAGGGCGGGACTTGCCGACGGGCCTTTTCCGCCAAGATGGGGGGAACTGCCCACATGAGGAGAGGCTTCGGCATGCCCGACGGTCAGGTGCTGGAGTTCTCCGGCGTCACCAAGCGTTTCGGTCCGGTGACCGCCGTGTCGGAGTTCACCGCACGCGTGGAACCGGGGGCCGTGACGGGTTTCCTCGGTCCGAACGGGGCCGGCAAGACCACGTCCCTCCGCATCCTGCTCGGCCTCGTCCGAGCGACGGAGGGCACCGCGACGATCGGCGGAGTCCCCTACGCCAAGCTCTCGCACCCCCTGCAGACCGTCGGTGCTGCCCTCGAGGCGTCCAGCTTCCACCCCGGCCGCACGGCGGCGAACCACCTGAAGGTCTACGCGCAGGCCGCCGGTCTCCCCGCTTCACGTATCGACGACGCCATCGGCCTCGTCGGACTCTCGGATGTCGCGGGACGCAGGGTCGGCGGATTCTCGCTCGGGATGCGGCAGCGCCTCGGACTCGCATACACCCTGCTGGGCGACCCCGGCGTGCTGGTGCTCGACGAGCCGGCGAACGGACTCGACCCAGAGGGCATCAAGTGGATGCGCGGGCTGCTGCGCCAACTCGCCCGCGAGGGCCGCACGGTGTTCGTCTCGTCGCACCTGCTGTCCGAGGTGTCGCAGACCGTCGACTCGCTGCTCATCATCGCCCGCGGAAGGCTGGTCTTCCAGGGACAGCTAGACGAACTCTCCGATCAGACCGAGCAGGCCGTGGTCGTCGATGCGCCGGACCGCGCGGCGCTCGCCGACGCCCTGCGCAGCGCCGGCGTGGCCTTCGAGGTTCTGAGGTCGGGCTTCACCGTCCGCGCGGCCGACACCGTCCACATCGGCGCGGTCGCCGCTTCTGCAGGCGTCGCCCTGTCGTCACTGCAGCGCCGCGGGCCCTCGCTCGAGGAGATCTTCCTCGAGCTGGTCGACGGCGCCCGCGTGCACGAGAGCGCCGCACCGGCGGTCGGTGGCGCGGCCGCCATCCCCGACGACGCAGTGGCGGACGAGGCCACGACGCCCGCCGCGTCCACCGCCGGATTCTCCGTGGCGAGCACGGGGGTCATCGACGTGATCCCCGCCTCCGAAGCCGAGCCCGACGATGATGTGCCGCCCGTGGACGACGTCCCGCCGGATCCGGTCGATGAAGAGCCCGTCGAAGAGCCAGCCGCGGAGGCCGAAGACGACTCCCGCTCCGACTCGGACGCCGACGCGGACCGGTTCTTCGCGGCCTACGACGAGACCGCCATCGAGAGCATCGACGCGGAGACAGCCGAGCCTGAAACCGAGAGTTCCTCCGGCATCCACGAGCCTCTCCCGGACCCGACGGAGGAGCCCCCGGACGAGGACTCGGGCGATACGAGCACCGAGGATGAAGGGGGTGAGCGGCGATGAAGATGACGGCAGCGATTCGTTCCGAGCTCACCAAGGTCTTCACGACGGCGATCTGGTGGATCCTGGCGGTCGTCCTCGTCCTCTACGTCGGAATGCTCGCCGCGGGCATGGCCGGCCTCTTCGGGGCCCTGTCCACGGGGCAGCTCGGCTCCGAAGCCGGCTCACCGCCGCCTGACCCCGCCGGCCTGCCGCTCGTCATGTACAGCATCGCGACGTCGATCGGGTACGTCTTCCCGCTGCTCATCGGCACGCTCATCGTGACCTCGGAGTTCCGGCACCAGACATTGACCCCGACATTCCTCGCCACCCCGGCTCGCGGCATCGCGCTCGCGGCGAAGGTCGCAGCCGGCATCGTCCTCGGCCTGCTGTTCGGAGTGATCGCGGTCGTCTCCGCGGTGGGCCCCGCAGCCGGCATCCTGGCCGCCTACGACATCGATCCCCTGCTCTCGTCGGGAGACACATGGCTGCTGCTCGGCCGGGCGATCCTCGCCCTCGTGCTGTGGGCGATCATCGGCATCGGCATCGGCGCGGTCGTGCGCAATCAGGTCGTGGCGATCGTGATCGTGCTCGCCTTCACCCAGGTCGTCGAGCCGGTGCTCCGCATCGCGGGCGGGCTCATCGACTGGCTGGGAGAGCTGACGAAGTACCTACCAGGCGCCGCAAGCGATGCCCTTGTCGGACAGAGCTTCTTCACGGGTCTCGGCGGACCATCGGCGGCCCCCGTGGCGACGCTGGAGTGGTGGGTCGGCGGACTCGTGCTGCTGGGGTACGCGGTGGTGCTGCTGGTGATCGGAAACTTCACCAGCTGGCACCGCGACGTCACCTGATCAGGTCGCGGGCGCCGGGCTCGGGGCCCGGCGCGCCCGCGGCTTCTTGGCCGCCGCGGCAGCGATGTCGACGACATCCGACGCCTCTTCAGGCACGTCCAGCCGCAGCGCCTTTACCAGCGCCAACCCGTGCCGTGTGGTGAGGATGAGTCGCTCGAACTGGTCGTCACCCTCGAGGTCGATCACGACGCTCGCGCGGTGCCTGCGCACCAGCGCGAAGTCGGTGCCTCCGGCTGACTTCCAGGCACCCATCGCGAGAACGCCTCGGAGATAGGTGCCGGGGCTCGGCACGCCGCGGAGCCACGTCCAGGCGTCATCCGTGAGCTGCACCTTGGTGATCGTGGACCGATCGACCACGACATTCCCCTTGCGGAATGACAGCGCACGCTCGGTCATCGAGAGCACGACCTCGAGCTGCGTCTGATCCAGCAGCAGAGTCACCATGCCTCTAGTCTGCCAGCGAGGTGGTCGCCGAACCCTGGGAATTGCTCACAGAGCGGCAACGATCGTGCCCGTGGCACCGGCCCCGGCCGCGCGGCGACGGTGCGAGACTGGACGTGTGACCCTGCTCGAACGCGCCTCCGGTCACCTGGCGAGCCCGGCGCTCACCAGGGCCGCTGCGGGCGCGCGGCTCACCGCCGACGACGCCGAAGAGCTGCTGCGCGCGGACGAGGAAGACAGGGAACGGATGCTGGCACTCGCCGCCGGCATGCGGGACGCCGGGCTCACCGCATCCGGCCGCGCGGGTGTTCTCACGTACTCGCGCAAGGTCTTCATCCCGCTCACCACCCTCTGCCGCGACCGCTGCCATTACTGCATCTTCGTCGACACCCCCGGCCAGCTGCTGAAGATGCACAAGCCGATGTTCATGACGCCGGAGCAGGTGCTCGCGGTCGCCCGGCAGGGCGCGGCGCTCGGCTGCAAGGAGGCGCTGTTCACGCTCGGCGACCGGCCGGAGGACCGCTGGCCGCAGGCCCGGGCGTGGCTCGACGAGCACGGCTACGCCTCCACGCTCGACTACGTGGGGGCGATGGCCCGGCTCGTCACCGCCGAGACCGGGATGCTCGCCCATCTGAACCCCGGCGTGATGTCCATCGACGAGCTGCGCGCGCTGCGCCCAACCGCTCCGTCGATGGGCATGATGCTCGAGACCACCTCGCGCGCGCTGTTCGAGGAACCCGGGCAGGTGCACTACGGGTCGCCGGACAAGGATCCGCAGCTGCGGCTGGATGTGATCGAGGATGCCGGACGCGCGAAGGTCCCCTTCACCACCGGCATCCTGGTCGGCATCGGCGAGACCCTGCGCGACCGCGCCGAGTCGCTCGTCGCCATCCGCGACGCGCACGAGCGCCACGGGCACGTGCAGGAGGTGATCGTGCAGAACTTCCGCGCGAAGCCCCGCACCGCGATGCACGACGCTCCGGATGCGTCCCTCCTCGAGTATGTGTCGGCGGTCGCCGTCGCCCGGCTGGTGCTGGGGCCGCACATGCGCATCCAGGTGCCGCCGAATCTCTCCGACCCCGAGGAGTTCGCACTGCTCGTGCGCGCAGGCGCCGACGACTGGGGCGGCGTCTCGCCGCTCACCGCCGACCACGTCAATCCGGAGCGGCCGTGGCCGCACCTCGATGATCTGACCGCCCGCACCGCGGAGCTCGGCTTCGACCTGCGCGAGCGGCTCACGGTGCACGGCCCCTACATCGCCGCGGCGGACGAGTGGCTCGACGCCGCGATCACGCCGGCGACGCTGGCCCTGGCGGATCCCGAGTCGGGACTCGCTCGAGCGGATGCCGGCACGACGCGCCCAGCGGCCGAGCGTCCAGTCGCCGAGCCTGTCGAGGCGTCGACAACCACCCCGGTCTCCGAGCCTGTCGAGGCGTCGACAACCACCCCGGTCGCCGAGCCTGTCGACGCTTCGACAAACACCCCGGTCGCCGAGCCTGTCGAGGCGTCGACAACCACCCCGGTCTCCGAGCCTGTCGAGGCGTCGACAACCACCCCGGTCGCCGAGCCTGTCGAGGCGTCGACAACCACCCCGGTCGCCGAGCCTGTCGAGGCGTCGTCGGCGGGTGGGGACGACCCTTCGACAAGCTCAGGGACCGGTTCAGGCACAGGGACCGGTTCAGGCACAGGGACCGGTTCAGGCACAGGGACCGGTTCAGGCACAGGGACCGGTTCGAACGGGTTCGCACGACTCCTCGAGTCGGCCGCCTCGGACCCGCTCTCGCTCGACGACGCCGAATGGGAGCGGCTGCTGCTGGCCACCGGTGCCGACCTCGACACACTGACGTCGACGGCCGACGATGTGCGGAGGTACACCGTCGGCGAGGCGGTGAGCCTGGTGGTGAACCGCAACGTGGCGTCGACGAACTTCCGCGCCGCCCCGACGGGCGAACCCGACACCTATGGCCTCGACGACCTCGCCGCCATCGCCGCGGATGCCTGGACCCTCGGCGCCACGGAGCTCTGCGTGCAGGGCATGCTGCCGGCATCCGAAGACCCGCTCGGCTACCTCGAGATCGCCCGCACGATCAAGGCGGCGACCCCGCGGGTGCACCTGCACGCCTTCCGCCCGGCGGATGTGGTCGACCTCGCCGAACGAGGCGGGCTCGGGCTCGACGGCGCGCTCGCGGCGCTCCGCGAAGCGGGTGTGGACACCGTGCCCGGCACCGGCGTCAAGGTGCTGAGCGAACGGGTGCGTGCGCTCGTCGCCCCTGGCGACCTCGAGATCGATCGGTGGACGCAGGCGATCGTCGCGGCGCACCGCGCCGGCTTCCGCTCCACCTCGGTGCTCTTCTACGGGCACGTCGAGACCGCGGCCGAGCGGATCGCGCACCTTCGTGCCCTGCGCGCGATCCAGACCGCGTCGACAGGCTCAGCGACCGGAGGCGGGTTCACGGAGTTCGTGCCCATCCCGCTGCCAGGGCACGGGGTGCCCCTCGTCGAGGGCCGATCGCCCATCGGCGAGCACCGCGCCATGTTCGCGGTCGCGCGGCTGATGCTGAGCGGATCGATCCCGCACCTGCAGGTTCCGTGGACGCGGGTCGGGCGCGAGGACGCGGCGGTGCTGCTGGGTGCCGGTGCCGACGACCTCGGCGGGTCGCTGCTCGACGGCCGTGTGCTGCCGCGGGTGGGTGCGGAGTACGGACTCGAGCTTCCCGCGGCGGATGCCGCGCGCATCGCGCGCCGACTGTTCCGGCCCTTCCGCCTGCGTACGACGGATTACCGCGAGGCGCACTCGTGAGCGCGCCGATCGATGTGGCGATCGTCGGGGCCGGCTTCGCCGGCATCGGCATGGCGCTGGCGCTGCGCCGCGAGAGCCGCGAGTCGTTCCTCGTGCTCGAGCGCGGGCACTCCGTCGGCGGAACGTGGCGGGACAACACCTATCCGGGCGTCGCCTGCGATGTGCCCTCGCACCTCTACGGCTTCGCCGAGCATCCGAACCCGCACTGGTCGGGCGTCTTCGCCCGGGGCGCCGAGATCAGGACCTACCTCGATCGCGTCGCCGACCAGGTGCGCGACCACATCGAGCTGGACACCCCGCTGCTGCGGGCCCGCTGGGACGGCGACCTGTGGCAGCTCGACGTCGGCGGCGCCGATGCGCGCCGCATCGAGGCGAAAGCTCTCGTCCTGGCGTGCGGGCGGCTCACCGAGCCGTCGGTGCCCGACATCCCGGGGCTGGAGTCTTTCCGCGGCCCGCTGTTCCACTCCGCGCGCTGGGATCACTCCGTCGCCGTCGACGGAGCCCGCATGGCGGTCGTCGGCACCGGTGCGAGCGCCGTGCAGCTCGTGCCCGAGCTGGTCCGGCGCGGCGCCGCCGTGACCCTGTTCCAGCGGACGCCCGCCTGGATCGTCCCGCGCGAGGGCCGCGTATACACGGATGCCGAGCGCCTGGCGTTCGCCAGCGACGCCGGCGCGCTCGCGCGCCTGCGCGCGGACCTGTACACCGAGGGGGAGGCCCGCTACGCCTCGCGCTCCGGAGACGTCGCGGCCGCGGCATCCGCTCGCTCGATCGCCCTCTCGCACCTGACCGCGCAGGTCCCCGATCCCGCGCTGCGCAAAGCTCTCACGCCCGACTACGCCTTCGGGTGCAAGCGCGTCCTGCTCTCCGACGACTTCTACCCGGCCGTCGTGTCCGGCGCCGTGACACTCGAGGCATCTGCGCTCGCGGCGGTCGAGGGGCGGGCTCTCGTCTCGGCGGGCGGAGCGCGCTACGACGCCGACATCCTCGTGCTCGCCACCGGCTTCGAGGCGGCGCGCCAGCCGTACGCCGATCTGGTCGAGAACTCCGACGGAGAAACGCTCGCCGCACACTGGAGCCGGGGGATGACCTCGGTCGCCTCGACGCTGATCTCCGGGTTCCCGAATCTGTTCGTGCTGAACGGGCCCAACGGGTCGCTCGGCCACAACTCCGCGGTGCTCATGATGGAGGCACAGTCGGAGTTCGTGCTCCGCTGCCTCGCCGACGGTCGCACGATCGACGCGCACGCCGACGCCGAACAGGCGTACACGTCGGAGATCGACGACCGGGCCGCGAGCACGTCGTGGGTCGCCGGCGGATGCCGCAACTGGTACGTCGACGAGCGCTCCGGCCGCCTGACCCTGCTCTGGCCCGGCACGGTCGCCGAGTTCCGCGAGCGCCTCGCCCGCATCGATCCCGCGGCGTTCGCCCGCGAACCCTCGCCGCTGTCGGAAGGAACCCCATGACCATCCCCCTGCGCTTCGGGTACAAGGCATCCGCCGAGCAGTTCGGCCCGCGCGAGCTGCTCGAGTTCGGCGTGCTCGCCGAGGAGATGGGCTTCGATTCGGTGTTCGTGTCGGACCACCTGCAGCCATGGATGCACGAGGGCGGCCACGCCCCGGCATCCCTCCCATGGCTCGGCGCGCTCGGCGAGCGCACCTCGCGCATCGTGATGGGCACCTCGGTGCTGACGCCGACTTTCCGCTACCACCCGGGGGTCGTTGCGCAGGCCTTCGCGACGCTCGGCGTGCTCTACCCCGGCCGCGTCATCCTGGGTGTGGGAACCGGTGAGGCGCTCAACGAGGTGACCCTGGGGCTGGACTGGCCGGAGCCGCCCGAGCGCTTCCAGCGCATGAAGGAGGCGATCGCGCTCATCGAGAAACTCTGGGCAGAGGACCGGGTGACCTACGAGGGCACCTACTACTCCACCCACGACGCGACGATCTACGACCGTCCACCGGCCGACCAGAAGGTGCCGATCTACATCGGCGCCTCCGGCCCGGCGGCGACGCGGCTGGCGGGTCGCATCGCCGACGGCTACATCACGACGTCGGGCAAGGCCCCCGAGCTGTACACCGACACGCTGCTGCCCGCGCTGCGCGAAGGACTGTCCAAGGCGGGCCGGGCCGACGACGCGATCGACACCCTCATCGAGGTGAAGGTCTCCTACCACCCGGACCGCGCGGTGGCGCTGGAGAAGACCCGGTTCTGGGCGCCCCTCGCCCTGTCGGCCGAGGAGAAGATGGCCGTGCACGACCCCCTGGAGATGCAGCGCCTCGCGGCGGAGCTGCCGATCGAGCGCGTCGCGTCGCGGTTCATCGTGTCGGACGACCCGGAAGAGCACGTGGAGTCGATCTCGCGGTACATCGACCTGGGCTTCCGCCACCTCGTGTTCCATGACCCGGGGCACGACCAGGAGGAGTTCCTTCGGACGTACGGCGCCGAGATCCTGCCGCGGCTGCGCGCGCGGCATCCGGAATGACCGGCTGGACGGTCCTCGTCCCGGTCAAGCCGTCGGTCCTGGGCAAGTCACGGCTCGCCGTCGACGCCGTGGACCGGGTGGCGATCGCCCGCGCGGTGGCGCTGGACACGATCGCGGCGGCGGCGGCGTGCGAAGCGGTGGAGCGGGTCGTCGTCGTGACGGATGACGCCGGGCTCGTTCTGCAGGCGGCGGACATCCCGGGTCTGCGTTTCGTCGAGGAGACGCCGAGCGCCGCCGAGGCGCTGACCCTGCCGCCCACCGTGCTCGCCGGCGGACTGAACGGGGCCATCGCACGTGGGGCGGCCGCCGTGGGCGAGGGGATGCCGCGGGCTGCCCTGCTCGGGGACCTGCCGGCGCTGCGCTCAGAGGATCTGGCCGCGGCGCTCTCGGCCGCCGCGATTGTCGACCGGGGGGTGGTGGCGGATGCCGAGGGCACCGGTTCCACGTTGGTCACCGCGCGTGCCGGCATCCCGTGGAGCTCGGCCTTCGGCGAGGGGTCGTTCGCCGCGCACCTGGCTCTCGGCTTCGCGGCGCTGCCCGTGCCGGAGGACTCGACCCTGCGCCGCGACGTGGACACCGCCGATCAGCTGGCGCAGGCCACGGCGCTCGGCCTCGGCCGGCGAACGGCCGCGCTGCTCGCCGCCTCGCCGCCTCGGGTTCTGCCGAACCTCGGGGCGTGATCCGTCCGTCGGGGCGCGTCTCGTGCGCCCCAGCGGAGGGAATGCGCCCCAAACCCGTGCACACGGCCCGGATGCCACGCGCTCGGGTCGGGAGTCAACGTCGCCCGGCGCCGAGCGCGGCACTGGCGAGGGCGGCCGAGGTGGCTTCGTCGCGCATCCACAGCGGCGCCACGACAGCACGGATGCCGGCGGCTTCGACCTCGGGGGCCAGTGCCTCGTCCTCCTCGCCGAGCAGCCAGGCGTCGAGCGCTCCCCCGCTCGCGCGGGCTCCGTAGTGCGCGGCGATGGCCGAGGCGTTCGATTCGACGCCGATCGCCGCGAGGCAGACATCCGCCATGCCCCGGACGACCCGGCCGCCGATCACGGGGGACACGCCGACGACCGCCGCGCGCGTCGCCGTGAGCGCATCCCTGATGCCGGGCACCGCGAGGATGGGCCCGATCGAGACGACGGGGTTGGAGGGTGCCAGCAGCACCACGTCGGCGTTGGCGATCGCCTCGGCGACTCCGGGTGCGGGCCGCGCCTCGGCCATGCCCGGATTTTCGAAGCGCACCGGTTCGAGGGCGGCCCGCCACCGCGTCCACCACTCCTGGAAGTGCATGGGCCGCTCGCCATCCTGGTCTCGCACGGTGACGATGGTGTCGACCTCTGAGTCGGTCATGGGAAGCAGGTGCACGCCGAGGGGCCAGCGGCGAGACATCCGATCGAGCACCTGCGTCGGCGTCGCGCCGTCGCGAAGCCACCCCGTGCGGGCGAGGTGCGTGCCGAGATCGAGGTCGCCGAGGGTGAACCAGGGCCAGCCGGCGCCCCACGCCTGCAGCTCCTCGTTGACCCGCTCCGTGTCCCCCGCGCGGCCCCAGCCCCGGTGCGTGTCATTGACGCCGGCGAGCGCGTAGACGATGGAGTCGACGTCGGGCTGCAGCCGTACTCCGCTCAGCCACAGGTCGTCGCCGGTGTTGGCGACCACGGTGATGTGGTCGTCGTGACCGGCCGCCGCGCGGACTCCGAGGGTGAACTTCGAGCCGCCGACGCCTCCGGCGAGTATGAGGATGCGCACTCGTTCGACCCTACCGGCGGCTGCGGCACCGGCGTGTCGCGCGGGTTCCGGTGTTCTCTTTCGACGTACGCACGTCTGCGCTGAGGTTCGCGCAGGGTTGAGTAACGCCGGGCAGGGGGTGGTTCCCCTGCGGCGTTTCGCGCCGCCCTTCGCGCTGCACTTCTCGACGCGCGCTGCGCGAACATGAGCCGCGCGTGCAGGAATGTGCAGCGCGAAGCGGCACGGGGGCGCCGAGGGCGCTCCGTCGGCGCGGCAGCTCGACGAACGCCGTGCAGCGCGAAGCGGCGAAGGGGCGCGCGGCGCCCTAAGGACGCGGGGCGGATGCCGCGGCACGGGCCGCGGCCGGGAGCGCCTCGATGATCCGGCCGAGGGCCTCGTCGTCGTGCGTCGCCGTCAGGAACCAGGCCTCGAAGACGCTCGGCGGGAGCGAGACGCCCGCGTCGAGCATCGCATGGAAGAACGGCGGGTAGCGCCACGACTGCTGCGCCTGCGCCGCGGCGTAGTCCCGAGGGGCCGAAGCGGCGAACACCAGCCCGAACAGGGACCCCGCCCGGGGAACGGCGTGCTCCACGCCCTCGGCCGCGAGGGCGGACGACAGGACCGTCGCGACCGCGTCGGCGGCGGCATCCACCCGCGCGTACACCTCGGGCGTCGCCAGACGCAGCGTCGCGAGCCCTGCGGCGACCGAGAGCGGGTTCCCCGAGAGGGTTCCGGCCTGATACACCGGCCCGGTGGGCGCGAGCCGCTCCATGATGTCTGCGCGTCCGCCGAGCGCGGCGAGCGGCATCCCTCCGCCGACGACCTTGCCGAACGTGAAGATGTCGGGGGTGTAGTGCTCGCCCTGCGCCGCCTGCAGCCCCCAGAAGCCCGCCGGGTGCACACGGAACCCGGTGAGGACCTCGTCGATGATCAGCAGCGCCCCGTGGGCGTGCGCGCGCTCGGCAAGGGCCGTGTTGAAGCCCGGAAGCGGCGGCACGACGCCCATGTTGGCGGCGGCGGCCTCGACGATCACGGCCGCGATGCGGTCGCTGTGCGCGGCGAAGACCTCGTCCACCGCGGACAGGTCGTTGTAGGGGATCACGAGCGTCTGCGCGGCGACCGGTGCCGGCACGCCGGCCGAGCCCGGCAGCGCGAGCGTCGCGACGCCGGACCCCGCCTCCGCCAGCAACCCGTCGGAGTGCCCGTGGTAGTGCCCGGCGAACTTCACGAGCAGGTCGCGGCCGGTGTACCCGCGGGCGAGCCTGATCGCGGTCATCGTCGCCTCGGTGCCCGTCGACACGAGGCGCACGCGTTCGATCGGCGTGGGGACGGGCGCGTCCGGCGCGACGACACGGCCCGCGATCAGATCGGCGAGCTCCACCTCGGCACCGGTCGGTGCGCCGAAGGACAGACCCCTGCTCGCCGCCTCGCGGACGGCCTCGACGACCTCCGGATGCGCGTGCCCGAGCAGCGCGGGGCCCCACGAGGCGACGAGGTCGACGTAGGTCCGGCCGGCGGCATCCGTCACGTACGGCCCGCTCGCCGAGGCAAGGAACCGCGGCGTGCCGCCGACGGAGCCGTACGCGCGCACGGGCGAGTTCACTCCGCCGGGGATGACGGCGCGCGCACGCGCGAAGAGCTCGTCGTTGGCATCGGAGGGATGAAGAACGGTCACGATCGGACTCCGTCCCGCAGCCAGCCGGCGGCCTCGACCGCCCAGTAGGAGAGCACGGCGTCCGCTCCGGCCCGGCGGATGCCGAGCAGCGACTCGAGCACCGCCCCGCGGCGGTCGATCCAGCCGTGCGCCGAGGCCGCCTCGATCATCGCGTACTCGCCCGACACCTGGTATGCCCACACGGGAATGTCCACGGCGGCGCGCACCTCGGCCAGCACGTCGAGGTAGGGCAGCGCGGGCTTGACCATGACGACATCCGCACCCTCATCGGCATCGAGCAGCGCCTCGCGAACGCCCTCGCGTCCGTTGCCGGGGTCCAGCTGGTACGTGCGGCGGTCGCCCTTGAGCTGGGAATCCACGGCCTCTCGGAACGGTCCGTAGAACGCGCCGGCGTACTTCGCCGAGTACGCCAGCAGGAGCGTGTCCGAGAAGCCTTCGGCATCCAGAGCCGCCCGCACGAAGCCGACCTGGCCGTCCATCATGCCGGACAGGCCGAGCATGGCGGATCCGGCACGCGCCTGCGCGAGGCCCATCGCGGCGTAGCGGTCGAGGGTCGCGTCGTTGTCGACGCCGCCGCGCTCGTCGAGCACGCCGCAGTGGCCGTGGTCGGTGAACTCGTCGAGGCAGAGGTCGGTCTGCACCACCAGCGCGTCGCCTACTTCGGCCGCGACGGCCGTGGTCGCGACGTTCAGGATGCCGTCCGGGTCGTCGGCTCCGGAGCCCCTGCCGTCGCGGACCTCGGGAACGCCGAAGAGCATGACGCCGCCGACGCCGGCGGCAGCGGCATCCGCCACCGCGCGCCGGAGCGAGTCGAGCGAGTGCTGGACGATCCCCGGCATCGAGCCGATCGGGACCGGCTCGCTCAGCCCTTCCCGCACGAAGAGGGGCAGGACGAGCTGCGACGGCGCGAGGTGCGTCTCTCGCACGAGCCGCCGCACGGCGGGCGACTGCCGCAGCCGCCGAGGGCGGTGGGTGGGGAAGCTCACGATTGGAACTCGTCGGCGGCGTGCGGGAGCTTGAACTGAGAAACAGCCTCGATGAGCGCATCGACCGTCTGGCGGTCGGCGACGACATCCACGGAGAGGCCGACCTTGCGGGCGTCCTTCGCGGTGCGGGGGCCGATCGCGGCGATCACGGTCTCAGACGGGATCTCGGGGAACTGGGCGTACACCTGCTCGGCGACCGAGCCGCTCGTCACCAGGATGGCGTTGATGCGGCCGCTCGCCACGTCGCGCGCGATGCGTTCGGTGACCGGCACGCCGACGGTGCGGTACGCCACGACGCTGCGCACGTCATGGCCGGCGGCGATCAGCGACTTCGTCAGCACGGGCTTCGCGATCTCGCTCCGCAGGGTCAGGATGCGCCGCGGCGGGGGCGCCGGCTCGAGGGCGGTGAGCTGCTCGGCCATGCCGGCGGCGGAGTTGTCGCGATCGGGAACCAGATCGACCCGGTAGCCGGCGGCCTGGAGGGCCGCCGCCGTCGTCTCACCGACAGCCGCGATGCGGGTGCGGGCGGGGATGAACGTCCGATGCGCGTAGAGCACATCGACCGTGGTCGCGCTTGTGACCGTGAGCCAGTCGAAGTGGCCCGCCTCGAGATCGGCCAGTGCCGCATCGAGCGCTTCGAGATCGTTCGCCGGTGCGAAGTTGATGAGCGGCGCCACGACGGGAGTGGCACCCTGCGCTCGAAGGCTCGCGGCCACGCCATCACCCCACGGACCGCCTCGGGGCACCAGAACGCGCCACCCGACGAGGGGCTTGTCGGGTTTCGGGTGTCCGAAGGCTGGGTTCATGGGGCTGACTCTCGTGGTACCAGGCCGGCTGCCCCACGTTCGAGCAGCCGATGGGCGACAGCGTGCCCGATACCGCGAGCGCGGACGATCGGGTCTGTGCCATCGGCAGCGTCCGCTCCATTGCCACTGCCTTGCAATCGAATATACCCCGGGTCCACGCTGTCTGTTCTGTCGACGGCCAGGCGCCGATCGCCGCCCGGCGCGTAGACGACCGCACGAACCCGCAGTTCGCCCGCGAGCAGCCGGGCGTGCACCCCGACGGGGGCATGACAGCCGGCCTCGAGTTCGGACAGCACGGTGCGCTCGGCCGTGACCGCGATGCGGGTCGCCGCATCGTCGAGCCGGGAGAGCACTTCGAGCAGATCGGATGCGGCATCCGCCCGCGTTTCGACGGCGAGGGCCCCCTGGCCGGCGGCGGTGGGCCACTCGGCGAGCCCGAGGGGCTCGAACCCGAACTGCTGCGAGCTCAGGATGTCGAGCCGCGACAATCCGGCGGCGGCCAGCACGACGGCATCCAGCTCGCCGTCCCGCACGCGCCCGAGGCGGGAGTCGACGTTGCCCCGGAGGTCCTGAACGCGGATGCGCGGGTTGTGCCGGCGCACCTGGGCGATGCGGCGAGGCGATCCGGTGCCGACCGTGGAGCCGGCCGGCAGGCGGTGCAGGGGCGTGCCGTCGCGGGTCACGACGACGTCGCGGGCATCCTCGCGCACCGGAATCGCCGCGATCGTGAGGCCGGGCGGGTCGGCCGTCGGCAGATCCTTGAGCGAATGCACGAGCAGATCGCATTCGCCCGCCAGGAGCGCCTCGCGAAGGCGAGTCGCGAAGACGCCGGTGCCGCCCAGCTCCGCGAGCGAGGCGCGGGAGACATCGCCCTCGGAGACGATCGGCACGAGCTCGACTTTCCGGCCGGAGGCGGCCGCGAGCGCGTCGGCGACGTGGGTCGACTGGGCGAGCGCCAGGGCGCTGCGCCGGGTGCCGAGCCGCAGCGGCGCCGTCATGGGCACGTTGCCCCGTGGTGCGCCGCGGCCCTCATCCCACGCCGGCTCACTGGAGAACCTCGGCGATCTCGCGCAGCTCGAGACGGCGCCCGGTGAAGAAGGGCACCTCTTCCCGCACGTGCCGACGCGCGTCGGTGGCACGGAGGTCGCGCATCAGGTCGACGAGCTCGGTCACCTCGTCGGCCTCGAGCGGAAGCAGCCACTCGTAATCGCCGAGGGCGAACGAGGCCACGGTGTTCGCGAGGACGCCAGTGAAGGCCGCCCCCTTGCGGCCGTGCTCGGCCAGCATCCGCCGCCGCTCCTCCTCCGGCAGCAGGTACCACTCGAAGCTCCGCACGAACGGGTAGAGGCAGAGCCACCTCTTCGGCGGGATGTCGCGCAGGAATCCGGGCACGTGCTGCCGGTTGAACTCCGCGTCGCGGTGCACGCCCATCGCGTTCCACGTCGGCAGCAGGTTCTTCAGCAGCTCCGTCCGGCGAAGTCGGCGCAGCGCGCGCTGCAGGTCCTCGGGCAGCGGTCCATGCAGCCACACCATGAGGTCCGCGTCGGCGCGCAGCCCGCTCACGTCGTAGAAGCCGCGCACGGTGACGCCGCTCTGCTCCACCAGGTCGACGATCGCCGTGAGCTCCGTGTCGTCCGGTTCGACGACGGGCCGCACCGGATCGCGCCGCCACACCGCCCACAGCGTGAAACCGCTCGGCGATGCCGTCAGCGGGTCGGGTGAATCCTGCAAGGGCGCGGGTGAGAAGTACTCGGCCATGGGTCCAGTCTGTCCCGCCACGTGCTCGCGGCCAAACGCACGGTCCGACGGGTCAGCGCGCGTAGGCGCGCACCGCCGCCCAGACGGCAGTGCCCACGGCTGCGGCGATGCTGACGACGGCGGCGATCGCGGCGGCCGGCTGACGGCGTGCGAAGACGCGCGCCTTGCGCACGCCGTCGTCGGTGGCGGTCGTCAGCCGCTTGGGCACATTGGCCTTCACTTCGATCGCCATCAGCGCGGCCTTGAGCTCGGCCCGCGCACTCTCGACCGGATCGGAGATCCCGAGCGGAACCGCCGTGCGGGGAACGGGAACGGGCACCTGCTTCTTCGGTGCCATCGCGCTGCTAGAACTCATCGCCGACCTCTCTCACCATGCGGACGTCCTGCTGCACCGAGTCAACGGGCGTGCGGCTGCTGGACATCTTACGGAAGCGCAGATAGCCCAGCAGCGCCAGCACGAGGGCCACGACGACGAGGAAGAGGAACACGACGAGCGCCGACACCCAGGCCGGCCACCACGAGGAAAGGCCGATGATGACGAACGCCCCGAAGGCCGCGATCGACCAGAACAGGAAGAACAGGGCGGCGACGAACCACCCGGCGCCCACCCCGACGTCCTTCGCCGTCTTGGTCACCCACACTTTGGCGCTGTCGACCTCTGCGACGACGAGGTTGCGCACCAGCTCCGGGACGTCGCCCAGGAGCGTGAAGAGGCTGTCGTCCGCGCGATCGCGGAAGCCCCGTGGTGTCGTCATCAGATCTGGCCGGTGGGCAGCGACGCGGCGTTCGGTCCGGTGACATCGCCGTTCGCGGGGGCGGCCACCTCGTCGAATGAGGCGTTCGCCGCTGCGGCCGTCTCGGCCGCGGCCTTCTTGACGTCTTCCGCCGATGACTGACCGGCCTTGATGCCCGAGTCGAGCTTCTCGCCCGGTGTTCCCTGCTTCGTGACGGCGTTCTTGACCTTGACCGCGCCATCGAACACGGCCGACGGCAGCGAGGCGATGCTGGACTTCGCGAAGTCCTGCACCTTGGTCACCTGCTGCTGCACGGGTTCGGTGTTCCAGGCCTTCAGGAACTGCTCCTTGATCTGCTGGTAGCGCTCCTTGCCGGCGCGGGAGCCGAGGATGTAGCCCGCTCCAAGGCCGATGACGAGTCCGACTTTGCCCTTCATGGGGTCTCCTTACGCTCGGGTTTTCCTGCTGATCTGCCTCCAGGTTAGCCCCGCATGCCGAAGTCGGCATCCACCCGTCGTAACCCTTGACACCGGGCGGTCAGGAGTGCTTAACCGCCTATTTCAGCCCCACAGCGCCGACTGGCGCACCCTCTCGGCCTCGGCGATCGCGTCCGGCACCACCTGGGCGAGGCCGGTGCCCGAGAGCCACGCGCCTGTGGCCGCGAGCCCGTCCACCCCGTGGATCGCGCCGCGTGCCGCGGCGGCCGCATCGCGCTGACCGAGCACCGAGGCCGGCTGCGCCTGCCCGTAAGGCTCGAGCCGTGCGTCGACCAGCTGGCTGGCTGAGAGGGGCACGCCGAGCAGAGCGGATGCCTCGGCGAGGGCCAGCGCGGCGGCGTCCTCGTCGCTCAGCCCGGTGGTCGCGGGCGGCTCGCCCTGGCTGCCGAAGGAGACGCGGACGACGTGCCGCCCGGCCGGCATGCGCTCGGCGAGCCACGGCCACTTGGCGGTGGAGTGCGTGAGCGCCTTCGCCGCCCTCGCACCGGCGACGGTGAGCACGCCGGTGCCGCGGGGGTGCGCGTCGAGCGCCGGCGCGTCGAGCACGAGCGTGACGACGTGCACGTCGGGGCCCGGACGCAGGGCCGCGGTCCCGAGCGCGGGCACGGCCGTCGCGAGCAGGCGCCGGGCGGCGGCCTCGGGGGTGGCGACGATCACGGCATCCGCGCGCTCCTCCTCCTGCCCCGCCACCGAGACGGTCCAGCGCTCGCCCACCCGATCGACGGACTCCACGGTCGCGCCGGTGTGCACCTCGGCCCCTAGTTCGTCGAGCCGTGCCAGGAGCGCCTCCACGAGCCGGTACACCCCGCCATCGATTCCCTCGATCGCCGCCCCGGGGGCCGTCGTGCGTTCGCCACGCAGCACCGCCACCGCGCCGGACAGGGAGCCGGCGCGGGTCAGCGCGGCGTTCAGGCCGGGGGCCGCGACGTCCACGTCGATGTCGTCCGGGTGCGACGAGTAGACGCCCGTGGTCACCGGAGCCACCAGGCGCTCGAGCACGGCGGTTCCCATCCGCGTTCGCACGAGCCTGCCGAGGCTGCGCTCGTGCCCGATCGTCAGGGGCGGTCGCACGCGGTCGAGATAGGCACGCCAGGCGCCGCGCCACCCGATCACCCGGCGGACGTCGTCGGCGAAGGGGTTGTCGGGGATGCCGAGCACCCCGCCCTTGGGGAGCGGCGCCGCGCCCGGCGACGCGGGCAGCCCCACGACCCATGCCCCACCGGGGGTGGGTGCGACGATGCTCCCGCCGAGGCCGAGCTCCTCGACGAGTGCGCGCACGTGGCCGCCGCGGGTCGCGTAGCTCTCCGCGCCGACGTCGAGGGGGATGCCCCCGACGTCCGCCGTGCGCACCGAGCCGCCGACGAGGCCGGACTGCTCGAAGACGGCGACGCGGATGCCGACCTTGGCGCACTCGTAGGCGGCCACCAGCCCGGCGATGCCGGCGCCGATCACCACGACGCGCGTCTCGCGGGCGTGGGCGGCCAGCTCCTCGAGGGCTTCGCCGCTCACGACGACTCCGCGTGCACCAGCTCGACGATGCGGGTCAGGGTGTCGGGGTCGGTGTCCGGCGGCACTCCGTGCCCGAGGTTCACGATATGGGCCCTGGCGGCGCGGCCGCGGCGCAGCACGTCGCGAACGTGCTGCTCGAGCACCGGCCAGGGGGCTCCCAACAGGGCGGGATCGATGTTGCCCTGCACCGTGGTGTCGGGTCCGAGGATCGCCGCAGCATCGTCCAGCGGCATCCGCCAGTCGGCGCCGACGGCATCCGCCCGTCCGTCCAGCCGCATGTCCGCCAGCACGGGACCGGTGCCGACACCGAAGTGGATGAGGGGAACGCGTCCGCGCACGGCGTCGAGCGCCGCCGCGGAATGCGGGGCGGCGAAGGCGCGGTAATCCTGGGGCGAGAGCGAACCCGCCCACGAGTCGAAGAGCTGCACGGCGGAGGCGCCGGCGTCGACCTGCGCCGAGAGGAACGCGCCAGAGACCGCGGCGAGCCACCCGGCGAGCGCGTGCCACGAGGCGGGGTCGGCGTGCATCAGCGCGCGGGCTCGCAGGTGCTCCTTGGAGGGGCCTCCCTCGACGAGGTAGGCGGCCAGGGTGAAGGGCGCTCCGGCGAAGCCGATGAGGGGCGTCTCGCCGAGCTCGGCGGTGACGATGCCGACGGCTTCGCGGATCGGGTCGGCGGCGGCCGACACGGTCCGAGGGTCGATCGCGATGAGGCGGGCGACGTCGTCCGCGGTGCGGATCGGCTGCGCGAAGACGGGACCCCGGCCCGGCTCGATGTGCACGTCGACCCCGGCGAGGCGCAGCGGCACCACGATGTCGCTGAAGAAGATGCCCGCGTCGACCCGGTGGCGACGCACCGGCTGCAGGGTGATCTCGGCGGCGAGCTCCGGAGTGAGGCAGGCATCCAGCATTCGCGTACCCACCCGCAGCTCGCGGTATTCGGGCAGCGAGCGGCCGGCCTGCCTCATGAACCACACCGGCGCGGTCTCTGGTCGATCGCCCTTCAGCGCTCTCAGAAGGGGCGCGCGCAGCAGCGGGGCATCGACCAGGGGCATACTCCCATCCTCGCACCCGCCCCTCTGGCCTGGCGGCGTTGCGCGGCCCGGTAGAATGTATGCGTGCTGCTGTGCGTGACGGCGAGTCACAAGACCGCCCCCTTCGACCTCCTCGAGAGGCTCAGTCTGCACACCCGCGACGTCGCTCCGCTCATCGCGGAGCACGACGAATGCGTTCAGGGGGCCGTCGTGCTCGCGACCTGCAACCGGTTCGAGGCGTACATCGACATGGACGAGCCCGTGACCGCGGCCGGCGCCGTCGGCGTCGAAGCGGCGATGCTCGCGATCGAGGCCGCCACCGGCGTGACCACCGCGCAGCTCGAAGGCTCGTACTCGGTCGTGACCGGCCCCGCCGTCGCCGAGCACCTCTTCGCCGTCGCGTCCGGGCTCGAATCCGTGGTCGTCGGCGAGGGCGAGATCGCGGGCCAGGTGCGTCGCGCGCTGACCGAAGCGCGGCGCCACCGCACCACCTCCCCCGAACTCGAGCGCCTCTTCCAGCGCGCGACCGAGGCACAGCGCGGCGTCAAGAACGCCACGGCTCTCGGCCGTGCCGGGCGGTCGCTCGTCCGGCTCGCCCTCGACCTGGCCGACAGCCGCATCGCGGACTGGGCGACGCAGCGCGTGCTCATGGTCGGCACCGGTTCTTACGCGGCGGCGACCCTCGCCGCCCTGCGCGATCACGGCGCCACCGACATCCGCGTGTACTCCCCCTCGGGACGCGCGTCGCAATTCGCGACCAAGCACGGCATTCGTGCGGTGGATGACGCCGGCTACGCCGCGGCCGCCGCGGGCGCCGACCTCGTCGTGACCTGCACGAGCGCCGAAGCGCCGGTGCTGACGGCGCAGACCCTGCGCACGGGTGCCCTCGCCGCCGGCACGCAGGGTGCGCACCGCCGGCTGATCATCGACCTCGGCCTCCCCCGCAACGTCGACCCGGACGTCTCGTCCGTTCCCGGCGTGGCGCTGCTCGACCTCGAGACGATCCGTCTGCATGCGCCCCTCGAAGAGCTGCAGGCGACGGATGCCGCTCGGCAGGTCGTGAGCGACGCGGCCCGCCGCTTCGCGATCGTCGGCGAACGGCAGAGCCTCACCCCGGCGGTCGTGGCCCTTCGGACGCACGTCTTCGGCGTGCTCGAGTCGGAGATCGCCCGTGCGCAGGCCCGCGGCGACGACGGACGCACCGAGCAGTCGCTGCGCCACCTCGTCGGCGTGCTGCTGCACACGCCGACGACCCGGGCCCACGAGCTCGCGGAAGCGGGGCGCGCCGAGGAGTACGTCGCCGCCCTCAACACCCTCTTCGGCATCGAGGTCGACGAGCCGGGCGAGTCCGCGGCCGGCAGCCCCGACCAGCTCGCCGCCGGCTGACCGGCGCCCTTCGACCCTCATTCCCCGCGAGCGGCGCGTGCCTCCGCACGCGTGAGCGGCGCTGTGCGGGAGACGGTCTCTCCACGCTGATCCTCGCGGCCCGCAACCCGCCCGCGCAGGGTCTCCGAGGTGATGCGGCCGTCGTACAGCTCGATCAAGCGGTCGGCGCGCTGCACGAGCAGGGGGTCGTGTGTCGAGACCACCGCGGCGAGCCCCTGGGTGTGCACCAGGTCGCCGATCAGATCCATCACCGTGCCAGCAGTGCGGGAGTCCAGCTGCCCGGTCGGCTCGTCGGCGATCAGGATCCGCGGGCGCGTGACGATCCCGCGGGCGATGCCGACGCGCTGCTGCTGGCCGCCGGAGAGCTCCGCGGGGCGCTGCGCGGCGTGAGCCTGCAGGCCCACCAGGGCCAGTGCATCGGCGACGCGGGCGGTGCGCTCGGCCGGCGGGGTCCTGGCGATGCGAAGGGGCAGCTCGATGTTCTCCGCGGCCGAGAGCACGGGGATCAGCCCGAACGACTGGAACACGAAGCCGAGGTTGTGCCGGCGAAGCTGCGCCAGCGCGTCCTCGTCGAGCCCCGTCGTCTCGGTGTCGCCGATCCACACTCGCCCTGCGGTCGGGCGGTCGAGCAGACCCAGCAGGTTCAGGAGTGTGGTCTTGCCCGCGCCGGACGCGCCGCGCACGACGAGGATCTCGCCCGAACGCAGCTCGAGGTCGACGTCGGCGCACGCATGGACGTCGCCGGCGGGCGAGGAGAAGGTACGCGTGAGCCCCTCCGCACGCAGCACGATACCGGTGGTCATGCGGGGTGCTCCTCGTCTGTGCTGCCTGTGCTGTGTGTGCTGCCTGTGCTGTGTATGCGGTCTGTGCGGCCTGTGCTGCCCGTGCTGTCCGTACTGTCGGTGCTGCCAGCGCTGCTTGTCGTGGCGGGAGCGCCGGGACGCACGGCCACGTGGTCGGGCTCGAGCGCGAGGCGCACGCGCTCGCGCAGGTCGAGGGCCGCGACGAACTCGTCGGGAAGCTGCAGTCGGCCGACGCGGTCGAGCACCGCGTACTCCTCGGCGATGCTGTGCTCCGCGCCGTGCTCGTCGACCTGGGTCGAGCGCAGCACCTCGGTCGAGGTGCGCCCGTCCCGGATCTGCACGGTGCGGGCCACGTGCTCCGACACCGATGCGTCGTGCGTGACGATCAGCGTCGTGACGCCGAGCTCGCGGTTGACGGAGCGCATGGCCTCGAGCACGTGGGCGCTGGTCTCGTCATCCAGTTCGCCCGTCGGCTCGTCGGCCAGCAGCACGCGCGGTTCGTTGGCGATGCCGACCGCGATCGCGACGCGCTGCTGCTCGCCTCCCGACAGCTGGGCGGGCCTCCGGTCGGCGCAGTGCGCGACACCCAGCAGGTCGAGCAGCGCGTTCACGCGCTCGGCCCGTGCACTGGCCGCTCTGAGCGTGCCCGTGATCGCGAGTGCGGCGGCGACGTTCTCGGCCGCCGTCAGGTAGGGCAGCAGATTGCGGGAGGTCTGCTGCCAGACGAACCCGACCGATTCCCGCCGGAACCTCACGCGCTCGCGCGCCGACATCGTCAGCAGGTCGCGCCCGGCCACGCGCGCGACCCCCGCGGTGGGGGTGTCGAGGCTCGACAGGATCGAGAGCAGCGTGGACTTTCCGGAGCCGGACGCGCCGACGACCGCCACGAGCTCGCCCCGCTCGATCAGCAGGTTCAATCCCTGCAGCGCCTGCACCTCCACGCCCTGAGCCGTGAAGATGCGCACGAGGTCCGCGCACAGGATGTCGGGCTCGGCATCCTGTGTCGTCGACGCGCCGCTGAGGACGGGGGCGGTCATGAATCCTCCACAGTTCGAAGTATGGATGCGGCGCGCACGCGGCGGGAGATCGTGAGCGCGATCAGTGTGAAGACCGCGGTCACGACGAGGAAGCCGCCGATCGCGGCCAAGAGGATCAGCGGGTCGACCGCATACGCGGGCTGTGCCGAGTCCCCGGTGAAGGGGCGCAGGTCGACGACCTGCAGCAGCAGCGCCGGCAGCGCGAAGCCGTAGAGCGTTCCGGCGATGATCGCCGCCGCGCACGCCGGCCAGAGCTCCCAGGCGATGATCGCCGACCCGGACCGGGGCGGCGCGCCGAGTGTCTGCAGGAGCGCGAGGATGCGCGACCGCGAACCCGTACCCAGCACCAGCGTCATGACGACCGCGATCGCGCAGAGCAGCGCAGCGAGCGCGATGCAGGCGATGAGCGTCACGCGAAGGGCGGATGCCGCGGGCCCCTGTTCGATCGATGACCGCACTGAGGCCGGCGTGAGGGTGCGCACGTTGTCGCCGAGGGACTCCTGCGCGGCGATCGCGACTGCGGTCGGATCGGCGCCCGCGTCGAGCCTCACGAGGATGCTGACGACGGGAGCCGGCCGCCCGTTGACGGCCTCCATGTAGGCGTCGGCGGTGAGGAGCCACGCGCTCAGCGACGTGAAGGGCGCCGTGTCTCCGGCCGTTCCCGCCACCTCGGCCGGCTCTCCTCCGACGCTCAGCTCGCTGCCCGGCTCGAGCACCTCGACCGCTCGCTCTGACAGGAGCAGCGGGATCGGCTCGCTCCCATCCGCCAGCGAGACACCCTCGGGCACGGTGCCGTCGCGCCCCTGAACAGCGGCGAGGGACTGCTGGTCGACGAAGTACACGGGGGCCAGGCGCCGCGCCGAATCGACCAGCACCTCGATGCTGCGCGCCTCGGCCACCGCCGCGACCGCCGCGACGCCGTCGAGGCCGGCCACGACATCCGCCGCCCCTTCTTCGAATCGACCGGTCTGAAGCTGCAGGTCGGCGCCGGCCTGCAGCTGCGATGAGCGGGCGATGCCGGCTTCCAGCGTCGAGAGCATCACCCCGGAAGACACCGAGATCGAGATGCCGACGATCAGGGCCAGCACCGGCGCCACCCCCGTGCTCGGATCGCGCAGCGCCCGCGCGGCGCCGACGAACCCGGTGAATCCCACCGCCCGCTGCACCCGAGACTGGAGGGCGCGCAGCAGCACGGGGTAGGCGTGCAGTGTCACGATGCACACCACGAAGGCCAGCAGGAGCGGCGCGACGACGACCAGCGGATCGAGCGGCGCGGTGGGGTCACCCATCCCACGCAGCACCAGCACCGTCGTCGCGACCGCTGCAAGGCCGACCACTGTCCACTCGAGCACCGGTCTCCAGGCCGACCGCCGTGTCGGGGCGTCGGCCCGTTCCGCGCGACGCGGGGAGCCGGACGAGACCGCCAGCAGCGCCGACGGCGCGATCCCGAGCAGGGCGGGGATCAGGAGGATCGCCGGCGCCTGCAGCGGATTCGGCATGGCGCCCACGTCGGAGAGGGTCGCCGCTGCGACCGCGTATCCGAGGGCAACCCCTGCCGCGACGGCCGGAGCCGCCACGATGAGCCCTTCGATCCCCATGAGCAGGCGCAGCTCCGACGATCCGGCGCCTCGGGCGGACAGGAGGGCGAGCGCAGAGCGGCGCCGCTCGAGCATCATGCGGCCACCGAGCACGAGCACGGCGGCCGCCACGCCGACGGGCCCGGCCGCGAGCATGGCGACGAGCGCCACCAGCACGCGTCCCTCCGCGACGGCGCGCTCGAGCACGGGGATGGCGCCACTGCGGAACGTGAGACCGGTGATGCCGATGCCGGTGTCGCCCCGGGTGATGGGCTGGGAGACGCTCGTGAAGCCGCGCAGGTCGGCGAGCACGTCTCCGGCGTTCTGCGCGGTCACGGCGCCGGGATCGAACGGATACCAGACCGTCGTCTGGACCGGATCGAACGCCTGCAGCACCGTCAGCCAGCCGGGATCGGCGAAGCCCGTCGCGTAGACGTAGGCCTGGTTCTCGCCGTCGTAGCGGACCGCCGGCGCCAGCACATCGCCCGCGTGCAGCCAGTACGGGTCGTCGGGGTGGACGGGCTGATAGACACCGCTCAGGCGATAGGGGTAATCACCCTCGAAGCCTTGAGCGAGCGGGTAGGGCCGCGTCTCGCCGACCGGCCACTCCATGTCGGCCGCGCTCTCCTCCGACAGCACGACCTCGATCGGCGGCCGCTCCGCCACGGGCTTCTGCGGGCCGTGACCGAACTGCTCCCACCAGTCCTCAGGCGGCGCCGCCGGCATCGAGCCGTCCACGAGCTCGATGCGATCGGCGAAGCGGGGATCCAGCGCCCACGACAGGTTGAACGATCTCCACGGCTCGATGCGCCCCATCCGCACCACGTAGGAGGGATCGCCCAGCACCCCGGTGAGCGGCGTTCCCGCATCGGTGCGGGCCTTCAGCAGCGCCGCCTCGAATCCGCCCCATACGAGCACGGTCGCCTCGGGCAGGTCGGAGGCGCCGGGCATCACCTGCGGAGCCTGCGCCACCGACGAGTCCACATCGCGCACGAGCGGAGAGACGCCGTCGAGGCGGTACCGAAGCCCCGCATCGCTGACCGCGGTGATGGCGAGGGGGGCCAGCACGGCCAGGGCCGAGAGCACGAGCACGAGCAGCGCGACGGCGAGCGAGGCACCGGGTGCGGTGCGCAGGTGCCGGCCGAACAGCGCCGGGGTCGAGAGCCCGCGGATCACGGCGCGGCCTCTTCGAGCCTGGTCGATGACGCCTGCCGCCGGACCGCGTACGCCGTGAGCGCGGCCGCCGCCCCGAGCGCGACGGCGAGCACGGCAAGGGCGGCGAGCAGAGCCCCGGGCTGCAGCACCAGTCGCCCGCCGGTGGCCACGACGGCGCCCGGGACAGCCGTCTCGGCCATCACCGGCACGAGTATCGAGGCGAGGATCAGGCCGCCCACCAGGCCGAGCGCGGCGGCGAGCACGGCGACGAACAGCGCCTCGACGACCCGCGAGCGGGACTGCTCGCGGGGCGGGCTGCCGAGGGCACGCAGCACGAGCACCTCGCCCGCGCGCTGCGCCGCGAGGGCCGCGAGCAGGGCGACGAGGGCGACACCGGCGAGTGCCGCCCCGCCGACCGCCGAGGCCCACCATGCCGGCACGAGGCCCGAGGTGATCGCCGCGGCCGCGTCGCTGGGATTCTGCACCGGCGCGCCGATGGCGTCTCCGAGGTCTGCGGCCGCCCGCGGCCGGCCGGCGGCCCATACGCCGTTCGGCGGCAGGGGCGTGGTCGCGAAGCCCGGCTGAGGGGATGCGTCGAGGAGGTTCTGGGACAGCGCGTCGAGCGCGACCATGACAGCGGTGCTCGATGACGCCCCGGCGATGGCAGGGGCGATACCGGCCACGACGAGGGCCGCCGTGCGGCCGGTCCCGTCGAACCGGGTGTCGACGGGGTCGCCCTGCTCGAGTCCCAGGCCATCGGCCAGCTCCTGACTGATCACCGCGGGCGTCGGCGGCGGCGCGAGCCCCGCGCCGCTCCAGATGGCGGCCCCCGAGACCGCCTCGGCACCGAATCCGTGCAGCAGCACCGAGGGCTCCGGCAGGGGCTCGACCTCGAGCCCCTGCGCCGCTGCGCCCTCGAGCGAGGCCAGCTCGGCATCCGAGACGAGGAGGTTCACGCCCTGGGACGAGGCGTCGCGCGTCGCGTCGACCGAGAGGAGGCGCCACGGGGCGGTGCCCGTCGGAAGCGCCGCCTCCGCGGTCAACGCCCATCCCGACTGCCCGTCATCGAGCACCGCGCTCTCGAACGACACCCGGGCAGGCGTCCCCGTCGCATCCGTCACCCAGGCGCCGATGCGCAGCGCCTGAGCCGCCTCGGGCACGGCCGTCGTCACCCGGGCGGTCACGCGCAGGCCCGTGGCCGCGTCGGGGAGCGCTGCGGATGTCTCCTCCCACGCGAGCGCGGCCGCAACGGCATCCGGATCGACCATACCTTCGACGGGCAGCAGCACCCGCGAGATGCTGTCGCTCCGCAGTGCCACGAGGGATGCGCCGCCGTCGCCGATCACAAGATCGGCGGTCAGGGCCGGTGTCACGACGGACACGCCGTCGATCTCGAGCCCCGGGGCGATGCGTTCTGGCGTCACCTCGATCGAGGCGACCGTGCGCAGCTGGGCCCCGGCTCCGAGCCGCGCGGCGTTGTCGGAGGCCGCGCGCCACGTGCCGAGGTAGCCCGCCGCGAGTGTCGCGCCCGCGACGGCGATCGCGATCATGGCGATCGCGGTCGAGAACGCCATCACCCGTCGCGCGACCTGACGAGCGGGCTCGGCGGGCGAGAAGCCCACCCGTCGGGCAGCGGCGACGGCCACGACGCGCGCGGCGGGGGCGAACATCAGCACCGCCAGCACGGCGACCGCCGCCACCCCGAGCGCGGGGGCGATGGCGAGCGCGATGGCGTGCCACGAGTCGTCGGGCGCCGCACCGCGGCTGCTGAGCGCCTGCCACACGAAGACGCCGGCCGCAAGCACCAAGAGCACCGCTGCGCCGCTGGTCGCGGCGCGTCCGATACGCCCGGCACCGGCTCTTGCGGTGCCCGCCTGTCTGGCGGCACGAGCGCCCTGCAGGCCGAGGGTCAGCGCGAACGTCACGGCCGCGGCGACCGCGAGCGGCCACCCCGCCAGGGCGGCGGCGATTCCCGGCCCCCCGTCGCGCACCGCGAGCACCGCCGCCGCCGTGCCGAGGCCGAGTGCGGTCGCGAGCAGCGCGAGACCGGCCGACTCGGCGGTCGTCAGCACCGACAGCTGACGCCGCGACAGGCCCCGCGCGCGCAGCAGCACCGACTCGCGGCCCCGGGCGGCGCCGAGCAGCCGCGACAGCTCGAGCACGGCGAACCACGCCAGCACGGCAACGAGCGCGACCGGCACGGGAGCAATCGCGGATGCCGCGGCGACGCCGATCGCGGCGGCATCCAGCGCCTCGGCGAGGTCGCCCGAATCCTCGCTGCCCTGCACTGCAGCATCCGATGCCCTGAAGGCATCGGGCAGGGCATCGACGCCGCTGCTCAGCCGTGCCAGCCTGCCGGGATCGAGCAGATCGGCCCGCGGGGTGATGCGCCACGCCACCCTGGTGCTGTCGCCCTCGCCCACGTCGGTGCGCTGGATGCGGGCCGCGTCGCCGAACAGATCGGCGAACAGGGCGTCGGCCGCGGCATTCTGGCTCGTCCTGTCATCCGCTATGCGGGTCTGCACCTGCGCGTACGACGTCGCCTCATCCGCGAACGCGGCGCGGAGAGCGTGGCGCGTATCGACCGCAACCCATGCCGAGAGCCCGCAGAGCAGCGCCACCGACATCGCGACCGTGATGGCGATCCCCGCCAGCAGGCTGCGGTACGCCCCGACCCGCACGAGCGCGAGGCGCGTGGCCGTCATCGCGTGGGTACGCGGTGCGCGGGCGGTCGGCATGCGGCGGGGATTCGTTCTGTGAAGCGGTGCGGTCGCGGCCCGGCGTCGTGGCGCGCGTCTGCCTAACCTAACGCCCCTCGCCGGTGTGACACGGGATGCCCGGTGCCACACTGGAGGGATGACCCTTCATATCACCGGCGACCCCGCGGCCGACGAGCTGCTCACCAGCGACCCGCTCGCGCTGCTGATCGGGATGCTGCTCGACCAGCAGGTGCCGATGGAGACGGCCTTCGCCGGACCGAAGAAGATCCGTGAACGAACGGGCGCCCTCGATGCCTCGGCGATCGCGGGCGCGGATCCCGATGAGTTCGCCGCGATGTTCAAGGTGCCGCCGTCGGTGCACCGCTTCCCCGGCTCGATGGCCGGGCGCGTGCAGGCGCTCTGCGCCGAGATCCGCGACCGGTGGGGCGGCGATGCGGCGGCGATCTGGACGGACGGCGATCCGGACGGCTCGGAGGTGCTCCGGCGCCTCGAGGCGCTGCCCGGCTTCGGCGCGCAGAAAGCGAAGATCTTCCTCGCCCTGCTCGGCAAGCAGTACGGATACGAGGGGGATGGCTGGCGTGAGGCAGCCGGTCCCTACGGCGAGGAGGGGTCGTACCGCAGCGTCGCCGACATCGTCTCGCCCGACTCGCTCGCCAAGGTCCGAGAGCACAAGAAGGCGATGAAGGCCGCGGCGAAGGCCTGACCACGACGCAAGGCGACACCGACGCGCTACGCGCCCCTCAATCGCTCGGCGAGGTACGGGTGCAGTCCGTCGAGCGGCACCCGCTCCTGCGCCATCGTGTCTCGGTCGCGCACGGTGACGGCTCGGTCCTCGAGCGAGTCGAAGTCGATCGTGACGCAGAACGGCGTGCCGATCTCGTCCTGCCGGCGGTACCGGCGACCGATCGCGCCCGCGTCGTCGAAGTCCACGTTCCAGCTCGCCCGCAGCGACTGACCGACCTCGCGGGCGATCGGCGAGAGCTGCTCGTTGCGCGAGAGCGGCAGCACCGCCACCGAGACGGGGGCGATGCGCGGATCGAGCTTCAGGACGGTGCGGATGTCGGTGCCGCCCTTCGCGTTCGGCACCTCCTCCTCGTGGTACGCGTCGACGAGGAACGCCATCATGGCCCGCGTCAGGCCGAAGGACGGCTCGATCACGTACGGGATGTACCGCTCGCCCGATGCCTGGTCGAAGTACGAGAGGCTGACGCCCGAGGCCTCGGAGTGGTTCTTGAGGTCGAAGTCGGTGCGGTTGGCGACACCCATCAGCTCGCCCCAGCTGGAGCCGGCGAAGCCGAAGTTGTACTCGATGTCGATCGTGCCCGCCGAGTAGTGCGCCCGGTCCTCCTCCGGCACGTCGTGGCGGCGGAGGTTCTCCTCGCTGATGCCGAGATCGAGGAACCAGCTCCAGCACGCCTCCACCCAGTGCTCGAACCACTCGCCCGCCTCGGCCGGCGGCGTGAAGAACTCGATCTCCATCTGCTCGAACTCGCGGGTGCGGAAGATGAAGTTTCCGGGGGTGATCTCGTTGCGGAACGCCTTGCCCACCTGGCCGACGCCGAACGGCGGCTTCTTGCGGGATGCCGTCACGACGTTGTTGAAGTCGACGAAGATGCCCTGGGCGGTCTCCGGGCGGAGGTAGTGCACGCCCGATTCGTCGTCGACGACGCCGAGGTAAGTCTTCATCAGGCCCGAGAAGGCCTTCGGCTCGGTGTACTGGCCGCGCGTGCCGCAGTTCGGGCACGGCACGCCGGCGAGGCCGCCCTCCGGCGGACGGCCCTTGCGCGCCTCGAAGTCCTCGACGAGGGTGTCGGCGCGGAAGCGCTTGTGGCAGCTGAGGCACTCGACGAGGGGGTCGCTGAAGGTGGCGACGTGGCCGGATGCCTCCCACACGCGCTTGGGCAGGATGATCGAGGAATCGAGGCCGACCATATCGCCTCGGCCGCGGACGAACGTCTGCCACCACTGGCGGCGGATGTTCTCCTTGAGCTCGGTGCCGAGTGGCCCGTAGTCCCACGCCGACCGCGATCCGCCGTAGATCTCACCCGCCTGGAAGACGAAGCCGCGGTGGCGGGCGAGGGCGATGACTTTGTCGAGACGTGAAAGCTCGGCCATGGTGGCTCCAATGGTCGGGACGGGGGGAGAACGCATCCGGCGCGACTGCGCCGCGGCATCCGCCAAGCCTAGTCGTCGCAGGCTCGGCGCACGCGGCTCTCGGGCCGCGGTGGGCGCATGTTGAGGGTGTTGCTCGGTGAGGCCCCTGTGGTTGACTCGGCACGGGGCCCTGGCACGCACCTTCGATGAGAGGCCGACTGTGACGCGTACGTCCACGACGCACCGCAGGCACCACATCCTCCCGATGGCGCTGGCCATTCTGCTCGCCACGACCGGACTGATCGCGGTCGCGCTGCCGGCGGCGGCAGATCCCCCGACCAGCGGCTCGCCGATCGTCGATGAGACCTTCACCGGGGCCTCCGCCGCCGATCCGGCGTGGAGCATCCAGGGAGACACCTGCCTGACAGGTGCCCCATCGGGAGCGGTGCCGCTTCCCGGCGAAGCACAGATCCCCTCGTGCGTTGCGCACCGCACGGGCCCCGTGCCGCCGATGAACGGCGCGCCGAACGGGTATCTCCAGCTGACGGATGCCGCGGGCAACCGCGCGGGCAGCATCCTCTACAACAAGCCCATCCCCGCGAGCAGCGGCATCTCGGTCACCTTCGAGCAGTACCAGTACGGCGGCAACGGCGCCGACGGCATCGGGTTCTTCCTCGTCGACGGCTCGACCTCGCTCACGCAGACCGGCGGCCTCGGCGGCAGCCTCGGCTACGCGCAGCGCAATGGCGAGCCGGGCGTCAACGGCGGTTATCTCGGCGTCGGCCTGGACGCGTTCGGCAACTTCTTCGACGATGGCGAGAACCGCGGCGCGAACTGTCCGGCGGGCCAGCGCTCGCCGACGAACGCCTCCGGCGCAATCGCCCCGAACGTCATCACGCTTCGGGGCCCCGGCGCCGGGCTGAGCGGCTACTGCTGGCTCGATGCCACGGTGCCGAAGCCCATCACCAACCCCACGAAGCCGGGCACGACCCTCAACGGCGGCTCGGGCACGCTCCGTGCTGCGAGCCTCGACGCGTCCAAGCGGACCGTCAATGTCCAGGTAACCCCGGTCACGGCCGCCGACCCCGTCGCGCGGGTGATCGTTCAGGTGAGGTACACGGATGCTGGTCCGTGGGTGACCGAGCTCGCTATCCCGGCACCCCCGAACACCCCGTCGACCTATAAATTCGGATTCTCCGCGTCGACGGGCGGGTCCAACGACGTGCATCTCATCCGCCAGACGAGCATCGACACGATCATCCCGCTCGCGAGCCTCCAGCTCGAGAAGCAGATCGACAGGAGGGCCGGTCGGCAGCCGCTCCCGCCGATCATCATCGTCGGCACCGAGATCCCGTACCAGTACATCGTCACCAACACGGGCGCCCCGGTCACCGAACTCTTCATCACCGACGACCAGATCGCCACGAGCGGCATCACCTGCGACACGACGAGCCTCACGACGGCTCCGGCCGTCGGATCCTCGACGAGCTGCTACGGCTCCCATGTCGTGACGCAGGCGGATGTCGACGCCGGCCAGGTCGTCAACGTGGCCACCGCGACGGCGGTGCCGGGTGCCGGGGGCACCGTGGTCTCGCCCCCGGCGACCGTCACGGTTCCGCTGGTCTCATCGATCACCATCGCGAAGTCCGTGACGACCCCGCCGCCCTACTCGATCGGGCAGCAGGTCACCTACTCGTACGCGCTGACGAACACAGGCGGGACCAACGTGCGCGGCTTCGTCGTGACTGACGACCGCATCGCACCGGCCGCAATCACCTGCCAGGCCGGGCAGCTGGATCCCGGCACAGGCATGACCTGCTCCGGATCCCATACGATCCAGGGCGGTGAGATCAACTCCGCGGGGTTCCTCGTCAACACGGCGTCGGTCACGGCCCAGACGCCGATCGGGCAGGTCGTGACGGCCGGCCCCGTGCAGGCGCAGATCCCGGTCGCGACGGACGTCGGGGTCACCAAGACGGTCGATGACGACGCGCCGCTCGTGGGCAGCGACGTCACCTTCACCATCACCGCGACGGGCAACGGCCCCTCGACGGCGACCGGCGTCATCGTGACGGACGTCGTCCCGGACGGCGAACCGGTCGAGAGCATCGTCTACCAGTCGTCGACCACATCAGCGGGAACCTACGATCCGGCGACCGGCTCGTGGACCATCGGCACACTCGCCACCGGTCAGACCGAGAGCCTTGAGATCATCGCCACCGTGAACACCGGTACGCCGTTCACGAACACGGCGTCGAGGTCGGCGACGGATCAACCTGACCGCGACCCGACGAACGACGTCGCCTCCGCGACGATCAACCCCGTCATCCCCTCCATGGACATCGGGGTGGTCAAGTCCGTGGACCGCGCCGAGATCCCGCTCGGCGAGACGGCGACCTTCACCGTCACGGCCACGAACTCGGGACCGCAGCCGGCTTCGGGCGTCGAGGTCCGCGACGTGCTGCCGCCCGGCCTCACGTTCGTGGCCGATGGTCCCGGCGATCCCGACAACGGCACGTACGATCCGGTGACGGGGATCTGGACCATCGGGACGCTCGGAGTAGGGCAGGCGGCCACGCGCACGATCACCGTGATCGGCGCGGCGCTGGGCACCTATGTCAACCTCGCCTCGCTCACCGGCATCCCGATCCCACCCGACAGCAACCCGACGAACAACTCCGACTCGGCGACCCTCAGCGTGGTGCACCCCGTCGCGGACCTCGCGGTCGTGAAGGCCGTCTTCCCCCAGGTCGTGACGGTCGGCGATGAGGTGACCTATCAGCTCCAGGCGAGCAACCTCGGTCCGGAGACCGCGCTCCAGGTGGTCGTGACCGACGTCTTCCCCACTGGAGTCACGGTGCTCAGCGCGACGGCGTCGGTGGGGACGATCACCGCGGATGCCGGCACGTGGACGATCGGCACGATCACCCCGGGTCAGCAGAACGTCACAGCCACCGTGACGGCGACGATCGACGAACCGGGAACCCTCGTGAACACCGCCACGATCGGCTCACCCGTCGTGGATGACCCCGACCCGTCGAACAACTCCTCCTCGGCCACGGTCACCTCGGCCGAGCCCGAACTCGACATCGCCGTGGAGAAGTCCGTGACGGTGCCCTCGGGAGCGTCGCCGGATGCCGTTCCGGTCGGTGAGCAGGTCGAGTTCACGATCACCGCCGAGAACATCCCCGATCCCACCGCGGCGACCGCGACCGAAGTCGTCCTGACCGACGAGCTCCCCGCGGGCCTCACCTACGTCTCGCACACCGGCGACGGCACATACGACTCGCTGACCGGGCAGTGGACGCTCGCATCCCTGGCGTCCGGGGCCGCGGCATCCCTCACCATCGTGGCGACCGTCGCGCAGCCGAGCTCGTTCGTGAACACCGTCACCCTCACCTCGCTGACGCAGACCGACAGCAATCCGACGAACAACAGTGCGTCCGTGCAGGTGACCGGAATCGTCCTGGCCGACCTGTCGATCTCGAAGACGGCCGACCCCAGCACCTCCCGCCCCGGCGATCAAGTGACGTATACCCTCGTCGTCGCGAACAGCGGACCCAACGATGCCACGGGCGTCGTCGCATTCGATCCGATCATGCCCGCGGCCACCATCGTCAGCACGTCCACAACGGTCGGGACTTTCGATCCGGTGACGCGTGTGTGGACCATCGGAGCGCTCGCCGATGGCGCCTCCGGAACGCTGACTGTCGTGATCGAGGTGCAGCGGACCGGATGGACCCGCAACGTTGCCGTGGTGCTCGGAGTCGACCAGGCCGACCCCGACCTCTTGAACAACATCGACGACGCCGATCTGTTCGTCCCGGCGGCCGACATCGTCGTCGAGAAGGGGGTCATTGATCCGATCGTCTTCGTCGGGGACGAGGTGACGTTCCTGGTGGACGTCTGGAATTACGGCCCTGACGCGTCGGGCGAGGTCCTCGTCGACGACGTGCTGCCCGCCGGGCTGACCGTCCTCTCGGCGACGCCGAGCGTCGGCACCTACGACGCGTCCACAGGGGTATGGACGATTCCGGATCTGCCTCCCGTCAACCTGCCCGGGCCGGGTCGAAGCGAGCCGCCGCCACAGGCGACGCTGTCGATCGTCGCCAGCGTGGATGAGGAAGGCACATTCGAGAACGTGGCGAGCTCTTCACGCGAGGCTCCGGACGTGTTCGACCCCGATCTCGCGAACAACTCGTCGTCGGCGATCGTGACGGGCACGCCTCGTCTCGCCGAGCTGCACGTCACGAAGACCGTCGATCCGCCGTCCGTGATCGCCGGCGGAGCCGTGACCTTCACGATGACCGTCTCGAACGTGGGGTCGGCCGACGCGGAGGACGTCGTTCTCGAGGACCCCTTCCCGGCGGGCACCACGCCGGTCTCCACGCCGACGCCCGGGTGCGAGATCGACGCAGCGACCCTCACGTGCGACATCGGGCTCCTCCCGGTGGATGACATCGCCACCGTCGAGGTCGTCGCGACGATCGACACCCCGGGCACCTTCGAGAACTCGGTGACCGCATCCACGTCGACCGCGATCTCCGAGTCGTCGACGCTGACCGCGGCAACGACCGTCGTGGCGGTCGTCGACCCGGGCGGCGGTGGAGGTAGCGGTGGCGGTAGCGGCGGCGGTTCGCTCCCCGCCACGGGCGGCACGGACGCCGGCGCGACTCCGCTCGGGGCGGTGGTGCTCACTCTTGCGGGGGTGCTGCTGCTCGTGTGGTCCCGGCGCCGGCGGGAGGGCGTCGCGGGCTGAGCCGCCAGCAGGGGACGGCCCCTCGACCGGCTCAGGGACCGGGGTTGCTCAGGCCTCGCGAAGGGCCTCGGCCCCGACATCCCGGATGGACGTGAATCCGGAGAGGCCCAGGGTGATGTCGAGCTCGGCGATGTGGTTGCGCAGGACTTCGCGCACACCCGCCTCCCCCGCGATCGCCAGGCCGTAGGCATAGGGGCGCCCGATCGCCACGGCCGTGGCGCCGAGCGCGAGGGCGATGAAGGCGTCGGCGCCGCCCCGCACGCCGGAATCGAAGATCACGGGCACGGCCCCGCGCACGCGGTCCACGACCCCTGGCAGGGCGGCGAGGGCCGGCACGGACTGGTCGATCTGACGGCCGCCGTGGTTGGACACCCACACGCCGTCCACCCCGGCATCCATCGCCCTGGTCGCATCGTCGGGATGGAGGATCCCCTTCAGGATGATCGGCAGGGTCGTCCACTCCCGGGCCTTCGCGAGGTCGGTCCACGTCAGGGCCGGTGTGGAGAACACGTCGAGGAAGGTCTCGACGGCGGCGCGCGGGAGCGGGGAGCGCAGCGAGTCCCGCAGGCCGCCGCCCGTCAGTGCGCTGCCCTTGCGCGCGATCTGGATGCCGGCGGCGACGGTCTTGGCGGTCATCCGAACCCCGGTCCCCGAGCCTGTCGAGGGGTCGACGGACCCAGCGACCCCGGTCCCCGAGCCTGTCGCCGGGTCGACGGACCCAGCGACCCCTGTCCCCGAGCCCGTCGAGGGGTCGACGGACCCAGCGACCCCGGTCCCCGAGCCTGTCGAGGGGTCGCCGGACCCAGCGACCCCGGTCCCCGAGCCCGTCGAGGGGTCGCCCGCCGTCCGAACGCGCTCGCGCACGAGCTGCTGGAACACCGGATCGCTCGTGTACTGCGCGATCCCCAGTCCGCGAGTGAAGGGCAGGTAGGCGAGATCGAGGTCGCGGGTGCGCCAGCCGAGCAGGTGGGTGTCGAGCGTGACGACGATGGCTTCGCAGCCGGATGCCTCTGCCCGCCGCAGCAGGGAGCCGTTCAAATCGTCGTTCGCCGACCAGTACAGCTGGAAGAGCCGGACCCCCGCCGGCGCGGCCGCCGCGACATCCTCCATCGCGAACGACGCCTGGTTGCTGAGCGTGTACGGAACGCCGATGGATGCCGCGCCCTTGGCTACCGCGATGTCGGCGTCTCGGTGCGCGAGTTCCATGACGCCGAGCGGAGCCAGCACGAAGGGCGTCGGGCGACGGCGGCCGAGCAGCTCGATCGACAGGTCGCGCTCCGCGACGTCGCGCAGGGGGCGGGGCCACACCTGCCAGCGCTCGAACGCGCGCCGGTTGGCGGCCACCGTGCGCTCGGCACCCGCTCCGCCCGCGATGTAGGCGAAGGCCTCAGCGCCCAGCGTCTTGCGGGCGGCTGCCTCCAGGGCATCCGCGTCGACCGGGACGGAGGGCCTCGTGCCGCTGATGCCCGCTCGGTAGATCTCCGATTGGGTGCGGCGGGAACTGCCCCGCGCGGCGGCGGGGTCGTGCGGAGCGACGCTGCTCTGAGCCATGCGATCAGCATAGGGTCGGCCGGGTTGCGCCCTCCGGAGCGCAGGTCTGCACCCTCTGGAGCGCTTCCACGTCCCGGATGGGGCTCCCTCGCTGATCCCGGCTCCCCGCGCGCACGCTACGAGCCGAACTGGCACCAGTCCGCGACCCAGTCGAGGATCTGCCCCTTCATCTCCTCCGGCGCGGCGAGGTTGACATCCCCGGCCTGGCCGTCGATCGCGACATCCAGGGCGAAGATCGTGCCCCGCTTGTCCTCCTGCACGGCGTGCGGGTCGCAGCGGAAGGGCACGAGCGGCAGGTCGATGACGATCGGATCGGTCGTGCCCTCGCGGACGACGACACCGAGCGGGTAGACGTCGGCGGCCGTGTCGACCTGACCGACCGAGAGGAGGTTCGTCGATCGGATGGCGGTCACCTCGCTCGCCGCATCGCCGGTCGGCGTGAGCGTCAGGGTGAGGGTCGCCGCCTGCCCGGTCTCGGAAGGCTGGAACGCGGTGAACGCGACGGCCGTGGAGCGCTCCAGGTCGGACAGCAGGCACTCCCGGGCGTGCAGGGCGGGGATCACCTCGAGGGGATCGGGAAGGTCGGCCGTGGACGTGAAGGCGCTCCCCTCGGCGGAGTACTCGATCACCACGCGGCTGACACGGTCGGAGGGCTCCGGCTCGTCGTCGCACTCCGAGGGGGTGAGCTGGATCGTGAGGTCCAGGGTGCGTCCCGCCGGAAGCTGGGAGACCCGGTCCCGCACCGCGGGCTCGACGAACCAGTCGTCCTCGAAGGAGAGCCGGGTGATCTCGAGATCCGTATCGGATCCGTTCACGACGCGCATCTGGGCGGCGCGCTTCGCGACGTCGGCGCGCAGCTGCATGAATTCGACCGAGATGCCCTCCGGCAGGGGCACGGCGGTGGGGGACGGCGTGGGTGTGCCCTCTCCTTGGCTTCCGGCTCCCGAGCCTCCGACTCCTGGGCCTGGGGCGGCACAGCCGGCGAGCAGCAAGGCCGCGATTGCGAGGGCCGCGCCCCGCATCCGAGAACCCATCCCTACCTCCGCACGGTCTCTCGGGCGACGGTGAACTCGTCGAGGGCGACGGCGTCGATCTCGACGCCGATGCCGTGGCCCGTCGGGACGCGCACATGCCCGTCCTCGAGCACGGCGGGCTCGGTCACGATGTCGCGGGCGTAGAAGCGCGACGATGCCGAGACGTCGCCGGGCAGGGTGAAGCCCGGCAGCGCCGCGAGGGCCGCGTTCGCGGCGCGCCCGATGCCGGTCTCCAGCATCCCCCCGCACCACACGGGCACGCCCGCCCCGCGCGCGAGGTCGTGGATGCGCACCGCCTCGAGGTAGCCGCCGACCCGCCCCGCCTTGACGTTGATCACCGAGGCGGACCCGAGCGCGAGCGCGTCGGCCGCCGCCTTGACCGACACGATCGACTCGTCGAGGCACACCGGCGTGCGGAGCCGTCTCGCCAGGGTCGCGTGGTCGACGAGGTCGTCCTCCTGCAGCGGCTGCTCGATCAGCAGCAGCTCGAAACGGTCGAGCTGCTCGAGGGCCACGACGTCGTCGAGGGTGTACGCGGAATTCGCGTCGACCTGCAGCGGGATGTCGCCGAAGGCGTCGCGGACGGCGCCCGTGTCCCCGACATCCCGGCCCGGCTTGATCTTGATCTTGATCCGCACGTACCCCTCGTCGAGGTAGCCGCCGACGGCATCCACGAGGGCGGCCGGGTCGCTCTGCAGTCCCACCGACACCCCCGACGGCACGCGGTCGCGCTCGGCGCCCAGGTAGTCGCCGAGCGAGCGGCCCTCGGTCCGGAGGGCGGAATCCAGCACGGCCAGCTCGAGGCCGGCCTTCGGCATCCGGTGTCCGACGAAGGGCGCGAGCGCCGGAGCCACATCCTCGGGGGCGACCTGCTCGCGCTTCAGAAGGGCCGGGATGAGGTAGCGGAGCGCGACATCCCACGAGGACTGCGTGTACTCGCTGGAGTACAGGGGCGCCGCACCGGTGACGCACTCTCCCCAGCCGTCGCCGTCGGCCGTCAGCGCCCGCATGACGATGACCTCGCGCACGTGCTCGGTGCCGAACGACGTCGTGAAAGGCGACAGGAGCGGGATCTGCAGCACGCGCAGTTCGAAACCGTCGAGTGCGATGGATGCCGCTGGCCGGGCGATGGGCATGCGCTCAGGCTAACCCCATGGTGTGGCGAGCGGGTCGGTCGGCCGCGCCGGGCGGAGGACGGCCGGTGAGGGCCACGGCAGCTCGTGCCGCTGCACGGGCATGTCGATCGCGCCGAAGTCATCGGTCTGCACGACGACCCGTTCGGGCGTGACCTCGACCATCCTCACCCTGAGCGGATCGCGGCCTTCGCGCTCCAGCATCCAGACGTCGGCGAGCCACGAGAGGCCCCTCGCCTCGAGCACCTCTTCGGCCTCCAGCCACTCGCGGGGCTCGGACGCGTCGTGGCCGAGGAGCGAGACGGGCACCCAGAGGTCGCCGTCGGGCCGGATCCACCCGATGAGCTCGCCGTCGTCGCGGCGGTGCGGGGTCCAGTCGGCGGGAATCGTCATCCCGGCACGATACCGTCGGCCGGCGGTCACGGGTGGGCCGCGGCGTCACGAACTTCGGAGAGTGTCGTCAACTTCGGGCGAATCGGCGAGAAAGGGCCGCAGTGGGTGATCCGCTCCGAAGTTCGTGCGTGCGGAGGGGTGAGCTGGGGGTGGCGCGGCGTCACGAACTTCGGAGAGTGTCGTCAACTTCGGGCGAATCGGCGAGAAAGGGCCGGAGTGGGTGATCCGCTCCGAAGTTCGTGCAGGCGGAGGGGTGAGGGCTAGGGGTCGATGCCATAGCGGCGGATGCTGGACCGGCGGCGTGCCGAGGGCGGCGACCGGGGCTCAGGCCGGCAGTTCGGCGAAGGCGCGCACCGGGAACGTCCCGAAGCCCTCGACCGCGGGAGGTGCGGCGGTGAATCTCGCACCGCGCGGCGGCAGGGCCCCGAGGTTCGTCAGGTGCTCGACCACATGGATGCCCGCGCCGAGCAGCAGCGTGTGGGCCGGACGCTCGCCGCCGGATTCCGTGTCGTCGATGTTCAGCGAGTCGATGCCGACCAGCGCCGCCCCGGCGTCGATCAGCCACCGAGCGCCCGCCTCGGTGAGGAAGGGCGACCCGGTCGCGTACTCGGGAGTGCCGAAGTGACGGTCCCACCCGGTGTGCAGCAGCACGGCCGCACCCCGGACGTCGCGGTCGGCGAGCGTCGCGGGGCGGATGCCGCGCTCCGCCGCGTCGGTGAGGTGGAACACCTCGGCCGGGAGCCCCACGAGGGTCTCGAGCGCGAGCCCGGCGAGGTCCGGACCCTCCGCGTACCGGTGGAACGGACTGTCGAGGTAGGTGCCGGTGTTGCCGACCATGGACACGACGTCGATCGCGAACTCGGTTCCCGGGGCATACTTCGCGCGGGAGTCCTCACGTGTCAGATGCGGGGTGATCGTCGGGGCCGGCAGGCCCGGATAGGTCACGAGCCCCGCCCGGATCGGGTGGCTCAGGTCGACGACGCGGGCCGTGCGCGCCACCGGCACCTCGACATCCCGGCTGCCGCGGTGGGGTTCCTCGACGATCCGCAGCCCCGTGAGGCTCACCGTGTCGACGAGCGCGAGGCGGAGGTGTCGCACGAGCAGCAGTTCGAGCTCGGGTTCGGCGATGTCGGCCGATGGAACGTCGAGCCGGAACCCCTCGCCCGTCAGACCGCCGCCGTTCGCGAAGCGGAGAGTGAAGTCGAAGTGGGCGCGGTACTGCGCCGCGGCGCGGGAGTCGGACATTCCGCCAGCCTATGAGCGGCGGGCCCGTATCCACGGGAGGAGATCTGCCGTCCGGAGGAGGAATCCCGCCGTTCCGGCCCTCCCGACCGCGGATCTCCTCCCGAAGGCGCGTCGCCTCCCGAAGGCGCGTCGCCTCCCGAAGGCCGAAGACCAGGACTCAGCGCCGGACGAACAGATACCCCTGCGAGTCGTCGAAGCCGCCGACGACGAGCCCGTGGGTCAGGTGGCCGAGGAACGCGTCCCGCACGCGTACGCGCCACTGCGCGGCATCCGCGGCGTTGTCCCGGCGCATCGTCTCGATGTCGTGCGGCACCGCGACGGTGGCGACCACCGACTCGGGCGCGGGTGTCGGCGCCGGAGGCGCGGCGAGCGCCCACGAGACCATCACCCGGTCGGACTCATCGCCGCTGTTGATGCCGTCATCCATCGGCCCGTACTGGTCGGGCAGGTACTCGGTCACGCGCGCGCCGAGGACGCGGAGGTTGAAGTGCGCGTTGCGGGCGACGAGGGGGTCGAAGGTCCAGGAGATGTGCCCGACGTCGCGGGCGAGCGCCCACTCGCGCTGGTGCTGCTTGAGCGCGCGGCCGATGCCGTGGCCCTGCAGGTCGGGATGCACCCCGGTGATGTGCGAGTGCATCGCACGCCGCGCCGGCGCCTCAAAGAAGGCGACGGATGCCCCCACCATCCGCTGCCCCTCGAACAGGCCGACCACGTAGTTGCCGGAGTGGGCGAGGGCCCGCAGCAGCGGCGCCGGCATCGTGTTGCGGTCGCCGCCCCAGACGTCGCGCAGCAGGTCGGATGCCTCCTGCATCTCGTCGACGGTGGTGAGGCTCCGGATGCTGGGCCCCGGCGCTGCAGGACCGCTGGTTGCCGCTTCGGCGGCGCTGCGGGGTTCGTGCTGATCGGCAACACCGGGCGCATCACTCATGGGTGAAGTCTGCCACCCGGCGTGTGCAGCCCGCTCAGGCGCGGAAGAGGCTCCGAAGCCGCCGCCAGGGGCGCGGGCGGTCGGTGCCGCCGGGAATCGTCATGCCGGGTATCGTCCCGAGGTCGACCCACGTGTGCCCGCTGTCCATGCCGCTCGCGCCGAGCGTGACCGCGGTCGCATGACCGACGGCGGACCCGGACGACCGTGCGCCGGGACGAGTGGATCTGTAGGTCATACGGTCACCGTCGCCCTTTCCTGCAGCGACAAGAAGAGGGTTGACAACGGCAGAGCCCGCGGTTTCCGGCCATCGCCCGCTCCTCGCCCACGGGCTGGGCCCGGTCCGACGGCCGAGCGCGCGCCGATAGCCTGAAGCGATGGGTTCCCGCGAAGAGGACGAAAGACGGCGCCTCACGCGGATGCCGCGGCAGGGCGCCATCATCGCCGTGCTCGCGTTCGCCGGCCTCGCCTCCTCGTTCATGTTCACGCTCGTCGTGCCGATCCAGGCGCAGCTGCCCGAGCTGCTGAACGCCAGTCGCGAGGACACCGCCTGGGTGGTGACCGCCACTCTCCTGGCCTCGGCGATCTTCACCCCCATCGCCGGCCGGCTCGGTGACATGTACGGCAAGCGCCGCATCGTGCTGCTGCTGCTCGCGCTGCTCGTGGTCGGCTCGATCATCGCGGCGTTCTCGACGAGCCTGCTCGGCATCATCGTCGGGCGCGCCCTGCAGGGCACCGTCACCGGCGTCGTGCCGCTCGGCATCGCGATCCTGCGCGACGTGCTGCACACCAACCGGGTCAGCAGCGCGATCGCCCTGATCAGCGCGACCCTCGGGGTGGGCGGGGCGCTCGGGCTGCCGATCAGCGCCCTGGTCACCCAGTACGCGGACTGGCACCTGCTGTTCTGGCTGGCCGCCGCGCTCGGGGCCGTCTGCTTCGCGCTCGTGCTCTGGATCGTGCCGGTCAGCGTGCTGCGCACGCCGGGGCGCTACGACTACGTCGGCACGGCGGGACTCGCGATCGGGCTGACCGGCATCCTGCTCGCCATCTCCCGCGGCAACGAGTGGGGCTGGCTCTCCACGCCGACGCTCGCCCTCGGTCTCGGCGGCGTCCTCGTGCTGCTGGTGTGGGGCTGGTTCGAGCTGCGCATCTCAGAGCCGCTGCTCGACCTGCGGATCGCCGCCCGTCGACCCGTGCTGCTGACCAACCTCGCCTCGATCGGGATGGGGTTCGCGCTGTTCTCCTCGAACGTGGTCTTCCCGCAGATCCTCGAGCTTCCGCTCGAGACCGGAGCCGGCTTCGGCCTGTCGCTCATCGCGGCCAGTCTCATCGTGATGCCTGCCGGCCTCGTGATGATGGTGCTGTCACCGGTGTCGGGCCGCCTGTCGCGCGTCGTCGGGCCTCGCGTGCTGCTGATCATGGGCGCGGCCGCCCTCGTCGCCGCCTACGCGTTCGTGCTGATCGCGAGCAGCGAGGTGTGGCACATCTTCGTCTCGAATCTGCTCATCGGCGTGGGCATCGGGTTCGGGTTCGCCGCCATGCCGATGCTCATCATGCGGTCGGTCCCCCAGAACGAGACGGGTGCCTCCAACGGGCTCAACGCGCTGTTCCGGTCGCTCGGCACGAGCACGGCGGCGGCGGTGATGGGTGCCGTGCTCGCTTCGTCGTCCACCGTGCAGGACGGCATGCAGATCCCCTCGGCGGCCGGATTCCAGCTGACCTACCTGCTCGCCGGCGCAGGGGCGCTGACCGCGCTGGTGCTCGCGCTGCTCATCCCGGCGCACCGCGCGCCGGGTGAGCGGCATCCGTCGCTGCCGGAGTAGCTCCCCGCAGCGCTACCAGCTCACCGGCTTCGTCGGGGCGGCCAGCCAGACGTCGAAGAAGGCGTCGAGCTGCTGGCCCGAAACCGACTCGGACAGCGCGATGAAGTCGTCTGTGGATGCCGTGCCGCCGCCGAACTCGGCGACCCACGTCTTCGCGAGAGCGAAGAACGCGTCGTCGCCGATCTCGCCTCGCAGGGCGTGCAGCGTCGCCGCACCCCGGTCGTAGACGGCACCGGAGAAGATGCCGAACGGCCCCGGGTCCCGCACAACGGTCTCCCAGAACTCGTCGTCGGCGGGAATGGCCAGCACCTCCTGGAAGGATTCCTCGGCGGTGGCACGGCCCTGATCCTCGCTCCAGAGCCACTCGGAGTAGGTCGCCCAGCCCTCGTTGAGCCAGATGTCCGACCAGCGCTCGGGGCTGACGTGGTTACCCATCCACTGGTGGGAGAGCTCATGGGCGACGGTTCCCTCGCGGGCAACGCGAGAGAAGAACGAGCGCGTCTGCGTCTCGAGCGCGTAGCCCACCGAATCGTCGTCGACGATCGCGCCGTAGGCGATGAAGGGATACGGGCCGTACCGCTCCTCGAAGAAGGTTAGCATCTCTCCGGTCAGCGCAAGCGACGCGTTGGTGATGTCCCGGTTCTCGGGAATGAGGTCGGCGTCGATGGCGTCGATGATCGGAGTGCCGTTGGCCGCCGTGTACTGCGACAAGGCGAAGTCGCCGACGGTCGCGGTCGCGAGGTAGGCCGCCATCGGGTCGGGCGCATCCCACAGCCACGTTGTGCGGCCGGCAGAGGTCTCGGACCCCTGCAGGAGTCCGTTCGCCACGGCCACGAGCCCCTCGGGCACCGTGATCTCGAACGAGTACGACGCCTTGTCGGTGGGGTGGTCGTTCGCGGGGAACCACGTCGGTGCGCCGTCGGGCTCGTTGACGACCATCGCGCCATCGGCTGTTGTGACCCAGCCGTACAGCGCCCCCTCGATGTCCTCCGGCCGGGTCGTCGTGCCGCCGTAGGTCACGACGACCTCGGTCTGTGCGCCGGCCTTCAGCTTCGGGCGCGGGCTGACGACGAGTTCTTTGTCGTCTTGCGAGAACGCCATGGCCTTGCCACCGACGACGACCTGGGTGGCGGTCAGCCCACGAAGGTCGAGGTTGAAGCTGCGGAGATCCTGGGTCGCGACCAGGTCGATCGTCGCCACGCCCTGCAGCTCGCCGGTCAGCGGCGCCCCGGCAGCCGGTGGTGTGTAGTCGAGGTCGAGATCGTAGTGCAGCACGTCGATCCCGCCATTGCCGGCGAGGGGGAAGTACGGGTCGCCCACCCCTGCCGTCCCGGGGCCGTACCGCGGTGTGCCGGGGTTGCCGGGTGCAGCGTGTGCGGCGGGTGCGATGCACAGCGAGGCGACCAGGACGCTCGCGGCGGCGAGCGGGATCTTCAGCGGTGCGGGGCGTCGAGCGGGCATGCGGGCCTCCAGCGGTCTCGGTTCCCCCAGGCTAGACGGCGGTTCCGGGCAGCGCCATGGTTGGCCCCGGGGGTCGTGCCCGAGCCCGGCGAGCACTACCCTGACCGCATGGACGAGACGCACGACGGCTCGGAGCCGGCGCCGGTCGCACCCCCCACCTCGGACACGGATGCCCCCCGCACCCGCGCGGACGCTCGCGCGGCCACCGTCAGCGCGGCACCGGTCCTCGGTCAGCCAGGCCATCCCGGCGACCGCGATACCCGGTTCTTCGGGCAGCCGTGGGCGCTGGCGCACGTGTTCGGCGTCGAGATGTGGGAGCGCTTCAGCTTCTACGGGATGCAGGGCATCCTCCTCATCTACCTCTACTACTCCGTCGCCGAGGGCGGCCTCGCGATGGACGAGACCACCGCGGCCGGGATCGTCGGGGCCTATGGCGGCGCCGTCTACCTGTCCACGATCGTCGGGGCGTGGCTGGCCGACCGCATGTTCGGCTCGGAGCGCGTGCTGTTCGTCAGCGCCGTCGTGATCATGGCGGGTCACATCTCGCTCGCCATCCTGCCCGGGTTCACGGGCGTCGGGGTCGGCCTCGTGCTCGTAGCCCTCGGATCCGGCGGGTTGAAGGCCAACGCGACCTCCGTGGTCGGCACCCTGTACACCCCCGAGGACCCGCGCCGCGATGCCGGGTTCTCGCTGTTCTACCTGGGCATCAACCTCGGAGCCTTCCTCGGTCCGATCCTGACGGGCCTGCTGCAGTCGGCCCTCGGCTTCCACTGGGGTTTCGCGATCGCCGCGGTCGGGATGGGCATCGGACTGCTGCAGTACTCGTTCGGACGCAAGGACCTGCCGGCCGAGTCGCGGGTCGTGCGCAATCCGCTGCCCCGGTCCCGCTACGGCCTGTTCATCGGCCTGGCGGTCGCAGGCATCGCGCTCATCGCGGTGCTGATCCTCCTCGGAGTCATCCGCGCCGACAACCTGTCGGCCGTCGTCATCGTGACCGTGCTCGGCTCGACGATCGCCTACTTCTCCGTCATCCTCTCGAGCAAGCGGATCACTCCCACCGAGCGCTCGCGCGTCTTCGGGTTCATCCCGCTCTTCATCGTGAGCGTCGGATTCTGGTCGCTGTACCAGCAGCAGTTCACGGTGCTCACCATCTACTCCGACAAGAAGCTCAACCGCGACCTGTTCGGCTGGGAGATGCCGGTGTCGTGGGTGCAGTCCATCAACCCGGTGTTCATCATCGTGCTCTCCGGAGTCTTCGCCGCACTGTGGACGAAGCTCGGCACGCGTCAGCCCTCGACCCCGGTGAAGTTCGCGCTCGGCACGATGATCATGGGGCTCGCGTTCCTGCTGTTCATCCCGTTCGCCGGCGGCGGGGCGAACTCGACGCCGCTGCTCGCGATCGTGCTCATCCTCTTCGTGTTCACCGTCGCGGAGCTGCTGCTCTCACCGGTCGGCCTCTCGGTCACCACGAAGCTCGCGCCGGAGGCATTCCACACCCAGATGGTCGCCCTGTTCTTCCTGTCGGTCGCGCTCGGCACGGCGATCTCCGGATGGCTGGCCCAGTTCTTCGACGTCGACAACGAGCTTCCCTACTTCGCGATCCTCGGCCTGATCGCGATCGGGATCGGCGCCGCCCTGCTCTTCGCGGTCAAGCCCGTGCTCAGGCTGATGAGAGGGGTGCGGTAGCACCTCGGGGGTTTGGGGCGGAGCCCCATTGAGGCGAGGGTGCGGTAGCACCTCGGGGGTTTGGGGCGGAGCCCCATTGAGGCGAGGGTGCGGTAGTCAGTTCCACCCGGTGCGTGCTGCGCCCGGCATCCAGCGGCAGCTCGCCCTCCGGCGTGCGGAGGGTCGCGGTCACCCCGTGGGGCACCTCGACGGTGACGGATGCCGCGTCTCCCGCCCGCGTCCACTCCACCGCGAGCGGGCCGTAGGGGGTGCCCACGGAGGCGCGCACCGCGTCGACCCCCGCGTCGAAGTCGGGCTGCAGGACCGCGGTCCGGTAGCCGGGTGAGGTCGGGCGGATGCCGGCCACCCAGCGATACAGCCAGTCGTCGATGCTCCCCGGCGCATAGTGGTTGAACGACATGGGCCGGATCTCACCGTCGGGGGCGATCGCGTCCCACGCCTCCCAGATCGTTGTCGCGCCTCGGTCCACCTCATAGAGCCATGAGGGCATCTCGGATTGCCACAGGAGGGCGCGCGCCACCTCCGGATAGCCGGAGTCGCAGAGCACGTCGAGCAGGTGCGGGGTCGAGAGGAACCCGGTGTCGAGGCGATCGCCCCGGTCGCGGATCAGCTCGACGAGCCGCGCCGCCGTGCGCGCGCGTCGTTCGCCCGGCACCATGCCGAAGGCGAGCGCGAGCACGTAGACCCCCTGAAGGCGCACCGGCAGGTCGCCGTGCTCGTCGACGTACTCCGCCGCGAAGGCGGCGCGCACGTCGGCCGCCCTGGTGGCGAAGCCTGCGGCATCCGCGTCCCGGCCCAACACGGACGCGACACGCGAGGCGATCGCGAGCGTCTGCGCCTGGAACATCGGCGCGATGTATTCGCTCGTGAGCGCCGGTGCGATGCCGATGGCCTCGTGCGTCGGCTTGCCCTCCATGGTGCTCGGCGTCAGCCAATCGCCGAAGTGCGAGCCCGTGTTGTAGAGCAGGGCCTGGGCGCGGAGACGCTCCTCGGGCAGATCCGCGCCCACGAGGGCGTCGGGCAGTTCGGATGCCGCGATGCGGTGCTGGTACTCGATCCAGCGCAGCATCGCGTCGTAGTTCTCCTCGAGCACATGACGATCGCCGTACCGCTCGAACAGCGTCCACGGCACGATCGCGATCGCGTCGCTCCAGCCGGCCGCGGCCACGATGGCGCCGATCCCCTGGGCGCTCGCCGCAGCCTCCGCGTCGAAGGGGGAACGGGGCGAGAAGATGGGGATGCGGCCGTCCGGCAGCTGATCCGCTCGGAGGTTCTCGAGCCACCGCGAGAGGAACGGAACGATCTGCGCGTTGTTGGCGGCCGCCCCGACGAACGCCTGGAGGTCACCGGCCCAGCCGGCGCGCTCGCGCTGGGGGCAGTCCGTCGGGATGGAGAGGAAGTTGCCGCGCTGGCTCCACACCACGTTCTCGTGCAGGCGGTTCAGGCGCTCGTCGGAGGTGAAGAACGACCCGGTCTCCTCCAGGTCGCTCGCCAGCACGACGGCGGTGACGTCCTCCGGCTGGAGCGGAGCGCTGAGTCCGCTGATCCGCGCGTACCGGAACCCGTGGAAGGTGAACTCCGGCTCCCAGGTCTCAGCGTCGCCTTCGGCGCCCCCGCCGGCCGCGACGTAGACGTCCGCCTGCTCCTTGTTGATCCCGGTGATGTTCGCGAACCACGTGCCGTCGGCCGCGAGGGTCTCGGTGTGCTCGATCATCACCCGCTGACCCGGGGTCGTGTCGCGCAACCGGAGGCGCACCCGACCGACCAGTACCTGGCCGAAATCCACGATCGCTCCCTCGGCGGTTGCGGTGATCTGTGCCGGCGCCAAGTCGTTCACTCGACGGACGGGCTCGCCGGTGAAGGGACGCAGCAGGCTGTGGTCGCGGCCGACGTCGGCCACCGGCGTCCACTCGCGGTCGTCGAAGCCGGCGCGATCCCAGCCGACGGGCATCGCCCGGCGGTCGAACTGCTCGCCGATGAAGAGGTCGGCGTACGCCCACGGGCCGGGCGCGCTGCGCGCGTCGGTCCCGGATGCCACGACCTCGGTCGTTCCGTCGGCGTAGTCGAGCTGCAGCTGCCAGATCGCGGAGGTCCGGGTGCCGAACTGGGCACTCGAACCCGTGAGGCCGAGCCGGCCGGCCCACCAGCCGTCGGCGAGTGCGATCCCGAGCACATTCTCGCCCTCGGTGAGCGCCTGGGTCACGTCGTAGCACTGCACCGAGATGCGGTGTTCGTAGCTGTCGGACCCCGGCGCGAGCACTTGGTCATCGGCTCGACGGCCGTTGACGAACGCGGAGTAGACGCCACGGGCGGTGGCGTAGAGGCGGGCGCGCGCGAGCCGCCTCGGCACGACGAACGACTGGCGGATCAGCTGCGGCGGGCGCAGCCGCTCCTCCGGCGGACTGTCGGGGCCGAGGCCGCGGATCCAGTCGAGGATGCTCCAGCGCTCGACGAGGGCATCCTGCTGGGCCGGCTCGACCCACGCGGCGACCCAGTCGGCCGCGTCCAGCAAGGCGGTCTCGAACGTGGATGTCGCCCACTCGGTCCAATTTCCGTCGACTCCGCCGGCAGCCCGGCTGCGCACGCGCCAGCTGCAGGCCGAGTTCGAGCCGAGAGACTCGCCGGCGTAGGGCACCAGCGATGTCTCCGCGCCGGCGACCGTTCCGCTGCGCCAGACCGAGCGGCCGTCCGCGGTGGACACCTCCAGCTCGTACGCATCCTGCGCGTGATCGGCGATCCACGAGAAGCGGGGCACTCGCACGCCGATGCCGATCGGCGCGCGAAGATACTCGACCCTGAGGTCCCGGCATCCACTCGCCGTCGATTCGGGGTCGGTCATCGAGCGTCCTCCCGGTGGTGAGACTCGCGTTCGTGCAGTCGCAGCTTCGCGAGGAAATCGCCCCACAGCAGCCGCATGTCGATGTCGCTGACCGTTCGGCGAAACCGCTCGCCGGTACTCGTCTGCCCGCGTTCGGATGACGGAGGTCCGAACGTCGCGTCGAGCCCGACGAGGGCGGCCAGCGCGCTGTCGCCCAGCGTGATCGCCCCGTGCAGGGTCACGAAGTGCGGCACGTCGAGAAGGCGGTCCGCGAGCCACGCTCCGAGAAAGGATCCGTGGGCAAGGTCGTACTTGACCTCGGCGAGGGAGACCCGGAGGCGCTCGTACGTCTCGCGCGGCACCTGCACGACGGGGATGGACGATGCGAGGACGAAGGCTGCGGCCGCGGCATCCGTATCGCGGTTGTATTCGGGGGAAGCGCCGTCGCCCGAAGATGCGGCGCCGCTGCCTCCGATCCACGCCAAGGTCGCGTGTTCGCAGATGCGCGGCTCCAGCGCGATCGCGGCGGCGATGTTCGTGAGCGGACCGCCGCACAGGATCGCCAGCGGGACATCGCCATCGGCCATGCAGGTCTTGACGATCGCTTGGGCGGCGGCGGAGGGTTCCGCGCCCGACCCGAACGCCTCGGCGCCCACGACGATGTCCGGGCCCTCCATCGACAGCACCTCGAGCAGCGCGTGCGCTTCCCGCCCGCCCAGGGCCGCGGTGGACGTGGGATCGACTCCCACGAGCCCCGCGAGACCCGGATCGACCGGCGTGCAGCTGATCAGCTCGACGCGGACGTCATCCGTGAGCAGCACGTGGGCGAGCGAGACGAGCCCGTCCGGGTCGCCGGCGAAGTCGTTGTCGACGATCGCTCGCCAGCGGGTGGCGGCCATGTGGACTCCTTTGTGTCGTTCGACGCTTCGACAGGCTCAGCGACCGGGTTCAGCTCAGCGACCGGGTTCAGTTCAGCGACCGGGTTCAGCTCAGCGACCGGGTTCAGCTCAGCGACCGGGTTCAGCTCAGCGACCGGGTTCAGCTCAGCGACCGGGTTTCCGCTCAGCGACCGGGATCAGCGGGTGAATCGGGTGGTGAGGGTGCCGATGCCCTCGATTTCACTGACGAGCACATCCTCGGGACCGAGGAAGCGCGGCGGCGTGCGACGGTTGCCGATGCCCGCCGGGGTGCCCGAGAAGATGATGTCGCCCGGCAGCAGTCGGCAGACGGCGGAGAGGCGCACGAGCAGCTCCGGCACGTCGTAGAGCATCATCGACGTGCGCGAGGACTGCATCTGCTCCCCGGACAGGGTGCAGGAGATGGCGAGGTCGTCGCGGTCGGCGAACTCGTCGGGCGTCACGAGCCAGGGCCCGGTGGGGCCGAAGCCCGGGAACGACTTGCCGAGGCTGAACTGGGGCGCAGAGCCCTGCAGCTGCGTGATGCGCTCGGAGAGGTCTTGGCCGATGGTCAGGCCGGCGACGTGGTCCCACGCGCTGTGACGGTCGAGCTTGTGCCCTTCGCGGCCGATCACGACGACGAGCTCGACCTCCCAGTCGACGTTGCCGTCGGGGAGCTCGATGACCTCGTCCTGCCCGACGATGCTCGTCGGGAACTTGGTGAAGGTGACCGGCATCGCATCCGGCGGGTATCCCGCCTCCGCCGCGTGCTCGGCATAGTTGAGGCCGATGGCGAAGACCTGCCGGGGACGCGGGACGGGCGCGCGCAGAGCGGATTCGTCGAGGGGTGTGGATGGCGCATCCGGAACCTGCCCCGCCCACGCGGCGAAAGCGTCCCACTCGTCGAACAGCGCCTGCGGATCAGGCCCGAAACGGCCGTTCGACGCACGCTCCACGTCCACCGCGCCGGCTCCCGAGGCTGTTGCCCCGCCGGTCCCTGAGCCCGTCGAAGGGGTGACCACGACGGCGCGCCCCGCCAGGTTGGCGAGCCTCACCAGTCCACCCGCTCCGGCGCCGGCTCGCCGTAGGCGTCCTGCCAGCTGACCACGTGGTTGCGGAGCATGCCGATGCCGGTGATCTCGGCCTCGATCTGGTCGCCGGGGTTCAGGTAGAAGTCGAACGGGTTCGGCTGCACAGCGGCGACCCCCGAGATCGTGCCCGTCGTGATGATGTCGCCCGCGCTGTAGATCTGCGGCGAGTGGTATGCCACCAGGTGCGGGAAGCTGATGCGCGTCTGGTTCGTGTTGCCCTGCTGGCGCACCTCGCCGTTGACGCGCAGCTGCATCGGGAGCTCGTGCATGTCGGGCACCTCGTCGGCGGTGACGATCCACGGGCCGATGGGGCAGAACGTGTCGATGCCCTTGCTGAAGGAGAAGACCCCCGACTCCATCTCCTTGCGCTGGATGTCGCGCGCCGTGATGTCGTTGAACACGGTGAAGCCGGCGATGTAGTCCTGCGCCTCGTCCGGACCGAAGAACTTGCCGGACTTGCCGATGATGATGGCGAGCTCGAGCTCGTAGTCGAGTTCCTTGGTGAGGCTCTCCGGGTACACGATGGCGTCGTCCGGGCCGATGATCGCGTCGACGTTCTGGAAGAACACGATGCCCTTGTGCACCGGATGCGACCAGTCGACCGCGGCGAGCTCGTTGTGGTGGTCGGCGAAGTTGCCCGCCGTGTGGAAGAACTTCTTGGGGCGGATCGGCGCCTCGAGCTTCACGTCGGAGAAGGCGAGGCGCTCGCCGGTCTCGCCGACCTCGCCGCCCCGCTCGAAGTACTCGCGGGTCGAGGGCACGTCGAGTTCGATGACCATGCCCTCCTCGAGTTCGAGCCGGCCGACGCGTCCGCCGTCGAAGGTGATGAGCTTCATGTGTCTATTCCTCCTGTGTTTTCGGTCCCTGAGCCCGTCGAAGGGTCACGCGCCGACCATGTTGAAGCCGCCGTCGGCGAGCATGTAGGAGCCGGTCAGGTGCGCGGCCTCGTCGGTCGCGAGCCACAGGCAGGTTCCGGCGACGAATTCGGGAGGCGGGATGACGCCCATCGGCGTCTGCGACAGCAGCACCTCCCGACGGCCGCTCTTCCAGTCCTCGCGGTTCAGAAGGCGTTCGGTCTCCATGAAGCCCGGCGCGAACGTGTTGACGCGCACCGTCGGCGCGAAGGCCTTGGCGTACGACTTCGTGATGCCGAGGATGGCGTACTTCGCGGCGGCGTACTGCGGCGCCCGCGCGCTGCCCCGGACGATGACCGTCGACCCGACCTGCACGATGCTGCCGTGCCCCTGCTCCAGCATCCGGGCGCCGAACTCGTGGGTCATGAGCAGCGTGCCCTTGACGTCGATGTCGATGACCGCGTCCAGCGCCTCCTGCGTCAGCTCCTGCCACGACATCTGCTCGCTCGACACGTCGCCGACGTTGTTGATGAGCACGTCGAGCGTGCCGAACGCCTCGAACACCTCATCCGCCATCTTCTTGATCGCGTCCCACGAGCCGATGTCGGCCTGCACCAGGATGCCGTCGCTGCCGGCATCCCGGATGCGCTGCAGGGTGGCCTCGGCGCCCGCCTTCGACGACCGGTAGTGCACGGCCACCTTCGCGCCCTCCTGGCCCGCGCGCACCGCGATCTCGGCGCCGAAGCCGGTGCCGGCGCCGGTGACGAGCACGGTCTTGCCGGCGAAGCGGGGATAGATGTCTGCCATGGTGATCTCCTTTTCCACCCCTCGACCCCTCGACCCTTCGACCCTTCGACAAGCTCAGGGTTCAGGGCTCGGGCGCGGGGAACTGTGTGTGTCAGACCAGCGTGCGTCCGCCGTCGATGTACATCACGTGTCCCGTGATGAAACCGGCGTGACGCGAAGAGAGGAACAGCGCCGGACCGGTGAGTTCGTCGGGGGTTCCCAGCCGTCCGGCGGGAACGAGGCTTTCCAGCTCCTCGCGCTTGCCGGGCTTGGACAGGTGGTCGGCGGTGAGCGGCGTCTCGATGTAGCCGGGCGCGAGGGCGTTGACGGTGACACCCGCCGATGCCCACTCCCGCGCCATGACGCGCAGGAGCTGGTTGATGCCGCCCTTCGAGGCGGCGTATGGGCCGTGCGAGTGATGGGCGAGCAGCCCGGAAACGCTCGAGAGCGCGAGCACCCGGCCGTGGCCCTGCTCGACCATGTGGCGGCCGGCGGCCTGCGCGAGGCCGAAGAGCGAGGAGAGGTTGACGCGCAGAATCATGTCCCACTCGTCCTCGGTGAAGTCGAGGATCGGCCGGCGGTCATTGATGCCGACCGCATGCAGCAGGACGTCGAGGCCACCCAGGCGCTCGACCGCCTCGGCCACGACGCGGCCGCCGGCCCCATGCTCGGTCAGATCGGCCTGAATCAGCGCGTGCGGGGCTCCCATGGCGCTCAGGTCGGCGCCGATCGCGTCGAGTGCGCGGGCGTCGCGGTCGACGACGGCGACGGATGCCCCGGCCCCCCCGAACGCGAGCACGCACGCGCCGCCGATCCCGCCGGCGCCGGCGATGAGCACGCGGGCGCCCTCGAGGCCGAGCCAGCCGGTGTCGGCGTGGGTCGATGCCCCGAGCGCGGCGTCGATGATGTTCGGGACCGTCATCGGCGCCTCCTCGCGTGGTCGGGTGTGTTCATTGAGTGAAATTTGCTTTCGCTCAATGAATCTAGCGGACGCTGAGGGCCGGTGTCAACGCGGCCGGCGCTCCCGCGACAGCATCGGCGAGCAGCGCGAGAGTCGCTTCGGCCGCCGGATCGCCCAGCTCGTTCAGGAAGCCGTGCAGCGCGCCGCGGAGCCGCACGAGCCGGACGTCGACGCCGGCCAGCGCCAACTCGGCCGCGAACGCTTCGCCGGAGGCGCGCAGGCGATCCCGGTCAGCGGTCACGATCAGGGTCGGAGCCAAGCCGGTCATGTCGTGTCCGCCCGGGAAGGCGTACGGTTCGATCGCGTGTGCCTGGCGGGGGTCGCCGCCACCGAGATAGTTGCGGTTGATGGCGTCCGTTGACTCAGGCGGGAAGGTGAGTGAGTGCGGGAGCCCCGCGAGCAGCGCCACGAGCTCCTCGCTCGCCGGCGGCAGCGGGGCATGCAGCACCGGGTACACGAGGGCGAGGGCGCTCGGCACAGCAGCTGCGCCGTCTGCCGACGCCCGGTCGCGGAGCCGTACTCCGGCCCCGGCGGCGAGGTTCCCTCCGGCGCTCGCCCCGCCGAGGGCCACCCGCCCCGGTGATCCGCCGAAGCGCCCGGCGTTCTGCACCGCCCAGTCGAAAGCGGCGACAGTCTGGAGGGACGCCACGGGATAGGCCGCACGCGGGCCGGCGGCATCCATCTCGGCCTTCATCTGCTCGGGGGTGGGCATCCCCTCACGAGGCTCGGGCGGGCCGAGTGCGTCGAGCGCGTCGAGCGGCGCGAGCGTGTAGTCGACCGACACGACGGTCGTGCCGGCGGCGCTGAGCCGCCGACCGACCTGGTCGGCCTCGGGCATGTCGAGCGTGCCGAACATGAAGGCCCCGCCATGGAGCCAGACCAGCACGCCGCCCGTCGGCTCGGGCGCCGGGTAGACACGCAGGCGGAAGTCGAACTCCGCGGCGGTGAGGGCGACATCGTGGATCTCGGCCATGCTGGTCCTCCAATGGTTCGCGCGGGTCGTGCGGTCAGCCCGGTTCGTGCGGTCGGCCCGGGCTCCTGCGGTTCGCTCTATTCGCTAAGCAAAAGTGACTTTTACTGATTGAATCAGATTCACACCCACTGGCCTAGGAGGAATTCCATGGCAGCTTCTCTCGAGCCGCGCATCCAGCCGAGGCCGCCCGCCGCGCTGAACTCCGACCAGCGCGCGCTGTATGACGCGATCGTGGGCGGCCCCCGCGCCCAGGGGCCGCAGCACTTCGCGCTGACCGCCGAGGACGGCTCGCTGCGGGGACCCTTCGATGCGCTGCTGCTGTCGCCCGCCGTGGGCGCCGCCCTGCAGCACCTCGGCGCCGCGATCCGGTACCGCACACACCTCACCGATCGCGCGCGGGAGATCGCCATCCTGTTGGTGGCCGCACGGTGGCACAGCGTTTTCGAGCGCGAGGCACACGAGGCCATCGGCAGAGCGGTGGGCCTTACCGAGGCGGAACTGAGCGCGATCCGGACGGAGGACCTGTCATCGTTCGAGGGCGACGAGGCGGTCGTCGGCCACACCGTGGTGGCGCTGCTCGACGGCGATCTCGATGACGTGCGCTGGGCGGAGGCATCCACCACTCTCGGCGATGCCGTCGTGTTCGAACTGACCTCGCTCGTCGGGTACTACTCCACGCTGGCACTTCAGCTGCGGGTGTTCCGTGTCGGCGGGTGAAATTGCGGGCCGCGCGAGGCTGAGATACGTTTCCACTCTATGAAAGCCGACGACAGGGCCGAGGTCGCAAAGCCCGGCAGCCGCTATCGCATCGAGGCCCTCGCGAAGGGTCTCGACGTGCTGAGGCTCTTCGACGAGTCGGTGACCTCGCTCAAGCTCCGGGAGATCTGCGATCGCACCGGCATCCCGATGCCGACGGCGTTTCGCGTGGTGGCCACGCTCGAGGAAGGCGGGTACCTCGAGCGCCTGCCCGACGGAAGCATCCGCCCGGGTGTCGCGGTCCTGCTCCTCGGCTCGGCCGCCCTGCGAGGGTCGAGCATCGTGCAGCTGAGTGAACAGCCGCTGCGCCACCTGGCCGAGGAGTCGGGTGAGACGGTCAATCTCGGAGTGCTCGTCGGCGATCAGGTGCTGTACCTCGCGCGGCTGCGGAACTCGGATCTCGTCACCGCGAACATCCAGGTCGGCTCGACCTTGCCGGCCGCCTACACGTCGATGGGCAAGCTGCTGCTCGCATACCTCAGCGACGATGAGCTCCGGGCGACGCTGGCGAACCATGATTTCGGGGCGGATGCCGGACCCAACGCCGCGAGGTCGCTCAAAGATCTGCGCGAGCGCCTGGAAGCGATCCGCGAGCAGGGCTATTCCCTGCAGGATCAGGAAGTGGCCGCGGGTCTGCGTTCGGTGTCGGTGCCGGTGTTCGGCCGCGACGAGAGGAAGCCGGCCGCGGCGATCAACATCGCCGTCGCGTCCTCCCGGCACGATGTGGCGTCGCTGCGCGGACCGCTGCTGAAGCGCCTGCGGGCGACGGCCGACGAGATCTCGCGGCTGCTGCGCGCCACCTGAGCGGCGCGACCACACTCCGGTCCCCGAGCGAGGAGCGCCGCGACGAGACGAAGGGCGCTCAGCGACCGGTAGGAGCCAGCGGCGAGCCCCGGTCCCCGAGCGCAGAGCGCAGCGACGAGACGAAGGGCGCCAACTCGATCCGGGTTGATTCGGGCATTGTGCCGACTCGCCGCGCGGGCTAGCCTGCCTCCTGTCGCCAAGATTGTTAACGATCGTACGAACAAGATCGGCGCCACTGCGGGGGAGACCAACCGAGCGCGAAGGAGCGTCAATGAATCGGATACGGAGGCTCGCCGCGACAGTCGCGGTCGGAGCGGTCACGATCGCATCACTGGTTGCCGGAGGCGGTGCCGCCGCGGCGGCACCGACCCGCTGGGCCCCCGGAACTCGGCCCGCGGGTCTGTTCGGTGCTGAAGTACATCAAGATCCCTCAGCAGCTGATCGGACTGCCGACGGGCGGCGCGGCGGTCGAGTCGGCGACCTGGAATGCCGGGGGCTACTGCAGCGTCGTCGGCTGGATCTGGCCGAAGAACGCCGGCGCTCCCGGCATGCAATTCCAAGTGAACCTGCCGAAGGACTGGAACGGCCGCGCACTGCAGTTCGGCGGTGGCGGGTACGACGGAAGCCTCGTCACGGGGCTCGGTCAGTACTCGGCACAGCCGGTCGGTGAACCCGCTCCCATCGACCAGGGCTACGTCACTCTCGGCAGCGACGGGGGTCACCAGGGCGGACCCGGCTTCGATGGCACGTTCGGGCTCAACGACGAAGCGCTCCTGAACTACGGCCAGCAGTCGGTGAAGAAGGCGCACGATGCGGCGATGGTTCTCATCGCCGCGGCCTATTGGAAGAAGCCGTCGTACTTCTACTTCGCCGGCGGCTCGCAGGGCGGCCACGAGGCGCTCGACGCGGCGGCGCGGTATCCGAAGGACTATGACGGCGTCATCGCGAACTACCCCGCGTACAACGTCACGATGATGCACGAGGGGGCGGTGAACTTCCGCGACGCGCTGTACGGCAACGGCGGAGCCGGATGGCTGAGCCCCGCGAAGACGAAGCTCATCACCGACACGGTGTACGCCACGTGCGACGGGCTCGACGGCGCGGACGATCAGGTCATCAGCAACGTGTCCGGCTGCAACGACGCCTTCGACGTCACGGTGCTCAGGTGTCCGAGCGGTGCCGACGAGGGCGACTCGTGTCTCTCGGATGCCCAACTCGCATCGGCGGTGAAGATCGCCACCGACTACGACCTCGGCTTCGAGATCGCGGGCAACAGCGTCTTCGCGAAGAGCGCGCTGTTCGAGGGCGCGCTCTATCAGGGCTTCGCCGGCTTCGGAACCGATCCGGTGCCCTCCAACCCGATCGACGGCTCCGAGGCGCTGCAGTACATCATCCTCGACCAGACGTCCAAGTACATCGTCACCCGCGATCCGTCGCTGGACACGATGGTGTTCGACCCGGCGGATTGGGCCGACCGCATCCAGGAGGTCGGAAAGATCATGGACGTCACGGATGTGAGCCTCGAGCCGTTCCGGGCGCGCGGAGGGAAAGATCCTGCTCACGCACGGCACAGCGGACGACTTCATCACGCCGCACAACACCATCCAGTACTACGAGCGGCAGGTGGCCGCATTCGGCGAGGAGAAGCTGGACTCGTTCCTCCGCTTCTACGAGGTTCCCGGCTGGGGTCATGGCCAGGGGCCGTTCAACGCGAAGTACGACGGGCTCGGCACCCTCACGGCGTGGGTCGAGGACGATGTCGCCCCGACGGGTCTCGTCGCCTTCGACGCCAATGAGGGAGCGAACCGGTCCCGGCCGATGTGCGAGTACCCGTCCTGGCCGCAGTACACCGGGTCGGGATCGATCGCGGATGCCGCGTCGTTCCAGTGCGTGACGGGCTGAGCCGCTGAGCGTCGACTCCTGAGCGCGAAGCGAGGCGGGGCGCGGACCGGCTTCACGAGGTCGGGTCACCGCGCTTCGTCTCGCTGGCGCTCGCTCAGCGACCGGGGCCGGGACAGAACCGCCTTTCGGTCCCTGAGCGAGCGAAGCGAGACGAAGAGTCGCTCAGCGACCGGGAAAGCGCGATCGACAGAACACCGGGCGGGTCAGGACGTGACGCGGCGAGCGAAGGCGAGCGCGCGGTCGAGGAGACCGAGGCGGTCGACATCCTCGCCCTGCCACATATGGCCGGCGCCCGGGACGAGCTCGAGCTCGACCGGCACCCCGGCCGCTGCCAGCGCGCCGGCGAGCAGCTCGCTCTGCTCCGGCGGGACCGCGGAATCGGCGAGCCCGTGCGCGAGGTGGAACGGCGGCGCGTCCGCGTGCACCTGCAGCGCAGGACTCGCGGCGCGGGCCCGCGCGGCATCATCGCCCGCCGGCACGCCGAGCCACTCCGCCTCCCGCGACGCGGGATCGTGGACATTGCCGAGCTGCTCGCCCATCGCGACGAGCTCGGACGGCCCGTACCAGTCGATGACACCTCGGACACCGGCATCCGGTCTCAGTCCGACGAGAGCCGCGAGCGTCCCACCGGCGGACTCCCCCCACAGCACGATGCGCGATGTGTCCGCGCCGAACTCGTGGGCGCGCTCGGCGAGCCACGCCAGAGCCGCCGCGACGTCATCCTGTTGAGCGGGCGAGTTCGCCTCAGCGCTCAGCCGGTAGTCGACCGACGCGACCGTGAACCCGGCCGCGACGATACGACCGAACGGATCGTCATCGGCCATGGTCGGGCAGAACATCCGCCGGCTGCCGATGCGCCATCCGCCGCCATGCACGAAGACGATCAGCGGCGACCCGACCGGCGCGAGGTGCAGATCGAGGCTCAGCGGGCGAAAGCCCACCGGCTCGGCGAAGACGAGATCGCGGAGCACTGTGCGGCCATCGTCCGACCCTCCGGCCGCCGCCGGAGCGGATTCAGTCGTCAAGGAACTTGTAGTCGGGGCGGAAGACCGTGCCGTACAGCTCGCCGGCGGCACGCATCTGGTCGTACGTGGGGATGTAGAACTCGTCGGGCGAGGGGATGCCGGGCTTCGTCGTCGGCCGTCCCATCGCGTGGAAGAACCGGCCGAAGCCGCCCGAGCTCACGCCCATGATCTTCGAGTTCGACGACTCGAGCCGGAAGGCGTGGATGGTGCCCTTCGGCACGTAGCCGAACCCGCCCGGGGTCAGCACGCGGTCGCTCTTGGAGCCCTGCTCGTCGTCCATCCAGAGGTGCACGGCACCGTCGACGACGTAGAAGATCTCGTGCGTGTAGGGGTGGATGTGGGCGGGAATGATCTGTCCCTGGTTGCCCTCGCACGTGAAGACGTCGAACTGTCCCTCGGTCTCGTCGCCGGTCAGGAGGATGTCGAACAGCGTGTCGAAGACGACGCTCTTCTCGCCCTCCCCGTCGTCGAGGTAGAACGGCTTGGGCGCTCCCGGAAGGATGCCGGCGTGCGTGGGGTGAAGCTCTTGCTTCGGCGACTCCAGTGTCATTTCTGCTTACCTCCGCGTAAGTCTGGGTGGTCTCAGTCTGCGCGCGGGTGACACCGCGGGCCAGTTCGAGCTACCTACTCGGCGTTAGCCGGAGACTAAGATCAGGCCATGGATGTCCCCATCCACGTGATCAGATATTTCTGCGTGCTCGCCGAGGAGCTGCACTTCGGTCGCGCGGCTGAGCGACTGAGCATCACGCCCCCCTCTTTGAGCCAGCAGATCAGCCGGCTGGAGCAGCAGCTCGACGTGAAGCTGTTCGATCGAAGCCCCCGAAAGGTCGAGCTCACCACCTACGGACGCGAACTGCTGCCCCTCGCCCGGCGTGTGCAGGACGACCACGATCAGCTGCTCAGCTGGGGTCGATCGGTTCAGCGTGATCGGAATGCGCCGGTGCTGCGGGTGGGCGTCGTTGCGGCGGGCGCGGGGACGCTCACGACCGCCGCCATCGCGGCGACGATGCAGGCCATCCCGCAGGCCCGGATCGAGATGCGCCGGCTCGGGTTCTTCGACGTGGCCGAGGAGCTCGAGGGCGGACGCGTGGACGTGGTCTTCGCCCCGTGGCCGATGCGGCTGCCGCCGCGGGTGCGTGCGGAACCCCTGTGGCGGGAAGCGCGCGTGCTCGTCGTCCGGGCCGACCACCCGCTCGTCGGGCGGGAGTCGATCTCGATCCTCGACACGAACGACGAGGTCTTCGTCGCAGTCGCGAAGGGCGTGCCAGAGGTCGTCGACTGGTGGATCGTGGACCCGCGTCCGGATGGATCGCGCCCGAAGCGCGGCCCGACCGCCGACAGCGTCGAAGGTCTGCTCGAGCTCGTGGCAGCGGGAGCCGGCGTCAATATCGCGGGTCAGTCGGCCAGTTCCCACTATCGGCGCGACGAGCTGGCCTTCATCCCGATCCACGACATCGAGCCGGCGACGATCGTGCTCTGCAGTCTCACCGACAGCCGCAACCCGATGGTCAACGCGTTTCGTGAGACGGCGCAGTCGCTGTCTCCCCTGGTGGCGGCGCCGACGTTCCACTGACGCGCGCACGAACTTCGGAGAATGTCGCGAAGTTCGGCCCCTCTCGGGCTCATCGGCCGATCGAGGCGGGAATCTCCGAAGTCGGTGCGCGATCACGCGGCGGGCGCGGCCGCCTTCAGCGCCTGCCACGCATCGCGACGACGTGCCTGCTCGTCCGGATCGGGAACGGGAGACGCTGCCATCAGCACACGCGTGTAGTGCTCGCGGGGGTTGCGCATGACCTCGAGCGTCGGACCCTGTTCGATGACCCGACCGCGATTGAGCACGACCACTCGCTGGGCGAGGAACTCCACCACCGCCATGTCGTGCGCGATGAACAGGTAGCCGAGGTCCGCCCCGGCACGCAGGTCGGCGAGCAGATTCAGCACCTGCGCCTGGGTCGAGAGATCCAGGGCGCTCACCGCCTCGTCACAGACGACCAGCCGGGGATCCGTGACGAGTGCCCGCGCGATCGCGATGCGCTGTCGCTGGCCCCCCGAGAACTGGCGAGGGTACCGAGCTTGCGAACCGGGGGCGAGGCCCACGGCATCCAGCACGTCCTGCACCCGTCGATCCCGCTCCGAGCGCGCCACTCCGGCGACGCGCAGCGGCTCGCTGATCGCGTCGCCGATCGGACGCCGGGGGTTGAGCGAGGAGAACGGATCCTGGAACACGGCCCGCAGATCACCCTGCAGGGCACGACGCTGCGAAGCCCCCGCTCGGGTGATGTCGTGGCCCTCGAACAGGATCTGCCCGCTCGTGACGGGCTGCAGTCCGAGGATCGCCCGCCCGATCGTCGTCTTGCCCGAGCCCGACTCTCCGACGAGCCCGAGGGTCTCGCCGCGGGCGATGCTGAACGACACGTCGTCGACCGCCGGCGCGCCCTTCTTGCTGTACCGGATGACGAGGTTGCGCACCTCCAGCAGCGGCGTGGCCGCCGCATCCATCTCCTGCATGAGACGGGTCACAGTTCCCCTCCGATCGCAACGGGCTCGCGCCACTCTTCCTGCCTGCCCCGCACCTCGTCGCGGCGGATGCAGCGCACACCGCCATCGCCCTCGGCGCGCGGCAGCAGCGGGATGGCCGTCATGCACTGCTCCTTGGCGAATCGGCAGCGCTGCGCGAAGCGGCATCCGCTCGTCCAAGAACCCGGCAGCGGAACCTGTCCCGGAATCGAAGCGAGCCGGGTCGTCCCCTCGAACTCGACGATGGCGTGCGGATCGGCGGCGAGGAGCGCCATCGTGTACGGATGCTCCGGCCGGACGAGCACGTCGCGCACCGTACCGGTCTCGACGATCTGGCCCGCGTACATGACCGAGACGTCGTCGCAGAGGTCGGCGACGACCCCCAGGTCGTGCGTGACGAGGATGATCGACATCCCGCGAGAGGCGATCAGGCCCCGCAGCAGCGCGAGGATCTCGGCCTGGATCGTGACATCGAGCGCGGTGGTCGGCTCATCGGCGACCAGCAGCCGGGGCGATCCGGCGAGTGCCAGCGCGATGGCGACGCGCTGCGCCATGCCGCCGGAGATCTCGTGCGGGTAGCTCTTCAGCACGCGCGGCGGGTCGACGATGCCGACGTCGTTCAGCAGTTCCCGCGCGATCTCGCGCGCCTTCCGCGACCCCACCTTGCGCAGCCGCTTGATGGCGGCCCCCAGCTGCCAGCCGATCGTGAACATCGGGTCGAGGGCGCGGCTCGGCTCCTGCGAGATGAAGGCGATCTCGTGGCCGCGCACCTCGGCGAGTGTCTGCTCGTCGGCTTTGGCCAGGTCGACCGAGCCCCACTGGATGCGGCCGGATCGCACCGACAGTCCGGGCGAGAGCAGTCCCAGCAGCGCATACGAGGTCACGCTCTTGCCACAGCCCGACTCGCCGACCAGCCCCATCACGCGGCCGGGCCGCACGCGCAGAGAGACCCCGGTGACGAGGGCGGGACCGCCGTCGACGCCGAGCACGAGGTCCTCCACGATCAGCTCGCCGTCGGCGGCGGGTCCGCCTACTCCGGTGCGCTCGGCGAGAGCCGGAGCGCTGGCAACGGCGTTGTCCGCCGGCAGCGCGACCGCGTCCTCGTAGTCGTTGAGCGGTTCCACGGGGAACAGCGCCGTGGCCTCGCGTGGGAGGGATGCAGCGGGGACGGATGCCGTGGGCGTCGAGGCGACGGCGACGACGTATTCGTCATCCGCGCCCTTCTTCCGCCGCTTGCGACGCAGCGCCACCAGCGGCGGCGGAGTCGCCGCACCGCCCGAGAGCACGTCCGCGAGCGCATTCGCCGCGATGATCGTCAGCGCCAGCACGGCGCCCGTGGGCACCATCATCCACGGCTGCTGGAAGATGAACCGCGAGGCCGTCTGGATCATCCCGCCCCACGTGGGTGTCGGCGGCTGCGGGCCGAGTCCGATGAAGGCGAGGCCGGCTTGCATCATGATGCCGACCCCGAAGAAGAGCACGAACTGCACGATGACCGTGGTCGACATGTTCGGCAGCACGTGCCGGAAGCTCGCGGCTGTGGGCCGCACGCCGTCGACGGTGGCGGCCTCGACGAAGAGCTGCTTCTGCAGGTTCTTCGCCTGTCCGAAGAAGATGCGGTAGAGCGCACCGAACAGCAGAACGCCAAGCAAGGTCATCACGAGGGGCATGTTGGTGCCGACCGCGGCGATGAAGGCCAAAAGGATGACGGTGCCGGGCAATGACATCACGATCTCGCTGACGCGGTTCATGACGTCCTCGGCGCGCCGGCTGCGCACGGCCCAGAGCGTCACCGGCACCGTGATGGCCACGGCGACGATCGGCGGGATGCAGGCGATGGCAAGCGTCGAAGCGGCCGCCGTCACGATGCGCGAGAGCAGGTCGCGGCCGAGTTCGTCGGTGCCGAGCAGGTGGGCGAGCGATGGTCCCTGCAGCACGGCGGAGAGGTCCTGCTCGAGCGGTCCGTAGCGCAGCCAGAGCGGAGACGTGATCGACGCGACGACCAGGCCGACCAGCCAGATGAGCGCGATCACGGCGGTGGGCGAGCGGAAGAGCCGGCCCGCTCGCCGCTTCTCGGAGCGGCGGATGGTGAGGATCGCGGTCGTTGAAACGGTCATGATGTGCGCAGTTTCGGGTCGAGGGTGCGATTGAGGGTTTCCAGCAGCACGTTGACGAGGACCACGACGAGCGTCGCGACCAGTACGAGCGCCTGCACGAACGGCAGATCGGCGGAGCCGACCGCGGCCTGCATGGCCTGACCGATACCGGGCAGCGCGAAGAGCAGCTCGATCATCACCGAACCGCCGAAGAGCACGATGAACTGAATCGCCACGCTCGCGAGGATCGGAAGGCTCGCGCCCCGCAGGGCGTGGACGTAGACGATGCGCATCGTCGGGGTGCCGACGGCGCGGAGCGTGCGGATGTGCTCCTGGGCGAGGGCCTCGGCCATCGATGCCCTCGTCTGCCGCGCGATGAAGCCGGCCGAGGTGAGGGCGATCGTGAGCACCGGCAGCACCAGGGACCGGAACCATTTGTCCGGGCTGATCTCGAAGGGCACGAAGCCCGTTGCGGGCAGCAGGCGGAGCTGCACCGCGAAGACGTAGACGAGCAGGATGCCGACCCAGAACGCGGGGAGGGAGAGCATGATGCCGGTGACCACGGTGATGCCGCGGTCGACCGCACCCCCTCGTACCGCGGCGATCACGCCGAGCACGACCCCGATGACCGCGCTCAGCAGCGTTCCGCCCAGGGCGAGGGCGGCCGTGACGGGAAGCCGCTTCGCGATGTCGGGCCCGATCGGGCGCCCGTCGATGAGCGAGACGCCGAGGTTGCCCTGGAGCACCTGCCAGACCCACGCGAAGTACTGCTGCAGCCAGGGGTCGTACCAGCCGATGGACTGGTTGTACGCGAAGACCTGTTCGGGTGTCGCCGACTGCCCGAGGGCCACGCCGCCGGGCGTGGAGCCGGAGACGTGTACGAGCACGAAGGCGATCCACGACGCGATCAGCAGCGTCAGGACCGCCCAGGCGACCCGTTTCAGAACGAAGAGGACCATCTCATCACTCCTTCTGATGCGGTGCCGGCGGTTCACGACCACCGGCACCGGCATGCGATCAGGATGCGGGCGTGAGGGACGCGAGGAGCGGGAACGCCTCAGCGCCGGGGAAGATCGGCTCGGCGAGCTTCTCTGTGCTGTACGCCCACGGAGCCAGCTGCTCGAAGAGCGGGATCAGCCAGCCGGCATCGACGATCGCGGCGTTCAGGTCCTGAAGGGCCGCCGCCTGTGCATCCTCGTCGCCCTGGGCCGCGCCGTAGGCACCGGCCGCCGCCTGGATCTCGGCGTTCTCGGCGCCGTGGAAGTTCGCGAAGCCGAAGAGGGCCCCGAAGACCGGACCGAGGGGGTTGGTCCACTGGAACGGGATCGGGCCGCCGAGCGGCTCGGTCTGAACGACCGTGAAGAGCTCCTCGGTGGATGCCGCGTTCTTCAGGTTCATCTTCACGCCGATGGCCTCCCAGTACGGCTGGATCGCCTCCATGTCGCGCTGGCTGCCCTGGCTGATCGTGAAGTCGAACTCGAATCCTTCGGGGTAGCCCGCCTCGGCGAGGAGGTCCTTCGCGGCCTCGGGGTCGTAGGCGTACTGCTCGTCGAGCTCGGGAACGAAGCCCGGGCTGTCGGCCGGCAGGGCGTTCGCCGTCGGGACTTCACCGGGGTGCACGGCAGCGACGTACGCCTCGCGGTCGATCGCCGTGGAGAGCGCCTGGTATACGAGCGGCTCGGCCCACTGCGGTCCGAGGGCGCCCGTCTTGTCGAAGGCGATGATGTTCTGAATCGTCCCGCCGTTGGCGACGAGCCCCGTCCCCGCCGATTCGGCCTGGGCCTGCGTGTCGGCGGAGATGTTGGCGAGATCGACCTCGCCCGAGATGGCCGCGTTCACGCGCGCCTGCGGGTCGAGGATCGGCCGGAACTCGTAGGAATCGAACGCGTACGCGTCGGCGTCGGCGTCGTCCTTCTTCACCAGCAGGTAGGAGTTGCCCTTGACGGTGGCATCGGCATCCACGGTCAGCGGACCTGATCCGTCGGGGGTGGCGTCCAGGCTGCCGCGGTCGGCGACGCCGGCGGGGCCCACGATCATGCCCGTGGGCGAGACCAGGTTCGACTCGAAGCCGGGCTTGGCTGCGGCGAACTGCAGGGTGACCGTGTCTTCGTCGACGACGACGACGTCGGTGATCTCGTTCTGACCACCGGTCGCGAACGCCGAGTAACCACTGAGGTCCGGATCGCCGCGCGAGTCGAGGTTCTGCTTCACCAGGTCGGCGCTGAGCGTGGTTCCGTCGGTGAACGTCGCGGCGGTGTCGAGGTCGAGCGTCAGCTGCGTCTGGTCTTCGCTGTACTCGAAGTTCGTCACGAGCTGCGGAACGACCTTGCCGTCCTGATCGAGCACGAACAACGAGTCGTAGATGCCCTCGAAGAACATCCGCTGGCCGCTGCCGTAGCGGATCGGGTCGTAGCCGAACGCGGCCTGATCCGAGTCGGTCGCGATGACGAGCTTCGCCGTGTCGGCCGCCGCGCCGGTTTCGGACGCCGCCCCGCCATCGCTGCCGCCGCCGGAGCAGGCGCTGAGGACAAGGGCTGTGACGGCGACGGCGGCAAGGGCGCCGGCGCCGCGCGCTGTGATGAATCGTGACATCGGATCTCCTGTGATCGGTGTGGTGCTGCGGACTTCGCTGTCGCGGACCGTGGTCGGGCAACCGGTCCTGAGTTCAGAGTGACCGGCTCCGTGTGGTTTGGCCATTCGGATCCGACTCCGAACCGTTAGCGACGGCCTAACGTCGGCCGCTGCGCTGGTGTTAACCCAGTGAAACATGCTTTCATAGAGCAAACAAAGCCGATCCCAGGGGTACGCCCTGATTCCCCCGAGCCATCGCGCGGTGGAGTTCCTCGGCGTCCACCTCGTCGATCCGAAAGGCGCATCATGACCGCAGACACTTTTCCCGAGGGCTTCCTCTGGGGCGTCGCCACCGCCGGCCACCAGAACGAGGGAGGCAACGTCGACAGCGATACGTGGTTCCTCGAGAACGTGACGCCGACGATCTTCCAGGACCGTTCCGGAAAGGCCACGGACGGCTGGAACCGCTGGGAATCCGACCTCGACCTCGTCGCCGGCATGGGCCTGAACGCCTACCGGTTCTCGGTCGAATGGGCGCGCGTGGAACCCCGCGAGGGCGAGTTCTCCCAGAACGCGCTGACGCACTACGAGGCGATGATCGACGGATGCCTCGCCAGGGGTCTCGCGCCGATCGTGACGTTCAATCACTTCACGTCACCGCACTGGTTCGCCGCCCGCGGGGCATGGCTGGATGCCGGAGCGCCCGACCTTTTCGCCCGCTACTGCGGCGTCGTGATGGACCGCTTCGGCGACCGCATCCGCCTCGCGGTGACCTTCAACGAGCCGGACCTGCCCGAGATGCTGACGTGGGCGGGGCTCCCCGACTTCATCCCCGAGCTCGAGCGCGCGACGCTCGAGGCGGCGGGTCGAGCCGCGGGCGTCGAGCGCTACCGCGCCGGCAATGTGATGCTGCACGAGGACTTCGCCGGTATGCGCGCCGGCATGACGGCCGGGCACAAGGCGGCGAAGGCGGCGATCAAGGCGAAGCGCCCGGATCTGCCGGTGGGCCTGTCCCTCGCCATCGTCGACGATGTGGCGGCACCGGGCGGCGAGCAGCTGCGCGACCGCAAGCGCGCCGAGGTGTACGAGCACTGGCTCGAGCTCGCCCGTGACGACGACTTCGTGGGCGTGCAGAACTACGAGCGCATCGTCTACGGCCCCGACGGGCACGTCGCGCCGCCCGAGGGCGATCCGGTGAACGGCATGGGCACGGCCGTCGAGCCCGACTCCCTGCGCGGCGCGGTGGAGTACGTCTACCCCGTCAGCGGCGTTCCGGTGCTCGTGAGCGAGCACGGCATCGGGACCGAGGATGACACCATCCGCGCCGCCTTCATCGAGCCGTCGCTGGAGGGGCTGCGGCAGGCCATCGCCGCGGGTGTCCCCGTGATCGGCTACTGCCACTGGACGCTGATGGACAACTTCGAGTGGATCTTCGGCTACGGCCCGAAGCTCGGCCTGCACAGCGTCGATCGCGAGACGTTCGAGCGCACGGCCAAGCCGAGCTCGGAGGTGTACGGGCGGTTCGTGCGCGAAGCGCGCGGGGCGACCGGCGAGACAAGCTAGTCTGCGCGTCGGCGGGAGCGGCGCAGCGGCGGGTCTTCGTTCGCGTCGCTCCGTTGAGGCGCGGATGCCGCCGCGGGCGTTGAGATCACGGGAATCTCCGGCGCGGGCGCAGCGGGTGCGGGGGTGGGTGTGCCTGGTTCCGGCTGCGGTTCCGGCGACACGGGGAACGGTTCGGGCGACACTCGCACCGGGGATGCGGATTCCGCCGATGGCGCCGGCGCAGGTGCGGCCGTGGCCGCGCCCGATCCGGTCCCGGGAGTGGTGCGCAGCGGCGTGTGCGCACGCCAGACCTGCAGGTAGGAGCGGTAGCCCGACCAGAGCCAGAGCGCGAGGGATGCGAGGGCGAACACGGCGCCGACCGCGACCGCCCAGCCGACGGGTGCGGACAGGGCGTAGAGGAGGCTGCCGAGGAATAGGCCGATGAGAACAGACTCGACGACGAGGATGAGCACCATGGAGCTCGCCAGCACCTGCGTCCCCGCTCGGCTGGCGAATGGGAAGTAGGTGCGCTCGAGCCCCGGCTCGTCGTCGGCCGGCGACGTCATCAGGTATCGCTCGAGCCCCGGGTCGAGGTCGACGTACGCCCCCCGCAGGCGGTTCATGGCGAGCACGTAGGCCGCGTCCTCGGTCCCGACGTTGAACACGCGGAGGGCCGTGATGATACCGAGGACGACGAGCAGCAGCAGCACGCCGAGCGCGGCGACGCCGAACCACCCCTGGAACTGGGTCGCGTTGCCCATGACGCCGAGGGCGAAGAGCCCGACCGACACCAGCGTCAGGAAGATCGCGATGCGGGTGAGCACCTCGCTCTGGGTGGTGCTGCGCGAGGCCAGGAGGCTCCAGTGCTCCGTGGCGAGCATCGAGACGCGGAGCGCGCGCTGCGCATCCGTCAGCGGTGTCGCGTCGTCACCGTCGGACGGGACGGGCCCCAGCGCATCCGCCGTCATACCCGCATTCTGCACCGTCGCCGTCGGGTCCGCCACCGTGGCCGGCCCGGTACTCGTGATGCCCCCCATCAGCGACCGCCGATTCCCTCGAACGGATGCCGCGGCTAGCGTCGAGGTGTGGGCTCGGTGACGCCGCGCCCGCCGACCTCTGGGAGCCACGATGATCAGCACCGACTCAGGGCTCGAAGGCCGCACCGTCGTGATCACGGGCGCCGCGGGCGGACAGGGGCTCGCGGCAGCACGCCTACTCGCGGCATCCGGTGCGCGCGTTCTTGCAACCGATGTGGCGGACGCCGCCCCCGAGCTGGACGGCACGGGCGCCGCGTATCGGCGGCTCGACGTCGCCGATGAAGGAGCATGGGCCGCCCTCGCGGCGGACCTCGCCGAAGAGCTCGGCGGGGAGCCGCTGCGCGGGCTTGTGAACAACGCCGGGATCACCCATCGCAGCCGACTGGGCGACACCGCCCGAGCGGACTGGGATCGGGTCATCGCCGTGAACCTCACCGGACCGATGCTCGGCATCCAGGCTCTCGCACCGCTGATGGGCGAAGGGTCCTCCATCGTCAACATCGGCTCGTCCGCCGCCCTCAACGCCCACTACCCGGTGGCCTACACCTCGAGCAAGTGGGGCCTGCGCGGGCTGACCCACGTCGCCGCGACCGAGCTCGGGCCACGCGGCATCCGGGTCAATATCGTGCATCCCGGGTTCATCGAGACGCCGATGACCGCGGGGGCGCCCGCGGTCATGCGCGACGCACAGCTGGCGCTGACGCCGCTCGAGCGCGTGGGCAGCGCGGACGAGGTGGCCCAGGTGGTGGCGTTCCTGCTTTCGGATGCGGCGGCCTATGTGTCCGGCGCGGAGATCCCGGTCGACGGCGGCTCGACGTCGTCGGCCGGTGTCAAGTACATGGCCGACCGGATCGCCCGGGGCGACTGACGCGAGCCGCCGGCCCGACCTCGACGGCGATCCGGCCCGCTACAGCGATCCGAGCCGGATCCGGACCGCCATCCCGATCCCGATCGCGATCCCCACTGCGAACCCGATCCCCACTGCGAACCCGATCCCGATCGCGATCCCGATCCCGAAGGTGAGACTGCGTCCGCGCGCCGAAACTGAGGGGGTTGCCTGCTCCCTCGGCGCGCAGACGCAGTCTCGCGGAGGGTGGTGGGTCAGGATGCCGCGAGCTCCTCCGCGGCCTTCCGGGCGCCGCGGACGGCGACCGCGACGCTGGTCAGGGTCGGATTCATCGTGTTCGCGGTCGGGATCGTGCCGTTGCCGCCGACGACGAGTCCGTCGACGCCCCACACGCGCGACCAGGGGTCCGCGACGGAGGTGCCGTCATCCATCTCGCCGATGCGGGTCGTGCCCATGTAGTGCAGGCTCGAGCCGTTCGGCAGCAGCCGCGGCGGCGCGATGAACTCGCCGAGCGCGCTGCCCGCCCGCTTCAGGCGCTCGGTGGCCGCCGCGATCTCGGCGATCTCGGCATCCGTCAGCTCGTACTCGATCGTCATGTTCGGGAAGCCGCGATAGTCGAGGTTCTCGTCGTCGAAGGTGACGCCGTCTTCCACCCGCGGACGCTTGCGCACGCCGTAGCCCATGTTCACGTAGCCCCATCGGTTGCCCGCCGCCGGATGCGAGGGGTCGAGTTGGAACGGCGGATTCTCGGCGTACATCACCTGCAGCGAGTACGGGTGACTCGGCTCCGAGAAGGGGATGCGGTTCACGGCGGCCACGGGATCGGCGGGGTTGAGCGAACGGTGCGCGATCTCGGCATCCAGGTCCTCCTCGGTGGCGAAGCGGCCGATCCTGCCGGCGTCCAGCGCCACGGTCGAGATCACGACGGGGTGCTCGGTGAGATAGCGACCGAGCGCGGAAGGGCGCACGCCGGATGCCCACAGCAGCTGGGGCGAACGGAAGGCGTCGGCCGCGACGACCACCAGGTCGGCGGGAATGAAGCGCGTCTCGCGCGTGCGGAGGTCCTCGACGGTCACGCCCGTCGCGCGTCCGTCCTCTATCTCGATGCGACGCACGAGCGTCAGGTCACGCAGCTCGAAGCGCTCGCTGAGGGGTGAGGACGGGTCGATGAGCGGGCCGAGCACGACATCCGCGCCGGCCCAGCGCATGGTGCCGTCGGGCTGCGGGTCGCCCGCGACCGGGAGGGTGCCGGGTCCGTAGCCCTCGGGCAGCTCGCCGGCGTAGTCCTCTTCGAGCAGCGCGCGGATCCCCTCCCCGATCGCCGAATCGGCGAAGGCCGCGCTCTGCACGTGCAGCAGGCCCTTCGCGACCTCGAGCAGGTCGTCCCACTCGTCGTCCGCGATGAAAGGGATCTTCTCGCTGAAGGCCGGCGACGGGGTGGCGCAGGTCCAGTGCGCTCCCTGGCCGCCGACATTCGTGGCGGCAGCAGCGGCGGGGAAGGTCGGCGCCGTCGCCGACCCCTCCCCGCCGAAGTCGAGCAGATGCGTGCCCTGGCGAGCGGTGAACATCCCCTCGACGACCACGCCGGACGGAAGGCCGAGCGACTCGCGGAGGTCTCCGGCCTGCGGACCCTGCGACATCTCCCGGGCGCGTTCCTTCTCGGCGGGGTCGGCGATGTTCCGGACGCTCTCGCCCGGCGTCGCGGTCAGCTGCGGACCCGCCTCGAACATCACGACGCGCGCCTCGGGCAGCTGCTCCACGAGCACGCGCGCGTAGGCGGAGCCGATCGGCCCGCTGCCGACGATGGCGATGGTGGGGTGGTGCGAGGTGTGCGATTCGAATGACATGGCGTCTCTCCTTCGAGTGGTCACGCGACGGCCGTCTCGGCCGTGGTCAGGGGTGCGGCATCGTGCTCGTCGGACAGCCGCCCCTGCGGGAGCAGGAGGGCCGCGACGATGCCGACCGCATAGGCGAGGGCGAGGCCCACGAAGATCGGCGCCAGCACGCTCGAGTACAGCTCCGCCACCTGGGCCTGCACCGCGGGCGAGGCGGCGGAGACGGCCTGCGGCGTGAGGGTCGCGGCATCCAGGGATGCGGGCAGCCCGAGTGTCACTCCCGCCCCGATCAACCCGCCGACGATCGCGGTCGCCGTCGTCGACCCGACCTGGCGCACGAGGCTCACAGTGGCCGTGACGCTGCCGGTGTCGGAACGCGGCGCGGCGCTCTGGGCGACGGCGACGATGATGTTCATGAACGAGCCCGTGCCGATTCCGACGAGTCCCATGGCGAGCATCGGCACCCAGAGCGGCATCCCGGCGGGCAGGAGCGCCATCACGAGCAGCCCGACGGCCGCCGCGATCGTGCCGAAGATCGGGAAGATGCGGTACCGGCCGGTGCGGCTCGCGAGCGAGCCGGTGACGAGGGTGCTCACCAGCATCCCGAAGACCGTCGCGATGGGAACGAGCCCCGAGACGGTCGCGGTCGTGCGGTACGCCATCTGGATGTACGTGGGCACATACGAGACGACGGAGAAGAGCCCTACGCCGATGACCGTCGACAGGACGATGCACACGAGGATCGTGCGGTTGGCGAAGTGCCGCAGTGGCACCACCGGCTCGGACACCCGCAGTTCGATCGCGATGAACGACGCGAACCCGACGATGGCGACGAGCGCAGCGATCAGCACCGGGGCACCGCCGCCGCTGGCACCCGCGCTCGCCCAGCCCGCGGCCAGCACGAAGGCGGTGACCGTGATCCCGAGCACGACGGCCCCGGCGATGTCGAACCGCCTGCCCGACCGGCCGGCGATGTGCGGCACGGCGACGACCGCGAGCGCCAGCGCGATCATCCCGACCGGGATGTTGATCCAGAAGACCCAGCGCCAGCCCCACGCATCCGTGATGAGGCCGCCCGCGAGCGGGCCGACGAGGATCGCGATCGGGAAGGCGGCGCCGATCAGCGCGAGCACGCGGGGACGCTCGCGCGGCGAGGCGACCTCGCCGACGATCGTCTGCGGCATGAGGTGGAGGCCGGCCGATCCGATGCCCTGGGCGACGCGCGCCGCTGCGAGCTGTGTGATGTCCTGTGCGAGCCCGCAGAACAGCGACGCGACGAGGAACAGGGCGAGGCTCGAGAGGAAGATCAGGCGCGCGCCGACGAGGTCGGCGAGCTTTCCGAGCACGGGCAGCAGCACGGTGCTGGCGAGGGTGTACGAGACGATGACCCAGCTCATCTGCTCGACGGCGCCGAGCTCGCCGGTGATGGTGGCGAGCGAGGTGGCCACCACGGTGTGGTCGAGCGCACCGAGGAAGGAGACGGTGAGAAGGGAGACGATGAGGAGGCGGAGCCTCCACGGGGAGAGTGGCATGCGAGTCACCCGAACGATCGGGCGGTCGACGCGACGGGGTGTGCCCCCTGCGCTGCTTCACGCAGAGGAACGGATCTCGCGGATCCCGACGTCATGTCGATTCTATGCCCTCTTTAGTCCAAAAGCAACCAAAGCCGTGAGTCTGGCGGTGCCGAAGGGACGCACAACGCGAGAATTCCTCGGCTGAGGGCACCGATTGCGTCCCTTCGCGGTGGAGTGAGACGAGGTTGGAGGGGCAGGAGAGGCGGGGTCAGCGCCGGCGGGTGCGCGAGCGAGGACGGGCAGGCGGGATGGCGGGGGCCGGGACGCGGGGGCCGACCGTCCCGACGAGCTCGCCGATGCCCTCGACGACCATGCGCACCTCGTCGCCCTCGGCCAGCGGCGGAGGGGTGAGCTCGCCGTTGCGGCCCCACAGCTCGCCGAGGCATCCGCCGTTGCCGACCGTGCCGGAACCCAGCACGTCGCCGGGCACGACTCGGGAGTTCCGGGATGCGTACGCCACCAGCTCAGGGAAGGGCCAGCCCATGTTCGACACGAGGTCTTCGCCGATGAGCTCGCCGTTCACGAAGACCACGGCGCGGACCGCCAGGAAGCCGTCGGCGTCGAGGTACTGCTGCACCTCGTCGGCCGTGACGATCCACGGACCGAGGGCAGTACCGAAGTCCTTGCCCTTCGCCGGGCCCAGGCGCACCTTCATCTCGCGGGCCTGGAGATCGCGGGCGGACCAGTCGTTCATGATCGTGTAGCCGAAGATGTGGGATGCCGCGGCATCCGGTGTCAGATTCCGCCCGTCGGAGCCCTCGACGGAGCCCACGACCACCGCGAGTTCCAGTTCGAAGTCAAGACGCTCGGTCATCGGGGGAGCGACCGCATCGCCAGGTCCGAGGACCGTGTGCGTGTTCGTGAAATAGAAGGTCGGCGCCTGGTACCACTCGGGCACGACCTCGCCCTTGCCGTCGACAGATGCGCTGATGCCCTCTACGTGCTCCTCGAACGCCACGAAGTCACGGATCGCCGCCGGGACGAGCGGGGCGAGCAGACGGACATCGGCGAGGGGGAAGGACCCGGACCGCGCCTCCGGTCGCCGAGCTGACTGCTCCGGTCGCCGAGCTTGTCGAGGCGTCGACCCTTCGACAGGCTCAGGGACCGCCTCCGGCTCAGGGACCGCCTCCGGCTCAGGGACCGCCTCCGGCTCAGGGACCGCCTCCGGCTCAGGGACCGGATCCTCGGCGACCCGCGCGTGGAGCGCTCGTGCGGCATTCAGCCCCTGCACGAGCACATCGGCGACGGTCAGGCCATCAGGGAACGGCACGACGTGGTCGCCGACGACGAATCCCTCTCCCACACCCGGTCCCTGTGCTTCGACAGGCTCAGCAACCGAGAGAAGGGTCCAGCGGGCGATCCTCATGCCTTGACCCTCGTGTCGACGAGCGCCTCGGCGTTGCCGGTGAGGATCGCCTCCGTCACCGCGGCCTCGAGCCCGGCATCCCGAACGAAGGCGACAGGGTCATCCAGTCCCATGTCGAAGGGGAAGTCGCTGCCGAGCACGACGCGGTCTGCTCCGGCGACCTCGACCAGCGCCCACAGCGTCCGCTCGTCGTGCACGACCGTGTCGAACCACAGCTTACGGAGGTAGGTCGAGGGCCGGTGCTCGCAGCGTCGCGCCTCGGGCCGCACGTCCCATGCGCGGTCCGAGCGGCCGATCACCGTCGGCAGGTAGCCCCCGCCGTGTGCGGCGACGACCTTCAGGCCCGGATGCCGATCCAGCACGCCCGCGAAGATGAGGTGCGACAGCGCGACCGCGTTCTCGGTCGGCTGCCCCACGGTGTTGGAGAGGTAGAACCGGTCCAGGCGCTCGTCGAGGCTGCAGCCGAACGGATGCAGGAATACGATGCAGCCGAGCTCGGCCGCGCGAGCCCAGAAGGGCTCGAGGCGCTCGTCCGAGAGTTCCACATCGCCGGCGAACGATGAGATCTCGACCCCCGCGAGCCCGCGTCCGAGCACCGCGTCGTCGAGATACTCGACGATCCGCGACGGATGCTGCAGCGGCACGACCCCGAGCCCGATGAGCCGGTCCGGCGCTTGGGCGACGTGTTCGGCGACGAGCCGATTCGTCTCCATGGCGACCCAGACCGCGAGCCCCTCGGGCGCCCACGGGTAGAAGTGGTTGGGCGAGACGCTGACCCACTGGCGGTCGACGCCCTGCTCGTCCATGGCGGCGAGCCGCGCCCGCACGTCGGTGAGCTTGGGGATGCGCGCGCCGACCATGGCCCCGGATGCCTGCAGGCTCTCGATGCCGTTGCGGCGCTTCTCGAGCTCCGCGGCCTCGGCGACCAGCTCGGGCGCGCGGCGCTCGACCTCGGCGTGCATCGCGGGAAGGAGGAGGTGGGCGTGGACGTCGGTGGTCATGCGGGTTCCGCCATCTTCTTCGCGATGCCGAAGATCAGGCCGCCGGCATCCGCATCGCGATTGCCGTCGATCTGCCATTGGCCGAGCTGCACGGATGCCTCCACCACCGCCTTGGCGCGCGGCACGCGCCGGGCGTGGAAGTCGTCCCAGAGCTGCTGGTCTAGCTCATCCCGTGCGACGAGCAGCTCGGTCAGCACGTAGGCGTCCTCGAGGCCCTGGGCGGCGCCCTGGGCGATGGTGGGAGGGCAGCTGTGCGCGGCGTCGCCGATGATGATGGCACGGCCGCGGTTCCAGGCGCCGTCGACCAGGTGGGACGTGAACCAGGTGTAGTTCGCGTTCGCACCCGCCTCGAGGTCGGCCCGGATCGAGTTCCACGGGCCGTCGTAGGCCCGGGACTCCTCGAGCATGATGCGGGTCGCGTCCTCGTCGGAGGTTCCGAACCGGTCCTGCGCCTTCTCGACGAGGAACGCGTACATGCTGTCCTGGCCCGTCGGCGTGTAGCCGGCGATGTATACCGGGCCGCCGTAGTACAGCTCGGTGCGCTCCACCTCGGCCGGACGCGAGACGAACGTGCGCCAGATGCCCATGCCGGTCGGCTGCGGCTTGGTCTCGATGCCGATGAGATCCCGCACCGCCGAGTTCAGGCCGTCGGCGCCGATCAGCAGGTCGTACTCGCCTACCGACTCGTCGTCGACATACAGTTCGACGGCGTCGTCGGCGCGCAGATCCGCACCGGTGATCTTCCTGCCGAAGTGGACCTTGGCACCGGCGCGTTCGGCGTGCTCGAGCAGGATGCGGGTGAGATCCGCCCGCGGCATCCCCATCGACGACGGATACTCGGGCCCGCCCGCCTTGATGTCGGGAAGCTGGGCGACGATCGGTGCTCCAGGGCCCGGGGCTCGGAGGTTCAAGCCCTCGAACGCGTAGCCGGCGGCGCGGATGTCGTCCCACACGCCGAGCGCGCCGAACACCCGCAGCGCGTTCCCCTGGAGCGAGATGCCGGATCCCTGCGTGCTGAGCTCCGGCTTCGCCTCGAACAAGTCGACGTGGACCCCCGCCTTGGCGAGCTGGATGGCGGCGGCGAGTCCCGCGACGCCGCTGCCGACGATCGCGACCTTCTGCACTGCGGTCATGTCAGAACCTCTCTGTTCTCTTTCACTGCGGGTGTTCTTTCTGATTCGGGTTCGGGCGGGGCGATCAGAGGATCGCGACGGGATTGATGGGCGAGCCGACCGCACCCGTGATGGGAAGCGGTGCGGCCGAGAGCAGGAAGTCGTAGCGGCCGGATGCCGCGCACGCGGCGCCGAGCGCCTCCAGGTCCCACATCTCGCCGATCGTGAGGCCGAGGTTCGGGATCACGACCTGGTGAAGCGGCTGAAAGGCCGGCGCGCCGAACTCGTTCGGACGCACCTCGAAACCCCACGTGTCGGTCGCGATCGCCGCGATCTCGGTGCGGTGCAGCCAACCGGCGGTCGTGAGCGAGAGCCCTGGCGCCGGACCTCCGGCGTAGTCGCCCCACCCGTCCCGGCGCGCGCGAGCCAGCTGGCCGGTTCGCACAAGCACGATGTCGCCGCGACCGACGGTGGCGGAGGCGCCCTGTGCCTGGATCGTGTCCTCGAGGTCGGCGGTCGTGACGGCATAGCCGTCGGGCAGCTCGCCCGTCTCGGGCCGCAGGTGGCGGCCGACATCCAGCAGGACGCCCCTCGAGACGAGAACGGATGCCGCGTGCTCGATGCCCGTGACGAGGTCGCCCTCGCTCGTGACGACGTCGCCCGCGCGGCGGCCGTTCCAGGCCATGCCGTGGTCGAAGATGTGGCCGAGGCCGTCCCACTGGGTCGAGCACTGCAGGGGCATCGCGATCACGTCGTCGGCACCGCCGATGCCGTGCGGGAAGCCCTGGTTGCCGCGCTCGGCGTCGACGCCCGTGTCGGTCATCGTGTGCACCGGGTTGGTGCGCCGGCGCCAGCCCTTCTGCGGGCCGTTCGTGTCGAACGACTGCGAGAGCGAGATCACCGTGCCCTCGCGCACGAGGGCCGCGGCATCCACCCGCTTCTGCGGCTCGATGAAGTTGAGCGTGCCCAGCACGTCCTCCTCGCCCCAGCGCCCCCAATTGCGGAACGCCTCGGCGCGCGCGCCGATCTCCGCCTCCGGGTTCGTTCGGTCGAGGTCCGCGGGCTCCTCGCTAGGGCGCGGTCCCTGTGGTTCGACAGGCTCACCAACCGGTTCAGCAGTCGCCTCGGTCATCAGGACGCCTCGACTGGCTCGGCGACCGAGGAGGCCGCGACGCAGCGGACGACCTGCGTCCCGAGCCCCGAGATGGAGGCGGTCATGACGTCGCCGTCCCGGAGGAACCGCTTCCAGTGCTGGCCGTTGCCCGCGGGGCTTCCGGTGAGCAGGATGTCGCCCGGCAGCAGCGGCATCGTCTGCGACGCGCCGCTGATGAGGGCCGGGATGTCGAACAGCAGGTCGCTGCTGTTCCCGTCCTGCATGACATCGCCGTTGAGCTCGAGCCGAAGGTTGACCGAGCCTCCGTCGACGAAGGGCGCCGGCACGAGGAACGGTCCCGTCGGCAGGAAGCCCGGCGCGTTCTTCGCCCGGTACCAGTCGGTGCCGATCTCCTTCATGTCCTTTCGGAACACGAGGTCGCGCGTGGTGATGTCGTTGATGATCGTGTAGCCGGCGACGTGGTCGAGCGCGTCGTCCTTCGAGACCCGGAACGCCTCGCGGCCGATCACGACCGCGAGCTCCAGCTCCCAGTCGTGCACGTCGCTGTAGGCGGGCAGCTCGAGCGGCACGTCGTCGCCCACGACGCACGCCGGCAGGCCGATGAAGAAGTACGGCTCGCCGTTCGCGGCGCGGTCGTCCATCATCTTGGCGGCGAACTCGCGTGCCTCGTCCGGCGTGCGGTCGGAGTTCTGCGTCAGCCCGGCGGCGACCAGCTCGATCACGTGCTGGCGGTAGTTGGCCCCCGCCTGAAGCACCTGGCGCGGCTCGACCGGAGCGGTCAGCGTCACGTCGGCCAGCGGCATCCACTGGCCCTCTTCATCGGAGGCGAGCGCGCCGAGGCGGTCCCAGTCCGGGGCGGCGAGGAAGGCGTTGAGATCCGGGGCGCCGAGGGCCGCGGCATCCAGGAGTCTGATCCGATCCCCCGCGACGAGCCCCAGTCGCACGTCTGCCCCCTGGCGGAAGCGCGCGAGCGCGAAGGGGGCCGATAGTCCGTTCGACGACGATGTCATGTGTTCCTCCTGTGTCATCCCGGGGCGGTGGGGCGCCCGGGACGGGTGAGGGCGGGAACGGCACCCCGGCCGCCCCCGCCCGATTCAATCAGCCCTGGCCGTGCTTGGCGTAGGGGTTGAACAGCGCTTCCTTGATCTCGTCGGGCACGCCCTCTTCGGTCGCGCTCGGGCCGTCGGCGGGCGGGAACGACTCCGTCATCGACATCGGCATCGCGCCGTTGCGGTACATGTTGTTCGAGCCCTGCGACGGACGCCAGGTGTTCGCCACCCAGTCCGGTACGTAGTTGCGGTAGCCGCCGGTGTTGAGCTCGATGCGCAGCGACGAGGGCTCCCGGTAGTACAGGAAGTTCTGCTCGCCGATGCCGTGGATCGACGGGCCGTACTCGATCGGGTAGCCGTTCTCTCCCAGCACGTCGGCGGCGATCAGCAGCTCTTCGCGGGTGTCGACCCAGAAGGCGTAGTGGTTGATGCGGCCGGCCTTGGTCGAGCCGTCGAGCACGACGCCGAGGTCGTGCGACTTCTCGTTGGTCGTGAGCACGGAGAACACCGAGATGGGCGCCTCGTCGAGCACCGTGCGCGCCATGAAGCGGAAGCCGAGGGTGTCGACATACCACTTCACGAAGCCGTCGACATCGCTCGTCGCGATCGTGACGTGGTCGAGCTGACGCGGGGCGCCGGCGACCTTGCTGCGGCGCGAGGGACGGTCGGGGTAGATGGATGCCGCGTCGCCCTCGGTGTCGTGGTGGCGGGTGACGTCCCAGTGCAGGGTCATGCTGTGCCCGAAGGGGCCGGTGAAGCGGTAGGCGCGGCCGATGTGCGGCACGTCGTCGACCCACTCGCCCTGGGCGCCGGCGGCCTCGATGCGCTTCGCGGCCTCTTCGAGCGCCTCGGCGCTCGAGGTGCGCCACGCCATCGTCTGCAGCGACGGCTCGTCGCCGGGGACGACGACCACGGAGTACTTGTAGTAGTCGCCCCAGCAGCGCAGGTACACGGCGCCGTCGATCCGGTCGACGACCGTGAGCCCGACCTGGTTCACGTAGAAGTCGACGGATGCGTCGACGTCCGGCGTCGTGATGGCCACGTAGGAGAGGTGGGAGAGAAGCTTGATCATCTTCGATCCTTTCGATGAAGCGTGCGGGTTGTCCCGAATCCCACTTTCGCTCAGGATCGACGTATCCAGGAATGGCAACTTCACGATCCGATGGATCAGTGATGTTTATAGGCGCGGGATGCCTCGCGACACCAGCGCGGCAAGATGCGCGTCCTCCGCAAGTTCGGCGAGATCGGTGGTGGCCGACCCGCCGGCGACGGCATCCAGCGCCCGCCGCAGGGTCAGCCTCTCGTGTGATTCGTGCCGTCGCGGAAGTGTCGTCCGGCCTATGGGCGTCGTCGTGGACACGACGCCGCCGGCCTCCGACGCGTCGATCTCCGCGCGCACTTCGCCCAGCGATAGGGCGTTCACGCGGTCGGATCCGGCCAGGACGCGGACGGCCGTCAACACCGCCGGGCCGCTCCCGCCATCGGCGGTCTCGATCAATGCCGTCCCGTCGCCCGCGGCCTTCAGCGTCGGGCGCCCGCCCGAGAGCACACGCAGCCAGCCGATGGCGTCGCGCAGCACGACATCGAACGTGGATGCCGCGGCCACCGCGTCGACGGCGACCACCGCGGGCCGGGCCGCATCGGCGTCGCGCACGCGGCGCAGGTCGGCGACCGTGTCGTGCCGGAGGAACGGCCTCTCGATGAGGACGGGGAGCGATCCGAGGTCTGCCACCAGCGCTTCGACGAGTTCGGCGCCGACCGCCACCGGTCGCGACACGACGACCGCCGCGGCTCCCGCCTCAGCAGCCGCCCGCACGCCGTCGCACCACCGGGCCGTTCCCTCGACGACGACGATCGCGCCCGCCCGGTCATCCGCGAGCCGCGTGCTGAGCGGAAGCTCGGCGACCGCGACGCGGTAGGACTCGACCTCAGCCACCACGCCGATCATGAGACGACCTCCTCGGCCGGCGAGACCGACGACCCGGCGAGCACGGCCGCCGCCGCGGCATCCGCCAGGCGCAACGCGTACCGGGCGTCCTCCAGGAGCTCGTCGTACTGCACCTCGACCGTTCCGCCGAGCGCATCGAGCAGCGCGCGCCACTCGGCCACGTACCCGTCCTCGACTTCGGGCGGATAGGCCGTGACCCGGCCGTCCGCGAATCGCACGCGGACGGCGGCGCTTCCGTCGTGCACGAACGCCGGCGGAAAGGTCACCTCGATGCGTTCGTCGTCGGTCGTGATGTCGAGCCGCCACAGGGCATCGGCGCCGCCGGGCAGCATCACGGTCGTGAGCCGCACGGGCACACCCGACGCCACGTACCCGACCGCGTAGCCGATCGGCGCGATGGCGCGCGCGTAGACGACTCGTTCCAGGTCCGGCGCGAGGTCGCGCAGGAGCGGCAGGTCGTGCACAGCGAGCCCCACGAGCAGCTGACGGACGACGGATGCGGCGACGTTCGGATCCGCCAGCGGCGGCCCGCCGGCTCGCGGCGCTGCCGGCGTGCTCTCCGTCACGACGTCGTGGTAGCGGTCGTTGGGCGGAAGCGCCATGGTCACGGCAAGGGCACGCACCTGGCCTCCGGCGGCGGTCAGGTGGTGCTTCGCCCGGTTCCACGCGCCGTCGAAGAGGTGATTGGTTCCGACCAGCAGCGCGACGCCCGCCGCCCTGCAGGCGTCGATCACCCTCGCGGCATCCGCCTCGCTGGTCGCCAGCGGCTTCTCGCAGAAGATGGCCCGCTTGCCTGCGGCGACGGCGGCGAGCACGTGGTCCGCGTGGACGGCCGGCGGGCTGCAGACGACGACGACGTCGACGGCGGCATCGGCGAGCAGGTCGTGGATGCCGGATGACCAGCGGGCGCCGGAGCGCCCTGCGATCACTTCCGCGGTGCCGCTTCCCGCGTCGGCGATATGCACGATGCGAAGCTCGTCCGAGAGCCGGGCCAGCGTGGGAGCGTGTAGGGCCCACAGCCCCGGACCGGCGCCGATCACCCCGACTCCATGCCGCATGCCTGCTCCGCTTCGTCGGGGGACCGGGTTTAGTCACTTGGGACGAAAGCATACATAAGTGACGTGCCTTCTGGCCATAGATGGCGGATGCTGGGCTGAAAGGCGCATAGCTTGTGTCAGAATCAGGCATGGCAAAGCAGTCGACCTTGCGCTTCGGCGCGCAGACCGATGAGGTCACGAGCTTCCTGCGCATCGTCAACATGGTGCGAACCGGCGAGGCCGCGACGCGGCCGGAGATCGGACGCATCACCGGTCTCGGCCGCGGTGTCGTGGCGCAGCGCGTCGACCAGGCGATCGAGCTCGGCTACATCGAGGACGGCGAGTTCGGACCGTCGTCGGGGGGACGCGCCCCGCGCACCCTGCGGTTCCGCGGCGAGCAGGGACACCTGATCGTCTGCGCGCTCGGGGCCCTGCACATCCACGTCGGCGTGACGGCGCTCGATGGCGACGTGCTCGATCAGACCCACCGCCCGTGGGACATCTCGCGCGGGCCGGCGGAGACGCTCGAGGCGGCGATGACGATGGTCGACGAGCTGCTCGAGCGACTCCCGAGCGAGCCGGTGTGGGGCATCGGGGTCGGAGTACCAGGGCCGGTGGACTTCGTCTCGGGCCGGCCGGTGGCGCCGCCGATCATGCCGGGCTGGAACGGCTTCGACGTTCGACGTCGCTTCGAGGAGCACTACAACGCGCCGGTGTGGGTGGACAACGACGTCAACCTGCTCGCACTCGGCGAGCGCGCCAAGCGGCGCGACGAGCAGCCGGACCTCATCTACTGCAAGGTCGGCTCGGGCATCGGTGCCGGCCTGCTGTCGCACGGACGCCTTCATCGCGGGGCGAACGGTGCGGCCGGAGATATCGGCCACGTGCGGGTGCGGGATTCCGATGCACAGTGCCGCTGCGGCAAGGTGGGCTGCCTCGAGGCCGTCGCCGGAGGATGGGCGCTGGTGCGCGAGGCCACGGCCGCGGTCGCCGAGGGCGCGGGCGGCAAGCTGGCACAGCACCTCGAGAAGCAAGAAGTTCTCACGCCGGAGGACATCTCGGTGGCCGCCGAGAGCGGCGACGCCCTCGCGATCGGCCTCGTGCAGCGCTCGGCCCGCGTCGTGGGCGAGTCGATCGCCACCCTCGTCAACATGTTCAATCCGGGCGTGATCGTGATCGGCGGGGCCGTCACCGCGGCCGGTGAGGTCTTCCTGGCCGAGGTGCGTCAGCGCGTGTACGAGCTCTCGCTGCCGCTCGCGACGCGCGATCTCAGCATCGTGCAGTCCGCGAACGACCTGCGGGAGCCGCTGCGCGGCGGCGCCGAGATGGTGCGCGAAGAGCTGTTCACGGCGACCTTCCCGAAGTGGTTCGCCGACGGCCGGCCCAGCGTGGAGCGCGTCAAGGCCGCGTACTGAGTCCACCCAGGCGAGCTGCACTACTTTTGCGGGTTCTCGACATAAGCATGTAGAGTAGGTGCGTAAGCCGGAAGGGTCCGGCGTGCCGACACGAGGATGCCGATGACGCTCTCCGCCCTGCGCGACGACGCGCTGACCACCACCGACGACGGCTTCGCCGTGCGGCTCGGACTCCCGTGGATCCGCTCGCTTCCGATCGCCAGCCTGCTCGAGCCTGAACTCACGATCGACGGCGCACGCGTCGACCCGCTGACCATCGAGCTCGGAGATCGCGCCATCGAGCCCGCGGCTCTGGCGCGGGAGACCGGGTGGTGGTTCCTGCAGGATCGGATCGTCCTCCGCGCGGACCGGGCGCTGGATGCCGGCGCACACGACGTCGCGGTGTCGTTTCGCCTCGCGGTTCCCTACCTGCAGACGGGCCCGGACGGCCCCTTGACCCTGCCCTTCCGCATCGAGCGTCCGCTCGTGCTGGATGCCGCGGCATTCAGCAGCACGGTTTCGCGCGATGTCGCCTGAACCTGAGGAGGACACCGTGTCCCTGCCGGATGGATTGACCCTGGCGGCGAGCGCCTTCAACTGGACCCCCGAGGTCATCGCCGCCGAAACCCCGGCGCCCGACATCGCCGTCGGCATCGTCCGCACCGGAGTCGCCTCGACCATCGAGCTCGAGCCCGGACAGCTGTGGCGCTCCTTCCCCGAACCAATCGACGGGGAAGTCGATGCGCTCCGTCAGGACTTGGACGACGCCGGCGGCTCGGTCGGCATCGTCGGCGCGAGCCTGGACGACTGGCTGCCCGGCGGCCGCAGGCGAACCGACGACGAACGCCTCGGGTTCCTGCTGCCCCAACTGCGTGCCGCCCAGCGGCTCGGTGCCGTGGGCGTGCGCCTGCCCATCGGCCAGGCGGGCGAGCCCCTGCTGCGCCGTCTGCTGCCCGAACTGCACGCCCGCGACCTCGTGCTCTTCGAGGAGATCCAGGGGCAGCAGACGCCCGACTCTCCCGCCACTGCGGCGGCGATCGCGGTGATCCACGAGCTCGATGATTCGCGTGTGCGCCTGCTGGTGGACATCTCGATGCTCATGCCTGCACTGCCCGTCACCTACCTCGCGCGTCTGCGCTCCGCCGGAATTCCCGTGGGTCTCGTGCAGCGACTGAGCGACGCGTGGCGCGACCCGTCGACAGCGACCGCCGTGGTCGATCTGCTCCGCTCGGGTGCCGTGCCCCCCGGCATCCACACGCTCTACATGAACATGCTGATCCGATTCGGACGGTCGCACGCCGCCGATCTGCGCGGCGTGCTGCCCCTCGTCGGCGCGTTCCACCTCAAATTCTGGGACCTGCACGACGTCGACGGCCGCGTCTCGAACCCGATCAGGGACCTCGGCGCCGAGCTCGCGGGGACGCAGTTCACGGGCACCCTCTGCAGCGAGTGGGGCGGGCACGAGTGGCTCGACGATGATCCCACCCAGATGACCAGGGAACACCTCGCGCTGGCCCGACGCACCCTGAACGGAGACATCCGATGACCCTTCTGAACGTCCTGATCCTGTCCGGACACATGACGATCGAGCACGACAACGAGCACCGCAGCTTCCGGCAGCACAACCAGTGGCTGACGACTCTGCTGGAAGACACCGGTCGGTTCAAGGTGCGCGTCGTCGAGGACCCGAGGGGTCTGGGCGCGGAGATCATCGACAAGTACGACGTCGTCATCGTCGTGTTCGAGGGCCGCGACGGCTACTTCGACAAGGCGGTGGGATTCGGCGAAGAGACGGATGCTGCGCTCCTGCGCTTCGTGCACGACCACGGCAAGGGCATCGTGTGGTTCCACGGCTCGGCCGCTCAGGAGGACTCCTGGGGATACCCCGAGGAGTACAACGTCATGCGCGGCGCGAAGCTGAGTGCGTACGAGACGGGCCTCCGTCCCCGGCCGTGGGGCGAGGCGCTCCTGCAGACCGCCGAGCCGCGGCACCCGATCACCGAGGGCATCAACGCGACATGGACGGTCACCGGCGACGACATCCTCACCGGTGTGCAGATGTACGAGGGCGCTCAAGTGCTGCTGACGACGTTCGACGACCTCGAGGCCTACGAGAACGCGCCGGTCTGGCCGATGTCGCACTATCCGGTGGTGATCCCCGACGGCGGCATCCCCGCCCTGAACGGCATGAACACCGACCAGCCTCTCGCATGGATCAACCAGTACGGGGCCGGCCGGTCGTTCACGATCACGATCGGCCACGACACCGACACGTTCCGGCGCATCGAGTTCATCCGGATGTTTCCGCGTGGCGTCGAGTGGGCGGCGACGGGCGAGGTCGCTCTCGAAGGCCCCGACCGCCGCGGCGAGCGCCGCTTCCTGCCCTGGCCGTACTACAACCACGAGGGCTGAGCCCGCGGCGCACAATAAGGTGCCGCCAGGCTTCTGCGCGCCGAGTGCACGGCTTCCCGCCGAAGGCACGGCCTCCTCGCGTGGGGATCCCGTGCACTCGAGGGCAGGCCGTGCACTCGGCGCCAGGCAGCAGTCGGCGCCAGCGGCACCGCGCGGTTCAGCGCGGCTGCAGACCGGCCGCCCGGTAGACCTCGTCGACGACTCTCATCGTGCCGACGCCGAGCGCCGCGTCCAGCGGGCTGGGCGACCCGTCGCGCAGCACAGCGGCCACGTGCTCGAGCTGTCGCGCATAGCTGTTCTCGCCGTCGACGGCCCTCTCCTCGATCACCACGCGATCGCTCGCGGTGACACGCAGTTCGGCACCCCACTGCGGCACGATGACACTCGTCGCCTCCAGTTGCGCGGCCGTCCCGACGACCCGCAGCGACATGCTGCCCTGGTCGTCGCCGATGAACGACGAGCGGATGCGGGCCGGGATGCCGCGGGCCAGCTTCAGCTCGGCATCCATCTGAAGGTCGACACGCGGATCATCGGCAGAGAGAACCGCCTCGGCCGAGACCACCCTGGGTTCTCCCCACGCGGCACGGGTCAGATCGACGGCATAGCAGCCGACGTCCATGAACGACCCGCCGCCGAGGTCGCCGTCCAGCCGGATGTTGCCGGGCTTGACGACGAAGTGCGGGATGCTGAAGTCGAACTCCACGCGCTGAAGATCGCCGAGAACGCCAGATGTGAGCACCTCCAGCAGCCGGCGGGTGAAGCCGTGCAGCCGGTAGTGGAAACCCACGAAGGCGCGTCTGCCCGCAGCGTCCGCGGCTTCGGCGATCTGCGCCGCGGTCGTGCCGTTCGCCGACAGCGGCTTCTCGCACAGCACGTGCCTTCCGGCCTGCAGCGCCCGCACCGCCCAATCCGCCTGAACGGTTGAGGGCAGCGGGATGTAGACGAGGTCGACGTCGGGATGGTTCAGGACCATCTCGTAGTCCCCGGATTCGGGCACGCCGAGGCGAGCGGCCGCGGTGCGCGCACGAGCGGGGTCGCGTGCGCCGATTGCGATCACCCGCACGCCCTCCAGTACGCGCGCCGGCTCCACGATCGCCCGCTCGGCGATGCCGGCGGCACCAAGGATGCCGATGCCGATGAGTCGCTCTGTCATCGCCTCATCCTCGCGCGCGAGTCGGCTACTTCGACGAGAACGCCGCGTCGAACGCAGCGGCGGGTGGCGTGATCTCCGCGAGCCGGCGCACGAAGGCGAGCGCCTCCGGGGCGCCGATCAGCCGGTCCATGCCCGCGTCCTCCCACTCGACGCTCGTCGGACCTTCGTAGCCGATCGCGTTGAGCGCGCGGAAGAGCGGCTCCCACCGCACGGCGCCGTGACCGGTCGATACGAAGGTCCAGCCGCGGCGCGGGTCGGCCCACGGCCGGTGCGAACCGAGCACGCCGTTGCGCCCGTCGAGGTTGGTGATCGACTCCTTCACGTGCACGTGGAAGATGTGGGCGGCGAAGTCGAGGACGAACGCGACGTAGTCCAGCTGCTGCCAGACGAAGTGCGACGGGTCGAAGTTGAAGCCGAAGCTCTCGCGGTGGCCGATCGCCTCGAGCGTGTCCTTCGCGCTCCAGTAGTCGTACGCGATCTCGGAGGGATGCACCTCCAGCGCGAACCGCACTCCCACCTCTTCGAACACGTCGAGGATGGGGTTGAACCGGTCGGCGAAATCCTGGTACCCGCGTGCAATGTACTCGTCCGAGGCCGGCGGAAACATCGCGACGGCCTTCCAGATCGACGATCCCGAGAACCCGTTGACCGTCTTCACACCGAGCTTCGCAGCGAAGCGAGCCGTGTCCTTCAGGTCCTCCGCGGCGCGCTGCCGCACGCCCTCCGGATCCCCGTCGCCCCAGACCCGGTCGGACAGGATGTCGCGGTGCCGTTCGTCGATCGGGTCGTCGCATACCGCCTGGCCGGTGAGGTGGTTGGAGATCGCGTAGACCTTCAGTCCATTGCGCTCGAGGATGTCGAGCCGCGACTGCACATAGTCGGCGTCGTCCCAGCGGGAGACGTCGAGGTGGTCGCCCCAGCAGGCGATCTCGAGGCCGTCGTAGCCCCACTCGCCGGCGAGGCGGGCCACCTCTTCGAACGGGAGGTCGGCCCACTGGCCGGTGAACAGGGTGATCGGACGCGCCATCGCGCTCTCCTTCGGTCGGATTCGTCAGACGGATGCCGGGACGCCCGCGGCGATGCGGACCCAGGCGGATTCGTGCTCGCTCGAGCGCTCCACGGCGTCGAGCACGCGCTGCACCGACAGACCCTCGGCGAAGGACGGGTGCGGGTCGGTTCCCTCGGCGATCGCGGTGACCAGGTCGACGACCTGGTGCGAGAAGCCGTGCTCGTAGCCGAGCATGTGGCCGGCGGGCCACCACGCGGCGACGTACGGATGCTGCGCTTCGGTGACGAGGATCTTCGTGAAGCCCTGGCGGTCGGCGGGGGCAGTGCGGTCGTAGAACTGCAGGCTGTTGAGGTCTTCGAGGTCGAACGCGAGCGCGCCCTTGTCGCCCGAGACCTCGATCGTCAGCGCGTTCTTCCGGCCGGTGGCGAACCGGTGGCCTCGAACGAGACGAGCGCGCCGTTCGAGAGGCGCCCGGTGAACAGGGCGACGTCGTCGACCGTGACCTCGCCATATCCCTCCGCAGCGGTGCCCGACAGACCGGAGCCCGATCCGAGGAGCGGGCGCTCCTTCACGATCGTCTCGATCGTGCCCGCGACGGCGTCTACGGTCTGACCCGTCACGAACTGGGTCATATCGATGATGTGCGCGCCGATGTCGCCCAGGGCGCCGGAACCGGCATGCTCCTTCTGCAGGCGCCACGCCAGCGGCATCTCGGGGTCGACGAGCCAATCCTGGCGGTACGCCGCGCGCACCTGCTGGACGTTGCCGACGACGCCCTCGGCGATCAGGTCCCGAAGGAAGGTCACCGCGGGAACACGCCGGTAGGTGAAGCCGACCATCGAGCGTACGCCGCGCGCGGCGGCTCTGGAAGCGGCATCCGCCATCGCCTCCGCCTCTGCAACCGTGTTCGCGAGCGGCTTCTCCACGAGCACGTGCTTGCCGGCCTCGAGCGCGGCGATCGCGATCTCGGCGTGCGAGTCGCCGGGGGTGACGATGTCCACGATGTCGATGTCATCCCGGGAGATCACTTCGCGCCAGTCCGTCGCCGACTCGGCCCAGCCCCACTTCTCCGCGGCCCCGGCAACCGCCTCGGCGTTGCGGCCGACGATCACGGCCATCTCGACCGCCTCGGGGAGGTCGAACATCCGCGGCGCCTGGCGCCAGCCCACGGAATGGGTGGCGCCCATGAAGCCGTAGCCGATCATCGCGACGCGAAGCGGCCGCGCCGTGCCCGCACTCATGCCAGGACGACCTCGCGCTCGACCGGAACGCGATTGGTGACGTAGCGACCAGGGCCGCCGTCGGTGCCGGGCGCGATCTGCATGTACAGGAGCCGCATCGTCAGCACGACCTCGATGGTGAGCTTCTCGCCCGCGGCCGGAGCGTGATCGAGGGGGATGACGACCTCGGGCTTGTCGGCGACGAACCAGAGCGTGTCCCACTGCTCGGGCAGCTCCTCGATGCGGTAGCTCGTGCCGTTCAGCTCGAACCGCAGGTCTTCCTTCGGAACGGCGACGCCGTTGACGGATGCCGCCACGTCGTCGACGGCCGACAGCCACAGGCTGCGGTACCACGGGAGCTGTACCGAGACGGCGATCGCGTCGTCGCGGCGGTGGACGTCCTTCTCGGAGAAGAGGGAGTTGTGGGTGGCCATGGTCGGCTCCTCGGTTGCGGTGGGTCAGTGGAAGGTGTCGGTGAAGGTGTCGTGCGGCACGGGCGGTACGGGCTCGAGCTTCTGGACGGTCGACGGGCTGTAGGGGTGGTTCTTGTCCGGCGCCGGCTGGTCGGCCGGGGGCATGAAGACCGGCTTGCCGTCGTCGCCGAAGTACATGAGGTCGAGGTCGAAGGCGCCCTGGTTCTTCAGGCCGAAGCTGACCCAGTTCTCCTCGAACGGCGCACGGGCGAGCTCGTAGCAGCGGAACTTCCAGAACTTCCACTCGCCGTCTTGCTTGCGGAAGTCGATGGCGTACTTGCACCAGACCCAGTGCGCCCACACCTTCTTTCCCAGCACCTCGCCCGGCGAGTACATGTCGGGGAACTCCTTGGCGACCTCGGGGTCGGTCAGGCCCGACTCGGTGCCGGCCATGAGCCAGACGCCCTTGGCCGTCTCGCCGTCGGCGGCGACCTCGATCACGGGGGTCGTCGTCGCGTGCAGGATGAGCTTGCCCTCCGGGCTCGGCCGATCGCGGTGGTAGCGGGTGACGCTCTCCCACGTCGTGTACTCGCCGGCGTTCGTGTAGCGCGCACGGATGCCTGGCGTGCCCTCGCTCACCCAAAGGGGGATGATCTGCTCGTCCTGGAACGCGTTGTGCAGGTACATGTAGCGGTTGAAGAGGTTCTCGACCGCGCCACGATCCTGCGCCCGCTGCGCGAGAGCGCGGACGGCAACGACTTCTTCGCGGAGGGTCGCCAGCTCGGCCTGGAGTTCGGCAACGGTCGCTGAGCCGGACGAAGCGTCGGACGACCCCTCGACTGGTTGGTGAGCTTGTCGAACCACGGGGACCGCCCTGAGTGCCTCAGACAACGGCCTTCTCCCTCACGGTCTCTTCGATGGCGCGACGCATGAGCGCGTGCTGCTTCTTGACCAGCTCGATCGGGTCGGATTCGCCGAGGTCGGAGAAGGCGTGACCCTCCCATTCGCTGGAGAGGTAGCCCTGGTAGCCCCCCTCGACGAACTGCCGGACGATGCGCGGGATGTCCATAGCGGGCTCGTCGCCGTTCTCGTCGATGTCGTAGAACTTGGCGTGCACGTGGAACATCTGCGGCATGATGTCCAGCCACTCCTCCGGCGGGACCAGCCCGTGCATGTTGAACGCGAGGCGCGTGAACGGGCCGAATCGGAGCGGGTCGACGCCCTCCGAGATCAGGAAGTCCTCGAACTTCTGGTTGCGCACGTACATGGGCGTCGGCTCGTGCCAGATCTCGTCCATGACCGGGAAGTACTTCTCGTCCATGCCCATCTGGCTGAGTGTGCGGAGGAGGGTCGGCGAGAGCGAGTGCATCGTCGACGAGAAGTCGGCCGTGAAGCCGAGGCGGTCGGACTGGAGCTCGTCGTACATCTCCCGCATCTGCAGCACCTGCGGATCGTTCGGTCCCGACGGCGCGTGGATCTCGTACCCGAGCTTCTGGTCGTACTTCTCGGCCAGCGGCAGAAGGCTGCGCAGCAGCTCCTTGCCGTGCGAGCGGATGACGATCTTCTTGAAGCCGAGGGTGTGCGCTGTCTTGAGCTGACGCGCCAGGAAGTCGTGCTCCTCGTCCGGCGTCATGTCGCGCTCTTTGCGGCGCCCCATGTCGAGGTTCGTGCCGATCGCGCTGGGCTCGAGCCCGTAGCGATCCATGCCGTCGCGCCAGATCTTCACGAACTCATCGTCGACATCCGGGTACGTGCGCAGCATCTGGGCGATGTTGAACTCGATGCCCGGCCCCAGCCCGTGATCGGCGGCCGCCTTGATGAGGGTCTCGGGCGTGTACAGGCCCGCGGCGAACTCGGACGTCAAGGAGTAGAGGGTGATGCCGAGCTTGATGCCGGTACCGGCGATGCCGTTGTCTTCAGTCATGTCTGTTGGTCCCTGAACTTCTCGAAGGGTCGGTGTCAGCCGCGGACGGGCTGAGCGAGGTGGGAATGGAGGATGCTGCGCGCCTCGGCGGCATCCGTGATCATCCGCGAGCCGGCATCGGCAGCGGCGGAGCGCTGCACCGCCTGTTCGCCGGCGATGATCTCGAACGGGCTCTGCCAGTAGTTCCAGTGCCAGCCCTCGTACTCGCTGGAGATCGCGCCGGAGTAGCCGTTCTCGACGAGCAGACGGATCAGGTCGCGCACGGGAACGGAAGGCTCTTCACCGGTCTCGTCGATGCCGAAGAACTTGCCGTGCACGTGCTTGATCCACGGCATGATCTCGAGCCAGTCGTCCACCCGGGCCGGGCCGAACAGGCCGGTGCCGTTGATGCCGACGTCGATGCCCAGATCGGGGCGGCCGTTCTGCGCGGCGAGGCCGATGAACGAGCCGAACCGCCGACCGTGCTCGGCCTGGTCGGCTGGCGGACCCTGCTCGTAATACGTGTTCCAGAGGTCGACGAACTTGCCGAGCAGCTCGTCCGACGCGCCGCGACGGCGGTACGCCTCGATGAGCGACGGCGCGAAGCCGCTCACGGTGGCCCCCCAGTCCATCGTGAAGCCGAGGAACGGCGACCCGACCTTTTCGTAGCGGTCGCGCAGCGCGAGGATGCGCGGATGCGACGCGTACTGATCCGCGTGGACTTCGAGAGCGAGGGTGACACCGTGCGCCTCCGCAATGGGAGCGAGCGCCTCCATCGAGTCAGGCTCGATGGAGATCTGCACGCGCGCGATCGGGAAGCCGAGCTTGGCCGCCGCCTTGATCTGCAGGGTCATGTAGTCGATCAGCTCGTCCTGCGTGAGCAGGCGATCGCGGTGGATGCCGATGTCGGCGTTCACTGCGAGCGAGGTGGTCACGAGGCCGACCTCTTCGACCAGATCGCGGAACCAGCCCGCGAAGGAGTCCTCGATCTGCGGGAATCCGCGGAAGCTGGAGAACCCGATGATCTCGAGGCCGGGGCCGTAGCTCTCGGCGGCGACCTTGCGGATCAGCCCTTCGAGGTCGTACTCGCGGCCGTGGAACGCGCGAGTGAAGCTGTAGAGGGTCACGCCCTGAATGGGAGTACCGAGTGTACTCATGCTGCTGTCTCCGGTCCCTGAGCCTGTCGAAGGGTCATGGTCTTGACGTCGTGCTCTTCGATGTGGAGCGTCTCGGTGTCCGAGATGATGATGTACGGGATGAACAGCGTGAGATCGACGCGGACCTCGTGGTCTTCGCCAGGCGTGACCGGCAGCTCGCCGGACAACACGGCCGAGTCGGTGGGGAACCACCACTCACCTGTCTCGTCGACGAGCTCGGGAAAGCCGAACTCCCGGCCGTTCATGCTCCAGCGCAGCGACTCCGCCGGAGCCTCCACGCCGTCGACGCTGAGCTTCGCGCCGGCGATGCATGAGCCCGGCAGAGCGCGGTACCACGGCAGCCGAACTTCGACCGCGGTGCGCGGTCCGTCCGTTGTGAGCGTTCCCTGCTCGATGATGCGGTCGGGGATCACATCGTCCTCCTTGACTACTTTGTCCGTGTTTCTACAGTCTAATGTTAGATTTCAACATAAGTCAAGGAATCGACTTATTCGGGGCTTTCGGCCAGCGCAGTGGCGATATGGCGCGCGCCGTTGACGGCGAGGGCCACTCCGGTCAGCGTCGGGTTGCACGCCGTGGCGGTCGGGATGACCCCGTTGCCGGCGACGTACAGTCCAGGGACGTCCCACACCTGCCCCTGAGGCGAGCACACGCTCGACCCGTCGTCCACTGCACCGAGGCGGGTGGTGCCCTGATAGTGCAGCGAGGCGCCGAGGGGCATCACGAAGGGGCGGTCATCCAGCGGCTCCCCCACGGCCTTGCCGAGTCGCACGATCTCGTCCTTGCCGCGGGCGATCACCTCGTGGTCACGCGCCGTGAGCCGGTAGTGCACCGTCATCGCCGGCATCCCGTATCCGTCCACGTCGCGATCGGAGAATTCCACGCGGTCCGAGGCCTGCAGGTCCTTCGCGCAGAACAGGCCGAGGCCAACGATGGAGCCGGGCGCGGCCGGGTCGTCGTCCGCGAGCTTCACCGGTGAGGCGTCGAGCTGCATCACCTGCCCGTGGAAGGGCATGCCGTCGGTGAAAGGCACCCACGTGACACCGCTGTACTCACTCAGGCCGGTGGCGGCGCCGCCGCCTTCGGCGTCGGTGGTCGGCAGGTCGCGGATGCGCACGGCGAAGACGATCTGGGCCTGATCGTTGAGATACCGGCCGAGTGCGTCGGGACGGACCCCGGAAGCCCAGAGCAGCTGCGGCGTGCGCAGTGCATCTGCGGCGACGACGACGAAACGGGCGCGCACTTCTGCGCTCTCACCCGTGCGCCGGTCTTCGACGACGACGCCGCTCGCCCGGCCGTCCTCGATCAGCACGCGCGTGACGAGCGACTCGTCGAAGAGCGTGAATCGCGGGTTGGCGCGGGTGACGTCGCCGAACACGACATCCGAGCCCGACCAGACGAGGTTGCCGTCCTCCCTGCGGTGTACGGCGAGCGGCATCCGCTGCACCCGCGTCGTCGCGATGCGACCGGCATCCTCGGCGGCCGCGAGGCGCGTGCGCACCAGGTCGCCATAGGGCGAACTGTCGAACGCGTCGGTCGTCACACCGAGAAGCCGCTCGGCCTCGGACAGCAGTTCGTCGAAGCTGCCGTCGGCGTCGAGGATCGCGATCCGCTCGCTGTCGTTCGGCCGCGGGCACGCGCCCGTCCAGTGCGCGGCCATTCCGCCGACGTTGCTCGACATGGCCGCCACGGGCAGCCCGTCCTCACCCTCGACCTGGTATCCGGTCTCCAGCAGGAACGTGCCCGGGCGGGCGCGTCGCTGCGTGGTCTTGACGATGCCGCCGGTGCGATCGGCGCTCTCCTGCGCGTGCGGGCCCTCCGAGCGCGTCTGCGCGCTGGCGCGCTCGGCGGGATCGGCGATGTTCTTCACGTGGGCCCCCGGCGGGGAGGTCACGATCGGCCCGACCTCGAACACAGCGACCGTGGCTTCCGGTGACCTCTCGCTCAGGATGCGGGCGTACGCGGCACCTGCGGGACCACTGCCGACGATCGCGACATCCACGCGCTCCGGGTAGCGGCCTGTCATGCCTGCGCCGCCACGTCGCGGATGTAGCGCACCGACTCCTCGGAGGCGGCCTGCGGATAGTACTCGAGGCCGATCGGCCCGTCGTAGCCGGAGCCGCGGAGAACGGCCAGCGTGGCCGGCCAGTCGAGGTCACCGGTGCCGGGCTCGCCGCGGCCTGGGGCATCCGCCAGCTGGACGTACTTGATGATGGAGCCGGCGTTCGCCAGCTCAGTCTCGATGTCTTCGCCCTCGACGGCGGAGTGGTAGATGTCGTAGAGCACCCCGAAGTTCGGCGAGTCGACGCCACGAGCGACGTACACGCCCTCGGCGGTGCGATCCAGCAGCGAGCCGGGGTGGTCGACCCGCACGTTGACAGGCTCGAGCACCAGCGTGATCCCCGACCCGTCGATCTGGGCGATGGCCTTCTGGTAGATCTCGATCAGCTTGTCGAGCTGCACCTGGCGCTTCCACCCGCCGAACCCGGTGCCGCTTCCCACGACGATGCGCGGTGTACCGAGGAGGTGCGCGATCTCGACGCCCTCGTCGAGCTTGCGGTAGAACTCCGAGTGGTCCCACGGCGGGATCATGAACTGCGTCCGCGGCTCGGCAAGCTGCGCCGTCAGCTGCGTTCCGGTCTCCTCGAGCGCCGCCTTCAGCGCGGGCAGGTCCTTCGGCGTCGTCGGGGCGTCGACCCCGGTCGGCCCCCACATCTCGACGGCGTCGAATCCGGATGCCGCGGCCGCGCGCACGCGGTCGTGGTAGTCGCCGGCCTCGGTGAAGAGCAGTTCGATGTTGGGTGCGAGCTGGTACATATATGTGCCTTTCGGTTCCTGAGCTTGTCGAAGGACGGTCCCTGAGCTTGTCGTAGGGTCAGAACATCGGATGGTCGTGGGCGGCATGCTCGGGACCCCGCGGGTTCCCGAGCTCGACGATCCGGCCGCTCTCGAATCGATGGATGTCCGCGCGGCGGATCAGCCCTTCAGTCCGCCGGCGAAGCCCTGGATGAACTTCTTCTGCGCGAACATGTAGAACGCGAGGATCGGGATCATCGAGATGATGACCACCGCGAAGATCTTGTTCCAGGCCGAGACGAGGCCACCGACGTATGTGTACATCGCGACGGGCAGGGTCTGGGTGGTGGATCCGCCGAGGAAGATCAGCGAGTTGAAGAAGTCGTTCCAGACGATGAGGCCGGCCAGGATGGCGACGGTTCCGGTGGCCGGCGCCATCAACGGCAGCACGACCCGGAAGAAGGCCTGGGTCGGCGACGCACCGTCGATGACGGCGGCCTCCTCGTACTCGGTGGTCAGCCCGCGGAAGAAGCTCGCGTAGAGGAACACCGACAGGGGCAGCAGGATGGCGATCCAGAGCAGGATCATGCCGATCGCGTTGCCGGTGAGCCCCACGCTGCGCGCGCCGATGTAGAGGGGAACGGTTCCCAGCTGCGCGGGCAGGATGATGGCGATCAGCACGAGGTAGTACGTCCAGGTCGTCCACCGGCGGGTGCGGCGGGCGATCACGTACGCCGCGACCGAGCCGAGCAGCACCAGGCCGAAGATCGCGCCGGCGGTGATGATCACGCTGTTCAGGATGCTCATCGGGATGCTGTTGCGGCCCGTGGTGGTGAGCACCTCGACGAACGCGCTGAAGTCGATCGACGTCGGCGGCGCGACGGCGCTGGTGGTCAGCGCCTCTTCGTCGCTCTTCAGCGAGGTGACGATGAGGATGTAGAACGGGAGGAGCCCGAGAAGGGTGATGATCCAGACGAGGACCTCACGGGCCGCGGTGGCTTTGGTATAGCGGAACATGTTTCTCAGGCCCTTCCGGCGTCGCGGTCGCGGGTGACGAATTGCTGGAGGATGGCGAACGCCAGGATGATCACGGTGAGCACGAGCGCGAGCGCCGAGCCGAAGCCGAACTGCCCGAGCGAGAACGCCTGCTTGTAGACCTCGGTCGCGAGGGTCTCGGTCGCGCCGGCCGGTCCACCGCCGGTGAGGGCGAGGATCTGGTCGAAGATGCGCAGCCCCTGGATGATGCCGAGGGTGGTCGCGATGGCGATCGAGGGGCGGATGGCGGGAACGGTGACGTTCCAGAAGCGGCCCCAGATGCCCGCGCCGTCCAGCGCGGCGGCCTCCTCGACCTCGACGGGAACCGAGGCGAGCCCTGCCAGGTAGATCACCATCGTGAAGCCGGTCTGCTGCCAGACGACGGTGATCAGGATCGCCCAGATCGACCACGTGGGATCCGCGAGCCAGACCTTCTGCAGCTCTTCCAAACCGAGGAATCCCAGCAGGTCGTTGAGCGGTCCGTTGAACTGGAAGATGAACTTCCAGACGTAGGCGACGGCGAGGGGGCTGAGCACGACGGGCATGAACAGCAGGGTTCGCAGGATGTACCTGGACTTCAGCATCCGGTTGATCGCCAGCGCGAACAGCAGGCCGAAGATGTTGGTGAGCAGCACCGACGCCAACGCCAGGAACAGCGTGTTCCACACCGCCCCGAGCAGCTGCGGATCGTTGAAGATCCGGACGAAGTTGTCGAGGCCGATGAACTCCCAGTCGCCCAGGCCGGTCCAGTTCGTGAACGCGAAGAATCCCCCGGTGAGGGTGGCCACGTAGTGCACCGCGATCACCAATACGATCGCCGGCAGCGCCCACCACCAGTGACCGAACTGCAGCAACGGCTTGCGACGGTCCCGCGGCGGCGGCGTGCGCCGGGCTCGAGGGGGCACGGTGAGGGTGCGAGTACTGTTCTCGTCGATCGTCACTGTCATCTGCTCTCTGACCTCGTTGTCGGGGTGCCCCATCATCGTCATGGAGCGCTCGCGGTCTACTATCACACGCTTGCGTCGAAAGCACACATAAGTACTTCCGATATCGGGTATAAGTGGCCCCGGCCGGGCAAGGGCAGCCCCACGCTGGGACAATTCGTCGGTGACCACCATGCATCGGGACAATGGCGACGACCTGCGAACGGAGCTCTGGCGAACGTTCGTTGAGCCGCCCGACTCGGCGCGACCGAGAGTGTGGTGGCACTGGATGGACGGCAACGTCGACGTCGACGGCATCCGGCGGGATCTGCGCTGGCTGCACGCCGTCGGCGTGCGAGGCGTGCAGCTCTTCGACGGAGGCATGGGCGTGCCGCTCGTCGTTCCACACGCCGTTCGGCCGGGGAGCGACGCCTGGGCGGAAGCGGTGTCCGTGGCGACCCGCACGGCCGAAGAGCTCGGCCTGGAGTTCGCCGTCGCCACCTCCGCCGGCTGGAGCGCCGCCGGCGCCCCGTGGGTCGAGCCCGCGGATGCCATGAAGAAGGTGGTCTGGTCGGAGCAGCTGGTCGATGGGGGCGGGCCGCTAGCGATCCCGCTCCCTCCCCTGCCCGCTACGGCCGGTCTCTATCAGGACTGCCCCCGCTGGGGGACGGATGCCGGGGCCCTGTCGTTCTCGTCGGACTGGCGGGTGCTGGCGTTTGCGGCCGACGACGACCACGAGACCCTTCGACCCGACTCGTTCGCCGCGGCCGGCGAGGTCGAGGACTGGTCTCCCCTGTGCGACGGGTCGTTCGCCTCCTCGATCGAACTGCCGCGCGACCCCGACGGATGGTCCGCGACCTGGGTGGAGCAGCGTTTCGCCGAGCCGACGTGGGTCGGCTCGATCACCGTCGGGCTGCCGGGGCCACGGGGATTCGGGGCGGCGCCGGCACCGACGGCCGTTCTGCAGGCCAGCCAGAACGGGATCGCGTTCCACGACGTGATCGAACTGCCGGCGACGGCGGTCCCGGCCCGAACGGCCGCCTTCCCGCCGGTGCGGGCACGTACGTTCCGCCTCGTCCTCTCCGCGGCGAGCGCCGCCGACGCGCTGCCCCCGGTCGGAGACGGCGTACGCCTCCCACCCGTCCTCCGGCGGGCATCCGAATTCCGGGTCTCGGAGTTCGTGCTCCGCCCGGGCGGGCGCGTGCATCGTGCGGAGGAGAAGGCCGGCTTCGGCGTCGTGGCTGACTACTTCGCCGTCGACACCGATCCCGGGGTGAGCGGCGGCACGCTCGATCCGGCCGGGGTCGTCGATCTCACAGATCAGGTGAAGAGCGGCATCCTGCACTGGAACGCGCCGGCGGGTCGCTGGCGCGTGCTGCGACTCGGCGCCTCGCTCACGGGCCAGACCAACGGTCCCGCCCTCACCGACGTCACGGGCCTCGAGATCGACAAGCTCGATGGAGCGCGGGTCGCGGCGTACCTGGAGTCGTACCTCTCGCGCACCTTCGGCGCCGCCGACGCGGATCGCGGCCCCATCGGCGCCCTGCTGAGCGACAGCATCGAGGCGGGCCCCCAGAACTGGACGGAGCGGATCCTCGAGCAGTTCCGGCAATCACGGGGGTACGACCCGACGCCGTGGCTTCCCGCCCTTGCCGGCTTCGTCGTCGGCTCGGCCGCGGAATCCGATCGATTCCTCTTCGACTATCGCCGCACGATCGCCGAGCTCTTCGCCTCGGCCTACTACGGCACGATCGCGTCGGTGGCGCACCGGCACGGGATGGTCCACTACGCCGAAGCGCTCGAGGACGGGAGGCCGCAACTCGGCGACGACCTCGCCATGCGCTCGCACGCCGACGTGCCGATGGGTGCGATGTGGACGTTCGGACCGCAGGGGGAGCCGCGCCCGACGTACGTCGCCGACCTGAAGGGCGCGGCATCCGTCGCCCACGTGTACGACAAGAAGTGGACCGGCTCCGAGGCGTTCACGTCGTTCGAGCGGCCATGGAGCTCGACGCCGCAGAGTCTCAAGCATGTCGCCGATCTGCAGCTCGCGCTCGGGGTGACCCGCTTCTGCATCCACACTTCTCCGCACCAGCCGATCACCGCGCCGCCGCCCGGGATCGCCCTGGCCCCGTTCCTGGGACAGGCGTTCACCGTGAACGAGACCTGGGCGGGCGTCGCTCGCCCGTGGATCGACTATCTGTCGCGGTGCGCGGCGATGCTGAACACCGGCCGGCCGGCGGTCGACATCGCGGTCTTCGTCGGCGAGGAGGCACCGGTTACCGGGCTCTTCGAGCACCGGACGGACGAGTCGGTTCCTCCGGGGTTCGACTTCGACTACATCGGCGCCGACGCGCTCCGCGACATCCTGCGTGTCGAGAACGGCCGGCTGGCCTCCGCCGGCGCGACCTATCGGGTGCTCTACCTGGGAGGAGCGAGCCGGCGACTGACCGTGTCCAGCCTGGGGCACATCGAGCGCCTGCTCGCGGCGGGAGCGACCGTCGTCGGAGAGCGGCCCCTGTCCTCGCCGTCGCTCGCCGACGAACCCGCGGACTTCGATGCAGCCTGCGAGCGCATCTGGTCGGGTGCAGCGGGCCGGATGATCGCGACGGACGATCTCGCGGCCGCGCTCGCCGAGCTGGGCGAGGCGGCCGAGTTCGTGGTGGAGGGTGGCCCCGTCCGCCAGATCGCCCGCCTCATCGACGGGCGCCGGGTGACGTTCCTCGCCAATCCGAAGCGCGAGCCGATCGAGGTCACCGTGCGGGTGCCGGCCTCCGTCGGCCCGCTCGTCGGCTGGGACCCGGTGATGCTGACCCGCAACGCGCTCCCTGCCGCCGGCACGGAGGGCGACATCCGGTCGTTCGCGCTGTCTCTGCCCGCGTTCGGTTCCGTGTTCGTGATGCAAGGCACCGATGCGGATGCGCCGATCGCGCGTGAGACCGGCATCGAGTTGCGGGGGGCGTGGATGCTGCACCTTCCGGGGCGCGAGAACGTGCACATGGAGCCGCGACCCCGGCTCTGGACGGACCTCGACGCCGAGGCGCGCGTCTTCTCCGGCACGGGCGTCTATCGTCTTCCGTTCGACCTGGATGCCGTCTCGGCGAGCGCCGACCGACTGCTCGTGCAGTTCGGGCAGGTCGGCGACATCGCCCGGGTGCTCGTGAACGGCACGGACTGCGGAATCGCATGGACCGCGCCGTTCCAGGTCGACGTGACCGCCGCCATCCGCGAGGGCGGGAACGTTCTGGAGGTGCAAGTGACGACCCCGTGGCGCAACCGGCTCATCGGCGAGGCATCCGCGGCCACAGGCGAGATCTTCGCGCCCATGGCCGACGTCTATGAGCCGGCGGCGGCGCCCCTCCCCGCCGGGCTGGCGGGGCCCGTGACGCTCGTGGCGCAGCGGATCGGCTGACCCCCGACCTTCCGGCAGGGTTTGGGGCGCGATCCCGCCTTCGGGGCGCACCATTCGCGCCCCACGGGAGGGAATCCGCCCCAAACCCACGGGTGCCGTCCGTAACGGGGGCGCACAGATCAGCGCCCCTTTTGCCGTGCATCAGCAATCCTTATGTCGGAATAGCGCTTATGTGTGCCACGCTGGATCTGCGGCCACCGGCCGCGCCAGCACCCGCTCTGGCGACAACGACGTCATGAAAGGCTTGACATGTCACAGCAGACAGCCACACGGCACCTCCGGTGGACGCTCCTCGCGATCCCGGTGACGGGCGCCCTCCTCCTCGCCGGCTGCACCGGTGGAGGCGGCGACTCGGGCGATTCAGACGGCGGCTCCGGCGACGGGGGCGCGGCCGGATTCTCGATGATGGTCGCCGCGGCGAATGACGCCGACGACTTCTACGCCCAGACCGCCGCGAAATACACCGAAGAGACCGGCGTCGAGATCGAGGTCATCCCCTACCCGTCCGACGCCTACAACTCGCAGGTCACGACGCAGCTCCAGGCCGGCAATGCCGCAGACGTCATGATCCTCTCACCGGGAACCGGCCAGCCGATCTCTGTCATCACCCTCGCAGAGGCCGACTTCCTCGAGCCGCTCGATGAGACCTCGGCCGGCCTGCTTCCGGCCGGGAGCGAAGGGGAGTTCCAGATCGACGGTGAGACCTACGCCCAGCCCACTGCCATCACGCCGGTCGGCATGGTGTTCAACGTCACCGCCGGCGAAGAGGCGGGCATCGACTACCCGGAGACCTACGACGATCTCCTCGCGGCGTGCACGGAGGCACGCGATGCGGGCAAGACCTTCTCGGTCCTCGCCGGCGGCGTCCCCTTCAACACCGGCCTGTTCTCCATGCTCATCTCCGCGACGCGGGTATACGCGGAGAACCCCGACTGGAACGAGCAGCGTGCCAGCGGAGACGTCACCTTCGCCGACAGTGGCTGGAAGGACGTGCTGGAGGACATCGTCGAGATGAATGACAGCGGCTGCTTCCAGGACGGCGCGGCGGGCGGCACGTTCGACAGCATCACGGCCGGTCTCGGTGGCGGCACATCGCTCACGGCGGCCGTGCCCGGCTCCGCAGCGGCGTCGATCGGCACCGCGACGGGATCCGAGCTCAACGTGCAGGCGTTCCCGCCTGCGGACGGTCAGGATGCGTTCACGGTAACCGGCGCCAACTACGCGTGGGCCATCAACGCCTCTTCGGAAGACGCCGTCAAGTCGTCCGCTCAGGAGTTCCTCGACTGGGTCGCCCAGCCCGAGCAGGCGGCTGCCTTCGCCGAACTGTCGGGAGCGGTTCCGATCACGGGTATCGACGCCGAAACGCTGTCGCCTGCCTACGAGCCGATCGGCGAGCTGCTGGCCTCCGGCGCCTACACCGGCGTCCCCAATGCCGGATGGCCCAACCCGGACGTGTACACCACCCTCGGCACCGGCGTCCAGGGCCTGCTGACCGGTCAGAAGACCGTCGATCAGGTCCTCGAAGAGATGGATGCCGCCTGGGGCGAGTAGTCCCCGACTTCCGGCCGCAGCCCAGGGATCCCGGTTCCTGGGCTGCGGCATTTCGCCCATAGACAGAGCCCAGAGAGAACAGAGACATGACGAGCCCCCGAGTGCAGCAGCTCATCGACGGGATGACCTGGGCCGAGAAGCTGGGGCAGCTCCAGATCGTCTTCCGCCCTCGCCCGGAAGACGCCGCGGCGCTCGTCCGTGCGGGCATCGGCTCGACATTCTGGCCGCGCTCGGCGGCCGCCACCAACGCGCTGCAGCGGGAGGCCGTCGAGCACACCCGGCTCGGCATCCCCCTTCTCATCGGACTCGACGTGATTCACGGCCAGCGCACCATCGCACCAGTGCCGCTCGCGATGGCCGCCGCCTTCGACCCCGAGCTCGTCGAGGGCCTCGCCCGCCTGGCGGCGACCGAGGCCCGCTCCGGAGGGGTGACCTGGACGTTCTCGCCCATGATCGACGTCTCGCGCGATCCGCGTTGGGGTCGTGTCGTCGAGGGCTTCGGCGAAGACGTCCACGTCAACGCCGTTCTCGGAGCCGCGATGGTGCGGGGCTACCAGGGCACCGACCTGGCCGCAGCCGACAGCATCGCCGCCACCGCCAAGCACTTCGTCGCCTACGGCCAGCCGGAGGGCGGCCGAGACTACAACGCGGTCGACGTGTCGACGCACCGCCTGCGAAACGTGTACCTCGAGCCGTTCCGGGCCGCGGTGGACGCCGGGGCCGCCGCCGTGATGGCGTCTTTCAACACCGTCTCCGGCATCCCGATGCACGCGAACCGGCACCTCCTCACCGATGTGCTGAAGTCCGAATGGGGATTCGGCGGCATCGTCGTCGGCGACGCGGACGGAGTTCGCAACCTGCTCCCGCACGGCGTCGCCGAAGACATGGTGCAGGCCGTCCGCATGGCGTACGAGGCGGGGCTGGATGTCGAGATGGGCGGAGCGCCGTCGGATGTCGCCGCCGCCCTGACACCGGACGTGCTGGACGGCGCCCGCATCGACGACGCGGTCGCCAGGGTGCTCGCCCTGAAGGAGTCGCTCGGCCTGTTCGAGAACCCGTACGTCGACGAGGACGCCGAGCTGGTCGCCCCGACGGCGGCCGCGCGCGAACTGGTTCGGGGCGCCGCGGCCCGCGCCGCCGTTCTGCTGAAGAACGACGGCACGCTGCCGCTCTCGGCACCGGCGCGAGTGCTGCTCACCGGTCCGTACGCCGACTCGACGGATCATCTCGGCGCCTGGACGCAATCCTTCGCGGCGCCGTCCGGGTCGATCGCCGGCGAGCTGAGCGCCCGCTGGCCGGCGACCGAGGTGCAGGTGGTGCCCGGAGTCTCATTCCTCGGGGACGGATCGGACGACATCGCCGCGGCCGTCGCGGCGGCGCGAATCGTCGACGCCATCGTGATCTGCGTCGGCGAGCCGTCGGCCCTCTCGGGCGAGGCGGCGTCGCGCAGCGACCTGCGGCTGCCCGGCCGGCAGGCCGACCTGATCCGCGCGATCGCCGGATGCGGCATCCCGTTCGTCGTCGTCCTGGCCAACGGTCGCCCTCTTGTGGTGGCCGATTGGATCGACAAGGCACCGGCGGTGCTGGAGGTGTGGCACGGCGGCACCGAGGCGCCGGCGGCCATCGTCGACGTGCTGACAGGCGAGCGCGATCCCGCCGGGCGGCTTCCGATGTCTTTTCCCCGCTCCGTCGGCCAGGTCCCGGTCTACTACGCACATGAGAACACAGGCCGCCCGGCGACCACCGGCGGCGCTCTCGAGCTCGAGCACGCCGACGTGGGGCTGCACGGTCCCGACAACGTTCAGGACAAATACACCTCGAAGTACCTGGACTCGGAGCTCGGGCCCGAGTTCGACTTCGGGCACGGCTCCGGCTACGCCACCTTCACCCACGGAGAGCCACGGCTGACCGTTGCGGAGCTGGAACTCGAGCGGGTCCATGCGGGCGAGGCCGTGACACTGTCCCTCGATGTGACGAACACGTCAGGCCGTCGCGGCGACGAGGTGATTCAGCTCTTCATAGAGGATCTCGTGGCGAGTGTCGCTGCCCCCGTTCGTCGCCTCGTCGCCTTCGAGCGCCGCACGTTCGAACCCGGCGCGAGGGCGGTCATCGAGTTCTCGGTGGGGCAGGAGCAGTTGGGGTTCTGGGTCACGGACGGCGTCGGCGCCTCCTTCCGCGTCGAGCGGGGTACGTTCCACCTGCACATCGGTGGCGCCCTCAAGCACACGCAGTTCGTCGAGCTGCGGGTGATCTGAGGTCTCCGTCGGCCGGCGGAACCATTCTTCAAGCGAAGGAACGAGATCGAATGCACCCCATTCCCGAAGACGGCACCGTTGCACTCTTCATCGGTGACAGCATCACCGACTACTACCGAAGGACTTCCGAGTACGCACCGCTCGGTAGCGGCTTCGTCCGCCGGATTGCCGAGAGGGCCCGGGATGCCGGGACCGGCATGACCGTGGTCAATCGCGGGATCGCGGGCAACCGCGTGCGGGACCTGCGAAGGCGGTGGACCGAGGACTGCCTGAGCATCGCGCCCTCGGTGCTCACGGTTCTGATCGGCATCAACGACACGGCGCGCCGATACGACGAGGCAGACCCCACGAGCACCGCCGACTTCAAGGCCGATTACGCGAGCATCCTCGACCAAGCACAACGGGCCTCGGCGCTGGACCGGCTCGTGCTCATGGAGCCGTTCCTCGTGCCGTTCACGGCCGACCAGGCGCGTTGGCACGAAGAAGACCTCGACGAGAAGATCGCCGTCGTGCGGGACCTGGCGTCCCGGTTCGACGCCGAGCTGATCCCTCTCGACACCATCCTCGCGCAGGCGGCCGCGTCCCAGGGAGCGCGGACGCTCCTCGCCGACGGGATACACCCGACCGACGCCGGCAACGAGCTGCTCGCGCACACCTGGTGGGAGGCGGCGAAGCACTAGCCGCTTGTGCGCTCAGGGGAGCGGGCGGTAGCGGAAGTTCCTGAAACGAGCCGAGCCGTTCCCCGTCGCGTAGAGCGCAGGGCGAAGGCTCAGCAGGTCGCCAATCGTGTTGGCGTGGTAGCCGGACGTCTCGTAGCGCACGGCGTGACGAATCCACTCACCGTCGGGCAGCCGATACCAGCCGGTCACGATGTGCTGATCATTCCGGATGCGGAGCGCGATGCGATCACTCGAACCCACCGGCTCCCGCCAGTGGGTGCGCATGCCGCCCGAGTAGCTCAGCATCCGCTCGCCGTCGATTCCCATCCCGCAGAAGAGCCGGTTGTTGAAGAACAGCAGCAGACCCGCCTCTACGCCGGCGGACTCGAGAGTCAGCTCCACCTCGACTTCGTAGGAGTGGTCGCCGGTAAGCATGGCCAGGGGCGACGTGTCAGCGGGCGACGTGCCCTTGCCCGCCATCACCATGCCGTCCTCGACCCGGATCCGCCCGCCCTCACCGCGGGATGGCGCGTGGAAGGCCCAGCGCTCGCCGAGCAAGAGCGTCGCGAAGTCGTCCTCGAATCCCGCGGGAGGCCGTTGACCATCCGCTCCGGACGGCGCCTCGATCTCGGCCCCGGGATCCGCGAGCGCTGCCTCCGGCCAGCCGTCCTCGCTCCACCGGATCGGCTCGAGCAGGATCTGACGGCCCAGCGTGCGGTAGCCGTTCTCGTAGCCGTGCGAGACCATCCACCAGTCGGAATCATCGGCCCGAGCCGGCCCCGGCACGAGGGTCGCATGTCCTCGGGACCACCAGCGCTCGGCGGCCTCCGTCGTCCGAGCGATCGGGTTGCGCGGGTGGTTCTTCCACGGCCCATGCACGGAGCGCGACCGCGCCACGATCACCATGTGACCCGTGGGCGGGCCCGCCGTCCCGCCCACGGCGCTCACCAGGTAGATCCAGCCGTCCTTGCGAAAGAGCTTGGGCCCCTCAAGCGCGTACGACTCGGTGACCCACTCGTCCGGGTACCGCCAGCCGTCGTACACGTGCTCCAGTTCGCCGATGGTGGAGAGCCCGTCGTCAGCGAGCGCGATGCGCCGCACCCCGCTGACGAACAGGTACCGCCGGCCATCCTCTCCGACGACGTGTCCGGGGTCGATGGCGCCGCGGATTCCCAGATCGATCGGCTCGGACCACGGTCCGCTCATCGCCGGTGCGTGGATGACGAAGATCGAGGCATCCGTCAGCGTCGACCACGGAGTCGGGATGAAGGGGATGTAGATGTAGAAGTGCCCGTCGTGCTCGGCGATGTCCACCGCGAAGGTGTTGCCGATCGGTTCGGGCAGCGCCGCGCACTCATACGTCCAGTTCACGAGGTCTGTCGAGCGGTAGAGCAGAAGCCCTGGCGCCGCCTCGAACGATGAGTACGTCATCCAGTATTCGTCCCCGACTTTGATGACGGCGGGATCCGGCCGGTCGCCGGCGAGCACAGGGTTGCGGAAGGTCACCTTCGTCACGCGGAGCCTCCGAACCAGTCGGCGATCGCGGCGATCGTGCGCAGCGCATCCTCCGCCCCCGGGTGATCGATGTGTCCGTGGCGGGCGGATGCCTCGGTGTAGAGGGTGGCCTCGGACCCGGCCGCCCGAAGGGTTGCCACGAAGATCTCTCCGGACGGACGTAACTCGTCCAGCTCACAGACGACGACGAGCGTGGGAGGGAAGTCGCGGCCGTGGCCGAGTCCCGCGAAGACGTGGGGATCAGCGAGGGCATCGGTGCTCCCCGCGTAATTCATCGTCAGCTGTCCGTGCGGCGATTCCGCGTCGACCTCCGCGGAAGGGGCTGGTCCGTTGGGATGCAACAACGGGTACACGAGCACCAAGCGGTCCGGCAGCTTGTCGCCGGCGTCCCGCAGGCGCGTCACGGCACCGGCAGTGAGCGCACCGCCCGCGCTCGCGCCCCCCAGCGCGAGCGCGGTCGGCGGCACCCCGAGCAGTTCACCCGCGGCATCCCTGACATGCAGCCAGGCGGCCAGCACGTCGTCGGAGGGCGTCGGGTAGTGCACGCCCCCGAGGCATTTCGTGTAGTCCACGGCGGCGACCGGGATGCCGCGGCTGGCGAGCTCCCGCGCGAACCAGTTCGACTCCGGCATGTCGAGGTGGCCGCCGATGAACGCGCCGCCGTGCACCCAGACAAGGGCGCGGCCGGTCGGACTGGCCGACGGATCCCGGTAAAGCCGGATCGGCACCGGCCCGTTCGGACCCGTGATCGACTCGTCCGTGGTCTCCACGGATGCGAGGTGGGGAAAACGCCGCACGAGCGAAGCCGTGTCGATGTCCGTGCGCGGGTCATCGGGCTCGCCGTGCTCGGCCAGCCAGACCAGCGCGTCCGGAACGGGAAGCCGCCGGAAGTCCGGTAGACCCGCGTCGACGGGAGTGATCGGGTCGCTGTGCGTCATGTCGTCTCGGGGCCCTCGAGCTACGCCGGCTGCCGGACCGCGCGCATGCTGCTGCGGATCAGGTCGTGCTGCTTGCGGACGAGCAGCAGCGGGTCGACCTCGCCCGTCTCGGCGAACGCGTGACCTTCCCACTCGCTCGACCAATAGCCGCGGTAGCCGCCGTCGACGAACACCCGGACGAGCTCGGGATAGTCGATGGCCGGCTCCTGGCCGTTCTCGTCGATGTCGTAGAACTTCGCGTGCACGTGGAGGATCTGGGGCATGATGTCGCCCCACTCGCGGGGATCGACGTGCCCTTGCATGTTGAAGGCCAGGTGGGCGAAGGAGCCGAGGCGACCCGGGTCGAAGTCGCGGGACTGCAGGTAGCCGATGAACTCCTGCTGGCGCTCGCGCATGGACGCATCGGTCGCCCAGATCTCCTGCATCCGCTCGACGGACGCGTCGTCCAGACCGGCCTTGCGCACCGCACGCAGGAGGGTCGGCGACATCGCATGCATCGTCGATGAGAAGTCGGCGACGAAGCCGAGGAGCGGCGAGTCGAGCTGGTCGTAGACCTCGCGCACCTTCAGGATCTCGGGGGAGTTCGGCCCCATCGGCGCGTGGATCTCGTACGCGAGCTTGAGGTCCAGCTCTTCGGCGACCGGCAGCAGCCGCCGCAGCAGCTCGGGCTTGGCGCTCTGGATGCGCACGAGCGGGAACCTGAGCTTCTTGGCTCCTCGGAAGAGCACCTCGCTGAACTCGAACTCCTCGTCGGGCGTCATGTCGCGGTCCCGCCGGCGCCCCATGTCGAGGTTGGCGCCGAAGGAGCTCTCGTCGAACCCGTGCCGGTCGAAAGCCGCACGCCACGTGCGTACGAATTCGTCGGTGACCTGGGGGTAAGTGCGCAGAACCTGGGAGGCGACGATCTCGATACCCGGGCCGATGCCGAGTTCGGCGACTCGGTCGAGGAGCCCGTCGAAGTCGTACCAGCCGGCGCGGAACTCCCCGCTGGCGGAGTACAGCGTCAGCCCGAGCTTGAAGGGGTCGTCCTCCGTGGCGGCGGGTGGCGGCGGCACGTCGGAGACGAGCGCCGGGGCCGGGGCGTCCCGATCCGTCGCCGTCAGCGTCAGCGACTGGCGGACGATGTTCGGCACGTACATCCCGGGACCGCCGTCCTGCCCCGGGGCAATCTGCATGTACGGCAGGCGCAGCTCGCCGAAGATCTCGACCTCATGCGTCTCCCCGAGCGCGATCGGGGCATCGCGCCGCACGATCAGCAGCGGGTGCTCCTGCAGGTACCACAGCACGTCGCTCTGCTCCGGAAGCTGCTCGAGGGTATAGCGCGTGCCGGCCAGCTCGAACGTCACGTCGGCGGGATCGACGGGCGCACCGTCGATCGTGACGCTGAGCGTGCCGACGGAGGAGAGCCAGAGGCTGCGGTACCACGGCAGGGTCAGCGAGAGAGCCAGCCCGTCCGGGTGGGTGCGAAGGCTGTCGTCGGAGAGGAGTCCGTTGGGCATGTCGTGTCCTGTTCGGGTGAAGGGGATTAGAGCTGAGAGGCGACGCGGCGCATCAGCGAATGCTGGCGCCGGATCTGCTCGAGCGAGCGCCACGGCGTGCGGTCGCCCTCGTACTCGCTGGAGAGGTACCCGCTGTATCCGGCGTCGCGGAGGCCCCGCAGCACCGGCTCCCAGGGGATCTGCTGATCCTCGAGGGTGTCGTCGATGTCGTGGAACTTCGCCTGCACGAAGGCGATGTACTTGCCGATGTCGACCAGGTCGGCGGGGTCGACTCCGATGCCGTCGAGGAACGCCGGCCGGGTCTCGCGGGTCTCACCCGGTCGCAGCGGGATCGGGCGGTCCTGGAAGATGCCGGTGTCGATGAGCAGCCCGAAATGCTTCGTGCCGGTGCGCTCGATCAGCGCGATGTAGTCGTCGACGACCGGATGCTTGATGGGCGTCGGCGAGTGGATCTCCGGGCAGATCACGACGTCGAGCTCGGCGGCGAGGTCGAGGCTCCGCTCGACGGACTCGGTCCAGATCGGGTCGGGGATGAGATCGCTCGACACCACACCGATCTTGGGCCGCACGAAGCGGAATCCGAGGCGCTTCGCCAGGCGCAGGTCTCGCTGCAGCGTCGCCGCGCCCTCCTCGGCCGACATGCTCCGGCCCGGGTGCAGCCGGGTGTCGATCCACGAGCCGTAGTTCGTCGGCTCGAGCGAGTACTTCTCGAGCAGCCCGAACCAGGCGTCGATCCACGCGGTCGACGGCTCGGGGTAGTTCGCGACGTGGCCCTCGCCGAGGATCTCGACACCGGTGGCGCCGACATCCGCCACCGCCGCAAGCGCCGTCTCGAGATCCAGCACCGTTCCGTAGTCGTGCATGAAGCTGTAGAGCGAGACGCCGTACTTGAAGGGTCCGCCGTCGAGGTCGGAGGTCAGCGTGATGCGCTTGGTGGCGCGGAAGACGCTGGGCTGGTGCTCGAGAGGGATGTACGACATCCGCAGGCGGAGTTCGACCGAGACCTCGTGGATGCCTTCCGGCAGCCCGCCGGGGAAGGGAACCGTGACGACGCCCGGCTCTTCGAGCTGCCAGCGAACGCCTTCGCTCTCCCAGAGCTCCCGCAGCGTGTAGGTGCGACCTCCGAAGGTCCAGAGCGGAACCTCGGGGCCGACATCGACCAGATCGCCTACTCTGACGGCGATGCCGTCGATCAGGGATGCCGCCATGCCGCGGTACGACTGCATGCGCACGTGGAACTGGAATCCGACGATGGCATCCCCGTCCCGCACGTTTCGGAAGCCCGTGGACTGGATGAGGTCTCGCTCGAGAAGCATCGATGCTCGCTCTCTGGTGGGAGGGATTTCCGGCCGGCGGTCCCCTGTGCGCGCCGCTGAGCCGTCTTCACCGTATCAGCGTTATGTCGCATACACGCGTAAGAATGATGGATGCGCGCATAACGAGAACGCGGGTTGATCATCGTCCCGACCGATGAGGCCCTGGATTCCATAGATGCGGCGGATACACTGAGCACGAGAAATCCCGACTCTAAGGAACACATCGCCGTGTCCGATCAACCGCTGCTCTCCCGGCTCGATCTGAATCTGCTCGTTGCGCTCGACGCCCTGCTCACCGAGCGCAGCGTGACGCGCGCCGCGGAGCGGCTGCACCTGAGCCAGCCGGCCCTCAGCGCCTCGCTCGCGCGCCTGCGGACCCACTTCAATGACCCGATCCTCGCCCGGCGGGGCAACACCTACGAGCTCACACCTTTGGCGATCCGCCTCACCGAGCACACCACGACGGCGCTCGAGGCGGCACGGCGCGTCTTCGAGAGTCAGGCCAGCTGGAGCCCCCGGGATTCCACACGCGAGTTCTCGGTCTACGGCTCGGACTACGGATTCGCCACGATCGGCACGGCGGTCTCGAAGCTCGCGGCCGAGCGGGCGCCGGGCGTGCGATTCCGCTTCATGCTGCACAACCCGGCCATCGTCGAGGAGGTCTCGACCAGGCTGCGCTCGGTCGACGGCATGGTCATCCCGCACGGGTACCTCACCGACCTCCCTTACGCCGACCTCTGGCGGGACGACTGGGTGATCCTCGCCTCCGAGTCGAACGAGGCCATCGGCGACGAACTCACGATGGAGCACCTCGGGCGGCTGCCGTGGGTCTTCACGTATCAGACGCGGACCGCGTTCACGTCCGCCGCTCGACAGCTCCAGCAGCTCGGGATCGAGCCGCACGTCGAGGCCGTCGTCGAGAGCTTCCTCTCGCTGCCGCACTTCATCACCGGAACCAATCGGCTGGGGCTGCTGCAGGCCGGCCTCGCTCCCCTTGCGCAGAAGGTCGGCGGCATCCGCGTGCTGCCCGCGCCGTTCGACGCCACACCCGTGGTCAACGCGCTCTGGTGGCATCCCGTGCACAACCGCGACCCCGAGCACGCGTGGATGCGGGCGATCTTCCAGGAGGCGGCCGCTCTCGTGGCCGCCGGCCTTCACGAAGTCGCCCCGACCCACGACGCCCTCGCATCCCCCCACGCCCCCGCACCTGTGGGCTGAAAGGACCCGAAGCGCGGGAATCCCTCCAGGGGTTGCCGCACTTTGCGTCCTTTCGCGTGCCTGTGGAACGGTCAGGCGGGGACGTGGAAGCCTGGGTGGGCTCGCGTCCCACGGGTGGGTGGGTGCGCTCAGACGAGCCGGAGCTCCGCGTCGATCGCCTGCGCCGTGCGGAGGAGCAGCGGGAGGTAGGCCTCGAGCAGGTGCTCGACCGAGTCGCGGGTCGAGCTCGTCGACACGTTGATCGCCGCGACGACCGCGCCGTCGCGGGCATGCAGCGGGGCGGCGATGGAGCGCAGGCCCGGCTCGAGTTCCCCGTCGACGAGCGCCCAGCCCTGGTCGCTCACGCGGGCCAGCTCGGCGCGGAGCGCGGCCGGCTCGGTGACGGTGCGCTCGGTGAGAGCGGGCAGAGTGGATGCCGCGGCATCCACTTCGCCCGACGCGAGGCTGGCGAGAAGCACGCGCCCCATGCTGGTCGCATAGGCGGGGAACCGCGTGCCGATCGTGATGCGCACGCTCATGATGCGCCGCGTCGGCACGCGGGCGACGTAGACGATGTCGGGCCCGTCGAGCACCGCCGCAGAGACGCTCTCGCCGACCTCGCGGGAGAGGGCTTCGAGGTGCGGCTGCACGATCCCCGGGAGCGACAGGGCCGAGAGGTAGCTGAAGCCGAGTTCGAGCACCCGGGGGGTCAGGGCGAAGGCGCGCGCGTCCGACCTCACGTAGCCGAGGGTTTCGAGGGTGAGCAGGAATCGACGAGCCGCGGCACGGGTGAGGCCCGTGCGCCGGGCGACGTCGCTGAGGGTGAGCTCCGGATGCTCCGCATCGAACGCCCGGATGACCGCCAGCCCCCGGGCGAGCGACTGCACGAACTCCTCGCCGGCCGCAGGTGCGGGCGCTTCGTCTCGCTGGCGCTCGCTCAGCGACCGCGGGTCGGCGTCGGGCGCCTCGTCTCGCTGGCGCTCGCTCAGCGACCGCGGGTCGGCGTCGGTCATCCGTTCATCCTCCCCTGCCCGGCCGTCAGTCACCGGCTCACCCTACCCACCCGGTCGCCGAGCTTGTCGAGGCGTCGACCCCTCGACCCCTCGACAGGCTCGGGGACCGGGGCATGCCGGTCGCCGAGCCCGGGCTCGATGCACAACGCAGGAGATCACGCGATCCACAGGACAATCCGCCTCCGACGGCCCTGCGGATAGTCCGAAGTCCTGCATTGTGTACGGCGGGTGGCGGCCGTCTCACCGCTCGAGCACGACGGCGAGGCCCTGGCCCACGCCGATGCAGATCGCGGCGACTGCGACCCCGCCGCCGCGACGCTTGAGCTCGTGCGCCGCGTGGCCGATGATGCGGCCGCCCGAGGCCCCGAGCGGGTGCCCCATGGCGATCGCGCCGCCGTGGATGTTCAGCTTGTCCGGGTCGAGCTCGGTCCACAGCTGCAGGCACGCCAGGCTCTGCGATGCGAACGCCTCGTTGAGCTCGACGAAGTCCACCTGGGCCCACGTGCGACCGGCGCGCGCCAGCGCGCGGTTGGCCGCCTCGACCGGAGCGACTCCGAACACATCCGGATCGTTGCCGAAGACCCCGCGGCCCGTGATCCGCGCCAGCGGCTCGGCATCCATCGCCCCTTCTGCACCCAGCAGCACCGCGGACGTGCCGTCGTTGATAGGCGACGAGTTGCCCGCTGTCACGGTGCCGTCGGCGGCGAAGGCCGGCTTCAGGCCGGCGAGCGTCTCGACCGTCGAATCGTCGCGGATGCCCTCATCGCGCGCCAGCTCATGCCCTTCGACCTGCACGATCTCGCCGTCGTAGACGCCGGCGGCCCACGCCTCGGCGGCGCGGCGATGGCTCGCGGCGGCGAACGCGTCTTGGGCCTCGCGCGTGATCCCGTAGACCGAGGCCAGCTTCTCGGCGCTCTCGCCGTTGCTGATCGTCCAGTCCTTGCGGAGCTTCGGGTTGACCATCCGCCACCCGATCGAGGTGTTCCAGATCGTCTGATTGCCAGCGGGGAACGGCTTGGCGGCCTTCTCGAGCACGTACGGGGCGCGGCTCATCGACTCGACGCCGCCGGTGAGGATGATGTCGGCGTCGCCGGTCTCGATCGCGCGGCTGCCCTGGATGACGGCATCCATCGACGATCCGCAGAGGCGGTTGATCGTCGTACCGGGCACCGTCGAGGGGAAGCCGGCGAGCAGGGCGCCGAAGCGTCCGACGTTGCGGTTGTCCTCGCCGGCCTGGTTGGCGTCGCCCCACAGCACGTCGTCGATGCGGGCGGGATCCAGCCCCGTGCGCTCCACGATCGAGCGCATCACGACGGCCGAGAGGTCGTCGGGGCGCACGTCGGCGAGGCCCTTGCCGTACCGTCCGAACGGGGTGCGCACGGCGTCATAGATATAGCTCGCGGTCATCTCAGTCTCCTTCGAGTGCGAGTCCGGTGAGCTCCGAGAGCTCCGAAACGGTGTTGTCGCCGAACAGCTGACGCACGCGGAAGCCGTCCGCGGTGACATCGAAGATGGCGTAGTCGGTGTAGACGCGGGTGACGCAGCCGACGCCGGTGAGCGGATAGGTGCACTCGGCGACGAGCTTGGAGCCGCCCTGCTTGGTGAGCAGATCGGTCATGACGAAGATCTGCTTCGCGCCGATCGCCAGATCCATCGCACCACCGACGGCGGGGATCGAGCCCGGCTCACCCGTCGACCAGTTGGCGAGGTCGCCGCCCTCGCTCACCTGGAATGCGCCCAGCACGCACACGTCGAGGTGGCCTCCGCGCATCATGCCGAACGAGTCGCCGTGGTGGAAGTAGGCGGCACCCGGCAGCTCGGTGACGGGCTGCTTGCCGGCGTTGATGAGGTCGGGGTCGACCTTGGTCGGAGCGGGCGCCTCGCCCATGCCGAGCATCCCATTCTCCGTATGCAGGATGATCTCCAGGTCGCGCGGGAGGAAGTTCGCAACCAGAGTCGGCGCTCCGATGCCGAGGTTCACGTACGAACCCTCCGGGATGTCGGCGGCGATGCGCCGCGCGAGCTCGTCGCGGCTGATGCGTGTCGTCATCGGGTCACCTCCCCGGTGGTCGAGGGCGAGGGGGCACCAGAGAGTGGCTCGCCGGCGACATCCACGCCACCGAGGAAGACGCCGTCGCGCAGCCAGGCCCGCTCACCGACGGCGACGACGCGGTCGACGAAGATGCCGGGCGTCACGACGACCTCGGGGTCCAGCCCGCCGAGCGGCACGATCTCGTCGACCTGCACGATGGTCTGGGCGGCCGCGGTGGCCATGATGGGGCCGAAGTTGCGCGCGGTGCGCCGGTAGATGAGGTTGCCCCATCGATCCGCCTTCAGCGCGGAGATCAGGGCGAAGTCGGCTCGGATCGGATGCTCGAGCACGTAGTCGCGGCCCTCGATCGTGCGGGACTCCTTGCCTTCGGCGAGCTGCGTGCCGACCCCGGTGGGTGAGAAGAACGCGCCGATGCCGGCACCCGCGGCCCGGATGCGCTCGGCCAGGTTGCCCTGCGGCACGAGCTCCAGCTCGATCTCCCCCGCGCGGTAGAGCCCGTCGAAGACCCAGGAGTCGCTCTGCCGGGGGAAGGAGCACACGATCTTGCGCACACGCTTCGCCGCGAGGAGGGCGGCGAGGCCGGTGTCGCCGTTGCCCGCGTTGTTGTTCACGATCGTGAGCTCGGATGCGCCCGAGGCGATGAGGGCGTCGATCAACTCGACCGGCTGCCCGGCGCGGCCGAACCCGCCGATCATCACCGTCGCGCCGTCGGGGATGCCGGCGACGGCGGCGTCGACATCCGGAACCGTCTTGTCGATCATGAGGCCTCGCTGTTCGCTGTGCGTACACGTGTTCGCTACGCAACGATACCAGTGATCGGATGCCGCCGCCATCGGTGCCCTCGTCGGGCGTCCGCACCTTCGGCTCGACCGTCACTCCCGTGAGCGGCGGCGCATCTCGAGCATCTGGTCGCGCATCGCCCACGCGTCCGCGACCGGTCCGAGATGCTCGAGCTTGTCCGGGTTCACGACCGTGCGGATTGTCTGGATGCGTCCATCGAGTACATCGAGCACCATGATCGCGACCACCCTGCCCTCGCGGTCGTGGAAGATCGCTCCCGGCTGGCCGTTGATGTCGTGGAGTTCCGGGACCAGCCCGACGCCGCCGAAGAGCGGCGCGAATGCGCCGACCAGTCTCGAGACGTTGTCGGCCCCCACGACGGGGTGAACGAAGGCGGGGCCCTTGCCGCCGCCATCGGCGATGGCCTGGACGTCCGCCGCCAGCAGCTCCTTGAGCCCGTCCACATCGCCCTCGCGGAACGCATCGAAGAATCTCGCCGCCAGCTCCTCCCGTTCCCGGTGCTCGGCAGCGAACCGGGGCCGGCCCTCCTCCATGTGCCGGCGGGCGCGCACCGCCAGCTGACGGCAGGCCGCCTCGGATCGGTCCACGGCCGCCGCGATCTCGGTGAACTCGAACCCGAACACGTCGCGCAGCACGAACACGGCCCGTTCGAGCGGGCTCAGCCTCTCGAGCAGCAGCAGCGCGGCCATCGACACCGAGTCGGCCAGCTCGGCGGCCCGCTCGGGATCTTCATAGGGATCCGCGACGAGCGGCTCGGGGAACCATGGCCCGACGTAGGTCTCCCGCCGGGCGCGCGCAGAGCGCAGGACGTCGATGGAGGTGCGGGTCACCACAGCCGCGAGGAAGGACTTCACCGATGCGGGCTCGGTCGCGGATGCCGCGTACCTGACCCAGGTGTCCTGCACCGCATCCTCGGCCTCGGAGACGCTGCCGAGAATCCTGTAGGCGATCGAGAAGAGAAGCGGACGAAGCTCTTCGAACTCGGCGACACGCGTCATTTCGCCCTCTCCCTCCTGCGCCGGCACCTCTCAGCCTGTCACCGTCTGGGTGTGGCGTGCAGTCACCGGCTCCCCCTTCGGCCATCTCACGAGGCCGGGCAGGCGACGCTCGGTGCTCACGGCCGCCGCCATGCCGGCGAGCTGGACCCGCTTGATCATCACGGCCGTGCGCCCGGTGACGGCCGACCGTCCTGTCGCGACGTCTTCCTTGTCGGTCAGCTGCAGGATCGCGGCGCGCCGGCCCAGACTCACGCATCGCCCGAGGAATCCGAGGTCGAGGGCGTCCGCGTCCTCGCGGCCGGGGTTCTCGCCGGCGTCATCGAGGGCTTCCCGCAGCAGCACGTCCGCCGCGTGGGCGCCGGACGGGAAGGCGAACTGGCACGACATGCTGTAGCGGCCGCCGCCGGGTCCTGGTGCGTGGCCGCTGTCGCCGACCGCCAGAACCGACGGATGCGAGATCGACCGCATCGCGGCATCCGTCAGCACTGCGCCCTGTTCGTCCACGGCGATCCCGGACTCGCGTGGCAGCGGCGGCGCGGCGAAGCCGCCGCACCATACGGTGAGGTCCGACGGCACCTCGATGCCGCTGTCCAGGTGCAGCCGCCCCGGCTCGGCGGCGCGCACCCGCGTGCCGCCGACGGCGTCGACGCGAAGTCGGCCGAGCGTTCCGCGCACGTACTCCTGGCCTCGGGTGTCGAACCACCCGCCGATCTCGCCGGCCGTGAGAAGTCGGGCATCCAGGTCCGGCCGGCTCTCGGCGATCTCGGCGACCGTTTCCAGTCCCGTCAGCCCACCGCCGACGACGGTCACAGTGGACCCTTCCGACAAGGAGGCGAGCGCCGGGCGAAGCCTGTGCGCGGCGTCGATGTCACCGACGCCGTACACGTGCTGGTGTCCCGCGATGGGTGCCCGCTCGGTGGTGCTCCCCGTGGCGAGGACGACCCTGTCGAACGAGACGGTGCGGATGCCGGCCGGCCCCGACACCTCGGCCCGACCGAGCTCCGGCTCGAGCGCCGTCACATACCCCTCGACGAATGTCACGCCCGAACCCAGCAGGCTCGACAGGCTGGGGAAGGGGACCGGTCGTCCGACGGCGACGTGGTGCATGCGGATGCGGTTGACGAATGCGGCCCGCGGGTTGACCACGGTGACCTCGACGCGCCCTTTCGACCTGCCTGCCAGGCGGACGGCAGCCATGGCGCCCGCGAACCCGCCGCCGACGACGAGGACCCGCATGCGGGTGCTGTGTGATGCTCTGTTGAATGCGCTCATACCCACGAGACGAGATGGGCCTGTCGCCTGTGACATGAGCGCCATCGGGCCGATGCCGGGTCAGGGCTTGAGCACGACCTTGATGCAGCCGTCCTCCTTCTTCTGGAAGATCTCGTACAGCGCGGGTGCTTCCTCAAGGGGTCGCTCGTGCGTGGTCAGATCCATGACGCCCAGCGGGTCGGCGGGGTCCTCGACGAGCGGCACGAGGTCATCCATCCACCTCTTGACGTTGCACTGCCCCATCCGCAAGGTCACCTGCTTGTCGAACATGGTCTTCATGGGGAGGATGTCGGCTTCGCCCGCGTAGACGCCGCTCAGGGAGACGGTCCCGCCACGACGCACGACATTGATCGACGAATACAGCGCCGCCAGCCGGTCCACGCCTGCGTTCTCCATGAGGAGTCGAGCCGCCGGGTCGGGAAGCAGCCCGATCGCGTCCCGGGCGACCTTGATCCCCGTGTTGCCGTGCGCCTCCATCCCGACGGCGTCGACAACGGAGTCGACACCGCGTCCATCGGTCAGGTCACGAAGCTCCTCGACGATGTCGTCGGTGAGGTCGAACACCTCGGCGCCATGCCGAGCGGCCATCTGCCGCCGTTCGGGCTCGGGATCGACCGCGAGCACGCGGTAGCCCAGGTGCACGCCGACGCGCGCGGCGAATTGACCGACGGGACCGAGCCCCATCACGGCCAGGGTGCCGCCATCGGGCACATCGGCGTACTTCACGCCCTGCCATGCGGTCGGCAGGATGTCGCTGAGGAACAGGTAGCGCTGATCCGGCAGTTCGCGGCCGATCGGGATGTGGTTGTGATCGGCCAGCGGGACGCGCAGGTATTCGGCCTGACCCCCGGGGATCTGTCCGTAGAGCTTCGTGTAGCCGAAGAGGGCCGCGCCGCTGCCGTACTCCTTCACCTGGGTGGTCTCGCACTGCGACTGAAGGCCGTGCGTGCACATGAAGCAGAGCCCGCAGGCGATGTTGAAGGGCACTACGACGCGATCGCCGACCGCGAGCTTCGTGATCGCGCTGCCCACGGCGACGACCTCGCCCATGGACTCGTGGCCCAGGATGTCACCCGGGTCGATGAAGGGTCCGAACAACTCGTAGAGGTGGAGGTCTGATCCGCAGATCGCCGTGGACGTGATCTTCACGATCGCGTCGGTGTCGTGCTCGATCCGAGGGTCTTCGACCTCGTCGACGCTGACCTTGCGCTTGCCCTGCCAAGTGAGAGCCTTCATCATCCGCCTTCCCCGGTCGACTCGGCGAGTCGAATCCTCATGCCACGGTGTCGCGCGGGTGCGACCCGCGCCACCCCTTGCCTTTCCGCGCGCCCGAGGAGAGAATCCCCCGCCCCGCGAAGGGACGCAACCTGCGGCTTCAGGGGCCGGGAAGCCGCCGAATGCGTCCCCTCGGCAGGGAGGGTCAGGCCTCGAGCGTCAGCGAAGCGGGGATCGGCACGATGTGCTCGCGCAGCTCGATGAGCTGCCGCGCGTGCGAATCGAGCCGCCGGTCCTCGTCGGTCGACGGCTCCCACTCGGGCACCGGCAGCGCCACCCCGGCGGCGCCGGCTACGACGAAGACGCTCATGCACAGAGTCGTGAGCGTCTGCTCGTGCGGCGTGCGGGGATCGGCGGAGGACACGCGGATGCTGATGTGCATGCTGTGCGCGCTGGTGTGGATGAGCCGCGCGTCGACCTCGACGAGGTCGCCGATGCGCACGGGCGCGAAGAAGTGGATGCCGCCGGAGTACACGGCGACGGCCTCGCTGGCGCCATCGCCGTCGCGCATCCACGAGGCCGCACAGGCGTACGCCGCCTCATCGATCCAGCGCATCACCGTGCCGCCGTGGGCCTTGCCGCCCCAGTTCACGACGCTGGGCGGCACCAGGAAGCGCATCGTCACGCGCGGGGCGCTCGACGCCTCGGTGTATTCCTGTTCCAGCATGAGTCGCTTGATCTCGGTGCGCGCCGGGATCCGGTCGAGGGCCGCCTCGGCCAGCTTGTGGTCGGAGCGCGATGCGGGCCGCCACGCGGGAACCTCGGCCGGCTTCCCGTCCGCGCCCTTGGCGACGAAGACGAGCACGCACGTCGTCGCCGGGCGGTAGTCGTGGCGCTCCACTTCGCTCGAGGACACCGTCACGACCACATGCATGCTGCTGCGCCCGGTGTGGATGATGCGCGCGTTCACCTCGATGAGGCTGCCGGGCGCGATCGGGCGCCGGTGCCGCACATTGCCGACGTACGCGGTCACGCAGTAGGCGGCCGCCCATCCGACGGCGCACGCGTAGCCGGCCTTGTCGATCCACTCCATGACGCTGCCGGCCGCGACCGACCGTCCGCCCGCCGCGGTGTCACCGGGAACGCTCATGAACCGGAGGGTGATCCGGTCGTCGCGGGGAACGCCTCGCGCGGGTGCCGTCGGTGTGCTCACGGCGTCAGCGTATCGCCGTCGGCGCAGAAGACCCGGGCCGGATTCATCGACCGGCGTCCCGCGACGCGTCGGCGAACACCTCGCCCGCGATCCGGAACGCGGAGTTCGCGGCCGGGACGCCCGAGTACACCGCGGACTGCAGGATCACTTCCTTGATCTCGTCCACCGTCAGCCCGTTCCGCAGCGCGGCCCGCAGGTGCATCGCGAGCTCCTCGTGGTGTCCGTGGGCGATGAGGGACGTGAGCACGGCCACTGAGCGGGATCGCCGGTCCAGGCCGGGCCGCGACCAGATGTCGCCCCACGCGATGCGGGTGATGAAGTCCTGGAAGTCCGCGGTCAGGTCGGTCGTGTTCTCGATGGACCGGTCGACGTGGGCGTCCGAGAGCACCTCGCGGCGCACCACCATGCCCTGCTCGTAGCGCTCGCCGTCGCGGAGTCCGTCACCCTGTGGTCGTGGCATCCTCGCCCCTTCGTTCGATCTCGGAGAAGAACTCGAGGAGCGCGTCGGCGACGGCGTCGGGCTGCTCCGCGGGAGGCAGGTGCGCAGCATCCGCGATGCGCAGCGCTCGTCCGTCGCGTACGCCGGCGGCCACCTCGGCGGCCTTCGATTCGGGAGCGACCGCGTCGAACTCGCCCCATGCGGCGAGCACGGGCACCTCGATCTCGCCGAGCCTGGGGCGCACGTCGTAGGCGGCGAGCGCCTCGCAGCAGAGCGCATAGCTCTCGTCGTCCGCCTCCCGAAGAGCGTGCAGCAGGCGGCCCGAGAGCTCGGGGCGTCGGGCGATCGACTCCGGTGCGAACCATCGGCCGGCGGATGCGGTGATCAGCGAGGACGTCGACTGGGCCCGCACCTGGGCGGCGCGCTCGGCCCACGATGCGGGGTCGCCGAGCTGCGCGCCCGATGCCACGATCGCCGCCGAGCGAACGAGCCGCGGATGCCGGAGGCACAGCTCCAGCCCGGTCGCACCGCCGAGCGACACCCCGGCACAGAGCGCCGGACCGCCGCCGAGGTCCTCGATCCGCCGGGCGACGGCATCCGCGAGCTCACCCACGGTGAACGGCTCGGCTGCACCGGGCGAGGCTCCGTGCCCCGGCAGATCCCAGGCGACCACGCGCCATCGAGCGGCCAAGGACGGGATCACGTCGGCCCACAGGATCGTCGACGTGCCGAGTGAAGGACCGAGAACCAGCAGAGGACCGCCCTCGGGACCGGCCGGAGCCGTGATCGCGATCGCCGGGATCACCGGGCCGCGTCCCTCGGAGTGCGCACGTCGTCGACGAGGTCACCGGCGAGGCCGGTGTAGTCGGCCGGGTCGAGCAGGGCGTCGACATCGATGCCCTCGAGCTCGGGCATCGCGCGAAGAGCGTCCGCAAGGTCTTCGCCGCCCGCGAGAAGGGCGGAGAGCGCGTCCTTCCCGAGAACCGCGCGGAGCGCGATCGAGAGCCGCTCGGCGAGGATTCGCCCATTGGTGCTCGCCAGGTTGCGCGCGACGGCGACGGAATCCACCGTCAGACCTTCGAGGAGGGAAGCGGCGTGCGCCGTCGCCCCGAGCGCGACCCGGAGGAGCTCCCGCAGAGTCGGCCACTCGGCGTGCCAGGCGCCGTCGGGACGTTCGTCCACGGCGAGCGCCGCCGCGAGGTGCAACGTCGCGCCGAGATTCGGGGCGCGCAGGGCGGCCGAGCGGATCAGCACGGCGTCGACCGGGTTCTGCTTCTGCGGCATCGCCGACGACCCGCCGCCGGCGCCTTCGGTCAGCTCGCCGATCTCGGTGCGGGAGAGGGTCGCCACGTCGGCGGCGAACTTTCCAAGCGCGTCGAGCACCTGCACCAGCGCGTCTCCCAGCTCGGTGATGGGCCACCGGGTGGTGTGCCATGGTGCGGCTGGCGCGGCGAGCCCCACTTCGGCGGCGAAGGCGGCCGGCAGGGCGGATGCCGCGGCGGGGTCGCCCTCGGACGACGCGATCTCGACGAAGGAGGCGAGAGTGCCGGCGGCGCCCCCGAGCTGGGCGGGGAGGGCGGCGACCGCGGCCTGCAGTCGATCGGCCGCCCGGCGGACGCCGCGCAGCCAGTTCGCCGCGCGCAGTCCGACGGTCGTGGGCACGGCGTGCTGGGTCAGGGTGCGGGCCGCGGCCACCTGATTGCGGTGCCCGGCGGCGAACTCGGCGAGGTCGGCCTCGACGGAGAGCAGCGACTCGTGCAGTCGGACCCCGGCGTTGCGCGCGACCACCAGAAGGGCCGAGTCGAGGATGTCCTGGCTGGTCGCACCCCGGTGCACCCACGGCTTCGCCGCCTCCGGCACCCGGTCGCGCAGCATGCCCACGAGGGGGATCACGGGGTTGCCGCCGGACACCGCCGCACAGGCGAGGACCGCGGCGTCGAGCCCGTGGCCGCGGCATCCGCTCGTTGGATCCACCCAGCCGAGCGCGTGTGAGACCGCGTCCGCGTGAGCGGGGTCGGCGAGGCCGACCGTGGCGTAGGCCCGCACCAGCGCGACCTCCGCGGTGACGAGGGCGTCGAGCACGGCGTCATCCGTCACGAGTTCGTCATACCCGGCGGTGACCGGCGACAAGAGCCCGACGTCTATGCTCATCGGTGCGCAACCTCCTCGGTCACTGAGCGCCCTTCCCTGGTCGCTGAGCGCCCTTCGTCTCGTCGCTTCGCTCCTCGCTCAGGGACCGCTGCGCGAGACGAAGCGTCAGAAGGCAAGGAACACGGTCTCCTTCTCGCCCTGCAGCCGGATGTCGTGCTGCAGGCTGCCATCGGGCAGGCGCGTTGCGACGAGCGTAGCGCGGTCCTCCGGCTCCAGCGAGGAGAGCAGCGGGTCGGCGGCGAGCAGGTCCTCGTGCTCCGGAAGGTAGATGCGCGTGTGCAGCTTGTCGGGCAGCCCGCGGGCGAACACGATGACCGCGAAGAACGGCGCCTTGCCATCGATGGGACCCGGGTTGAGGGTCCAGAACTCGTAGCGACCCTCATCCGTGGTCGCGGCCCGGCCGAAGCCGGTGAAGCTGTGGTCGTCGCGGCGGAACGCTCCCCGCGCGGTCGGGACCGTCCCCTCCGGCGTCGCGCCGAAGATCTCGATCACCGCATCCGGGATCGGGGCGCCGCCGCCGTCGTACACGGTGCCGCCGAGGATGACCGACCCCGGGCTGTGCGGATACACGACCTCGTGCTTCTTCGCGTAGTCGAGCCCGAAGGCGAAGAAGGGGCCGACGGTCTGTCCGGCCGTCGGCTCCAGGGTCTTCTCGCCCAGATCCACCCGGTCGCTGAGCTTGTCGAAGCGTGCCATCTCAGTGCTCTCCCTCTGGTTCGAACCACGTCGCATCCGGACCGTCGACGACGATGTCCCAGCGGTAGCCCATCGAGAACTCCGGCACCGTGAGGTCGTGGTCGTACGTCGCGATCAGGCGATCGCGGTCGGCCTGTCGGGGGATCGTGTTGTAGATCGGGTCCAGTGCGAACAGCGGGTCGGACGGGAAGTACATCTGCGTCACGATGCGCTGGGTGAACGCGCTGCCGAAGACCGAGAAGTGGATGTGCGCCGGGCGCCACGCGTTGACGTGGTTCTTCCACGGGTACGGGCCGGGCTTGATCGTCGTGAAGAAGTACTCACCGTGGTTGTTGGTGACCGTACGGCCGGCACCCGTGAAGTTCGGGTCCAGGGGTGCCGGATGCTGGTCGCGCTGGTGGATGTAGCGGCCGGCGGCGTTCGCCTGCCACACCTCGACGAGCTGGTTGGCGACCGGGCGCCCCCACGAGTCGAGGAGCCGGCCGGTGATCGTCATCCGCTCGCCCTGCGGCTCGCCCGTGTGCTGCAGCGTCAGATCCGACTCGATGGCCGCGACGTCACGCTGGCCGAAGGCCGGCGAGTGCAGCTCGATCGTCTCCGGGTCGACGAGACGCAGGTTCTTCGTCGGATGCCGCAGCAGGCTCGACCGGTACGGCGGAAAGTCGTGCAGGCTGCGTCCGACCCGCTCGCCCGCGGCCTCGCGGCGCAGGGCGTCGGCATGCACGTCCTTGATCTCCTGCGTGATCGCCGCCTGCGTCACCTGGATGGCCGGCGCGAGCAGCGACTCGGGGGACGCCGCGGTCGGCGTGGGTGAGGTCATGGTGTCCCCTTCGACAAATCGACTCCGACCCGCCCGGGCTTTGGGGCGCAGTCGTCGAGAAAATCGTGACAGCCCCGGCCTCCGGTATCCGCCCGCACTCCCACTCAGTGGGAGAGGAACCCTTCCCGCGGCGAGGGCTGGACCCACCCCGACGCCGGCGCCGCGCCTCGTCCAGCCGCTTCGGGAGGAGATCCCGGCTAGGGAGGATGGATTCGGCGGTACGAGTCCTCCCAAAGCGGAATGTCCTCCCGAAGCGCGACGCCGGTGCCCTACGGCGTCCGCAGTGCTCGTGCCAGGTCCTTCGCGGTCTGCACGACGAGGCCGCCCAGCCGGCGCTCGTCCGCGTGCTCGAGGCTCACGACCGTGCCGATCGCGATCGGGGGGAGTCCTTCGACGCCCGAGAGCGGGGCAGCGACGGAGACGTTCCCGAGCGTCATCTCCTCGCGCGTCGTCGCGAAGCCTCGCGCCTGTGCGCGCACGAGCTCCGCGCGCAGTTCCGGCTCCGACGTGATCGAGTGCGTCGTCTCCCGCTCGAGCGGGACGGAGAAGTAGCGGCCGAGCCACGCCTCGTCGCGCGTGGACAGCAGCGCCTTGCCGACACCCGTGGTGTGCAGCGGATGCCGGCCGCCCATGCGGCTGAGGGTCGGAATCGACCCCTGTCCGGTGACGCGCCCGACGAAGAGGGCGACCGCGGCCTCCGGCGACGGAGCATCGAGCACGGCCAGGTGCACGTTCTCTCCGGTGGCCTCGTAGAGCCGCAGCATGTGCGGCAGCGCGGTCTCGCGCAGGTGCAGCGAGAGCGGGGAGAGCTCGCCCAGCTCCCACAGGCGCACGCCGATCGTGTAACCGTGGCCGGGAGCGCGGGTCAGCAGGCCGAAAGCCGTGAGCTGTGCGAGCAGGCGGTGCAGAGTGGATGACGAGAGGCCTGTGCGTTCGCCGAGCCGGCCGGCCGTCAGCGTCGGCTCGTCGTCGGTGAAGCACTCCAGCACCCGCATTGCACGGGCGAGCACCCCGTCACCGGCGCCGCTGTCGTCGTCCACCGCTCCTCCTGCTCTGCTCCGAGGTTACCCACCGAAGACCGCGCGGCGACGCTCCGAACGCTGGTCCATTGCGAGCGGACTACTTCCGGCCGACGGACTGACGGCGGGGTCGGCGACACAACGGAGGAGAACGGGCCGGAGAGCCGTCGACCCGGTCCCGCCGGAGCCCGTCCAATCGGACCCGGTCCGGTCGGACCCCGACCGAGTCACCGCCCGTGAGAAGGTGGGCGCATGGCGAATTCGCCCTCCGGCGACTCCGTGACCGACCGGGTCGTGCGCGTCCTCGAGACGTTCGGCCCCGACCGCACCGTCCAGACGGCGGCCCAGATCGGGCGCCGCGCCGCCCTGCCCTCCTCGACGGCTCACCGCCTGGTGGCAGAGCTCGTGGAGGCCGGGCTGCTCGAACGGGACGACGACCATCGCGTGCGGCTCGGCATGCGGCTGTGGGAGCTTGCGCTCCGTGGATCCGAGGCCCTGCGGCTGCGCCAGGCGGCGCTGCCCTACATGGAACGGGTGCAGGCCCGCGTCGGCGAGCACACCCAGCTCGCCGTGCTGGAGCAGGACGAGGCGCTGTTCCTCGAGCGGCTCTCGTCCCCGTCATCCGGTGCCAACATCACGCGCATCGCCGGTCGCCTGCCGTTGCACGCGTCGTCGTCGGGGCTCGTGCTGCTGGCCCACGCACCCACCGAGCTGCAGGATGGCATCCTGTCGAAGCCGCTCGCCCGCCTTTCGCCGGAGACGATCACGGATGCCGCTGTGCTGCGCCGAACGCTCGCCGAGGTGCGCCGCAGTGGATGGGTGATCGCCCCCGGTTCCATCGAGGCCGTGTCGACGGGTGTGGCCGTGCCCGTGCGCGATCGTGGTGAGGTCGTCGCCGCGCTGTCCGTCGTGCTGCCGCGCGACGCCCCTACCGCGGAACCGCTCGAGGCGCTGCGGGCCGCCGCCGCCGGCATCCAAGCGGCCCTCGCCGCCGACCGCCGCTGACGGGCGTCGTTGCGGCGGAGCGACCGGAGCCGGTCGCCGAAATCCATTCACGTGCATCGGGAATGCCCCGGCCACGACCGCGGTTGGGCATCAGGACGCCGCCGTCCCGCAAGGACGCGGCGTCCTCTCGTTCCCCACCACATCCCCAGGAGCTCTTCATGCCCACTCTCATGGTCATCACCGCCAGTACCCGTTCCGCACGCGTCGGCCACACGGTCGCCGACTGGGTTGCGAACACCGCGCGCGGCCGCGGCGACTTCACCGTCGATGTCGCCGACCTTCAGGAGATCGGCCTGCCGTTCTTCGATGAGGCGCACCCGCCGATGCTCGGCAAGTACGAGCTGCCGCACACCCTCGCCTGGGCCGAGCGCGTCGCCGCCGCCGACGCCTTCGTGATCGTGAGCCCGGAGTACAACGGCTCCTACCCCGGTGTCCTGAAGAATGCGCTCGACTATCTCGTCGCCGAGTGGGGCGGCAAGCGCGCCGCCGTCGTCGGCTACGGCGCCTACCCCGAGAGCCGTATGATCGGTCAGCTCGACTACGTGCTGCGCAACCTGCGCTTCGACCGCACCTCCCGCGACCTCCAGGTGCAGACCCCCTGGGCGCTCCTCGACGAGAGCGGCAAGCTGGCCGCGCCGGCCGAACTCACCGCCGAGCTGCAGTCGATCCTCGATGAGCTCGCCGTGGTGCGGATCGAGGCCGTCGCCGCCTGAGCCGACGGAGAACGACGCCTCGACCCGAGCGACGCTTCGACACTCTCAGCGACCTCAAGCGACGCTTCGACACGCTCAGCGACCTCAGGCGCTAGCGAACGCGTGCCCATTCAATGAGAATGGGCACGCGTTCTTCGTTCGTGGCCACCACACTGGATGCAGCATCCGCCCGTCGTCGAAGGAGACGTCATGACCACCGCCCGCACCCGCGTCGCCATCATCGGGGCCGGCCCGGCCGGCCTGCTGCTCTCGCACCTCCTCGAGAAGGCAGGCATCGACTCGATCGTGATCGACTCCCGCACCCGCGAAGAGATCGAGACGACGATTCGCGCGGGCATCCTCGAGCAGGGCACCGTGGATGTGCTCGAAGGCTCCGGCGCGAGCCCGAGCATCCGCGCGAAGGCGAATAAGCACGACGGCATCGAACTCCGGTTCGCGGGCCAGGGTCACCGCATCGACTTTCCGAGCCTCACCGGCCGCAGCGTGTACCTCTACCCACAGCACGAGGTGCTCAAGGACCTGATCGAGGTGCGACTCGCCGCGGGCCAGGACCTGCGCTTCGGCATCACCGCCGAGCGGGTCGACGGATCCGACAGCGATCGTCCGCGCGTGATCGCGACGGACGCCGGGGGCGGTGCGCTCGAGATCGAGGCGGACTTCGTGGTCGGCGCCGACGGGTCACGCAGCGTGGCGCGGCCAGCCGTGACGGGATCATCGACCGGCGGGTACTTCCGGGAATACCCGTTCGCCTGGTTCGGCATCCTCACCGAGGCCCCGCCCAGCGCGGAGGAGCTGATCTACAGCAATTCGCCCGACGGGTTCGCCCTGATCAGCCAGCGCAGCCCGACGGTTCAGCGAATGTATTTCCAGTGCGACCCGGATGCGGACCCCGACGCGTTGTCGGAGTCCGAGATCTGGGAGGCGCTACAGGCGCGCGTGCCCGGGACGACGCTGGTCGAGGGGCGCATCATCAAGCGCGACGTGCTGCGGTTCCGCAGCTTCGTCGCCCACGAGCTGCGCCGGGGGCGGGTCGTGCTGGTGGGCGACGCCGCGCACACCGTTCCGCCGACCGGCGCCAAGGGCATGAACCTCGCGGTCGCCGACGTGATCCTGCTCGAGCTCGCCCTGCGCGCCCTGCTGCTCCACAACGACGAGAGCGCGATCGATGCCTACGCCGACAAGGCGCTGCGGCGCATCTGGAAGGCTCAGCACTTCTCTTGGTGGATGACGAGCATGCTGCACGTGGCGCCGAATGCATCGGACTTCGACCGGCTGCGCCAGCTGGGCGAGCTGCGTTCGGTCGTCGAGTCCGAGGCCGGGCGTACGTATCTCGCCGAGGCGTACACCGGCTGGCCGATCGAGCTGTAGGGGTTCGACCGGTCCCGGCCGCCGAGCCTGTCGAGGAGTCCTTGTCGCCGAGCCTGTCGAGGCGTCGACGATGCCGGTCGCCGAGCCTGTCGAGGCGTCGACCCTTCGACAAGCTCAGGGACCGGAGGCGGCTCGGGCACCGATACCGGAGAGTCGGAGCCCGGTACAGAGCAAGCGGGGCTGGGGTATAGTCCCGGAACCATGGGCCAGTCGCGGGAGGGGCAGCCGAAACCGGCACTTCTGCTGTTCGTCGCGGTCTGCGTCATCGCCGCGAACATGCGGGCGACGATCACCGGCATCGGCCCGCTGCTCGACCAGATCGGCGACGACCTCGGCATCGGCAGCGCCGCGCTCGGCCTGCTGGCCGCCGTGCCGCTCATCGCCTGGGCGCTCGTCTCGCCGCTCGCCCACGACCTGAGTCAGCGGTTCGGGCACTCGCGGGTCGTGCTGTGGTCGCTGCTCCTCCTGACCGCCGGCACCATCTGGCGCTCTGCTGCGGGCCCGGCGATCAACCTGTGGCTCGGGACGGTGCTCATCGGGGTGGCCCTGGCGATCGCCAACGTGCTGATGCCGGCCGTGATCAAGCGCGACTTCGGCGCCCGTGTGCCCGCGGTGATGGCGGTGTACACGGCCCTGCTCGGCGGGGTCGGGGCCATCGCGTCCGGCATGGTCGTGCCGGTCTCGCACCTCGAGGCCGACGGCGGTGAGCTCGGATGGCGTCCCGCGCTGCTGGCCACCGGCATCCTGCTGCCCTTCGCCATCGCGCTGTGGGCCTGGACCATGCGCGGTGCGCACACGGATGCCGCTGCCCGGGCGCGCGGGACGACACGCCGCCCGCCGACCGGCATCTGGCGGGACGGGCTGGCGTGGCAGGTGGCCGCGTACATGGGTCTGCAGGCCGCGTCCTTCTACATGCTCGTCACCTGGCTGGCGCCGATCTCGACGTCCATCGGACGGAGCGAGGTCGTCGCGGGCGTCGACGTGATGTTCTTCCAGATCACCGGCGTGATCGGGTCGCTGCTCGTGCCGGTGGTCCTCCGCGGCCGGCTGCGGAGGTGGGTGCCGGCCCTGCTCCCATCGCTTGCGATCATCGGCGCGCTCGGCCTGATCCTGGCGCCGGCGGGCGTCTTCGCGTGGGCGTGCCTGGCCGGATTGTCGGCGGGGGCATCCCTCGGCATGTCGCTCACACTGATGGCCGAGCGCGCCCGCGACCATCACACGGCCGTCGCCCTCTCGGGCATGTCGCAGTCGGTCGGGTACGTCATCGCCGCCCTGGGACCGATCGCCTTCGGCGCCCTGCACACCCTCACCGGCGACTGGACGGCGCCGCTGCTGCTGCTCGTGCTCGTGCTGCTGGGGCAGGGGGTCATCGGCGCACTGGTCGGGCGCGAGCGCTTCGTGCTCCACCGCCGCTGACCGACGGCCCGGTACAGAAAGCAGCACGGCAAGACCCTGGCGCGATCGTCGATTCCGTCGATACTGGGGCCCATGGCAATGCGCGGAGTTCTCGAGCAACCATCCGGCCTCTCGTATCGCGACGAAGTGATCACGGTGCCAGAGGAGGCCGCGCTGCTCGAACGGTTCGCGCGGCTCGAGGTGACTCCGCTCGTTCTGCACGGCGTCCCGTCGCGTCGGCTCACTCGACATTTCGGCGTCGGATACGACTTCGGCACCCGCGGCACCGTCGAGGTCGAACCGGTGCCCGACTACCTCTTCGGCCTCCGGGCGAAGGCCGCCGAGTTCAGCGGGGTCGATCCGCTCACCTTCGTCGAGGCACTCGTCTCGTTCTACCCACCCGGCGCCACGATCGGCTGGCACAAGGACGTGCTCGCCTTCGGCGGCGTCGTCGTCGGCGTCTCACTCGGCTCCGCTTGCCTGATGCGTTTCCAGCGCACGGCGGCCGGGGGCGAACGCCGCGTCTTCGAGCAGCCGCTCGCGTCCCGATCGGCGTACGTGCTCACCGGCGCCGCGCGCTGGACCTGGCAGCACTCGATCCCGCCCGTGGCCGAGGACCGCTGGTCCGTGACGTTCCGGCAGCTCGCGCGCCCTCGTTCGTGAGCGGGGCGACCCCTCGCGGCATCCGCCCGGCTCTGGTAGCACTATGCACATGACCGCCGTCGCTCGAAAGAGACCAGCGGATGCCGCGCGCAAAGGCTCGTCGTTCGTCGCGCTGCTGCGGGGCGTCAACGTGGGAGGCAGGAATCTGATCCGCATGCCGGACCTCGCCGAGTGCTTCCGCGACGCCGGGTACGGAGAGGTCAGCACCTACCTGCAGAGCGGCAACGTGCTCTTCACCGCCCCGCGGCAGAAGGGGCCGAAGCTCGAAGCCGCGGTCGAGAAGGTGATCCACGAGCGGTTCGACGTGCCGCTGCTCGTCGTGATCCGCTCCCGGGACGAGTTGGCCAAGACTCTCGACGCCGCGCCCGCCGACCACGCATCGCCGAAGCTGCGGAGCGACGTCTTCTTCCTGAAGCACCCGCTCACCGCGGCCCAGGCGCTCGCGGAACTTCCCGAGCTGCGCGACGGTGTGGACTCCGTGACGCCCGGGCCCGGCGTCATCTACTTCTCCCGGGTGGCGTCGAAGGCGACGAAGACGCGCATCCAGAGGTTCATGGCGATGCCCGTCTTCCAGCAGATCACCGTGCGCACCTGGCGCACCTGCACGGGCCTGCTCGAGAGGCTCGACGCCGTGAACGGGGCCTGATGTGCTCACAGAGGCGTCAGGACCGCGATCTTCCAGCCGTCGCCGGCCCAGACGAGCTGATACATGTTCCGTTCGTTGCGAGCGTCGTCGTCGTATGACCAGGTGACATCGGCCCAGATGCTGTGGGCGGTCTCGGCGACGACATCGATCTCGGGGTGCGCTTCGGAGATGCCCGCGTACTGAGCGAACGCCTGGGCGAAGAACGCCTCCGTCTGGGAGCGGTCGGACACCGCGATCGCCTGTTCGGGGAACTGGATCAGCGCCGGCACGGCATAGTGACCGGCGATCGCCGCCGCATCACGGGCAAGCAGGGCGGCGGTATAGCTCTCGAAGAACTCGCGGGCGGCACTGTTCTCGCTCATGCGTCCAACGGTAGTTCCGGGCGGGTCGGACGTCATCAACCAAGGTCCGTGACGGTGGCGGATGCCGCATCCCATCGACGGATGCCGACCACCTGCCCGCGGAGCTCCTCGCCGACGAGCGGCACCGCCGCCGGGAGGTCGCCCAGACGCAGCCGGCGCGCGAGCGTGACATGGGGCGACCACTCGCCCGGGCTGGTGTGGCGGGCGTCGTCACCCGGTCCGACTCGTTCGTGCACCGCCGCGTGCAGCTCAAGCAGCTCCCGCGTAGGCACGACGCTGCGCACGAGCACGCGGTGCTCGCCCGCCCCGAACAGTGTCGGTCCGCCGAGGGTGAGGGGAATCGGCAACGAGCCGACCAGGTCGGCCGCGTGGAAAGGCTTCAGCTCCGAGCGCACCACCAGCGTGATGTGGGGACGGTTGCTGGGCGAGACGTGATTCGCGAGACTCGGCAGCCCGGCCGCCGCCAGGGCGTCCCACTCGTGGCGCACACGAGCCTCCGTGGCGACATCCAGCAGCAGTTCGATGCTGACGACCTGCCCCATGCCCGCACCCTAGCCGAATCGGCGAGGCGTCGTCGGCACCATGTACCGCCCCTACAGCGGATACGCGGCGGGCTCGCGGCGAAGCGTGATCCACCGGGTCTCGGTGAAGGCGTCGATGTTCGCCTGCGCCCCGCCGTGCCGCGATCCCGTCCCCGACGATCCGACCCCGCCGAACGGTGCGTTCGCCTCGTCGTTGACCGTCTGATCGTTGATGTGCACGATCCCGGTGGGGATGCGCCGCGCCAGCTCCAGCCCGCCGAACACGTCGGCGGTGACGATTCCGAGCGTCAGTCCGTAGTCCGTATCCGAGGCCAGTTCGACGGCCTCATCGTCGGTCGCGTACGACACGACGGATGCCACGGGCCCGAAAACCTCGTCGCTGTACGCCGCGACATCCCTCGGCGGGTTGGCGAGCACTGTCGGGCGGTAGAAGAGCCCTTCGTAGGTGCCGCCGGCGCGCAGCTCTGCGCCCGCCGCGACGGCGTCCTGCACGAGGGTGTGCACGCGGTCGCGCTGGATGTCGTCGATGAGGGGCCCGAGGTGCACCTGATCCGCAGCGGGATCGCCCACGTGCATCGACTCCGCCTTCGCGGCAAGCTTGTCGACGTACTCGTCGAACAGCGACTCGTGCACGATGTGGCGCCCCACGGTCATGCAGATCTGGCCCTGGTGGAGGAACGACCCCCAGGTCGCGAGGTTCACGGCCTTGTCGACATCGGCGTCGCCGCGCACGATGTACGCAGAGTTACCGCCGAGCTCGAGGTGCGCGCGGGTGAGGTTCCGCCCGGCGATCTCGCCCACCGAGCGCCCGGCGCGTGTCGACCCGGTGAAGGCGATCACGCGCACACGCGGATCCGCCACCATCGCCTCTCCGACGTCGGCGCCTCCCGGTACCAGCTGCAGCAGCCCGGCCGGCAGGCCCGCCTCCTCGAAGATGCGCACCATGGACACACCACCCGTGATCACCGTGCGCGGGTCGGGCTTGAGTAGAACGGCGTTGCCGAGTGCCAGCGCGGGTGCGATTGCGCGGATGCCGAGGATGAGTGGCACGTTGAAGGGGGAGATGACTCCCACGACGCCGACCGGCACCTGCTGGGCGATCGAGAGCCGCGGCTCCTCGCTCGAGAGTACGGAGCCGAGGGGCGCCGAGGGCAGCGACGCCGCCTCGTAGCACTCGGCAGCGGTGACGTGCAGGGCGAAGCCCGCGAGCGGCGGGATGGCCCCGACCTCGCGGATGTTCCAGCCGGAGATCTCCTCGGCGTGCTCCTCCCACAGCTGCCCCGCCCTGCGCAGCACGGCGGACCGGGCCGGGTGCGGCAGCGCCGCCCACTCCTTCTGCGCCCGGGCGGCACCTTCGGCAGCGCGGGCGACGTCCGCGGCATCCGCGATGCCCACCAGCGCGAGCGTGGCACCCGTGGCCGGCTCGATCGACGGGATCTCGCCGCCTCCGCCAGGCACCCATTCCCCGTCGATGTGGATCCTGCCTGCGAACGCGGACTCGTCGATCAGTGCGCCGGATGTCTGCGTGATGGTGCTCATTGCAACTCCTTCGGGTTGTCGTGTCGTTTCTGCGTGCGGGATCGTGCCCGCGAATTCAGGCCGCGCGGCCTACGGTTTCAGGACGAGCCGCTGCGGGCGCCGTCCGACCGTGCTCAGCATCCAACCACGGTGGATGACCTCGGCGGCGTCCGCCGCCAGGCCGGCGCCGTCGTCGTACGGGTCGCGCCAGATGGCCAGCATGTCGCCCACCGCGGGCGGGAGGACGCCGCGCGAGAATGCTTCGACGCCGATCCGGCCTTCGTAGCCGAGATCCAGCGCCTGCCGCACGATGTCGGCGATGTCGAGCGCTCCGCTGCTGAGCAGTCCCCGCCCGGACTGGCCCAGCTCGAGATACCCGAGCTTCGGCAGGGCGACGCGGATCGCCTCGACGATGTCGGCCTCCTCGATCGCCATGTGGAAGGTGTCGAGGTGGATGCGGAGATGGTCGGACCCGCTTCGCTCGACGAATCGCAGCGCCTGGGCGGCGGTATTCACCACCGACGTCTCGTAGCGATTCAGCACCTCGAACGTCATCGTGATGCCGCGCTCGTGGCCATAGTCCGCGACAGCCCCGACTTCGCGCGCCGCCCGTTCGAAGCCGGCGTCGGATGTCGGGGCCTGGGGATGACCGAAGACGCCGTACGGCACTCCGTTCATCTGATCGCCGCCGAGGGCCGCGGTGAAGTCGACGGCGCCTCGCAGCAGTGCTGCTCCCGCCGCGCGCACCCCAGAGTCGGCCGAACCGACGTCGGTGTGCGCCGAGATCCCGCCCGCGATCGTGATCGGCGCCAGCCCGCTCTCCTCGAGCAGAGCGCGCAGCGCCGGCGCATCGGTCGACATCGGATCGAGCGGCGGCAGCACCACGGAGGAGTATCCGGCCTCGGCGATGACCTTCAGGGCCTTCGCGAACGGCCCCGCGGCCACATCCGGTACCAGGATGTTCGCGTGGCACGCCAGATCGAGCGTTCTCGCCGTGTGGCTGTCATCGGTCATGCGTCACCTCCGTTCAGAACGTGGGCAGGTCGAGGCGCTGCTTGTAGACCGAGTAGCCGTCGTCGACGTGCACCACCGTGCCGTTGATCGCGTTGGACTCGTCGGAGGCGAGGAACGCGACGACGTTCGCGATCTCTTCCGGCTCGGTCATCCTGTTGCGCAGCTGCTCGGAGGCGAAGGTGCTCCTCAGTTCGTCACTGAACTGGTTGATGATGGGCGTCGCCACCCGTCCCGGTGTGATGGCGACCGCGCGGATGCCGTACTCAGCCAGCTCGTACGCGGCCGAGCGCGTGAAAGAGATCACGGCGGCCTTGGCGGCGCTGTACGAGAACGCGAGCTCCGCGGCCTGCTCACCGTAGATCGATGACGTGCTGATGATCACACCTCCCGTGCCCTGGTCACGGAACTGCCGACCCGCCGCCAGGATGCCGTAGTAGACGCCGTCCTGGTCGATGCGGATCATGGGGGCGTAGTCCACTTCCGGGTCGTGGTCGAGCAACGGCTTGCCCCCGGCGATCCCGGCGTTGTTGAAGATGACGTCGAGCTTTCCGAAGGCGTCGACAGTGCTCCGCACCGCGGCTTCTACCTCGGCGAATACCGACACATCGACGCCGACGGCGACGGTGGCACCGGCACCCTGATCGTCTACAACCGCCTGCGCGCGCGCGAGGTCGATGTCGGCGACCGCGACCTTCGCGCCCTCGGCGACGAACTTCCGAACGGTGGCCAGGCCGATCCCGCTGGCCCCTCCCGTGATGAGTGCGACCTTGCCTGTCAAACGCATGTTCTCTCCTGTCCTGGAGCTGATGGAGGGCATGGGAGCCGGTGGGGCGGGCCGTCCCGCTCCACCGGCTCCGGATGGGCTACTCGAGCTGATCCGACGGGGTGATATCCGCCGCGTTGTCGATCGTGACGAGGGTCGTGTCGACGGCTTCGTAGTTGGAGTCGGGAAGCGTGCCGTCCTCCTGGTAGGCGATCATGTGCTCCATGACCGAGTCGAGGATCGACGGCCACGGCTGCTCGATCGTCGCGAGGAAGGCGCCCTCCGACTGGATCCCGGCGATCGCCTCGCTCGTGGCATCCACTCCGGTCACCTTCGCGCCCGCGCCGGCCTCGGTGATGGCCTGGGCCGCGCCGAGGGCCGCGTCATCCCAACCCACCCAGACGGCGTCGAGGCCGTCGGGGTTCGCGGTGAGGTAATCGGCGACGAGCGCGAGCGCCTCGGTGCGGCCGGTGGCCGGCGAGGTGACCTTCTGGATCTCCCCACCCGCGATCTCGGCTCCCGCTTCGGTGAACGCCTCTTCTGCGAGGCTCGCACGGAGACGGATACCCGGATGCGGGTCGTGCCCGATGACCATGACCGTCTTGCCGTCGAGGCCGCCGAGCGACTCGTCGATCGCGCCCACCGTCTGGTCGACGATCCCCTGCTGGTCGGTGGTGATGTTGATCGCGAAGGCGTCGTTCGCCTCGGTCGCGCTGTCCATGGCGAACATCGGGATGCCGGCATCCTTCGCGGCGGTGACGATCGAGCCGATCGAGGCGACGTCGGTGTAACCGTCGAAGATGGCATCGGCGCCCTGTCCGATCGCGCTTTCGACCGCAGGGTTCATCTTCTGGAAGTCGAAGTCGCCCTGGATCATCGTCAGGTCCCAGCCCAGCTCGTCGGCCTGCTCCTGAACCGCCTTCACCCACCACGCCCCGATCGGGGTCTGATTCCCGGAGGTGAACGCAATCACCTTGAACGCGTCGTCGCCACCCCCCGCAGCGGCGTCGCCGCCGCCGGTGCCACCGCCGCTCCCGCCGGAAGAGCAGCCTGCCAGGACCAGAGTCGCCGCCGCCGCGACTGCGGCGAGAGCCTTGAGTTTCGTGCGCACTTGTCTACTCCTTTGTTGTGACTGCGTTTGCTGCTGGTGCCCGAGCGGGATTGAGACCCGCTCAGCTTTCTTTGGAGCGATGCGGGTCACCGCTCCCGGTTCTTGAACGACGAGAGCGTCACGGCGGCGATGATGATCAGCCCGGTGACCACCTGCTGCACATAGGCGTTGACCCCGAGGATGTTGAGGCCATTGCTCATCACGCCGATGATGGCGACGCCGACCATGGTGCCGACGATGTTGGCGGCGCCGGAACGCACGATCGTCATCCCGAGGAAGACGGCGGCGACGGAGAACAGCAGGTTGTCCTCGCCCTGCACGGCGCTCGCGCTGCCCAGTCGTGCCGCCAGCACGATGCCGCCGATCGCTGAGACCAGGCCGGCGACCGTGAACGCGAGCAGCCGAGCGCTCCGGACGTTTACGCCAGATAGGCGGGACACCTCCGCGTTCCCCCCGATCGCGTACCACTTGCGCCCCAGGGTCGTGAATCGCAGGACGAACCACAGGATCACCGAGATGGCGATCGCGATGAAGACCGGCATCGGGATCTCGAGGAAGCGCCCCTGCCCCAGGAAGTTGAACTCCGGCGGCAGGTTGAACAGCGTCGTTCCATCGGTCACGAGGAAGGCGAGGCCCGTCACCGACGTCAAGGTCGCCAGGGTCGCCACGAAGGCGGAGAGGTTCAGGTAGGCGACGAGGGCGCCGTTTATGAGCCCGATCAGCACCCCGACGACCAGGGCGGCCAGGATGGCCGCGGCGACGGGAACGCCGTTCAGCATCATGGATGCCGCGACCGCGCCGGCCAGGGCGGAGGTCGCCGCCACGGACAGGTCGAAGTCGCCGACGACCATGACGATCGTCTGGGCGCCTGCGATGATCGCCAGGATGGCCACCTGGTAGAGGATGTTCCGCACGTTGTTGAAGCTCAGGAATACGTCGGGCCGCATCGCGAAGAAGAAGATGATCAGCACGAATAGGGCGAGGACCGTGCCGGATGCCAGCAGGGTCTGCCCCACCGACCGGCGAGGGACCGCTCGGGTGCCGGTGGCGTCCTCCAGTCCCGGGTTACGCGTCGTTGACATGTGATTCAGCCTTTCCGTAGCAATAGGCCAGCAGGACTTCTTCGTCCGCCTGGGCGGCGTCGACCTCGCCGGAGATCCGCCCCTCGTGCATGATGAGCACCCGGTCGCTCATGCCGATCAGCTCGGGCAGCTCGGAGCTGACGGCGATCACCGTCGTGCCGGCCGCCGCGAGCTGGCGGATGAGCCGATAGATCTCGGCCTTCGTGCCGACGTCGATGCCCCGCGTCGGCTCATCCATGAGCAGCACCTTCGGCGCGCGGGCCAGCATCTTGGCCAGCACGACCTTTTGTTGATTGCCGCCGGAGAGTTCGCCCACCGGCTGCCGCTGACTGCGCGCCTTGATCTGCAGGTCGGCCATCCCCTTATTGACGATGTCCGAGATGCGCGCGCCCGAGACCAGCCCGGCAGAGCTGACGGCGGAAAGATTGGCGAGGGCGATGTTGTCGCGAATCGTCGTGCCGAGGATCACGCCCTGGGTGCGCCGCTCCTCCGGAACCAGGGCGATGCCCGCGTCCAGCGCCCTGCCTACGCCGGGTGAGTGCGGAAGCGTCGTGTTCCCGACCGCGATCGTGCCCGCCGTGTGCTTCTGCGCTCCGGAGAGGATGCGCATCAGCTCGCTGCGGCCCGAGCCGGCGAGCCCCCCGATTCCGAGGACTTCGCCCTTGTGAGCGGTGAACGAGACGCCCTTGACGCGGCGGCCGTCGATGCCGTCCACCGTGAGGGCGACGTCCATTGTCGCGGTGGTCCGCTCGGGATACAGCTCCCCGCCGGGGCGGCCGACCATGTTGGAGATGACCTCGTCGATGGTGGAGTCGGCGACATCTTTCGTGACGATGGTCGCGCCGTTGCGCATGACGGTGAGGCGGTCGCAGAGTTCGAAGACCTCCTCGAGCCGGTGCGACACGTAGAGGATCGCGACCCCTTCATCGCGCAGACTGCGGAGCACCGAGAACAGCTCGGTGATCTCGGTATCCGTCAGCGACGCCGTCGGCTCGTCGAGGATGAGAACGCGGGCGTCGGTCGCGAGCGCACGGGCGAAGGCCACCATTGTCTGCTGCACCGGCGACAGCTCACCGGCGAGCTTGCTCAGCGAGATCCTCTGGTGCAGGCGTTCGAGCTGCGAGCGAGCGCGCCGACGCAGGGCGCGCCATTGCACGATGCCGCCTCGTGACGGCGTCTGCTCGCCGAGCAGGATGTTCTCGGCGACGCTGATGGTGGGGATGATCGAAAGCTCCTGATACAGGGCGACGATGCCCGCGCGGTTGGCCACGCGCACGTTGTGGAACTCGACCTCTTCACCGCTGCGCCACAGGGTTCCGCCGTCCGGCGCGTAGATGCCGGTGAGCACCTTGATGAGCGTGGACTTTCCGGCGCCGTTCTCACCGAGCAGGGCATGGATCTCGCCCGGCAGCACCGAAAGCTGCGCGCCGTTCAGGGCGTGCACGCCGTCGAAGCGCTTGACGATGTCGCGGGCCTCGAGCGCGGGCGCTGTCGTTCGGGTCTCATCGATCGCGGTCATGGGGTCGCCTCCTCCGCGATGTCGTTGCAGCGGAGCACGACCTTCGGGAACTTCCCGCTGACGTGCATGGCGAACGCCTCGACCGCGTCTTCGAGGTCGAACACCGCCTGCGTGAGCTCGTCGAGATCGAGGTAGGGGAGGATCTGCAGGGCGCGTGGGAAGGCGTAGGGCGAGACGAACACGCCCGTCAGCGTCAACTCCTTCAGGTACAGGTAGTCCGACAGGTTGAGCGGCATCTCGAAGTTCTCCGGGTACATCGCGCCGTAGATGACCGTCGCGCCCTTGCCGGCGATGTCGAGCAGGCCCCGCACCGCGCGCGACGACCCCGAGGCGTCGATCACGATGTCGTAGCCGCGGCCCTGCGTGATCTCGTCGGCGCGGGCGTACTGATCTTCGGCGATCGGATCGACGACGACATCCGCCCCATGCCGGAGCGCCATCTCGCGCCTGTCGGCGATCGGCTCGATGAGGGTCAGCGATGTCGCGCCGTACATCTTCATCACCTGCAGGGTCAGCTGCCCGATGGGGCCGCCGCCGCAGATAGCGACCCGGTCGCCGACCTTGATCCCGGTCTTGTCGGCGATGCGCACGGCGACCGACGTCGGTTCGAGCAGGCATCCCTTCAGCAGCGAGACGTCGTCGGGCAGCTTGTAGACCTGCGATTCGTGCCACGTGACGGTCTCGGCCATGCCGGGCCTGTTGTAGTCGTCGAGGTGCTCGCAGAACTGCTGCCTGCCCTCCTGGCACGGGCGACACGTGCCGCAGAAGCGCAGGAAGTTGCCCGCCACCCGATCGCCGACCTGCAGGCCGTTGCGGTGAGCGCGTTCGCCGAGCGCCTCGACGACGCCGGAGAGCTCGTGTCCGAGGCCGATCGGCACGTCGGTGCCGAAGAAGCCCTCGGCGAGGTGCGGGTCGGAGCCGCAGATGGCCGAATACGCCACGCGCACGCGCACGTCTTCGGGTCCGAGCACCGGCTCGGGGAAGTCGACCACGCCGATGCGGCCCCGCGTCTGCTCGTCGGGGTCGCGCAGGCTGCCGATCTTGGTGACGGCGACTGTTCTCATGTTCGTCTCTCCGTTGAGCCGATGGCGGTGCCAGCGAGGTCAGACCTGCGCAGCGAGCACCCGGCGGGTGGCGGCGATCGTGGCCGGCAGTCCATAGCCGTGCTTGTCGCGCAGCTCCTCGTCATCGCCGAAGCCGGCGTAGACCTGGGGGATGCCGAGCCGCTCGAAGGCGGTGAGGTGCACCCCGCGGTCCGCGACCACGTCCGCGATCCGGCTCGCGAGGCCGCCGTAGGCGAGGTGATCCTCGACCACGACGAATCGGCCACCGGTCTCTGCGGCGCAGCGCACGACCAGCTCCTCGTCGATGGGCTTGAGGGTGAACATGTCGACGACCCGGATCGAACGGCCATCCTTGGCAAGCTCCTCCGCGGCATCCAGCGCCTGCGCGACGACGGTGCCGTGGGTGAAGATCGTGGCGTCGGTGCCCTCGCGCGCGACGATGCCCCTGCCGATCTGGATGTCGTGCTGCCCGGGTTCGTAGAGCACCTTGTCCTTCTTGCCGACGGCCAGGCGGATGTAGATCGGCCCCTGCATCGTCATGGACTGGCGGATGATCTCGCCCACCATCAGCGGGTCGCCGAGAGAGGTGACGGTCATGTTCGTCAGCGCGCACATGAGCGCAAGGTCTTCGACCGCGTAGTGGGTCGAGCCGCCGTTGCCGACGAGCCCGCCGTGGGTGCCGATGATCTTGACCGGAAGGTTGGGGTAGCAGACGTCGGAGCGCACCTGCTCCAGGGCGCGCATCGACAGGAAGGGGAGCATGCCCGAGACCACGGGGATGTTCCCGTCGTAGGCGAGACCGGCCGCGATGCCGACGCAGACCTGCTCAGCAAGCCCGACGTCGAGGAAGCGCTCGGGGAACTTGTCGCGGAACTCGACGAGCGTGGCGCCGATGTCGGGTGTCAGAACCCAGAGGTTCGGATACTCGTCGCCGAGCTCGGCGAGCGTGGTGCCGATGACGGACCGGGCGGAGAGCATCTCTCCGAACGTGAAGGTGACGGGCATCAGACTGACTCCTTCTCACGCGATGCTTCGAGCGCGGCCATGGCGCGCTCCAGGTCGGCGGCGCCGAGCGAGCCGGCGTGCCAGGCGAGGTTGTGCTCCATGAAGTCCACACCCTTGCCCTTCACGGTTTCGCAGACGACCACCGTCGGGCGGTTGCTGGAGGACTCGGGCAGTTCGTCGATCGCCTTCACGAGCTGGCCCATGTCGTGGCCGTCGATGTGCACGACGTTCCAGCCGAACGCCGCCCATTTGTCGGGGTAGGGCTCGAAGACGACGCGCTCCTCGGCGAAGCTGGTCATGAGCTGGCGGTTGCGGTCGACGAAGGCGACGAGGTTGCCGAGTTCGTTGCTGCGAGCGGCCATGGCGGCCTCCCAGACCGAGCCCTCTCCGGTCTCGCCGTCGCCCAGCAGGCACACGACGCGGTGCGTCTCGCCGCGCCCGCGGGCGCTCAAGGCCATGCCGACTGCGAGCGGAAGTCCGTGGCCGAGCGAACCGGTCGAACACTCGACGCCCGGCAGCTGCACTTTGCACGGGTGCATCCCGTAGGCGCTGTCGAGCTGGCCATACGTCTCGACGATTCCGTCGTACGAGAAGAAGCCGCGGATCGCCATCGCGATGTACATGCAGACGGCGGCGTGCCCCTTGCTCAGCACGAAGCGGTCGCGCTCCGGATTGCGGAGGTCGGTCGGGTCGACGTGCAGTCCGTACTCGAACAGCGCCGTCAGGATGTCGGCCGCCGACAGGTCGCCGCCGATGTGGACGGCTCCCTCGTACGTGCCGCACAGGTGCAGCAGCTTCGACCTGAGTTCGAATGCCAGGTCTTCCAGCTCTTCGACGGTGTGAAGTTTCTCATCCGCCTGCAGGCGCTCTCGGCCCATCACATGCCTCCTCGTTGAATGACACGGATCGTCGTTGCGACCACCGAACCCGGCGTCGTCAGCGACTCTCGTTCTTGGGTCCGACCCGGGCTCCGGGTCTCGACAGAGGCGACAGTAACACGATGTGATTTACAAGTAAACAGGAATGTACGTAAACTTGTTTAGGGATGCGAATCATCGCAGCCATGGCGGAAGTAGAAACACAGAGAGGTGTTCGTACGACATGTCTGGAACCTTGGAAACGGTCCGCACGGGCCTGTTCATCGGGGGCGAGCCCCGGGAGACCGCCGAAACACTGTCGATCACCGACCCTGCGAAGCCGGGGGCCGTGGTCGGGCACGCGGCGTCGGCATCCGCGGAGGACGTTCGTGATGCGGTGGCGGCCGCGAAGGCGGCGTTTCCCGCGTGGTCGGCGTTGACCGGCCGGGAGCGCGCCGCGAAGATGGCGGAGGCGATCGCGGGCATCGCGGATGATCGTGATGTGGATGCGGCGATCCTGTCGCAGGAGAACGGGAAGATCCGGTTCGAAGGCTGGGTCGACGCGCTGGTGTTCGAGATCCGCTGGAATCTGGCGCTGATGCATGCGGACGAGGTCGATGCCGGGAAGGTACTGCCGGTGGCGCCAGGGATCCCGGTGGAGACCGTCGTCTCGTATCAGCCGTTGGGGGTGGTCACGGTGATCGTGCCGTTCAACTGGCCGATCGCGATCCTCGGGGCGTCGTTGCCGCATGCGCTGCTCGCGGGGAACACAGTGATCGTGAAGCCACCGCCCTCGGCGCCATTGGCGACCACGCGGGTGGTGCAGCGGGTCGCGGAGAAGCTGCCGCCGGGGGTGTTGAACGTGGTCACCGGGCGGGATGAGAACATGGCGGGGCTGATCCAGAATCCGGATGTCGCGAAGGTCTGCTTCACCGGGTCGGTCAACGGCGGCAAGCGGATCATGGAGATGGCGTCGAAGACGCTGACCCGGGTCACCCTCGAACTCGGCGGCAATGACGCGGCCGTGTTCCTCGACGACGCGATCCTGGACGACGCGCACCTGGACCGACTTTACGCGGCCGTCTACGACACCACCGGGCAGATCTGCATGAACGCGAAACGCGTGTTCGTGCACCGCTCCCGGCTCGACGAGCTCGTCTCCGGGCTCACCACACGCCTGCAGCGCGCCAAGCTCGGGCACGGGCTCGCCGAAGACACCACGATGGGACCACTCCACCAGGGCGCGCAGAAAGCGTTCGTGGACGAGATCATCCAGGAAGCCAAAGACGCCGGCGCCGACGTCCGCGAATTCGGGGACCTTCCCGGCGGCGACCTCACCGGCGGCAACTTCGTCCGCCCCGCCCTGGTCATCGACCCCGACCCGAGCCTGCGCGTGGTCACGCAGGAGCAATTCGGGCCCGTCATCCCGATCATCCCGTTCGACACGGAGGAGGACGCCGTCCGCCTCGCCAACGACACGTGGGGCGGACTCTGCGGATCCGTATGGACCGGTTCGCCGGAATCCGCGCAACGCGTCGGTGCGCAACTCGTCTGCGGATACGTGTGGGTCAACGACCACGGCGCCACCCGCCTCGACCTGCGAGCGCCTTTCGGAGGCATGAAGCAGTCCGGGTTCGGACGCGAGCAGGGCATCGAGGGCATCCGCGCGTTCCAGGACACGCGGTCCATCGCCACGATCGACGCGGCTGCTCTCGCCGCCCAGGCCCACTGATGGTCGGCCGTGGCCGGCGAGCGCCCTGCAGAGGCGTACGCCCGTCGGCCACGGCCCACGGCAGCGTGATGGCTAGAATCGCCCCACGGATGCTGACGTGATCCACCGCTGGAACGGAGTGCGCATGACGGCCGACCTGACCACAGGATCGAGCGCGTTCTACGAGGATTCGGCGGAGATCATCACCGAGCCCCTTCTCGATGTCATAGACAGCGAGAGCTTCACTCCGCGGCTTCTCGCGCTGCTGTCGAACGCGCTGGTGTGGCGCGAGTCGCGCCTGCTCCGTCGCGCCTTCAACCTCGGCACGAACGACTGGCGTGTCATCTCAGCCCTGTCGATCCGCCCGGGCGCGACGTCCACCGAGATCTCCGAATTCGTCGCCATGAACAAGGCGGTCGTCTCGAAGAGCGTCAACACGCTCATCGCCCGAAGCCTCATCGTGCCCGCCGACGGGCCTCGCGGCTCGCGGCCTCTGTACCTGACGCGCAGCGGAGCCGAGATGCATGCCCAGATGAAGCCGATCTCGCTCCGAGGTCAGGAGATCGTGCTGTCCGACCTCAGCGCCGACGAGGTCGCTCTTCTCAACGCGCTTCTGCTGCGACTGCTGGCGAAGACCCCCGACCTCTCCCGCGCCGCCGACACCGACTCCGACGAGGACTCCCCCGGAGCCTGACGCATCGGCGAATCGGTCCGCGGTGGCTCGATCTGGCCATTGTCAGGCGTGCCACGCGTCGGTGCGGCGTGCGAGCACATTCTCGATGTCCCTATGGACATTGCCTATGGCCATAGGTATTCTGATGGTCGGAAGCGCAATGATGCCTCCTCATGAAAGCGGAAGGAACCCGATCCGTGTCCCGATCCACCCGCGTCCCGGCGAATCGCCAGGCGGCGCTCGAACTGCTCACCGACTACTCCCTCGAGATGACGGGCAAGGATGTGCCCGGGCTGCTCGAGGCCAAGGGAACCATCCCCGTCGGCACCAAGATCAACGTCACCTTCCTCGGCAATGAGGACCTCGAGATGCGCGTCGCCGCTGCGAAGGCCGTGCGCGAGTTCGGCTTCGTGCCCGTTCCGCACATCTCGGCCCGCCGGCTCAGCAGTCAGACCCAGCTCGAGGAGTTCCTCGGCCGCCTGCAGGAGGTCGGCGCGACCAACAGCGTCTTCGTCGTCGGCGGCGACCCGACAACGCCGGAGGGTCCCTACGAGGACTCGTTCGACGTCATCCGCTCCGGCATCCTTCCGTCCTACGGCGTGCGTGAGGTGAGCATTGCGGGCTATCCCGAGGGACACCCGGACATCTCGGAGGGGAAGCTCTGGAAGGCGCTGGAGGACAAGTCGGCGTCGCTGAAGGAGCAGGGGCTGGATGCCACGATCCTCACGCAGTTCGCCTTCGACACCGATCCGGTGCTGGCGTGGATCAAGGAGGTCCGCGCACGCGGGATCGACACGCCGATCCGCATCGGCACGCCCGGTCCCGCCGGCATCAAGCGGCTGCTCGGATTCGCCCGGCGCTTCGGCATCGGCGCCAACGCGATGATCGTGAAGAAGTACGGCTTCTCGCTGACGAACCTGATGGGCACCGCCGGCCCCGACAAGTTCGTCGAGGACCTCGCGCGGCTGCTCGCTGACGACCCTTCGACAGGCTCAGGGACCGGGGCGACAGGCTCAGGTACCGGGGCGACAGGCTCAGGGACCGGGGCGACAGGCTCAGGGACCGGGATGTCAGGGGCAGCGACTAACGCGACCGGCAGCGTCAAGCTGCACTTCTACACCTTCGGCGGGCTACTGGCCACGTCGGAGTGGGCGCGCGACTTCGCGGCCGCCGACTCCTGAGGGTCGCTCGCATGACTCTGCACAACGAGGCGCTGCGGGATCACGCCTGCCTGATCGTGCACGGCCCCGACCGCGCCGGGATCGTCGCCGCGGTGTCCGCCCTGATCACCCGGAACGCCGGAAACATCATCTCGCTCGACCAGTACTCCGACGACGCGTTCGGCGGCGAGTTCTTCCAGCGCGTGGTGTTCCACCGCACCGATCTGCAGGCGGCCATGCCCGAGATCGAGGCCGACCTGGCGACCACGCTCGGCGAGCTCGGCATGGAGTGGACCCTGACCGACCAGTCGATCCCGAAGCGCATGGCGATTCTGGCGTCGACATCCGATCACTGCCTGCTCGAGCTGCTGTGGCGGCACCGCCGAGGCGAGCTGCCCGTCACCATCCCGATGGTGATCTCCAACCACACCAACACGGCCGAAGACGTGCGCTCATTCGGGGTGCCGTTCTTCCACGTTCCGTCGCAGGGTCCCGACAAGTCCGCCGCCGAGGCGCAGATCGTCAAGCTGCTCGCCGGCAACGTCGACTTCGTCGTGCTCGCCCGCTACATGCAGATCCTGTCGTCGGGCTTCCTGCGCGAAATCGGCGTGCCGGTCATCAATATCCACCACTCGTTCCTGCCGGCGTTCATCGGGGCGGCCCCCTACAAGAAGGCCAAGGAGCGCGGCGTGAAGCTCATCGGCGCGACCTCGCACTACGTCACCGAGGACCTCGACGAGGGTCCGATCATCGAGCAGGACGTCGCCCGCGTGAATCACGCGATGGATGCCGCGGCCCTGCAGTCCCGAGGCGCCTATGTCGAGCGCGCGGTGCTGTCCCGTGCGGTGCAGTGGCACGCGCAGGACCGCGTCATCCGGCATGGCAACCAGACCATCGTCTTCACGGACCGACCCTGACTCCAACGGACGCCTCCACCTGAGGCTCCCCAACCCGAACAGCATCCAATCTACGAACAGAGAGGTTCACCGCAATGGCACCCAAGAATCTGCAGGAAGTGATCGACGCAGCCGCGAGCCCCGTCGAACTGCTGCGCAACTCCCAGATCGGCTCGTACATCTACCCGGTCGTGCCCGCCGACTTCCAGAACTGGATCAAGGAGCAGAAGGCCTGGCGCGACACCGCCGTGCTCTACGACCAGTCCCACCACATGGACAACCTGTTTCTGAAGGGCTCCGACGCCATCAAGCTGATCTCCGACACGGCGATCAACTCCACCGCGGTCTTCCCGGTCGACAAGGCCAAGCAGTACGTGCCGACCACGGCGGCCGGCCACGTCATCGGCGACGGCATCCTGTTCCGCGAGGCCGAGGACGAGTACGTGTACGTCGGGCGCGCGCCCGCCTCGAACTGGCTGCTGTACCACGGCGAGACGGGCGGCTACGCGAACCTCGACATCGAGATCGACCGCCGCTCGCCGTCGCGTCCATACGGGCACGAGGTGAGGCGCAAGTACTACCGCTTCCAGATCCAGGGCCCGAACGCCTGGCAGGTCATCGAGAAGCTCAACGGCGGCACGCTCGAGCAGCTGAAGTTCTTCAACATGTCGACCATGACGATCGACGGCACCACGGTGCGCACCCTCCGCCACGGCATGGCCGGGGCACCGGGTCTCGAGATCTGGGGGCCGTACGCCGATCACGACCGCATCTGGACGGCCATCGTCGAGGCCGGTGCGGAGTTCGGCCTCGTTCCCGTCGGCTCACGCGCCTACCCGTCCAACACGCTCGAGTCGGGCTGGATCCCCTCCCCGCTGCCAGCGATCTATACAGCGGCCGAGGAGCGCGGCTACCGCGAATGGCTGCCCGCGGACGGCTACGAGGCCACGGGCACGCTGGCGGGATCCTTCGTCTCCGGCAACATCGAGGACTACTACCTGACGCCCTGGGAACTGGGATACGGCAACTTCGTCAAGTTCGACCACGACTTCATCGGCCGCGACGCGCTCGAGAAGGTCGACCCGGCCTCGCAGCGCAAGAAGGTCACGCTCGCCTGGGATGCCGAGGACCTCGGCAAGGTCTGGACGTCGCTGCTGAACGTCGACGGCCCGAACTACAAGTTCTTCGACCTGCCGCTGGCGAACTACGGGTCGGCGAACTACGACTCCGTCGTGGATGAGGACGGCACCGTGGTCGGCTTCTCGATGTTCACCGGCTACAGCGCGAACGAGCGCCGCGGCCTCTCGCTCGCGACGGTCGATCCCGACGTGCCCGAGGGCACCGAGCTGAAGGTCGTCTGGGGCGAGCCGGACGGCGGCACCAAGAAGGCGAGCGTCGAGCCGCACGAGCAGATCGAAGTCCGCGCCGTGGTCAGCCCGGTGCCGTACTCGACCGTCGCCCGCGCGACCTACCACGGCGGCTGGCGCACCGGTTACGAGAACGACTGAGCCTGCAAGGCATGAGGGGGTCCGGGCACGCTCGGGCCCCCTCGTCGCATTGGTAGCCTCGGGGCCACACCAGTGAAGGAGACCGGATGAGCCTGCGGTACGCGCTGCTGGCCCTGTTGCGCGTCGGGCCCCTGTCGGGCTACGACCTTCAGAAGCAGTTCGCCGAGTCGGTCGGACACGTCTGGCATGCCCCCGACTCCCAGATCTACCCCGAGCTGCGCAAGATGGCCGACGAGGGACTGATCGAGCCGGAGGAGCAGACCCGCGGCGAACGAGGCACACGGCGCATGTACCACGTGACGGACGCCGGCGAGCAGGCGTTCCTTTCCTGGATGGACTCCCCGCTGGACTACCAGCGGGTGCGGGACCCCGCGCATCTGAAGGCCGCGTATCTCGAGTCCGCCACCCCCGAGGCCGCCCGGTCGTTCCTCCGCGCGCATATCGCGCATTATGAGGAGCTGCTCGACCAGTGGGAGGGCGAGCTGCGACGCATCGCCGCCCGCGACAACCCGATGCTCGTCCGGCGCCTCGCGGTCACGCCGCCGGAGGAGCGCGACCGGACCGTCGCCTACAAGCGCTTCGCCTACGAGGGCCTCGTCGAACGCGCCCGCGTCGAGATCGAGTGGGGCCGCTCAGGACTCGCCCTGGTCGACACCCTCGACCACTGACCCCGAGCCCGATGGGACTCGTGGCGCCGAGCGCACGGCATCCCGTCGACAGCACGGCGTCGCGACGCCGGCATCCCGTGCGCTCGGCGCTAGGCCGTGCACTCGCGTGGGGGCTGGCCCGCTTCCGCGGCCGCGCCGACTCAGAACACGTACTCCATGAGGTCGACGCCGAGGATGCGGAAGGCCTCCTGCGCCCGCAGCCGATGCGCGATGGACAGGTCGTCGAAGCACACGATCAGTGCGTACGAGATGCCGGCGCGCGGACCGGCGAGCACGCCGGCTTCGACGCGGATGCCGGCGTCCCGCCCCGTCTTGTTGATGAACAGCAGCCCGTGCTCGTCGTTCTCGTGCGCGAACGGATCGAGTCCCGTCGCGGAGGCGACCAGGCTGAGGTCGTGGTTCAGGCTGAGCCACTCCGCCACCTGGGCGCTGACGCCGGGGCTGACGACCTTGGAGTTGACCAGCGCAGCGAAGATGCCCGCGAGCTCCCCCGCCGAACCGAGCGCGAAGTGCGGGGCGTCATCCGGCCCCCGCTCGTCGCGCAGGCGATCGAGGAGCGCGGAGCGCTGCAGCCCGAGCGTCTCGATCCGCGCCCGCACGGCATCCAGCCCCACGCGCTGCAGCAGCGCGTTCGCGGCGAGGGCGTCACCCGACGCGGCGGTCAGCACGGCGAGATCGACCAGTGGCAGCGCCGGCGCCTTGAGGTGCTGCCAGATCCCGCCGACGGCGACGCGTTCGACCGATGAGCGGTCGATGATCTCGAGCGGTTCGAGCGTTCCCGCCTCGAATCCGGCGGCGACCTCGATGAGCAGCGGCACGATCCCGAGCCCCGCGATGGGATGCGTCAGGTAGTCATCGCCCGAGAGCACGACGGTTGCACGGTCGAGGTCGGCGACGTGCACGGAGACACGTGCGCCGGACTCGGCGAGTTCATCGAGCGCCTTGAGCGTCGACACGAATGAACGACGTCCGACTGCCGCCCTCCTCGGCAGTCTTCTGTTGCTTCGTCGCGACCCCCGTAGCGACTCTGCGGCCCGTTGGGGCTCTGGGGGCGTGCCCACGAGAATGTGTCCTTCCGATGAGGGGGAGACGTGCATGCGCAGGGTTGCGCGAGGAACGTGCGTGCGGGGCGGTGTTCTGTTGTCAGGATGTGCAGAAGCGGATGCGGCGGCCCGGCCGCATCGCCGGGCGCCGAGCGGTCACCAGATGGTGACGCGCTGGTCCTCCTCGAGCCAGAGGGCGTCCGCCTCTGTGACACCGAACGCATCATAGAACGCGTCGATGTTGCGCACGATCTGGTTGCACCGGAACTCGTTGGGCGAGTGCGGGTCGATGGTGAGAAGACGGATGGTCTCGGCGTTCCGGCCCTTCTGCTGCCAGATCTGCGCCCACGAGAGGAGCAGGCGCTGCACACCCGTGTAGCCGTCGATCACCGGCGCCTCCGCGCCGCCGAGCGACAGCTCGTAGGCCTTGAGTGCGATGCCGAGGCCGCCGAGGTCGCCGATGTTCTCGCCGATCGTGAGCGCGCCGTTGACCACGTGATCGCCGTCGAGGCCGGCAGGCTTCAGCTCGCTGTACTGGGCGATCAGGCTGCTGGTGCGCTCCTCGAACGCCGCGCGGTCGGCATCCGTCCACCAGTCCTGCAGTTTGCCGTCGCCGTCGAACCGGCTGCCCTGGTCGTCGAACCCGTGGCCGATCTCGTGGCCGATGACCGCGCCGATGCCCCCGTAGTTGGCGGCGGCGTCGCGCTCCGGGTCGAAGAACGGGTACTGCAGGATCGCCGCCGGGAACACGATCTCGTTCATCAGCGGGTTGTAGTACGCGTTGACCGTCTGCGGTGTCATGTGCCACTCGTCGCGGTCGATCGGCTGGCCGACCTTTCCGAGCTGCCGGTCGTGCTCGGCCACATGGGCGCGCCGCACATTGCCGACCAGGTCGGCGGCGTCGATCTCGACCGCCGAGTAATCGCGCCAGGTGACCGGGTAGCCGATCTTCGGGGTGAAGGCATCGAGCTTGGCGAGGGCGCGCTCGCGCGTCTCGGGCGTCATCCACTCGAGCTTCGAGATGCTGTCACGGTAGGCCTCGATGAGGTTGGCGACCAGCACGTCCATCTGCTGCTTCGCGGCCGGCGGGAAGTGACGCTCCACGTAGACCTTGCCGATCGCCTCACCGAGGGCCGCCTCCGCGAGGCTGACGCCGCGCTTCCAACGCTCGCGATTGACGGGTACCCCGGTGAGCTGCGTGCCGTAGAACGAGAAGTTCTCGTCGACGAACTCGTCGGAGAGGAACGCCGCACCGGCGTGCACGATCTTGAAGCGCAGCCAGGCTTTCCAATCCTCGAGGCGCTCCTCGGTGAGCAGCGCGCCGAGGCCCTCGAGGAAGCTCGGCTGGTAGACGACGACCTCGGCGAAGGCGCCCTGGTGCTCGGGCGCGATCGCGTCGAGCCAGGGCGTCAGGTCGACGCCGATGAGCGCCTGCACCTCTTCCCACGTCTTGAGGTTGTAGGTGGCCATGGCGTCGCGGCTGCGCACGTTGTCCCAGTGGTGGGTGGCGAGCTCGGTCTCGAGGGCGAAGACCCGATCCGCCGCGGCCGTGGCGTCCGAGATCCCCGCGAGGTCGAGCATCCGCGCGATGTGCGCCAGGTAGGCCGCCCGGGTGTCGGTGAAGTTCTCGAGACGGTAGTAGCTCTCATCCGGCAGGGAGATGCCGCTCTGCAGGAAGAACGGCACATACCGCTGCGGGTTGCCCGGGTCCGGCTCCACATACAGGTCGATGATACCCCCGACACCGTCGCGCTCGAGGGCGCCGACCGTGCGGAGGAACGACGGGATGTCGTCGATCGCGTCGACGACCGCGAGCTGCCCGGCGAGCGGGGCGGCACCGAGCGCCGTGATGCGCTCCGTGTCCATGAAGCTCGTGTAGAGGTCGCCGATCTTGCGCGCCTCGGTGCCCGGCTCGAAGTCCCGCGACTCCTCGACGATCGTGCGCACGTCCTTTTCGGCCTGCTCCGCGATCAGGTGGAACGACCCCCAGCGGGCCTTGTCCTCCGGGATCTCGGTGCGGTCGATCCAGTTGCCGTTGACATGGCGGAACAGGTCGTCCTGGGGACGGATCTCAGCGCTCAGCTCGTCGAGTGCGAGACCGGATCGGGGGTTCTCGGTCATGACATACAGGATATGTGCCTGGGCGGCCTCCCCCGACGGCCTGGGGAGAGCGGGCGGCCGAGTCGCACGGGGTCAATAGGCTCGAAGCTGTGACGGCCGCGGAAAGTGCGCGGCGGATTGAATCGCGACATCCTGCGCCTCGCCGTGCCCGCGCTCGGTGCGCTCGTCGCCGAACCGCTCTTTCTGATCGTGGATGCCGCGCTCGTCGGCCATCTGGGCGTCGTGCCCCTCGCCGGCCTGGGCATCGCATCCGCCGTGCTTCAGACGATCGTCGGGCTGATGGTGTTCCTCGCCTACTCCACCACACCGGCGGTCGCCCGCCGGCTCGGCGCCGGCGATCCGTCGCGCGGGGTGTCGGTCGGCATCGACGGGATGTGGCTGGCCCTCGGCATCGGCGCCGTCCTCGCGCTCGCCGGATACGCCTCGACGCCGTTCCTGGTCGGGCTCTTCGGGGCATCGCCCGAGGTGACGGAAGCCGCCGACACCTACCTCGGCATCTCGATGGGCGGGCTGCCCGCGATGCTGATCGTGTTCGCCGCCACCGGGCTGCTGCGCGGGATGCAGGACACCGTCACCCCGCTGTGGATCGCCGGGCTCGGGTTCGCCGCGAACGGGCTGCTCAACTGGCTCTTCATCTACGGGTTCGGGTGGGGCATCGCGGGTTCGGCGATCGGCACGGTCGTCGCCCAGTGGGCGATGGTCGCCGCCTACGTCGCTGTCGTCGCACGCCTCGCGCGCCGCCACGCGGCATCCATCCGCCCCCATCGTGACGGCATGCGCGGATCGGCACGTGCCGGTGGCTGGCTGTTCCTGCGCACCCTCTCGCTGCGCATCGCGTTCCTGCTCTCGGTGGTGGCCGCCACGGCGCTCGGCACCCAGGAGCTGGCCGGATACCAGGTGGTGTTCACGATCTTCTCCGCCGCCGCCTTCGCCCTCGATGCCCTGGCGATCGCCGCCCAGGCGCTGATCGGCAAGGGCCTCGGCGCGGGCGACATCCCGCAGGTGCGTCGCGTATTGGGCCGGGTGGGGCGCTGGGGTCTGGCGTTCGGGGTGATCGTCGGCGGGGCGATCGCCGCGCTTTCGGGCGTTCTCGGTCTAGTGTTCACCGGCGACCCCGAGCTGGCCGCAGCGATCCAGCCGGCGCTGCTGGTGCTCGCCGTGGCCCAGCCGGTCGCGGGACTCGTGTTCGTTCTCGACGGGGTGCTGATCGGCGCCGGTGACGCGAAGTACCTGGCGGTGACCGGGGTGATCAACCTCGCCTGCTACCTGCCCCTGCTCTGGTGGGTGGTCGCGAGCGGCGTCACGGGCAGCGCCGGGCTCACCTGGCTCTCGGTGGCCTTCTTCGGCGGCTACCTGCTGGCCCGGCTGGCGACGCTGGGGTGGCGCGCACGCGGCACCCAGTGGATGGTCGTCGGAGTCACGTGACGTCGGGCGCTCCGGGCGGCGCCCTGCTGGCATCCGGTCGTCAGCACCAGCCGGGCGGCACTGTCCCGGCATCCGGTCATCAGTACCAGTTGGTCGCCTGCGAGTGGCCCCAGGCGCTGCACGGCGTGCCGTAGACCGACGAGATGTACTGCAGGCCCCAGCTGATCTGCGTCGAGGCGTTCGTCTGCCAGTCCGAACCGGCGCTGGCCATCTTGCTGCCGGGAAGCGCCTGCGGGATGCCCGTGGCACCGCTGCCGGAGTTGTAGGCCTCGTAATTCCAGCCGGACTCCTTGCTCCACAGGGAGACCAGGCACGAGAACTGGTCGGATCCCCAGCCGTACTCGGCGGACGCCATCTGCTCGGCCGTCGCCTTCGCACCATCGACGGTATTGGCGTTGGCGAGGGCGGCGGCTGCCGCCTCGGCCTCCCGCTGCGCCTGCGCCGCGGCCTCTTCGGCGGCGCGCTGGGCCGCGGCTGCGGCGGCCGCGGCCGCTTCCTCCGCCGCCTTCCGGGCCTGCGCGGCGACGAGGCGCTCGCGCAGGGAGGTGGCGAGCGCCGACACGCGTGCCGTCTCGTCCACCGTCTTCTCGGTCAGCGCCGGCAGCATCAGCACCGGGAGCACCTCGGACGCGTCGAGCTGGTCGATGCGCGCCCTCAGTTCGGTGGTGTCGATGACGGTGCTTCCGGCGCCGAGGTCCAGGCCCGCCGCCTCGACGTCGGCCTCCAGCGACGTCACACGCCGCTCGGTCGCGTCGGCGCTTCGGCGCGCGTCCTCCGCACCCTCCGTGATGTTGCGCAGAGTCTCGGCATCGCCCAGACCGGTCGGGACGCCCGCCTGCAGCGCGGTTGCGGAGGAGCCGATCTCCGTCGCGCCGGCGGGAAGGGCGGCGGTGGCCGCGCCCGTCAGCGTGACGGCGCCGATGGCGACCGCGAGCCCGAGGGCAAGAGGTGCGAAGCGGCGGGCGCGGTCGACATGAAGTGTGCGGGTGCGGGCATGGCGGAGCGTGGCGCGGGAGAGCATGCGAAGAGGAACTGTCCTTCGGTGGGGCGGCGCCGGAGCGTGCCGACGTGCTGCGTCTCGGGCAGACGCAAGTTCCCGATTCTGCGTGGCTCTTCTGGACGACTGCCCAGCGATTCCTGTACGGAACGTGTGAGCCCGACGGCGGCGTGGGCTGCTCAGCCGGCGTGCCGGCGGCACCATTCGTACATCACGACGGCCGCCGCGGCGCTCGCGTTGATCGAGCGGGTCGAGCCGTACTGAGTGATCTCGACGATGCCGGATGCCGCGGCGAGCGCCTCGCTGCTGAGGCCCGGCCCCTCCTGACCGAAGAGCAGCACACAGCGCTCGGGCAGGTCCGCGCGGTCCACGGGCACCGAGCCGTCGACGTTGTCCACGGCGATCACGGGCAGCGTCTCGGATGCGGCCCACGCGGCGAAGGCGGCGACATCCTCGTGGTGCACGACGTGCTGGTAGCGGTCGGTGACCATCGCGCCTCGTTTGTTCCACCGGCGACGGCCGATGATGTGCACCGTGTCGGCGAGGAACGCGTTGGCGCTGCGCACGATCGAGCCGATGTTCATGTCGTGCTGCCAATTCTCGATCGCCACGTGGAACGGATGGCGGCGCACATCGAGGTCCGCCACGATGGCATCCATGCGCCAGTACCGGTAGCGATCGATGACGTTGCGGGTGTCGCCGTGCGCGAGCAGCTCCGGATCGAACTCCGGATCGGCCGGCCACCCCTCGGGGCCGCCGGGCCACGGGCCGACGCCGTGCGTCGTGTGCTCGGGGGTGGGGGGCGGTGGCTCCGGCGCCCCGGCCGGCGAGCGCTCGGCCGTGAGGGGCGGTGGCTCCGGCGCCCCGGCCGGCGAGCGCTCGGCCGTGAGGGGCGGTGGCTCCGGCGGGTGTGACTCCTCGGGCGGAAGCGGGGCGTCGGCGGCGGTCACCGGATCAGGCTACCGAGGGTCGCACGCCGTACCGCATTCAGGCGGGCTGGTTCCCTCCGACCCCGGGCACCGGTTGCTGTGCCACTCCAGCCCCGTGCGCCCTGACTCCGGCACGCGGCAGCCTCTTTTCGGTGTGCCTAAAAATGGGTAGAGTGTCGGCATGTATCAGGCGAAGCGGCCGAAGAGCACGGGAGACCTCCCCGCGCCGGCGACCGCCGGAGGGTCAGCAGCGCCGGGGGCGGTGTCCGCAGGGCCGGCCGCTCCGCCGGAGGTGCCCTCGGGGCCGGCCGCCCCGGTCAGTGTGCCGCGTCTCGCGTGGCTGATCGGGCCGGCCCTCGTCGCCGGGGTCGCGTATCTGGACCCGGGCAACGTCGCGAGCAACATGACCGCCGGCGCGATCTACGGGTATCTGCTCGTCTGGATCGTGGTGCTCGGCAACGTCATGGCCTGGCTCATCCAGTACCTCTCGGCGAAGCTCGGGGTCGTCACGGGCGAGAGCCTGCCGGAGGTGCTCGGCCGCCGCATCCGGAACCGCTGGGCCCGCCGCGCGTACTGGATTCAGGCGGAGCTCGTCGCCATGGCGACCGACATCGCCGAGGTGATCGGCGGCGCGGTCGCGCTCAACCTGCTGTTCCAGGTGCCGCTGCTCTGGGGCGGCCTCATCACCGGTGCCGTATCGATGGGGCTCCTCGTGCTGCAGTCCCGCCGGGGTCCGCGCACGTTCGAGTTCGTGGTGATCGGGCTCATGGTCATCATCGCCATCGGATTCACGGTCGGAGTCTTCGTCGGGCCGCCCGATCCCGCCGGTGTCGTCGGGGGACTCGTGCCCCGGTTCGAGGACGCCGGTTCGGTGCTGCTCGCGGCATCCATCCTCGGCGCCACGATCATGCCGCACGCCATCTACGCGCACAGCGCCCTCGCGCGCGACCGCTTCGCGCCGGCGGGCACCCGCGCGGTGCCCGCTACTCCTCTTCGCTGGTCGCTTCGTGCGGCATCCAGGCCCGGGAACCCACAACAAGCGACCAGCGAGCAGCCCCTGACAGAACCGGCCTCGCGCACCAGCGTCACGGCGAAGGATCTCGAGGGTGCACGGGGTGTCACGACCTCCCGCCTGCTCCGCGCCACGCGCTGGGATGTCTCGATCGCCATGATCATCGCGGGCACGGTGAACCTCTGCATCCTGCTGCTCGCGGCGGCGAACCTGGCCGGTGTGCCGGGAACCGACAGCCTTGAGGGGGCATACACCGCCCTCGCACAGACCCTGGGCCCGGCGATCGCGACGATGTTCGCCGTCGGACTGCTCGCCTCGGGTCTCGCCTCGACGTCCGTGGGCGCCTACGCGGGAGCCGAGATCATGAAGGGGCTGCTGCATGTGCGGGTGCCGCTGCTCGCCCGCCGCCTCGTGACGCTGATCCCGGCGCTGATCATCCTCGGCCTCGGCTTCGACCCGACACTCGCCCTCGTGCTGAGCCAGGTCGTGCTGTCCTTCGGCATCCCGTTCGCGCTCATCCCCCTGGTCGCGCTCACGGCGCAGGAGCGGACGCTCGGCCGGTTCCGCAACCGTCTCGGCACGACGGTCGCCGGAATCCTGGCATCCGTCTTCCTCATCGCCCTCAACGGCCTGCTCCTCTGGCTGGTCATCACGGGCGCCTGATCGACGCGGCGATCCGAGACCCGAGCCGGGGCGCGACCAGACCCGTGTCCTACCCTGGACCCGTGGCATCACCGGCAGCCGACGACTACCTCAAGACCATCTACTCGCACACCGAGTGGCAGGACGAGGCGATCACCCCGTCGGCCCTCGCGGCGAAGCTGGGGGTGGCGCCGTCGTCGGTGACCGAGATGGTGAAGAAGCTCGCGGCGGGAGGCCTGGTGTCGCACGTCCCCTATGGCGCCGTGCGCCTGACGGCCACCGGTGAGGCGCGCGCCCTGGGCATGGTCCGTCGGCACCGCCTGATCGAGACGTGGCTGGTCAGCGAATTCGGCTACGCGTGGGATGAAGTGCACGACGAGGCCGAGGTGCTGGAGCACGCCATCAGCGACCGCCTGCTGGGCAAGATCGACGAGCGGCTGGGACATCCGAGGTTCGACCCGCACGGCGACGCAATTCCGGATGCCGATGGCTACGTGCACCGGGAGGCGTTCCTGCTGCTCGGCTCGGCGCCGGCGTCGCACGAGGGTCGGGTGCTGCGCGTGAGCGATCGGGACCCGGCCCTGCTGCGAGCGCTCGAGGGCATCGGGCTCGTCGTGGGCCGCGTCGTCACGGTGGAGGGCGGCGACCGCGTGACGCTCGGCGGCAGCACAGTCGACCTGCCGACGGGAGCCGGTGACGCGATCTGGCTGACGGCCTGAACCGAGGCGGCACACCGGGTTCCGCGGTCAGAGCGGGTCGATCGAGAACCGGCTGGGAACGAACCCGCGCATGCCGCACGCCTCGCAGCGCAGGGTCTGCAGGCCGATGGGCTTGCATGTGAACGACGCGAAGAGTTCGGCGTGTGAGGTGCAGAGCATGGACACGTCGCCGCACGTGAGGCACATGCCGGCGTGCGTCGCCCGCCCCCGGCAGCCGCACCACGCCAGGTGGCAGGGACGCTCGTCTGTCGATCGATCGACGACGACCGGCGCATCTTCCAGGACCGTGAGCACGATGAGCCTCCTCGCTCTCCCCCGCATCTCACCGGTGCGGGGTGGAGGGACTGCTCGGCGGTCACCCGGTCGCTCGTGCGGCGAGACAGCGAGCGGGCGATGACGTAGGCGTTGTCGCGTTTCTCGAAGCGTGACACAGATGCAGACGCGACACCACACGCCATGCCCGGATGCCGTATTCCGGCGTGCTGACCTCAGCGCGATCGGCGGATCAGCTCCCGCACCGCGAGGCCGTACGCCTCGGCCGGCTCGGGGTGCTCGAACGTCTGGATCGACGGCTCGTCGGCATCCAGCATCCGGTCGCTCCACCCGATCTCGACGACGAACGCGTCGCCGACGCGACTGAGCGAGCGGAACGAGCCCCGGAGCATCTCCCGGAGCTGATCCTCGCGCGGCAGCCAGATGGTCTGCTCGATGCTCACCGAGTCGAGCGCCCACTCGGTGGTGCCGTTGAACCCGAGGATCGTGCCCGTCGGATACTTGTACGGCTCGATGGTCATCTCGCTGACCGTGAAGACGTCATCCTCGATCTCGTTCTGCGTGGGCAGATCGAGCGTGAAGCGGTCGCCGGATGCCGGGTGCCACACGAGTCCCTCGGCGCGCAGGGCGGCGGCCAGCTCCCGGGAGATCACGCGGCGCCCTTCCGCAGGGTGCGTGCGGCCTTCGCGAAGGGCCAGTGCATGCCGGTCAGCCTCTCGCAGTCGGCCCACACGCGCGTCCCGACCTCAGGGTCCAGCGAGGTCTTCGAAGCCGTCTGCCGACGGGGTGCCCCGCGAGTGAGCGACGACGGACCCCAGTATTCGCCGCCTGCGATCCTCGGATCGACCAGCGCGCGGACCGGTGACCACGCCCCGTACTCCTTGCTCTGGGTGATCGGCGCCTGCAGGTTGTCGAGGAACCGCGCCCGCCGCGACGGCATGTTGACGCCGTGGATGCCGGCAGTGCGGCCGCTGACCGAATAGCCCGGGTGCGCGACCACGCTCTGAACGGGGATGCCGGACTCGCGGAGCCGCCGGTCGGCCTCGAATCCGAGCACCTGCGCGGCCACCTTCGACTGCGCGTATGCGCGCCAGCCCGTGTACCCGTCGCGCAGTTCGAGGTCGAGGGGGTCGTACGCGCCGAGACGCGTGGCCATGCTCCCGAGCCAGACCATGCGCCCGCTGGTGAGGGTGAGCGAGAGGAGCAGCTCGGCGGCGAGCACGAAGTGACCCAGCACGTTGGTGGCCAGCACGAGCTCGCGCCCGGCATCCGCCGTCACCGTGCGCGTGCGCGGTGGATGCACGATGCCGGCGTTCAGCATCACCCCGTCGATCCGGCCGCGGGCGCCGGCCGAGGCGGCGGCGGCGCGCACCGATCCGAGGTTGCTGGTGTCGAGCAGAAGCGTCTCGACCGAGGCGCCGTCCACGCGGCGCCCGATCGCCGCGCGAGAGGCGGCGAGGCGGTGGGGATTGCGGCCGCTCATGATGACGTGTGCGCCCGCCCCGGCGAGCTGTTCGCTCGAGAAGTAGCCGAGGCCGGCGTTCGCACCGGTGACGAGATAGACGCGTCCGGAGAGGTCCGGAAGGCGCTCCGGATCCCACGCGGAAGCGGCTTCGGATCGGGTCACACGTAGACCCTACGCCCGTTTTCCGGTCTCCTCGCTAGGAGGCCTAGCTAGCTTGACCGTCGACATCCTGGGTGGCGGGGGCGCCCCCGCAGCGCCCGTTCACCGGCCGGTCACGCCCGGCCCGTAGGCTGGGCGCATGGCGCGCCGCGACGAGATCGAGTGCTGGCTGACCGACATGGACGGCGTGCTGGTGCACGAGAACCGCCCCGTGCCGGGAGCCTCGGAACTGCTGGCGTACTGGCGCGACGCGGGTACACCGTTCCTGGTGCTGACGAACAACCCGATCTTCACGCCCCGCGATCTGAGCGCGCGACTGGCGCGGTCCGGCCTCGACGTGCCGGAGGAGCGCATCTGGACATCCGCGCTCGCGACCGCCGACTTCCTGCACTCGCAGCTGCCTGGTGGCACCGCGTACGTCATCGGTGAGGCGGGGCTCACGACCGCCCTGCACGAGGCCGGCTTCATCATGACCGAGTCGCAGCCCGACTACGTCGTGGTCGGCGAGACGCGCCAGTACTCCTTCGAGGCGATCACGAAGGCGATCCGGTTCATCAACGCCGGCGCGCGCTTCATCGTGACGAACCCCGATGCGACAGGCCCGACGCCGAGCGGTGTCGTGCCCGCCACCGGCGCGTTCGCGGCGCTCATCACCAAGGCCACCGGCAAGGAGCCGTACGTCGTCGGCAAGCCGAACCCGATGATGTTCCGCTCGGCGCTGAACCGCATCGGCGCGCACTCCGAGAACACCGGAATGATCGGCGACCGCATGGATACCGACATCGTCGCCGGCATCGAGGCGGGCCTGCACACGGTGCTCGTGCTGACCGGCATCAGCGATCGTGCCGAGATCGAGCGGTACCCCTTTCGTCCGAGCGAGGTGCTGGACTCCGTCGCCGATCTGCTTCCGGCAGACCCGATCGAGACCGAGCTGCCCGAAGTCATCTAGAGCAGCGTCATCTAGCCGGCTCTCCGAAGCGTCGGAGATCAGCGGTATCGTCGCGGCATGGGTGCGCTCGATGACGGCGAGAAGGTGGTGGCGCCGGATGCCGCGACCTGGCGGTCGTGGCTTCAGGAGAACCACACCCGGGCGAAGGGCGCCTGGCTCGTGCGCGGGCGCCCCGGGTTCACGGATCGCTACGTGCCGTACGAGGACGCGATCCGCCAGGCGCTCTGCTTCGGATGGATCGATGGCCCCGTGCGCACGTTCGACGAAGAGACCGGCGGGCTGTGGTTCTCGCCCCGGCGCCCCAGCAGCGGGTGGGCGGCGACGAACAAGGCACGGCTGATCGAGCTCGAGGCGGCCGGGCTCATGGCGGATGCCGGCATCCGGGCCGTCGAGCAGGCCAGGGCGAACGGATCGTGGACGATCCTCGACCGCGCCGAGGCGATGATCGAGCCGCCCGAACTCGCAGCCGCGCTCGACGCCGAGCCCGCGGCGCGGCAGAACTGGGACGCCTTCCCGCCCTCGGCGCGCAAGTTCGGCATAGCGGCCGTGGATGCGGCCAAGCGTCCCGAGACCCGCGACGCCCGCGTGGCGAAGATCGTGGCGGATGCCGCGAACGGAAAGAGGCCGCTGTGAACGAACAGGCCCTGCTCTATGCCGTGACGGTCATCGTGCTGCTCGGCACGCTCATCGTGTTCGGGGTGGCGTGGTGGAGGGGACGCGGTCGCGGGGACTGACCCCGACCGGCGCGGGCTCGGCCCTACTGCGGGTCGAGCTGCAGGTCCTCGAGGGTGATCGCCGCACGCCACTCGAGCCCCGCCGCCTCGACGGCGGCCTGGGCCCCGGTCGCCCGGTCGACGATGACGGCCACGGCGACGACCTCCGCCCCCTCCTTGCGCAGGGCTTCGACGGCATTCAGCGCTGACTGACCCGTGGTCGAGGTGTCTTCGACGACCACGACACGTTTTCCCGCGACATCCGCCCCTTCGACCTGCCTGCCACGGCCGTGGTCCTTGGGCTCCTTGCGGACGACGAAGGCATCGACCGGTGTCTCGGTGCGCGCCGATTCGTGCATGATCGCGTTCGCGATGGGGTCGGCCCCGAGGGTGAGTCCACCGACGGCGGCGACGCCGGGGATGTCATGGATCAGGTCCAGCATGATGCGCCCGATCGCCGGCGCCGCCCGATGATCGAGCGTGAGCTTGCGCATGTCGACGTAGTACGACGCCTTCCTGCCGCTCGAGAGGGTGAAGTCCCCGTGGAACACCGCCTCGTCCCTGACGAGGGCGATCAGGCCATGGCGGTCGGCCTCGAGTTCGGGTGTGGAGGCGGTCATCCCCCGATTCTAGGGCGGCGCCGCGCGGGGGCTGAGCGTCGGCCGTCCGCCCTAGGCTTGATCCATGCGCCTGGCCACCTGGAATGTCAACTCGATCCGCGCACGCGTCACCCGCACACTCGACTTCGCCGTGCGCGAGGGCATCGACGTGCTGGCGATGCAGGAGATCAAGTGCACGCCGGAGCAGTTCCCGACCGAGGAGTTCGAAGACGCCGGCTACCACGTCGTCGCGCACGGGCTGAATCAATGGAACGGCGTCGCCATCGCGAGCCGCGAGCCGATCGAAGACGTCGAGCATGCCTTTCCCGGAATGCCCGGATTTGCGAAGGGGCACTCGGGCATCGACGCACCGCAGGAGGCGCGGGCGATCGGCGGCACGATCGGCGGCATCCGGGTATGGAGCCTCTACGTGCCCAACGGCCGCTCGCTGGGCGACCCGCACTACTACTACAAGCTCGACTGGCTCACCGCCCTCGCGCAGTACACGCAGGAGACGCTGACCCGGACGCCCGACAAGGCTCTGGCTCTCGTCGGCGATTTCAACATCGCGCCGACGGATGCCGACAACGGCGATCCCGCCGTGCAGCCCGGCTTCTCCACCCACGTGAGCGAGCTCGAGCGTGCCGCCTTCCAGGCGCTCGAGGCCGCGGGGCTGCAGGATGTCGTCCGCCCGCTCGTTCCCTCGGGGTACACGTACTGGGACTACAAGCGGCTGCGCTTCCCCAAGAACGAGGGCATGCGCATCGACTTCATCCTCGGCTCGAAGGCGTTCGCCGACGCCGTCGCCGCCGCCGCGATCCATCGCAACGAGCGCAAGGGCGAAGTGCCGAGCGACCATGTTCCCGTCGTCGTGGACCTGGCCCTCGAGACCCCGGAGGACGACGACGACCGTCCCATGATCTTCGGCTGAGCCTGTCGAAGCCTGAGCCTGTCGAAGCCTGAGCCTGTCGAAGCCTGACGCCTGTCGAAGCCTGAGCCCGTCGAAGCCTGAGCCTGTCGAAGCCTCAGCCTGTCGAAGCCTGAGCCTGTCGAAGCCTGACGACCTGCCGTCAGTCGTCGGGGTTCGGTGCGGGAGTGCAGTCGTCCGGCAGGAAGTTGCCGCTCAGTGTGAAGTCCTCGCACGTGAGGAACTGCGATTGGTTGAGCCCGAGCACGAACGACGCGATGGCGATGCCCAGCACGACGAGCGCGATGAGCCATTTGGTTCGGCGAGTGGTCACGGTGGCGAAGTCCGGCCACACGATGCGCACCAGCACCCACAGGGTGAACGGGACGCCGATGAGCACCGCACCGATCGCCGCGAGGTCGGCGAGCGCAACCAGCATGTCCTCCGTCTCGCCGACGACGAACAGCAGCACGATGTATGCCGAGGGCACCAGCAGGACGAGAGCGCGGGCCAACCTCGCGCCGACCGGCTGGCGCTCCACGAGCACGAACACGAACGCCGCGGTCGAGGCCGCCCAGAGGGTGAGGATCTGGTCGAAGAAGAGCTCGCCGTACACGCCGAGGGTGAAGGCCGGCCACCACACGACGACAGACATGCCGACCATGACGACGCCGACGGGCACATCCCGACGCTGGCGTGCGAGCAGCTCCCTGTCGTCGCTCATGGCGCGAATCTAGCGCACCGCTCCGCCCGGCGACGCGAACGTCAGGCCGCGGCGCCCAGCGGGGGGATGTGGAAGGTGGCGACGAAGCGCTCGAGCAGCGACGCGTCACCCATCACGACGGCGAGCACGTCCTGGTCGATCGCCTCACCAGGCGACAGTGCACCCGAGATGACGTGCCGGATGCCGGGGCCGGCGGCGATCACGACGTCCGGCCGACCGGCCGGCGGGCGTCCGCCGACGGGCGGAGCCGGCGGCGAGAGCTGGATGATCGACAGCTCCGCCCCGGCCACCCGCACACGGAGCACGACCTCCCCGATGTGCACCTCGTAGTCGGCTGGCGGCAGGTCGGCCGCGGCATCCGCCCGGAAAGCCGTGCGGAACGCCATCGTCATCGAGTCCGCCGTGACGATGTCGCCCTCTCCAGGATCGCCCATCGACTGGAAGCCCCAGCGACCGAGGGCGAGCACGATGTCCTCCAGCCCGCGGCCGTACGGGGTGAGCTCGTAGACGAGCCCGCAGTTCATCAGCGGCACGCGGCGCACGACACCGGCATCCTGCAGCTCCTTCAAACGCGTGCTGAGGATGTTCGTCGGGATGCGCGGGAGCCCCTGCTTGAGGTCGGTGTAGCGCCGCGGCCCGACGAGCAGGTCGCGAACGATGAGCATCGCCCATCGTTCGCCGACCAGCTCGACGGCGTTGGTGACCCCGCAGTACTGCCCGTAGCTGCGCGCTGCCATGGCCTGGCTACGCCGAGGCGCCCTGTTCCGCCATGTAGGCCTCGGGACCCTGCTCGGCGGCCTTCGGGTCCATGTAGAGGAACTCGAGGATGTTGCCGTCCGGGTCCTCCAGGTCGCGGTTGTACATGAAGCCGTAGTCCTGCACCGGGCGCGGCTCCGATCCGCCGGCCGCGAGCCCCGCCTCGAGCGTCTTGTCCACGTCGTCGCGCGATTCGCGGCTGATCGCGATGAGCGCCTGTGCGCTGGTCTTGGTGTCGGCGACGGCTTTGTCGGTGAACGTAGCGAAGTACTCCTTGGTCAGCACCATGAAGTAGATGTTGTCGTCGATGACGATGCACGCCGCGTTCTCGTCGGTGAAGAGCGGGTTCAACCCGAAGCCGAGCGACGTGTAGAAGGACTTCGCGCGCTCGAGGTCGTTCGTCGGCAGGTTGACGAAGATGCTGCTCATGACTGCTCCTAGGGGTCGTGTGCGGTGATGGTGGATGCCGCAGGTGCGGCGATGAGCCGATACTTGCAAATAACAACCATGCTTGTCAATAACAAGTTCGAAAGCGTTCCTCCCCCGCGCGACGGATGCCGCGGGTCGGCCCTCCCCCGTACCGTGGAGGCATGGGAACCCCCGACATCCCGCCGCGCCCCAGGCCCACCGCGCGGGAGCTTCGAGGCGACATCGTGCTCGCTGTGGTCATCCTCGTCGGCGCCGTCTTCAGCGCCGCGCTCTCGTCGATCGCCGGGGTCTACGGAGACGAGCAGGCACCTCTCCCACTCGCGGTCGGCTATGCGTTCGCCCTTGCCGCCCCGCTGGCCGTCCGGCGCCGGTGGCCATCGGTCGTCGCGGTGCTGGTGTCGCTCGCGTACTTCGTCGCCGTGACGCTGCACATCCCCGAGATCTACGTCGGCAACATCGCGATGTTCATCGCCCTCTACACGGTGGGCGCCTGGTCGACGGACCGGCGTCGCGCCGCCATCGTGCGCATCGCGATCATCATCGGCATGTTCGCGTGGCTTCTCGTGGTGATGTACCGCGACGCGATCGAGCAGGCGGATGACGCGGAAGTCATGGCCGGCGCCTTCTCGCCCTTCCTCGCGTACATGCTGATCACGACCATGGTCAACGTGCTGTACTTCGGCGGCGCATACTACTTCGGCGAGCGGGCATGGGCCTCCGCCGCCCAGAGGGCGGCGCTCGAGCAGCGCACGCTGGACCTCGAGCGGGAACGGGAGCTGACGGGGGCGCAGGCCGTCGCACTCGACCGCGTGCGCATCGCGCGCGAGCTGCACGACGTCGTCGCCCATCACGTGTCGGTGATGGGCGTGCAGGCGGGTGCGGCGCGGGCCGTGATCGACCGCGATCCGGCGGCCGCGAAGACCCTGCTGGCCGGGGTCGAGGAGTCGGCGCGCGAGGCGATCCGAGATCTCCGCAACCTGCTCGAGACCCTGCGAGCCCCCGAGGGCCCGGATGCCGCGACCGCGCCGGACGGGAGCATCGACGACCCGTCGACGGTCGGTCTCGACGACCTCGATGCCCTCGCGACCGCGTCGACCTCGGCCGGGCTCCCGACGACCATGACCGTCGTCGGCGACCCGGTCCCCATCGCCGGGGTGGTGCAGGTCAACCTGTATCGCATCGCCCAGGAGGCCCTGACGAACGCACGCCGGCACGCCGGCACCGGCGCGACCGCGGAGGTGCGCCTGCGCTACGCCGACGACACCGTCGAGCTGGAGATCACGAACACCGGCCGTGCGGTGGGCGCCGTGAGCCCCGGTCTCGGTCACCTCGGCATGCGAGAGCGCGCCGCGGCATCGGGCGGGACGATCGACACCGGTCCCCGTGAACGCGGCGGATTCCGGGTGCGCGTGCGGGTGCCGATCGCGCGGCCGGCCGCGCAGTCCGGAACCCCTGCAGCATCCGGCACAAAAGGATCCGGCACAAAAGGATCCGGCACTGGGCCATCCGACGCCGACGCGCCCGCCGCCGGAGCGATCGCTCTATGATCCGCGTGCTGCTGGTGGATGATCACGCGGTCCTGCGCACCGGCTTCCGCACGATCCTCGAGGCGCAGGACGGCATCACGGTCGTCGGCGAGGCGGCGACCGGCGCGGAGGCGGTGACCGCGGCCTCCGCGCTTCGCCCCGACGTGATCTGCATGGACGTGCAGATGCCCGACATGGACGGCATCGCCGCGACCCGCCTGATCGTCGCGGACCCGGACGTGCCGTCATCCGTCGTCATCGTCACCACCTTCGACCGCGACGACTACCTCTTCGCCGCCCTCGACGCCGGCGCCAGCGGCTTCCTGCTGAAGAACGCCGGCCCCGAGGAGCTGGTCTCCGCCGTGCGGGTCGTCGCGGGCGGCGACGCCCTGCTGGCCCCCGAGGTCACGCGGCGGGTGATCGAGCGGTTCGCCGCCCAGCAGCGCCATGCGGGGGATGCGGCGGCGGAGGGAGTGGCCCAGACAGCGCCGCCCGCTCCCGGTGCCGCGCCCGCCATCCACGCCGAGCCCCTGACCGAGCGCGAAGCCGAGGTGCTGCGACTGCTGGCGCAGGCGATGAGCAACGCGGAGATCGCGCAGCGCCTCTACATCGGCGAGGCCACCGTCAAGACCCACGTCTCCAAGGTGCTGCAGAAGCTCGGAGCGCGCGACCGCGTACAGGCCGCGGTCATCGCGCACCGCAGCGGACTCACCTGAGTCCCCTTCCGCGCGGCTGACTGCGCGCACCGCGCGAAGATCCGTCGCCCGGTGGATGCCCGCGGCGCACCTCCTCCGTACCGTGGAGGCATGACCTCAGGACAGTTGGAACTCCGCGGCATCACGAAGAGCTACGGCGACCGGCGGGTGCTCGATGACGTCGCCTTCACCGTGTCGCCCGGTCGGCTCACCGGCTTCGTCGGCGGCAACGGCGCCGGCAAGACGACCACCATGCGCATCGTGCTCGGCGTGCTGAGCAAGGACAAGGGCGAGGTGCTGCTCGGCGGCACCCCCCTGACGACGGCGGACCGGCGCCGCTTCGGCTACATGCCCGAGGAGCGGGGACTGTACCCGCGCATGAAGGTGGTCGAGCACATCGTCTACCTCGCGCGCCTGCACGGCTTCGAACGGGCGGATGCCACGGTGCGCGCCACCGCGCTGCTGCAGGAGCTCGGGCTCGGCGAGCGGCTGAACGACAACGTCGAGACCCTTTCGCTGGGAAACCAGCAGCGTGCGCAGATCGCCGCCGCGCTCGTGCACGACCCGCAGGTGCTGATCCTCGACGAGCCGTTCTCGGGCCTCGATCCCCTCGCGGTCGACGTCGTCGCCGGCGTGCTGCAGGGGAGGGCCGAGCGGGGCTGCGCCATCCTGTTCTCCTCGCACCAGCTCGACGTCGTCGAGCGTCTGTGCGATGACCTCGTCATCATCGCCGGCGGCACGATCCGGGCTGCCGGATCCCGCGATGGCCTGCGCACCCAGTACTCCACGAGCAGGTACGAGCTGCTCTCAGCAGGGGACGCCGGGTGGCTGCGCTCCGAGCCCGGGGTCGAGGTGGTCGACTTCGACGGCGGCTACGCCCTCTTCGACGTGGACTCCGGCGAGACCGCGCAGCGTGTGCTGCGCCGCGCCGTCGACCACGGCGATGTGGCCAGCTTCGCCCCGCAGCATCCGTCCCTCGCACAGATCTTCAAGGAGGTCATCCAGTGAGCACCGCACGCCCCTTCTCGCCCGCGGGCACCGTTCCGCCCGCACCGCGCGAGCTGACCAGCGTCTGGCTCGTCGCCGAGCGCGAGATCGCCTCGAAGCTGCGCAGCAAGGCCTTCGTGATCTCGACCCTGATCCTCTTCGTCGCGGCCCTCGCCACGATCGTGATCGGCGGCTTCGCCGCCCAGAACCAGGAGGACACGAGGGTCGCCGTGACCGCGGAGACCACGCAGGTCGTCGAGGGGATCGACGGCGTCGAGACCACCGAGGTCGCCGACCGCGCGGAGGCGGAGCAGCTCGTGGAGGCCGGCGACGTGGATGCCGCGCTGGTGCCGGATGCCGCGGCATCCGGCCCGTTCGACTACGTGGTGCTCGCCGACGACGACGCACCCACGACGCTGGTGATGTCGCTCGCCCAGGTGCCCCAGGTGGTGCTTCTGAATCCCGACGACAGCAACCCCGCGATCCGGTACTTCGTCGCCATCGGGTTCGGCATCGTCTTCCTGCTCGCCGCCTCCATCTTCGGAGGGACGATCGCCCAGAGCGTCGTCGAGGAGAAGCAGACGCGGGTCGTCGAGCTGCTGATCTCGGCCATCCCCTCGCGTTCCCTGCTGGCCGGCAAGGTGATCGGGAACACGATCCTCGCGATGGGTCAGATCCTGGGACTCGCCGCCATCGCGATCGTCGGACTGATGGTCACGGGGCAGAGCGAGGTGCTCGCGGGGCTGGGGGCACCGATCCTGTGGTTCGCGGTGTTCTTCCTCTTCGGGTTCATCCTGCTGGCGTCGCTGTTCGCCGCGGCCGGCGCGATGGTCTCCCGGCAGGAGGACATCGGGTCGACGACCACGCCGCTCACCATGCTGATCATGGCGCCGTACTTCCTCGTGATCTTCTTCAACGACAACCCGACGGTGCTGGCGATCATGTCGTACGTGCCGTTCTCGGCACCGGTCGGCATGCCCATGCGGCTCTTCCTCGGCGAGGCGCAGTGGTGGGAGCCGATCCTTTCGCTCGCCATCCTCATCGCCACGTGCATCGGGGCGATCGTGGTGGGCGCGAAGATCTACGAGAACTCGCTGCTGCGGATGGGCGCCCGGGTGAAGCTGCGCGAGGCCCTCGCCGGCTGAGCGCCCTTCACCGGGATGCCGGCGGGTTGCGGTCTGTGTGCAGCGCCGTGAAGAGCGAGTAGGTCTCGCCGTCGGCATCCGGTCCGCGCTCCTTGAACTCGTTGACGAGCTCGTGGAGGCGATCCTGCAACTCGGCCTTGTGCTGCGCGTTGAGCTTCAGGCCGAGCCAGGTGGCGTCGAGGTCTCTGGGAGGCAGCCCCTCGATCTGCTGCAGGAAGGTCTCGACGAGCACCGGTGAGCCCTCCGGCATCGAGGTGTTCCACGACAGTCCGGTCGCCCGATACGGGACCTCGCGCGCGCCCTGGGCACCCGAGCGCTCGGGTTGCGCCGCGAGGAAGCCGGTCTGCACGAGCGTGCGCACGTGGTGCAGCATCGTGCCGGGATTCACGCCGAGCAGCTCCGCGAGCTCCTTGTTCGTTCGTGACTCGAACGCGCAGAGGCGCAGCACGCGCAGCCGCAGCGGCGAGCTCAGCGCCCTGGCCATCGCCTGGGCGGTCGCATCGGTGTCGTCCGGACTCAGGACGAGCCGTTCCTCCGTCATGCCCCCACCCTAGCGAACCGATTGACTTTCCTCAATCGGTGCGGAACACTGATTGGCATGTCCCAATCACACCACCGCGACAGCGCCGTCGAGGCCGAGATCCGGGCGGAGGCCCGCGCCGAGGCATCCACCCCCGCGTCGCGCGGCGCCGCCGACGAGGCGACCGAAGCCGACCAGCGCACCGACGACATCGTGGCTGGCACCGTCGCAGGCGGCACTGAGGCGGAGCTCCCCGCGGAGGAAGGCACGGCCGCGGGCGGAACGACCGAACGTTCGCTGTGGCACGACCGCAACTTCCTCACGATGTGGAGCGGCCAGGCGCTCAGCCAGTTCGGAGCGCAGATCACCGAACTCGCGATCCCGGTGCTCGCCGTGCTCGTGCTGCAGGCGACGGAGTTCCAGGTCGGACTCCTGGGAGCGGCGGGCGTGGCGGCGTTCCTGCTGATCGGCCTGCCGGCCGGCGCGTGGATCGACCGGATGCGCAAACGCCACGTCATGATCTGGGCGGATGCCGTGCGGGCGGTGGCGCTGCTCGCGGTTCCGCTGCTGTGGTGGGCGGGCGTGCTCGAGATGTGGCACCTCTACGTCGTCGTGCTCGTGATGGGCATCGCCACCACCTTCTTCGACGTGTCGTACCAGAGCATCATCCCCTCGCTCGTGCGTCCGAAGCAGATCGCCGAGGCGAACGGCAAGCTGCAGGCGACCTACGAGCTGGCGAACATCTCCGGGCCGGCTATCGGCGGCTGGCTGATCGGCATCCTGACCGCCCCCATCGCGATCCTCCCAACGGTCTTCACCTACGTGGCGTCGCTCGTCGCCCTGGTCTTCACGCTCGACTCCGAGGTGGTCACACCCAAGCACGAGCGCAATCCGATCATGCAGGAGATCGGCGAGGGCCTGCGGTGGGTGTTCGGCAATCCGCTGCTGCGGCGGATCGTCGGATGCACGGGCCTGTCCAACTTCGCGAGCACCCTGTCGTACACGCTCCTCCCGATCTTCCTGCTGCGCGAACTGGGCTTCACCCCCGCAGCGATGGGACTCATCTTCGCCCTCGGGTCGGTCGGCGGGTTCGTGGGCGCGATCGCCACGCCGCACATCGTCCAGCGCATCGGCGAAGCACGCGCCATCCCCGTCAGCGCCGTGGCCTTCAGCATGGTCGCCCTCTTCCTCCCCCTCGCGGCGACCGTGCCGGAGTTCGCGCTGCCACTGCTCATCGCGCAGGGCTTCGTCATGAGTTTCACCGTGCTGCTGTACAACATCACGCAGGTCACCTTCCGACAGCGCATCACGCCACCGCGGCTGCTCGGCCGCATGAACGCCTCGATCCGCTTCGTGGTGTGGGGCGTGATGCCGATCGCGGCGCTGCTCGCGGGGCTGCTCGGCACGTGGATCGGCGTCGTCCCCACCATGTGGTTCGGGGCGGGCCTCGCCCTCCTGTCGGCGCTCTTCGTCGTGATCGGACCGTTCTGGAGGATGCGGGAGCTGCCGGGCGCGACCGCCTGACCGCGACGCGCCGGGGTCGTCGGAACAGGTCGCGTGCGCCGGCGCGGCCGGGCGCAACGGACGGCCGGCGCACGTCCTCCGCGGTTAGGCTGAACCATGGCCGCGAGAATCCTGTCTGTGGGCACGGCAGTGCCGGAGACCCGACTCAGCCAGTCCCAGGTCCGTGACTTCTTCGCGGTGCAGCCGGGCATCGACCGCCTCGCAGCGCGGCTGATCCGCGCCGCCTTCGACTCATCGGCGATCGACAGCCGGCACACCGTCATCGCCGAGCTGGGAGAGGCGTCCGCGCACGAGGACGGCGTCTTCGTCGAGGCCGCCTCCCGCGAACTGCATGCTCCGTCGACCGGCACCCGCAACGCGCTCTACCGCCGGGAGGCACCGGCCCTCTTCGCGGGTGCGGCGATCGACGCGCTGGTGCGCGCGGGAGTGGCGGCATCCGAGATCACCCACATCGTGACCGCATCCTGCACGGGGTTCTTCGCACCGGGTCCCGACTTCCGGCTGGTGCGGGATCTCGGCATCCGCGCCACGGCGGAGCGGTATCACCTGGGTTTCCTGGGGTGCGCCGCGGCCTTCCCGGCGCTGCGCGCCGCCACCCGCATCGTCGACGCGCAGCCGGAGGCCGTGGTGCTCGTGGTGTGCGCCGAGCTGTGCTCGCTGCACATCCGCTCGTCGACGGACCCCGAGCAGATCGTAGCGTCCGCCGTCTTCGCCGACGGCGCAGGAGCGGCGATCGTCACGTCGACCCCCCCTCGCGTCGACGGTCCGGTCTTCGACATCGGGGAGTTCTTCACCGCCATCACCAGCGAGGGCGAGAGCGACATGGAGTGGACGATCGGCGACCAGGGGTTCGAGATGAAGCTCACCGCCGAGGTCCCGCGCATCGTCGGCCGCGAGATCCGCGGGGTGGTCCGCACCGTGCTCGGCGGCGACACCGAGCCGTCGACGGTGGCCGCGTGGGCGGTGCACCCCGGTGGCCGCAGCGTGCTCGACCGCGTGCAGGGTGGGCTGGGCCTCGCCGACGATGCGATGGATGTCTCGCGCTCGGTGCTGCGCGAATACGGCAACATGTCGAGCGCGACGGTGCTCTTCATCCTGCAGCGGATCCTCGCCGACGAAGCCCTGCCGGACGGCGCGTCCGTCGCCGGGCTGTGCTTCGGCCCGGGGCTCACCGTGGAGGCTGCGCGCTTCACGCGCCGCGTGGCGGCGGCGGGGTGACGCTCGCCCTCCGTGCCCAGGGGCTCGCCGAGCTCATGGACGATCCGGACTGCGATCCGGCGCGTCTGGCCCGCACCCTGCGCCGCTTCGGCGTGATCAACCGACTGGTCGCCGGCTGGGGAACGGTCTACGAGCGGCACGTCCGTCCCGCCCTGCTGGATGCGGGTGGCAACGGGCGCCTGCTCGACATCGGATGCGGCGCGGGTGACGTGCTGCGGCGGCTGGTGACCAGGGCTCGGGCGGACGGCTTCACCGTGGACGCCGTCGGAATCGATCCGGACGAACGAGGTCTGGCGGTCGCCCACGCCCGCACGCCGGTCGCCGGCATCCGGTACCGGCCCGCGCTGAGCGCGGAGCTCGTCGCCGAGGGGGAGCGCTTCGACGTGGTGGTGTCGAACCATGTGCTGCATCACCTCACCGCCGAGCAGCTCACCGGCCTTGCCCAGGACTCGATGGCGCTCGCCTCCCGCGTCGCGCTGCACTCCGACATCGCACGCGGGCGCACGGCCTACACGGCGTATGCCGTGGGGATCACCCCGTTCGCTCCCGGGTCGTTCCTGCGCACGGACGGTCTGCGCAGCATCCGGCGCAGCTACACGGCGGGTGAGCTGCGCGATGCGCTGCCCGAGGGGTGGCAGGTCGTCGCACCCGTGCCTTTCCGGGTACTGGCGCGCTGGGACGCGGTCTCCGGATGAGCACCGCCGATCACGATGTGATCGTCGTCGGGGCAGGTCCCACCGGGCTGCTGATCGCCGCCGAGCTCACGCGGCGAGGTCTCGATGTCGCGATCTTCGAACGGCGGGAGAACGTCGGTGGCGGTTCACGGGCCATCGGTGTGCACGCTCCGGTGCTCGCGGCCCTGGAACCGTCGGGCGCCACCGACCGGATTCTGGCGGACGCCGTGCGGATCCCCCTGGGTCTCGCCCGCACTCGCGAGCGGGTGCTCGGCGAGGTGCACTTCGACCGGCTGCCGCTGCGCTTCCCCTTCGTCGCGACCGTGCCGCAGGCCGCGACGGAGGCCGCCGTGGCCGCCGGGGGTCCGGAGCCTCGTCGAGGGGTGTCGGTGGAGGCGCTGGTGGAGGAGGGGTCCCGGGTGCGGGTGGTCGGCCCGGCCGATGCACCCACCGCATCGGTCGTCGTCGTCGCGGCGGGTTCGGGAGGGCGCTCCCTGGCCGCACCGTCGCGGAGGATGGCGGTGCACACCTACCGCGATCGGTACCTGATGGCCGACGTGCCGGATGCCGGTGCGGGCGCACCCGCCGACGTCGCGATCGTGCACCTCGATGCGGCCGGGGTGCTCGAGTCCTTCCCGCTGCCGCAGGGGGGCCGGCGCCTCGTGGCATGGGACCGGTTCACGGCTCGCGGGGAGCAGATGCGGGGCGGGTGGCTCAGCGATGACCCCCGCGATGTGGGTCGACTGCGGGAGGCCGTCGCCCGCCGCTCCGGCGATGAGGCGATCGCCGCGGGCATCGACCGCGTGTCGGCGTTCGGGGTGCGGCGCGCGGTGGCCAGGCGGATGCGCGCCGGCCGTGTCTTCGTGATCGGCGACGCCGCGCACGAGGTGAGCCCCATCGGCGGGCAGGGCATGAATCTGGGGCTGCTGGATGCCGCGACACTGGCGCCGCTGCTGGCCGGCTGGCTACTCCGCGGTGCGGAGCCCGCCGAGCGGCTGGCGGTGTGGGAAAGGCGCCGCATCACGTCGGCGCGCACCGCCGCGCGCCTCGCGGGTCTCAACACGTCGCTCGGGCGATCGCGGCCCGACCTCACGCACCGGGCCGCGATGCGGCTGCTGCGCTTGGCGCTCGCCGGTCCCTTCGCCGCCGTGCCCGCTCGGGCCTATGCCATGGGCCTCGACCGCGACGCGTGATTCCCGGCGCCTACCTCCGCAGGCCTCCGGTCGTCCCGCCGAGGGACCGCAAGGTCAGCGCGGTCGAGCCGGTGCGAGACCTCCGGCAATGCGCAGCAGCGGGCGCGCCAAGAGCGCCACGCCCGGATTCCCCAGTGCGCGGATGACGCGCACGGGCCCGAGCGATTCCCGCAGCGCGGGGACGGCCCAGGCGCGGAGGCTGTGGTGGTAGCGGCGGAGCGCCTCGTCGAGAGTCAGTTCGCCCCTGGTGTGGGCGAGCACATTGTCGGCCAGTTCGCCCGCGTCGCGGATCGCCGTCGCGGCCGCCTGCCCCCCGGTCGGCGGCATCGCATGGATGGCGTCGCCGAGCGCGGTGATGTTGCGGGGTCGCCAGGGGGTGAAGTCGCGCGCGGGGTCCGCCGCACGGAACGAGAACGCCGCGACCCGACCGCGGTCCGCCGCTTCAATGCGCTCCGCCATCCACGGATGCCAGTGCCGCGTGAGGCGCAGGGCGGTGGCGACCAGGTCGTCGGGCGTCCTCCCCGGGGCAGGACCCACGCGCGACGAGGGGGCGATCAGCCCCCAGACGAGAGATGGCGAACCCACGGCCTCCGCAATCTCGGGGCTGAGGGGGCCCGAGCCGCTCGAGGTCAGGGAGAGGAACATGCCGGTACCGTCCGCCGAGAAGGCCAGGGCCGGACCGCGTCGAAGGAATCGGGGCACGACGGCGCCGGGCGTTCGGGGGGTGGAGCCGGCGATCCCGGTCAGGTGGAGGTCTGAGTCGGGTGCCCGGATCGTGACCGCGCGCACGGTGGGCGACTTCGCTCCCTCCGCGCCGACGACGAGATCGGCCGCGAGTTCCTCACCGGAATCCAGGTGCACCACCGCGGAACCGTCGGACTGCTCCACGCGCGTGACGCGCGTCGACCGGAGGATGCGATCCTCCAGGCCGCGGGTGAGGAGCAGGCGCAAGGCGCGGCGCTGGGCGAGGAGCCGGTCCTCATCCGGTTCCTCTGGGGCGATGAGCAGCGGGCGCAGGCGGTCGGTCGCCACGGTGAACTGAGCGAAGCGGTCGGCGCCGTCGCTCACCGCGCGCACCTCAGCCATCAGGTCGCCGCCGAGCGAACGCGCGAGGACCGCCGTCGCCGCACCGTTGATCGCGAGCCGATACCCGCCGGTGGACACCGCCTCGTCATCACGCTCGACGACGGTCACGTCGCAGGAGGTGCGCAGCGCCTGCGCCAGGGTGAGGCCGCCGATTCCGGCACCGCACACGACCACGCGCATGGCCACCATTCTCTCGTACGGCTCTCCTCGGCGGATCGCGCCGTAGGGTTGCCACTATGCCGGAAGGTCACGACACCGAGCCGCGGGGCGACGCCCGCATCGTCGCCTATTCGGGCATCTTCAACGCGGACGGCGGTCTCGTGGGCGAGGCCCGCTACGTCCTCGGCCACCTGCTCGGCACGGCGGAGTGTGCCCTCTGCGACATCACGCACTCCGCCATCCGGAGAAAGCCCGAGTGGGACCGGATGGTGGCTCGGGTGGGTGTGCCGGTGGTCCTGCTGCATCGCAACGAGCTCGACGAACGGCTGAAGGCCGTCATCCGGAATGTGCGCCTGCCCGTGGTGCTCGCTCACCGCGCGGATGGCTCCACGACCGTGGCGCTGACCGCCGAACAGCTCGCCGGACTGGGCGGCTCGGTCGGCAGATTCGAGGACGCGCTGCGAGGTCAGTTTCCGGGCATCCCGCGGAATCGTGCCAGAATCGGCTGACGTGAGCCTGCTCCTGAACGTGGTGAACGTCTTCGTCGATGACCGCGGCGGCCACGGCAACCCGCTCGGCATCGTGTGGGCGTCGCCGTCCACAGCCGAGAACGAGCAGCAGATCGCCGCCGATCTCGGGTTCAGCGAGACGATCTTCCTCGACGCCCTCGACGGCGACGTCGCGGCGGCGCGCATCTTCACGCCGGCGCGCGAACTGCCGTTCGCGGGACATCCGACGGTGGGCCTGGCGGCGTGGCTGCGCAGCGGCGGCGACCAGATCAGAGCCATCGAGGTGCCGGCGGGAACGGTGCGTGTGCGCACGGAAGGCGGCCTGACCTTCGTCTCCGCGTCACCCGAGTGGGCGCCCGAGTTCCTCCTCGATCGGCTCTCCTCGCCCGCCGAGGTCGACGCGGTCGACCCGTACGCCTACGGGGAAGGCCTGCACTACGTGTGGGCGTGGGCCGACGAGCGCGCGGGACGCGTGCGCGCCCGCATGTTCGCGCCCGACCTGGGGATCCGCGAAGACGAGGCGACGGGCGCTGCCGCGGTGCGCCTCACGGCGGAGCTGGGACGCGATCTGAAGATCGTGCAGGGTGAGGGCTCCGTCCTCCGCACACGCGCGCGAAGCGCGGATGCGCAGGTGGAAGTCGGCGGGCGCGTGTCCGAGGCGCGGATCGTCGAACTGCGCTGAGCGCGGGAGCGGCTCGCCGCGGGAGGGCCGGCCCTGCCTGCGCCGCTGATCACCATAACGGTAGGAGCACGACCTGCCCGGGCTGTCCGATCGGTCTTCGGTCCGCGCGTTCATCGTGGGCGCACCCCTACCTGCCTCGCCGCAAGCACAACGGCGGACATCATCGACGACACGCCGCGAATCGATGCCGCGGCACCGCGCGTCGCGGACAATGCCCGCCGTTGTGCACGCGACATCGGGATACCCGAGCCCGGGTCTGGGCGATCGGCCGGGCGCCCCGACGCGCATCACGGAGGCACCCCACCTCAACCGCGCGGCACATGGGTGCCCGGACGATGCGAGACGTCAGCCGGTGAGATCGCCCGCGACGACCATCTGCAGAGCCAGCAGCAGGGCGGCGGTCATCACCAGCCGGAAGACCAGGCGCCGCGGCGGTCGCGCGAGCGCGGCGACCAGGCCCCACACCGACACGACGACGACTCCGGCGAAGAAGAGCCACGAGAGCGGAGAGGGCGGATTTCCGGCGGCCGATCCGATGAGCACGGCGGTGGCCCCGGCGACCAGCGCGCCAGCGGCAACGGCCGCCGACACGCGCCGGCCGAGCCGGTGCGGCAGGCCGCGCACTCCCGTACGCTCATCGTCTTCGAGGTCGGGCAGCACGTTCGAGAAGTGCACCGCGACGCCCAGCGCTGCGCCGGCCACCCACGCCCATGGCGCCGCCACCAGAGGATCGGGCAGGGCGAGCGGGGCGAGCGACGGGAACACTCCGAATCCGACCACGAAGCACAGCGCAGAGAACACGGTGGATTTCAGCCACGCGTTGTAGGCCCACCCGGATCCGAGGAACACCGCGTGCGCGAGCGCGAGCTGCCAGCTGAGCAGCGCCGACAGCACGAGCGCTCCGGCGAGCGTCGATACAGCCGCCGTCCATGCCGTGCGAGTCGTCACATCCCCCCGGGCCAGCGGCTTGTCGGTGCGACCGGTCAGCTGGTCCCGCGGGGCGTCGATCACGTCGTTCGAGATGCCGATCGAGAGCTGTCCGAGCAGCACCGAGATGACGAGCACGGCGAGGCGGCCGGCATCCAGCCCCACCGACACGCCCAGCGCCAGCGCCAGCACGGTGACGACGACGGTGGGTCCGGGGTGGGACGAGCGCCAGAGGGCCGCGGCGATGCGCATACCCGCGATCGTATGCGGACGGGCGGGGTCCGAAGACCCCGCCCGTCCGTGCTGACCGAAGAACACCCGGAAGGATTACTCCTCGAGGATCGCCTCGATCACCTCGTCGTCGTCGATGTCGTCCACCTCCGGCGCCGGCTTGCCCTCGCTCGTGAGGGCGAGCGATGAGCCGTCGGCCGAGACATCCACGCGCACCACGTCGCCGTCGTGCACCCGTCCGGCGAGGATGCCCATCGCGAGGCGATCCTGAATCTCGGATTGGATGAGCCGTCGAAGCGGCCGCGCCCCGAAGATCGGGTCGTACCCTCGCTCGGCCAGCCAGCCGCGGGCGTCGGGGGTGACGGCGAGCGTCAGGCGTCGATCGTGCAGGCGGCGCTGCAGGGCGTCGACGGCGAGTTCGACGATCTGGGCCAGGTCGTCCTGCGTGAGGGCCTCGAAGATCACGATGTCATCGAGCCTGTTCACGAACTCCGGCTTGAACGCCTGCCGCACGAGGGCCTGAACCGCCTCGCGCTTCTGCTCGGACGAGATCGTCGGATCGATCAGGATCGGCGAGCCGAGGTTGGAAGTGAGCACCATGATGACGTTGCGGAAGTCGACCGTCCGGCCCTGGCCGTCGGTCAGGCGCCCGTCATCCATCACCTGCAGCAGCACGTCGAAGACCTCGGGGTGGGCCTTCTCGACCTCGTCGAGCAGCACGACGCTGTAGGGCCGCCGGCGCACCGCCTCGGTCAGCTGACCGCCCTGCTCGTAGCCGATGTACCCGGGAGGGGCACCGACCAGGCGCGAGACGGTGTGCTTCTCGCCGTACTCCGACATGTCGATGCGCACCATCGCGTGCTCGTCGTCGAAGAGGAAGTCCGCGAGGGCCTTCGCCAGCTCGGTCTTTCCCACACCGGTCGGACCGAGGAAGAGGAAGGATCCGGTCGGGCGACCGGGGTCGCTGATGCCGGCCCGCGACCGCCGAACAGCGTCGGACACCGCCTTGACGGCATCCTTCTGCCCGATGATGCGCTTGCCGAGCTCCGACTCGAGATGCAGCAGCTTCTCGGTCTCGCCCTGCAGCAGGCGGCCGACCGGGATGCCGGTCCACGCGGCGATCACGTTGGCGATGTCCTCGTCGGTGACCTGGTCGTTGACCATGCGCTCACCACCGCCCTCCGCGCCCTCGGCCGCCATGAGCTCGCGCTCGAGGCCCGGGATCTCGGCGTAGAGCAGCCGGGACGCCCTCTCGAGGTCGCCCTCGCGCTGCGCGCGCTCCGCACCGACGCGCGCGGCATCGAGGCGGGTCTTCAAGTCGCCCACACGGTTGAGCGATGCGCGCTCCCGCTCCCAGCGCGCCTGCAGATCCTTCAGAGTGGCTTCCTCCGTCGCGAGCTGCGCGCGCAGCGCGGCCAGGCGCTCCTTGGATGCCTCGTCCTTCTCCTTCTTGAGGGCGAGCTCCTCGAGCCGCAGGCGGTCCACATGGCGGCGCAGTTCGTCGATCTCGAGCGGCGCGGAGTCGATCTCCATCCGCAGGCGGGACGCGGCTTCGTCGATGAGGTCGATGGCCTTGTCGGGCAGCTGACGGCCCGATATGTAGCGATTGCTCAGCGATGCGGCGGCGACGAGCGCGGCGTCGGCGATCGCCACCTTGTGGTGCGCCTCGTAGCGCTCCTTGAGCCCTCGCAGGATCGCGACCGTGTCCTCGACCGTCGGCTCGCCCACGTAGACCTGCTGGAAGCGGCGCTCGAGGGCGGCATCCTTCTCGATGAATTCGCGGTACTCGTTGAGCGTGGTCGCGCCGATCATGCGCAGCTCGCCGCGCGCGAGCATCGGCTTCAGCATGTTGGATGCCGCGACGGAGCCCTCCCCGCCGCCCGCGCCCATCAGCGTGTGCAGCTCGTCGATGAACGTGATCACGCGGCCCTGCGAGTCGGTGATCTCCTTGAGCACGGCCTTGAGGCGCTCCTCGAACTGGCCGCGGTACATGGCACCGGCGACGAGGGCCGACATGTCGAGGCTGATCAGCTCCTTGTTCTTCAGGCTCTCGGACACATCGCCGGCGACGATGCGCTGCGCAAGGCCCTCCACGACCGCGGTCTTTCCGACGCCCGGCTCGCCGATCAGCACGGGGTTGTTCTTGGTGCGTCGGGTGAGCACCTGGCTCACCCGACGGATCTCGGCGTCTCGTCCGATCACGGGGTCGAGCTTGCCCTGCTTCGCGCGCTCGGTGAGGTTGATCCCGTACTGCTCGAGGGCGCTCTTGGCTTCCTCCGCCCCGGGATTCTGGGTTGCCTGCATTCTGTCTCCTGAAGTCTGTCGTCGGGCTGATTCCAAAAGTTGAGCCCGTTGGACTCAATTTTATCAGAGCAGGATGCTGCAGGCAACGCACACCGGGATGCCGAGCGAACGGCTTCTCGCCCAGACCACGGCTTCTCGCCGTCGCAAAGCCGTGCGCCCGGCGAGAAGCCGTGCGCCCGGCGTCGCCGGCGGTCGCCTGGGGTCGCGGAAGGACTGGTCAGGCCGACCGGCCGTCTCGGACGTCGGCGCGGGCGTCGGTGTAGGCGCGGCGAACGCTCTCGCCGATCCACTCCGTGCTGCGGTAGAGGTTCCCCTCTCCGAGTACGTCGGCGAACCCGTCGGCTTCGACCTGATCGAGCACCCGCTGCTCGCTGATCACGAGCTTGAGAGATGACCCGGCGGCACGCAGCTCATGAGCGTAACGTCGCAGCACGGCCAGGAGCGACAGCCCGATCTGATCGGTCCCCCGCAGCCGAATGATGACCACCGAGCCGGACGACTCGCGGCTCACGGCGGGGAGCTGCTTCTCGAAGATCGGGGCGCTGGCGAAGAAGAGGCTGCCGTACGGCTGCAGGATCACCACGGACTCGGCGGGGATCTTGGCGGGCGGATCGGACTCGCGCATCCGCCCGTCATCCGCGATGTGCACCTGCCGCACCCGCACGTGGTTGGACTGCTGGGCGACGAACAGGATGATGCCGAGCCCGACGCCGACGAGCACCGCGAACTGCAGCGGGATGACGAGCGTGAGACCGAAGGTGACCGACATGATCGCCGTCGGCAGCGGCCCTGTCTTCACGACGGAGTAGATGCGGCTCGGCTTGATCGCGCCGGCCCCGACGACGATCAGCAGGCCGGCGAGCGCGGGCATCGCGACGAACGAGACCAGGTCCGACGCGAGCAGGATGACGAGCGCCATGACCGCGCCCGCGATGATGAACGACAGCCGGGTCTTGGCACCGGCGGCCACGATGAGCGATGACCCCGACATCGAGCCGCCGACGGGCATGCCCTGGAAGAGTCCGGCGGCGAGGTTGCCCGCGCCCTGCCCGATGAAGTCGCGGGAGGTGTCAGCCGGCTTGCCGTCGGCGGTGGGCAGCCCGGCCGACACGGCCGAGCCCTGGATGACACCGACGAAGGCCAGGGAGATCGCGGGTATGAGCAGGAAGGCCACGTCCTCGATGTTCGGGAGCACGGGCGCGGGCAATCCGCGTGGCACGTCCACCACATCGCGGAGCAGCACGATCGGCGGCTCCACCCACTGATTGAGCAGGACGGCGAGGCCGGATCCGAGCACCACCGCCACGACGAGGCCCAGCGAGCCGACGGGGGTGCGCCGGAAGAGCAGGATGAGCGCGATCACGAGCAGACCGACCGCGACGGAGGCCCAGCTCCATCGCGGCATGTGAGCGAACTGATCAAATGTCTTGACGAGCCGGTTCGGGCCGTGCGATGCGTAGCCGGTGAGATTCGAGAGCTGCCCGAGGATGATGTTCACGCCCACGGCAGTCACGAACCCGGTCATCACGGCCGTCGGCACGAACCGGATGAGCCGGCCGCCGTGGAGCAGGCCGGCGACGATCATCACGATGCCGGTCAGAAGAGCGAGCGTGTACAGCGCCCGGTCGGGGTCCGCGCGGGTGTGCAGGTCGGAGTCCGAGACGATGAGGGCCATCGCCCCCGTCGCCTGCACCGCCATGAAGGTGCTGCTCGTGAAGAACGTCGCACCGACCATGCCGAACAGATACGCGTACAGGCCGGCCAGCGGGTTGATCCCGGCGAGAAGTCCCGCGGCGAGCCCGTCGGGAACCGCTTCGACACCCAGCACGAGCCCCGCCACGGCATCCTTGCCGATCGTCTTGCGGGAGAAGAGCCTTCGGAGGGCCGCGCGCACGGTCACACGCTACCGAAGGCGCCCATGCGCCGCTGGTGCCTCGCTCGAACGTCGCGTACCGGATGCAGGCTCGCCGGGGCTGAAGTGCTGCTCAACCGCCCGAACCGGCTGAATCCGCCCGGACGAGCCTGCATCCGGCCCGGCATCTGCGGATGCCGTCAGGCGGCCGACCCCGCGAGCTCGGGCTCCGGCATCGAGGCGCCGGCCCCGAGGGTGCAGCAGAACGTCGAGCGATAGGCCGTCGGCGTCGTACCCAGGGTGCGGGTGAAGTTCTGGCGCAGCACGGCGGCGGAGCCGAAGCCGCACTCGTACGCGATGCGGTCGAGGCCGAGGTCGGTCTGCTCAAGCAGCCGCTGCGCGTGGATGATCCGCTGGCGGTTCAGCCACGCGGCCGGCGTCGTGCCGTGATCCGCCTTGAACCGTCGCGCGAAGGTGCGAGGCGACATGTGCGCACGGGCGGCGAGGTCATCGACCGAGAGGTCGTGACGGAGGTTCTCGAGCATCCAGTCGGTCACGGGCGCGAGCGACATGCTCGCGACCTCGGGAAGCGGATGGGAGATGAACTGCGCCTGCCCGCCGTCGCGCTGCGGCGGCACGACCATGCGCCGGGCGATGGTGTTGGTCATCTCGGCGCCGAGTTCCTGGCGCAGCAGGTGCAGACAGGCGTCGAGCCCGGCTGCCGTGCCGGCGCTGGTGATGATGCGCCCGTCCTGCACGTAGAGCACATCGGGGTCCACGTCGATCCGCGGATACATGGATGCCATCTTGTCGGCGTACATCCAGTGCGTCGTCGCCTTGCGACCGTCGAGCACCCCCGCGGCAGCGAGAACAAAGGAACCGCTGCATACGCTCAGCAGCCAGGCGCCGCGCGCGGCGGCGTGGCGGACGACATCCAGCACCCGCTCGTCGATGTGCGACCAGTATTCCTTCGGCGTCGGGGACACGACCACCAAATCGGCCTCATAGGCGAACGACAGGTCCTCCGTGACATTGATGGAGAAGCCGAGCTTCGAAGGGATGGCCCCGGGATCCGGGGTGACGATGCGGAAGTCGAAATTCGGAATGCCGTCGTCCGAGCGGTCGAGACCGAACGCCTCGCACGCGACGCCGAATTCGAACGGCGCGAAGCCCTCCTGCACGATGACGGCGACGGTCTTCATTGATTCCTCCTGTTTGCGGCTGCCCACGAGCTGCCCGAGTTCTGCGGCCTGGACCCTGGTTGAACTGTCGGCCTGCAGTCGACCTGTCGATCCATGGCAGGATCCCTACGCTGTGTGTCCATCCTGCCACTCGTGGCCGTATCACGTCAAGCGTAGCGTTTCTGCCATGTTCATTCTCCTCTTCTTCACAGCCCTTGCCGCCGTCGCGCTCGTGTCATCGGTGGTCTCCCTCCACAACGACGGGTACCACCAGGTGCCGTTCGACCGCACACGCCGACTCTGATCGCGCTCCGGCCGGCTCTGATCGCGCGCCGACCGGCGGCTACCGTGCGCCGGTGACGCGTCGGTACACCTCGAGCATCGCGTCGGTGCGCGAGGACTGCCGGAAGCGCTCCCCCGTCGAGGGATCGGGCGTCGGCGCGGTCCCGGCGGCGATGTCCGTGGCTGCGGCGCGCACCGCGCGGGCGAGCGCGTGCGTCGACGCATCCGGGATCAGCCCGTTGCCGACCGGCCAGAACCCTGACGCGAGCTCGTGCGCGATGTCCGGGTCGCTCACCACGGCCGGCGTGCCGAGCGAGGCGGCCTCGAACACCGTCATCCCCTGCGTCTCGAAGCCGATGGACGTCTGCACCACGGCGTCGGCGCGGGCGATGCGACGGAGGGTCTCCTCATAGGGCAGGCGGCCGGCGAAGGTGACGGATGCCGCGGGCTTCAGCCGCTCGACGAGCCGTTTCGCCGCCCCCTCCTGCGCTCCGCCGCCGATCACCTCGATGTCGGCGCGGATGCGTGACTCGGCCACGGCCTCGAGGAAGGGGAGCAGGCGCTTCTCGGGACTCATCCGGCCGAGCCACACGAACCGAGGGGGACCGGGCTCCCGCGCGGTGGGCCCCGCGGCGACCGCCGCATCGAGGACGTCGTCGTCGATGCCGTTCCAGATGACGTCGACGTGCGGGAACACGCCATGGGCCTCGAGCCGCCGGGCGAAGTGGGCCGAGGGCGCCGTCACGGCATCGGCGAAGGCGGCAAGGCCTCCGAGGTACGCCCATCCGTCGACTCCCGGCGGCTCCGGCTCCATCGCGAGCGGCAGCGCCTGCCGCCGCCAGGCGTTCAGTGCGCGCAGCGCCAGACCGGGAAAGGGCACGATCGCCGCAAGGCCCACATCCACCCTGTTGTGCATCGTGTGCACGACCGGGAGTCCCTCGCGGCGGGCATAGCGGTGACCCGTGAGGGCGCCCCAGAAGTCACCCTGGATGTGCACCACGTCGATGGGTGGGCGCTTCGCGAGCTCGGCGTCCACGAACCGATCCGTGCGCCGGCCGGGCCACGACAGTCCGTACTCCCGGTCGGCGGTGATCGGGATCGAGGGTGTTTCGACGTACCCTTCGTCTTGCTGGGGCTCGCTGGGCGCGGGCCCCTCGTCCGGATCGCGGTCGTCCGGCTGAGGCGCTTCTTCTCCGTCGGGGGTCGGGCCGTCCGGCTCCGCGGCGGCATCCGGCCGGGCGGCCGGGGCGCGTCGCCTGCTCATGCCCGGCGCGACGATCGTCACCGTGTGGCCCGCGCGCTCGAGGAATCGTCGCTGCAGCCGCATGGAGACCTGCGCCCCGCCGAGGGAGGCGAGGTGCTGATCGGCGAACATGACGATGTGCACGGCGACCTATCCGGGAAGCGGCTCGCCGCGATAGAGCGCCTCGAAGGTGTCGAGCGTGCGGTTGATGTCGTGGATCTCGACACCCTTGAGAGACGCCTGCTGCATGCGCATCCGCTCTTCAGGGGCTGCCGTCAGCACGTCGGTGAGCCGGGCGGCCATCTCGTCCGCGTTGCCCGGCTCGAACAGGTAGCCGTTGTCGCCGTGGTGCACCAGGTGCGGCAGTGCGACGGCGTTCGCCGCGACGATGGGCAGACCGGAGGCCATCGCCTCCATGGTGGCGATCGACTGCAGCTCGGCGATCGACGCGATCGCGAACACGCTCGCCCGCGTGAGCAGCGAGCGGAGCTCCGTCTCGTCGGTGCGGCCGTGGAAGATCACCCTCGACTCGAGGCCGAGCTCGCGGGCCAGCGTCTCGAGAGCACGGCGCTGGTCGCCGTCGCCGACGACGTCGAGGGTGGCCTCGAACGAGGCATCCAGCTTCTGCATCGCGCGGAGCAGCACGTCGATGTGCTTCTCGGTCGTGAGGCGCCCTACGAAGATGATGCGATTGCTCTCCCGCGGGGTGAGATCGGGCGTGTAGTTGGACGCGTCGATGCCGCAGCTGACCGGGAGAACGCCCGTGATGTCGATCGTGGCCTCGAGGAAGTCTGCCGCCTTGCGCGTCGGGGTCGTCACCGCGCGGGTCATGCCGAACGTGCGCTTGGCGTCCGCCCACGCCAGCTTCACCAGCACGTTGTTCAGTGCATGCGGAAGGGTCGTGAAGTCGACGACATTCTCGGCCATGACGTGGTTCGTCGCGATGATCGGGATGCCCCGCTTGCGGGCCTCGCGAGTGAGGCCGCGACCGATGATGATGTGCGACTGGATGTGCACGACGTCGGGCTTGACCGAGTCGAGCACCCGGCGAGCGTGGTGCTTCGACATCCACGGAAACACGAACGTGAGCCAGTCGTGGGGGTACCAGCGCCATGACGGCAGCCGGTGCATCGTCATGGGCTCGCCCTCGATGACCTCGGTGAAGACCCCGTGCCGACGGTGCGTGGCACTGGGCGCCATGACGTGCACGGAGTGGCCGCGGGCGACCAGGCCCGCGGCCAGGCGCTCCGCGAAGCGCGCGGCCCCGTTGACGTGCGGCGCGAACGTGTCGGCCCCGATGACGATCGTCAGGGGGGAGCGCCCGGCGTCTTCTCTGCGGGAGTCGTCGGTCGTCGCGGGGGGAGTCACGAGTGTCGGGCTGCCTATCTCTGCGGAGGTCACGCGGGGGCGTGGGGGCGTGGGCGGCGGTGTGACGCGGTCTGCGTCCGCGGCGATCACGCGGGTCGAGCGTGCGGGCGCATCCCAACTCTACCCGAGCCCCCCTGGTCGACCCGGATACGCTTGAGGAATGCCGAGACTGCAGGCCGATGCCGACGCGACCCGCTGGGTGCCCGTGACGGACTCGCTCGGATTCAAGGGCCGGCGGCACCGCAAGGCGGCGATCGGGATGCTGCTGGCGCAGGTGACGGGAGCAGCCGGGGCCTCCGGGTCGGCGCTGACCACCGGAACTCCGGGGTCGCCCGCCAAGCCGGCCACCGGATTCGCCGCCTGGGCGATGAGCCAGGCCGTGCCCTTCCTGATGCGCCGCGCCAACGGACGCGTGCTGGTGTGGGTGTGGAAGGCCGATCCGGAGCTCCTCGTCGTGATGGCGCAGGTGCAGGAGGCGACGCCGCAGCTGCGGGCGGCCCGTGCGTCGATGCCGATGGAGTACGACGACACCGAGACCTTCCGCGGCACCTACCTGGGCAACGGCGAGAAGCTCGTGATGCCGCTTCCGCCCGATGGCCGAACGCCTCCCTTCGCGACCTACACGTGGGACACCGGCACGCACTTCGTGAGCGTCACCGCCGTGTGCAGCGACAGGGAGCGCTTCGGCACGGTGATGGGTCCGCTGGATGAGCTGGCCCGCGGCATCCGAGTCGTCGACGATCTGGCCCTCGGCGAATCGGCCAACGTCCTGAGGATCGAACCGTGAGCGGGCACCCGGCCGACCACCGCCCGCTGCGCATCGGGGTGCAGCTCGCTCCTCAGCACGCGCCGTACCGGGCCATCCGGGACGCGGTGCTGCGCGCCGAGGACATGGGGGTCGACGCGATCTTCGGCTGGGATCACTTCTTCCCCCTCACCGAGCCGTTGCACGCGCCCCACTTCGAGGCCTGGACCGTGCTCGCTGCGATCGCGGAGCAGACGGAACGCGTCGAGTTCGGGCCGCTGGTCAACTGCAACTCGTACCGCAACCCCGACCTGCAGGCCGATATGGCCCGTACCGTCGATCACATCAGCGCGGGACCCGACGGGATCGGGCGCTTCATCTTCGGCACCGGCTCCGGGTGGGCCCAGCCCGATTACGACGCGTACGGCTACGAGTTCGGCACCGTGGGCTCCCGGCTCGACGCGCTCGCCGCCGACCTGCCCCGCATCCGTCGCCGATGGGACCTGCTCGATCCGCCGCCCACGCGCCGCATCCCGATCCTGATCGGAGGGCAGGGTGAGCGGAAGACGCTCCGGCTCGTCGCCGAGCACGCCGACATCTGGCACACCTTCACACCCCTGGATGACCTGTCGCGCAAGATCGGGGTGCTGCACGAGTGGTGCGCCACGACGGGAAGGGATCCTGCCGAGATCGAGCTGTCGAGCGGTTTCACGATCCGCGGGCTGGGCCCACTCCTGGAGGAGGACGGCGCCGAGCGGCTCCACGGGCTCGGAGTGCGCTTCATCGTGCCCGCCATCGACGGTCCGGACTACGACCTCTCGGTGCTCGAGCCGCTGCTCGCCTGGCGCGACCGCCTGAACGGCTGACGCCCGCAAAGCGGGTCACTCCTTCGGCGGCACGTTCTCGGCGACCCACTGCCGAGCCACTCGCTTCGGCGCCTTCAGCAGCCACGCATCCGTGATGACCTCGCGCAGCTGTTCGGGCTCGACGGCGTCGAGGCGAACGAGCACGGCGGGGTAGCCCTCGAAGTGCGGGACCACGAAGAAGGCGTCCGGGAAGGATTCGGCGAGCGCACGCTGCACGTCGAGCCCATCGGTGCGCACGGCGACGACCTCGCCCTCCGGGATCGAACGCCCTTCGGCCGTGAGGTCATCCACGTCGCGCCGGCGCAGCGGTCGCTCCCACACGAACGCGCCGGACGGCACTCGCCACTGCGGTCCGCCGTTCTGCGTTCCGACCGATTCCTCCACGCCGGGCAGCGCGATCGCGATCGCACGCACATCTTCGAGGGTCGCCACGGCGTCATTCTGGTGGATGCGGTGGACACCGCGTAAGCCCCACGGCAGGAATGCGAGCGACGGGACCGCCCGGATACCCTCGGAGGATGACGCACACGACGGGACAGGACCTCGCAGCCGGCCTCGAGCCGATCACGCTCGGGGCATCGCCGCTGGGCAAGCGCCCCGAGATCGGCACGGAACTGGGCGATGCCCTGCTCACGGGCCGCCACCACCAGGTGGACACGTCGAACAACTACGCCGACGGCGCCAGCGAGCGCCTGCTCGGCGCCGCGATCGCCCGGCTCGGCGGCCTGCCGGCCGATCGCAGGATCTTCTCGAAGGTGGATCAGGATCCCGACACCGGCGTCTTCGACGCCGATCGCGTGCTGCGATCCTTCGAAGAGACGAAGGAGCGTCTAGGGCTGGACACGCTCCCGCTGCTGCACTTCCACGACCCGTACGGGCTGACCGTCGCCGAGGCAATGGCACCCGGAGGACCCGTCGAGGCGCTCGCGCGGCTGCGGGACGAGGGAACGGTCGGCGCCATCGGCATCGCCGCGGGCACGCGTGCCCTCATGGAGGAGTACGTCCGGACGGATGCCTTCGACGCGGTGCTGATCCACAATCGCTACACGCTCGTGGACCGGACGGCCGGCACCGTCTTCGACGAGGCGACCGAGCGGGGCATGGCCGTCTTCAACGCGGCCCCGTTCGGAGGCGGCATCCTCGCGGGCTCGCGGACGCGCGGCACGAAGTACGCCTACACCGAGCCGTCGCCGGAGTTCCTTGCGTTCCTCGAGCGGCTGCGGGCGCTGGCGGACGAGTCCGGCGTCGACCTCGCGGCCGCGGCTCTGCAGTTCGCGATGGCCGACCCGCGCGTCCACTCCGTCGTCGTGGGCGTCTCGAGCGTGGAGCGGCTGCGCGCCCTGGACGGCCTCGTCGACGCCGTCATCCCGGAGGAGTTCTGGGCGGCGTTCCACGCGCTCGGCACACCGCCGCCCTCGCCGGCTGACTGATCCGGGGTCCCCGCCCATCGCTGTGGGGGGGCTGGGACGACCGGTATGACGTCAGGAGTCGTTCGGTGCGTGTGGGCGCCAGAGCACGACATCCGTCTGCCGCCGCACCCGCTTGCCCGAGCGCAGCGTGATCACGTTGCCGCTCGTGCCGGCCGCGAAGACGCGCGCCCCGGGGCGATTCTCGAGCTCGGCACGCACCCGCTCCTCGAGCATCGCGACCTGCCGCTGAAGCCCCCGCACCCGTTCCTCCAGTTCGAGGATGCGGGCGATGCCCGGCAGGCTCATGCCCTCCGACGACAGCCGGGCCACCTCGCGCAGCTGCTGGATGTTGTGCATCGAGTAGCGGCGCGAGCGGCCCTGCGTGCGGCCGGGGACCACGAGCCCCAGCCGGTCGTACTGGCGCAGCGTCTGCGGATGCATGCCCGCCAGCTCGGCGGCGACGGCGATCGCGAAGAGCGGAGAGTCCTCGTCGACCTGTCGTTCATCGGTCATGCCCCTCACCTCTTCTCCGATCCACCCCGCGGCAACGGGGTCAGCCGCGGGCCTTCGCCATCAGGTCGGCGCGCGGGTTCTCCTTGGGCTCCAGCTCGTGGAACCGCTCGAGCGCCTCGCGCGCGGCGTCGTCCAGGTGCGTCGGCACGGCGACCTGCACGACGGCCAGCAGGTCTCCGGTCCCCTTCGGCGTCTGCACGCCCCGGCCCTTTACCCGCAGCACGCGACCCGAGGGCGTGCCGGGGGCCACACGCAGCTTCACCGGCTCTCCGCCGAGGGTCGGCACCTCGATGGTGGCACCGAGCGCCGCCTCGGTGAAGGTGACCGGCACGGTGACCCGCAGGTTCAGCCCGTCCCGCTCGAAGACCGGATGCTTGCGCACCGAGACCTGCACCACGATGTCTCCGTTCTCGCCGCCGTCGGGCGACGGGCGTCCGCGGCCGCGGAGCCGCACCTTCTGCCCGTCGGAGACACCGGCGGGGATCTTCACCTTGAACGGCTTGCCGTCTTCGCCCTGCAGCGTGATGGTCTCGCCTTTGGTCGCGGTGAGGAAGTCGATCGTGGTCCGGGCCGTCACGTCGGCCCCTCGCTGAGGACCGCCGAATCCGCGGTAGCCGCCGGACGGCTGCCCGAAGCGGCCGGAGCCGAACCCGCCGCCCCGCTGCTGGTTGAACATGCTGAAGATGTCGTCGAAGTCCTCGGTCGCCTGACCGCGGCCGCGGCCCTGGCCGAACATGCTGAAGACGTCCTCGAACCCACCCGGCTGGCCGCCCGCCGTGAAGCGGGCGCCGGAGCCCATCGCGCGGATCTGGTCGTACTCCTCGCGCTGCTCGGGGTCGTTCAGGACCGAGTACGCCTCGCTGATCTCCTTGAACTTCGCCTCGGCCTTCGCATCACCCTGATTCGAGTCGGGGTGATGAGTGCGCGCGAGCTTGCGGTAGGCCTTCTTGAGATCGGCCGCGCTGACATCCTTCGACACGCCGAGGATCTTGTAGAAGTCCTTGTCGAACCAGTCCTGACTTGCCATTGCCCTCCCAGCCCTCTCAGCTTGCCGAAGGGTCGGCCGGTGCCGCGACGACGACCTTGGCCGGCCGCAGCTCGACGTCGCCGAGCCGGTAGCCGACCTCGACCACCTCGAGCACGGTGGGCTCGACGGTGCCCGGGATGGGCTGCTGGAAGATCGCCTCGTGCCGCTGCGGGTCGAAGACCTCACCGGCCTCGCCGTACGAGGTGATCCCCAGGCGCTCGGCGAAGAGGCGCAGCTTCTCGGCGATCGCCGCGAACGGCGTGCCCTCCACGAGGTCGCCGTGCTTCTCGGCCCGGTCGAGGTCATCGAGCACCGGCAGCACTCCCGCCGCCACGCGGCCCTGCGCCCGTTCGATCTCGAGCTCGCGCAGCGCCTCGGTGCGGCGGCGGTAGTTGGCGTACTCGGCCGTGATGCGCTTCAGGTCGATCAGCAGCGCATCGGCGGGTTCGGCACTCGATGAAACGCCGTCCTCGGCGTCGGCCGTGGCGGCCTCGTCGCTCTGCGCGGCGTTGAGGATGTCATCGACGGTCAGTTCGTCGCCCTGCGACTCGGGGCCGGATGCCTGCGCTTCCGACCCCTCGCCGCCGGGCCGAACCTCGTCCTCGTTCTCGCCGGGTCCTGCGCCGGCCGATGGGTCGAAGTCCTTGCCTGCCATGGCTACTTCTTCTCTTCTTCCTCATCGACGACCTCGGCGTCGATGACGTCCTCGTCCGAACCGCCCTCGCTGGGCTCCGACGGGGCGTCGGGAGCGCCGTCGGCCGTCGGGTTGGAGGACGCCTGCGAGGCCTGGGAGGCCTGCGACGAGGCGTAGATGGCCTCGCCCAGCTTGCCCTGGCTCTGGGTCAGCGTGTCGAACGCGGTCTTCACCGCGTCGTCGTCATCGCCGGCCAGCGCCGTCTTGAGGGCATCGACATCCGCCTGCACGGACGTCTTGACGTCGTCGGGCAGCTTGTCGTCGTTGTCCTTGATCAGCTTGTCGATCGAGTACGCGAGCGTCTCGGCCTGGTTGCGGGTCTCGGCGGACTCGCGGCGCTTCTTGTCCTCGGCCGCGTGCTCCTCCGCCTCGCGCACCATGCGCTCGATGTCGTCCTTGGGCAGCGAAGAGCCGCCCGTGATCGTCATCGACTGCTCCTTGCCCGTGCCCTTGTCCTTCGCGGACACGTGCACGATGCCGTTGGCGTCGATGTCGAACGTGACCTCGACCTGCGGGATGCCGCGGGGCGCGGGCGCGATGCCGGTGAGCTCGAACGTGCCCAGCGGCTTGTTGTCGCGGGTGAAGTCGCGCTCGCCCTGGAACACCTGGATCGCAACAGACGGCTGGTTGTCGTCGGCGGTGGTGAAGGTCTCGCTGCGCTTTGTCGGGATCGCCGTGTTGCGCTCGATGAGCTTCGTCATGATGCCGCCCTTGGTCTCGATGCCGAGGCTGAGGGGCGTGACGTCGATGAGCAGAACGTCCTTGCGCTCGCCCTTCAGGACACCGGCCTGGAGGGCCGCGCCGACGGCGACGACCTCGTCCGGGTTGACGCCCTTGTTGGCGTCCTTGCCGGTCTCCTGCTTCACGAGCTCGGCCACGGAGGGCATGCGCGTCGAGCCGCCGACGAGCACGACGTGGTCGATGTCGGCGACCTTGATGCCGGCCTCGCGGATGACATCCTCGAAGGGCTTCTTGGTGCGGTCGAGCAGGTCCTTGGTGAGGTCCTCGAACTTCGCGCGCGTGATGGTCTCGCTGAGCGAGACCGGGCCGCTGTCGGTGAGCGACAGGTAGGGCAGGTTCACGCTGGTCGACATCGAGGAGCTGAGCTCCTTCTTCGCCTGCTCCGCGGCCTCCTTGAGGCGCTGGAGGGCGATCTTGTCACCGGAGACGTCGACGCCCGTCGTGTCCTTGAACTGCTTGATGAAGTAGTCCACGAGGCGCTGGTCCCAGTCGTCGCCGCCGAGGCGATTGTCGCCGGCGGTGGCGCGCACCTGGATGGTCGAGAAGTCGTCGTCCTTGCCCACCTCGAGCAGCGACACGTCGAACGTTCCGCCACCGAGGTCGAAGACGAGGATGAGCTCGTCCTCCTTGCCCTTGTCGAGGCCGTATGCGAGCGCGGCGGCGGTCGGCTCGTTGATGATGCGCAGCACGTTGAGACCCGCGATCTCGCCGGCCTCCTTCGTGGCCTGGCGCTCGGCGTCGTTGAAGTACGCGGGCACGGTGATGACGGCATCCGTCACGGTGTCGCCGAGGTACTCCTCCGCGTCGTGCTTCAGCTTGCCGAGGATGCGAGCGGAGATCTCCTGGGGCGTGTACTTCTTGCCGTCGACGTCGAACGTCCAGTTCGTGCCCATGTGGCGCTTGACGCTGGCGACGGTGCGGTCGACGTTCGTGACGGCCTGGCGCTTCGCGGTCTCACCGACGAGCACCTCGCCGTCCTTCGTGAACGCGGTCACCGAGGGCGTGGTGCGGAAGCCCTCAGCGTTGGCGATGACCTTCGGCTCGCCACCCTCGAGCACGCTCACGACGGAGTTGGTCGTACCGAGGTCGATTCCCACTGCACGGGGCATGTGTCTCTCCTTGCTTTCTTGCGAAGTCTGGGACGCTCAGGCGAAACCTGAGTCGTACTGGCTCAAGCGTAGCGGAGGGGCCGTCCGCTGTCAAAACAAACTTGATACGAGTCGACTCAACAATGGATGCGGACCGTCGTCGCGGCGCCTCCCTCCACCAGTGGTCTTGGGCCCCCCGCCGGTTCGGCTAATGTCTCCACCGGTGGGTACCCGAACCCGCCCCACGTCGCGCGAAAGGCGATGTCGTTCCGTGACGATCCCCCTGGTCGAAAAACGCCGTACAGCCCGGCATCGCCGCGCGCTCGCCTATTGGGCGGTGCTGCTCGGCATGTACGCCTCGCTGTTCGTCGGCGGCTCCGTGGTGCCTCAGGAGTGGCTGCACTACTCCGCCCTCTTCGTGCACCTCGGTTCGGTGATCCTCGGGCTGGGCGCCGCCGTCACGCTGGAGTTCCACGGTCTGCTCTGGATGACCCGCCGACGCTCTCTCGAGGAACTGCGCCGGACGGAGCGCGCCGTCTCGGCGCTCGCGTGGCTGGGGATCGTCGGCCTGCTCGCGAGCGGTGCGCTGCTGCAGCCGAGCCTCGGCGACCCGCTGACGATCATCAAGATGCTGGCGGTGCTGGTCGTGGCGCTGAACGGCGTCGGAATGACCCGCCTGACCGCCGAACTGGAGCGGATGCCTCCGCGGATGCGGTTCAGCTCGCTGCCGAGGTCGATGCAGGTCTGGTGCGTCTGGAGCGCGGTGCTGTCGCAGACCGGATGGTGGACGGCCGTCCTGGTCGGGATGCTGAACACCGCTGTCCACTGATCCGCCCGCCTCGGGTGTCTTCCGGGGAGAAGTCCATTAGGCTCGGCTCTTGCCGGTTCCCGAAGACCGGCACTTTGCCGGCGCCCGAACGCCGGTTCAGGTCCCCCCCACCTGAGGACACACTCGATGACCGAGCCCGACGGCGGCGCGCCGGTGCGCCGCAGCACTGCGCAGCCCTTCTTCGGCGACGCCCCGATCGTCGCACCGCCGAGCGCGACCGAGCAGCGGCGGCTCCGTCGCCGCGCGCGCAGGAAGCGCATCCTGCTGTGGACGAGCATCGTCGGCATCGTGGCGCTCGTCGCCGCGATCGGGGCGGTGTCGTCGCTGATCGTGCGCAGCCTCGCAGACGACGAGCAGCCGGCGGCGCCCGCAGAAGAGCCGCCCGCTGCGCCGGAGGCGGAGAAGATCGTCTTCCCGGAGGATGCACCGGCGGCGAGCGCGGGCACGCAACCGTGCATACCCCTGACCGTGCTGTCCTCGTTCGAGAACGCGGAGATGGTCGCGAACCTCGCGGCGGGCTACAACGCCGAGCCCCGCTCCATCAACGGCTCGTGCGTGGTCGTGACGCCGATGCGGGAGAAGTCCGGTGTGGCTGCCGACGCACTCGTCGCAGGCTTCCCCGACACCGCGCCCGAGCAGCGACCGAGCGTGTGGCTTCCGGATGCGCGCACCTGGCTCTCCCTCGCCCAGGCGAAGGGCGCCGCCGCGGTGCCGGCATCCGACCCCACCAGCGTCGGCACGTCGAGCATCGTGCTCGCGATGCCCACGCCGCTCGCCGAGACCATCGGCTGGGACTGGGAGCCGCCCACGTGGGACGAGGTGTTCGACGCCGCCGGAGACGCGACGCTCTGGGCGGACGCGGGCCACGCCGAGTGGGGCGCCTTCAAGCTCGGCAAGACCAGTCCACTGGTCGCGACATCCGGTGAGGCGGCGATGTTCGCGTCATTCGGCGCCGCCCACGGCGCGCTCGACGCCCTCACCGCGCAATCGATCGCCGATCCGGCCGTCGCAGAAGAGGTGCGCAGGCACGAGCTGGCCACCAGCCACTACATGGCCACGCCGGAGCATTTCCTCTGGCACGCCCGGCAGGCGGAGCAGTCCGGGTCTGCCGCCGACTTCCTCTCCGCCGTCATCGTCGACGAGAAGTCGGTGTGGGACTACAACCGGGGCATCACGAGCCGTGACGGCGTGACCCGCACGACCGTGGAGCCGCCGGCCGAGAAGCTCACGCCGATCTATCCAGCCGACGGCTTCTTCGTGGCCGACAACCCCGCCGTCGTGCTGACAGGAGAATGGGTGGATGCCGGCGAATCGGCCGCCGGTGCGGACTTCGTCCGCTTCGCAGGCACCCGGCAGGGGCAGGAGATCGTGCGCGACTCCGGGTACCGCGACCTGAACGGCGACCTCGACGCCGGGGTGAAGGCCGTCGCGAACCTCACCGCCGAGCCCGCGGGCGCACTCCCGTTCCCCGCCGATGACGTCGTCGCCGCCGTGAACGACTCGTTCCCGGAGGTTCGCAAACGCGCCCAGGTGCTCTTCCTGGTCGACGTCTCGGGGTCGATGGATGAGCCCATCTCGGCATCCGAGACGAAGCTGAGCGCGGCCAAGGACGCGATCGCGATGGCCCTTGACCACTTCACCGCGGGCGACCGCGTCGGGCTGGCCGCCTTCGGCCAGGCTGCCGATGGCGCCCTGGTGCCCGGTGAGGTCTCGCCCGTGGCCGACATCGCCGGCACGCGCGAGAACTTCCTGGGGGCGCTCGGAGGGCTGCAGTCTGTCGGAGACACCCCCCTCTATCAGGCGGTCGACACCTTCGCCGCCCAGCAGGCGCAGTCTTGGTCGGCCGACCGCATCACCGCCGTCGTGGTGCTGAGCGACGGCCGGAACGACACCCCGAACGCGCCGACGATCGGGGCCGAGCAGATGCTCGCCAACCTCGGGCACCTGCACCACGGCACGCCGGTGCTGGTCTTCACGCTCGCCTACGGCGCTGACGCCGACGTCGCCACGCTGCAGTCGATCTCGAGCGCCACGGGCGCCCACTACTACGACGCCACCGACCCCACCAAGCTGCGAGCGGTGCTCGGGGATCTGGTCACGAGCTTCTGAGTGCGACTCCGTTCCGGCGCGCCGCCGGCCCCGTGGAGAATCGCCCCTGGCGCCGGGGAGCGTGGCAGTCCTAGACTGAGGCGCCACCGCATCCGCCTCGATCGAAGGGAGTTCGTCGTGAAGACCGTCTTCGTCGTGTCCGCACACACGACCACCATCCCTCTCGAGGCCCGCCGCAGCTCCTAGTTCTTTCTCGGCGGCCTCCCCTCTCGGAGACCCCGTGAACACTTCGCAATTCGATTCATCCCTTGCGCTCGCCTTCAGCGAGTTCGAGCCGGGAGACGGCCAGCGCTGGTCGACATGGCCCGGCACCCAGCCCAGCGAGCGGGGCCCCGAGCCCCGTCCGTCTTGGCTCGTCACGTCGGCGGCCGCGGTCGACACCGAACTGGGCATCCTCAAGACGGGCAAGGAGGCCGACGTGCACCTCGTCGAGCGCGCCGTGCCCGATGAGCCGCCCGGCGGCGGTGGCGACCCGGCCGTCGGCGGTGCCGGCGTCATCCTCGCCGCCAAGCGGTATCGCGGGAGCGATCGCCGCGACTTCCACCGCTCCGGCGAGTACCAGGAGGGGCGCACCGTACGGCGCAGCCGCGATCAGCGCGCGATCGAGCGCGGCTCCAGCTACGGCCGCGGGATCTCCGCCGCCCACTGGGCGTACGCGGAGTTCGACGCGCTCAGCCGGCTGTACCGGCTCGGAGCGCCCGTCCCCTATCCGGTGCAGATCAGCGACACCGAACTGCTCATGCAGTTCATCGGGTCGGGTCGCGAAGCGGCGCCGCGCCTGCAGCAGTCGCACGCCGGTCGGGGCGAGCTCGCCGGGCTGCGCGACCAGGTGATCGACTTCCTGCGTCTGGCGGCCCGGGCGGGGTTCGCGCACGGCGACCTCTCCCCGTACAACATGCTGGTGCACGAGGGAAGGGTGTGGGTCATCGATCTCCCGCAGATCGTCGACCTCGCCGCCAACCCCAATGGTCTCGACTTCCTGCACCGGGACTGCGTGAACGTGCTGACCTGGTTCGAGCGCCGCGGGCTGCCCGGCGACCCGGACGAGCTGTTCGCGGACCTGCTCGGCGAGGTGTTCTGAAGGCAGCCGGTTTCGTCGCCCGTCGCCCCCGAACGAGCGTGTGGCCCGGCACATCCGGACCAGTGACCTTATGCCAGCCACCGCACAAAGGTCGCCTGCGCATCGCTGTCAGCGAAGCTGGGAGTGGCGTGTCCGCTCGAGTGGGTCCGCACAGAGGCCTCGACGGCGAAGGGTGCGGCAGTCGCGATGAGTACCTTCGCATGCGCCTGGGGCGGGACGGTGGGGTCCGATGCGTCGGGCTGGGAGTACACCGCGCGCACGCGCGCTCCGGTCCACGCGGCACCCGGATGGCGCGCCGGATTGTGCGATTTCATGAGGGCGAGGTCGTGACCGAACACGTTGCCGATCCTCTCGTGCTGGGCAGCCGTGCCGGTGAGATAGAGACTCACGATGTCGTAGACGCCGTTGACGATGTACGCACCCCTGACGTTGGGCATGCGACGGCTGGCAAGGACTTCGGTCGCCATGGCGCCGCCATGAGATGTGGCCCGCAAGATGTTGCTGTGAATGCCGTAGATCCCGGAGAGGTAGTTCCAGCCGTTGATCTGGTGCCGCTGGGCGACATCGCTCGTGTAAAGGCTGCCACCCAGGTTCTGGCAGATGACGACCATTCCGAGGTCCACGGCGCGCTCGCCGATGTGCCGGAAGCCGCCGAGCAGGGCATCGTGGCTGCTGCCAGTGCCGTGGTACAGCCAGAGCACCGGCACTGCGGACGCACCCGGGACGATGCCCTGCGGCACGAACAGCCTCGCCTGGTCGCCGCCGATGGAGACGCGGATGTGGTCGAAGACGGTTCCGCCGTATCGGCTGATGAGACCGGTTTGGCGACCGACTTCCCCCGGCAGGCGGGGACTCGGCGCTGCGGCCGCCGGTGTCGGAATGCCGAGAACGGGTGCCGCCGCGGCGCCGGCCACGCCGATGGCGGCGATGGTGAGCACCTGGCGACGGTTGAACTGGAGCGGCGGTACGTTGTGCGACGTGTCCACGGGGCGCACCTTCCATCCGAGGCGGGTCCCAAGGAAAAGGCGCGACACCGGTGCAGCGACCTGAGAGACCCCAAATTGGTTGGTCGAAAGGGTACACGGACAGGTCTGCGGGATGGAACCCTTGCATCCGACGGATCGCGAGCCGTCAGGTCACAGCCCACTTCTCGGCGTCGTAGAGGGCTCGCACCTGGGCGGCCGTGAGCGCGGTGTTCCAGACCCTCAGCCGGGCGATGGATCCCCTGTGCAGGTTGATCAGACTTCCGTCTCGTTTGACCGCCCCCACCATGAAGTCGGTGGCGGTGGCGTTGAGCCCGTCCGGGTACAGGTACGGGTTGCGAGAATACGTCGCCCCCTGTTTGTCGGTGTACGAGGGATAAGGGGTCGCGACGCCGTCGAGGTATGCGACTGCCTGCGCGCCGTCGTACGTGCCGACGTGGAGCTGCCATCGTCCGCGTGTGATCTTGCGGGGCTCGGCCGCGTAGTCGATGGAGTATGGATACCCCGGCGTCGCACCGCCGCTCTTGGACACCTCCATGCACACCATGTCGTCTCCGCCATACATCGGAAGATCGTTGAAGAGCGCGTACGAGCGGCGAGGATCGGAAAGGGACTCCTGCCAGCATCCCGCGATCATCGCGTTGTTGGTGTCGGTGCTGTAGACCCACGCGGCGACCGTCACCGCATTGGTCGTGGCCCCCGCATTCAACGGGCCGATGCTCGACGCGGGCACGACAAGATAGTCGTTCGTGCCGTTGAACCGCACCCCGCCCCCGAAGGGCGTCGAGATTCGGGTCGCGGTGGATATGCGGCCCTGCCGCAACGCCGGCGCTCCGGAGATGGTCGACTGATAGGGGGCTGCGCTCTCGGTGAATCTCCAGCTCGCCACCGGAGACGGAAGGCCGGCTTGGGCGATCGCCCGCGAACTGGCCGCTCCGAGGGCGGGAGTGGGAGCTCCGAGCAGCGCGGAAGCCGTCGCGCCGGCGGCAGTCGTCATACCGAGGAGAAGGACCTGACGACGACGGAGCAGAATCGGCCGAGCAGAGTGTGACATGTTCACGAGGGCACCCTTCATTCAAGGGCGAGCACCCGTGATCGCTGAGTCCAACTCGGTCGACTCGGGAGCTTGCACTGGCATTCGCCCGTGATCGTACGCGGCACTCTACGGCTCGCACCAGGGGCAGTGCAAACGGAGACCGGGCGGCGGGATCGGTGTGGTCAGCGTGGGCAAGAGAGTCCCGCGTCAGGCCGCCAGTCGCGCGCGGCGATTCGCCTCGATTCGCTTGGTCGCGGCCTTGAACCGGCGCGAGTCGGGGATGCGGGCAAGGAGCGGGCCGGCGATCATCGTGATGAGGACGTAGGCCGTCGCAAGTGCGGCCAGTGAGCTGTCGACACCGGATGCGACCGCGATCCCGGCGATCACGATCGAGAACTCCCCACGGGGCATGAGCGCGAATCCGGCGCGCCAGCGACCGGGCTCGGCGATACCCGCACGACGGGCGGCGACATAGCCGGTCAGCAGCTTCGTGCCCATCGTGACGATGGCGAGCAGCACGGCCGGGACGAGCATCGGGACGAGGTCTCCCGTGTCGGTGGAGAGTCCTACGAAGAGGAAGAAGACGGCGGCGAAGAGATCGCGGAGCGGTGTGAGCACGCGCTGCGCGTGCTTGGCGGCGGGTCCCGAGATCGCGATGCCCACCAGGAAGGCGCCCACCGCGGAAGAGACGTTCGCTCCGGCGGCGAGCCCCGAGACCAGCAGTCCGAGCCCGAGTACGGACAGCAGCAGCACATCCGCCTCTCGCGACCAGACGAGCCTCGACACGAGCCGGCCGTGCCGGAGCGCGATGTAGAGGATGAGGAGCACCGACAGGAGGGCTATCACCACCGACACCGTGCCGGCGATCAGGCCCGTTCCGATGAGCAGCGCCGTCAGCACCGGGAGATAGAACGCCATGGCGAAGTCCTCGATGACGAGGAGCGAGAGCACGACCGGCGTCTCACGGTTCGTCAGGCGCCCGAGATCCTGCAGCACCTTGGCGACGACGCCAGAGGAGGACACCCACGTGATGCCGGCCATCGCCACGGCCGCGACCGGTCCCCAGCCCAGCAGCAAAGCGATCAGCGCGCCTGGTACGGCGTTCAGCAGCATGTCGATCAGGCCGGCCGTCCGCGAACCCTTCAGGTTGCCGACCAGCTCCTGCGCGGTGTACTCCAGCCCGAGCATCAGAAGGAGCAGGATGACGCCGATCTCTGCGCCGATCTCGATGAACTCCTCGCCCTGCGAGAAGGGGAGCAGCCCGCCCTCACCGAACGCCAGGCCGCCGAGCAGGATCAGGGGGATCGGCGAGATGCCGAGGCGGGATGCGAGCCGGCTGAGGAGTCCGATCCCGAGAATGAGCGCGCCGATCTCGATGAGGACGAGCGCGCCGTGGTCCATCTCGGGTCAGCCGCTTCCTGCGATGATGCGAACCAGGTGGTCCAGGCCGTCGCGAGTGCCCACCGCGACGATGGTGTCGCCGCTCTGCAGGACGTCGGCCGGTCCCGGCGCCGGGAGGACCTCTGTTTCCCGCACGATCGCGACGATGGAGCATCGCGTGCGCGTGCGGGCCTTCGTGTCACCCAGTGGGCGACCGACGTACGGCGAGTCGGCCCGCAGGGGGATCTGCTCGATGGAGAGCCCCGCGACCTGCTCCCGCAGGCCGGCGAGCTGGGTGAGGATCAGCGACCCGCCGAGGACCTCGGACAGCGCGGTCGCCTCGTCGTCCGTCAGGGCGATTGTCTCGCTCGCCCGGTCCGGGTCGTCCTCGTCGGCGAGGGCGAGTTCACGCCCCCCATCCCGCATGTTGAGGACCGACAGCCGGCGCCCCTCATCCGTCACGATGTCGTGACGGATGCCGATGCCCGGCAGTGCGGTGCGCTCGACGTGGACTGGCATGCGTCCATCATGGCACCGGAGATCGCCGCGGCGGAGCGCGGTGGCACCGGCTCAGCCGAGAGCGGCTTTTTCGGCGTCGTAGAGCGCGCGTACCGCCTGCGCAGTGAGCGCCCCGTTCCAGACGCGCAGCTTGGCGATGACCCCCTTATGCAGATTCAGCGGAGCCCCGCTGCGCAGGCCGGCTCCCACCAGGAAGTCGATGGGGGCCGGGTTGATCCCGTCGGCGTAGGCATAGGGGTTCTTGGCGTACGTCGCCCCGGTGCTGTCGGTGTAGCTGGGGAACGGCTCGGCCGTGCCGTTCAGATAGGCGACGGCCTGGGCGCCGTCGTACGTGCCGGCGTGGAACTGCCAGACACCGCGCGTGATCTTGCGCGGGTCGACAGCGACGTCCTTCGAACTTGTGTAGCCCGGAGTCGCGCCCCCCGTCGCCGACACGTGCATGCACACGCGATCGTCTCCCCCGAACGTGGGCAGGTCGTTGAACAGCCCGTAGGCGCGCTCGCCACCTGTCGACGCCTCCTGCCAGCATCCGGCGATCATCGCGTTGTTCGTGTCGGTGCTGAGCACCCACGCCGCGATCGTCACGGCACCCGTGGTCGCGCCGATGTTGAGTGGCCCGATCCGGTCGCGAGCGACGCGGAGGTAGTCCGTCGAACCGTTGAACTCCACCCCCCACCCGAACGGGGTGCTCACCCTGCGAGCCGCCGAGTTCGCGCCCTGCGCGAGCGCGGCAGCCCCGGCCACGGAGGAAGCGAACGGCGGGGCCGCCTCGGCGAAGTCCCAGCCGGCGACGAGTTTCGGCCCCGACGGCGGCTCCGGTTCGGCGATCTCCTGCATCCACCGTTCGAGGGTCACCTGATTGTCACCGTCTGTGAAACCGGGCGTCTCGTGACCGAGGGTGTGGGTGCGAGCCGATGCCTCCGTGGCGTACGGGCCCGCGGTGGCCAGGAGCGCCTTCGCGTGGATGGGAGGCGGCGTCGTGGTGTCCGAGGAGTCTGGTGTCGAATACACGACCCGCATTCGCGTTCCGGCCCAGGCCGGCCCTGCGTGCCGGGCCGGATTGTTCGCCCGGATCAGGCTGAGGTTGTTCCCGAACGCGGCACCCACGCTGTACTTCGCCTGCGCGGTCCCGCTCAGGTACATCTTCTCGATGTCGTACACGCCGTTCACGATGTACGAGCCGACGACCTTGGGAATGAGGCGCGTGGCGAGCACTTCCGCCGCCATCGCGCCGCCGTGCGAAGTCCCGCGGAAGAAGTTGCTGTCGATGTCGTACAGCCCGGAGAGATAGTCCCATCCGTTCACCTGGTGCTGCTTCGCGACAGGATGCGTGTACAGCGTGCCGCCGAGGTTCTGGCAGATGACGAGCATCCCCGAATCGACGGCGCGCTCGCCCATGCTCTTGAAGCCGCCGGCGAGCGCATCGTCACTGCTCTGGGCACCGTGATAGAGCCAGAGCACCGGCACGTTCTGCGAGCCGGGCACGATCCCGTGCGGGATGAACAGTCTCGCGTTGTCACCCCCGATGACCACTCGGATGTGATCGAACACCGTGCCGGCGTGGCGGCTCACCTGATTGTTCAGCCGGCCGATTTCGCCGGGCAGCCGCGGACTGACGGCGGCCCTTGCAGGGGATGCGGGTCCGGCCACCAATCCGCCGACGGCGAGGGCGGTGGAGTACGCGCCGACGATCAGAGCGTCGCGACGAGTGAACTGCGCAAACGACGGAGAGGAATGAGAGTGGTCCATCGGTGGGGCACCTTTCGAGCGATCCGGATGCTGCGGGGAAGATGGTGCCTGACGACGGTGGCGGACGCACATCGCCGTCAGGGCGATTCTACGTACTTTCGACGATGCGGTGGCGGCTCGATACCCGGATCTGAGGTGGGCGAGACCGACCGCAGCCGCGAGAGCGGAGCGGAGCACGGGCGGCCGCGGCTGTACGGCCGCGCGGTTGTAGCCTGGCCCTGCATCGCAGTGCGGCGACGCGCGGCACGGCGCCATCCGCCGTTCACCGAAGGACCCTAGCGTGACCGACATGAGCTCCCCCGCCTCGCCTGGTTCCCGTCCCGAACCGGTGCTCAACAGCGCCGCCCTGCAGGGCGAGGCGTTGGATGACACGCCGGTGCCGCGCAAGCGAGTCGTCTCGTGGGCGATGTGGGACTGGGCGACGCAGCCGTTCAACTCCGTCATCCTCACTTTCGTCTTCGTGTCGCTCTACCTCGTCTCCGACAGTTTCCTGCCGGCCGACGTCGCCGCAGAGAACGCGGACGACAGTCTCGTCTGCTCGCGCACCGCGGATGCGGCGACCGGATACTGCCAGGGTCTGTCCGACCTCGCCGAGTGGTACGGATGGGTGGCGTTCGCCGCCGGCATCCTGGTCCTGCTGCTCGCCCCGGTGCTGGGACAGCGGGCGGATGCGCGGGGCAACAAGAAGCGCTGGGTGCTCGGCGGCACGATCGCCCTCGCCCTCGTGCAGTTCGCGCTCTTCTTCGTCTACGCGGAGCCGATGTTCTTCTGGCTGGGCGCGATTCTCGTGGCCCTCGGCTCTGTGGCCTCCGAGATCGCGGGCGTCAACTACAACGCGATGCTCGTCGAGGTCTCCACCCCGCGCACCATCGGACGCGTGAGCGGCCTGGGATGGGGGCTCGGCTACATCGGCGGCATCCTCGCCCTCGTTCTCGTGGTCGCCCTCAACGCGGTGAGCTGGTTCGGACTCGACGTCTCCGACGGCCTCGCCTATCGCCTGATCGCGGTCGGCGCGGCGGTGTGGACCATCGTGTTCGCGCTGCCGTTCGTCTTCAACGTCCCCGAGGCGCCCGCGAGCGCCGACCGGCCGAGGGTGGGCTTCTTCCGCAGCTACGCGGTGCTCGTCCACGACATCGTGGCTCTCTTCCGCGACCACCGCCCGACGTTCTGGTTCCTCATCGCCAGCGCCGTGTATCGCGACGGCCTCGCCGGGGTGTTCGCCTTCGGCGGCGTGCTGGCGGCGGTGTCGTTCGCGTTCTCCGCGAACGAGGTCATCCTCTTCGGCATCGCCTTGAACCTGGTCGCGGGAATCTCGACGATCGTCGCCGGTCGCCTGGATGACCGCTTCGGCGCCCGCGCGGTGATCATCACGGCCCTCTCGATCCTGATCCTCAGCGCGCTGTTCGTATTCGTCTTCCGCGAGCAGGGGAAGGCGGTGTTCTGGATCGGCGGGATCATCCTCTCCGCCGCCGTCGGCCCGGCCCAGGCATCCAGCCGCTCCCTGCTCGCGCGCGTGACCCCCCGCAACATGCAGGGCGAGGTCTTCGGCCTCTACGCGACGACGGGCCGCGTGATGAGCTTCCTCTCGCCCCTGCTGTGGGCGGTCTTCATCGGCGTCTTCGGGGCGACGCACTTCGGCATCCTGGGGATCGTCATCGTCCTGGCCATCGGATTGGTCCTCCTGCTGTTCGTCAAGCTGCCCAAGCACGTTCGAGTGAAGAACTGAGCCGGGCGCGAGAATTCGCCGCCGAAGGGCTGAGCCGACACCGGTGCCGGTGCCGGTGCCGGGGCCGGTGCCGGTGACCGGCTACTGGTCTCGGGGCCACGCCTGCGCCAGGCGTGCCAGCAGGGCGGCGAGCTGGGCGCGCTCCTCGGGCGTGAACCCGGCGAGCGCAGCCTCGACGGCGCCCACGCGCGCGCCGCGGGCCTGCGCGATCAGTGCGCGCCCCTCGTCTGTGATCAGGATGTTCGTGCGGCGCGCGTCGTTCTCGTCCGCCTGACGGCGGGCGTGACCCGCCTCGACGGTGGCCTGCACGAGCCGGCTGGCGCGCGGCTGGTCGACGCCGATGCGGTCGGCGATCTCGCTGACGGACAGAGGGGCGGATGCCGAGGCCAGCGCCTCGAGCAGCCGGAAGCGCGCGGCGAACCGGCCCATCGGTCCCATATCCCCGCGCCATGGACCGCCATGGCCGTGACCGCGCGGGTGCGACGCCGGGTCGTGCGAGTGCGGTCCGCCCATGTGTCCGCCGTGCGGACCCCACCCACGGAAATCGCCCGGGCCCGGGCCGAACCCGGCGCCGCGCTGGGGGCGAGGGCCTCGGAGCTGGGCGAGAGCGGCCGCAATCTGCTCCGCCACTCTGGCCGCGTCATCCGCTTCGCTCACTCGCCCAGAGTACATGCCCCTTGACATGCACTTCCATTGCATGTCACACTACATATGCATGCACAATGACATGCAGACGAATCGGCACCGCGCGAGCTGCGAGGGTGCCCCCGAAAGGACTTCACCATGAACACGCCCGAAGAGAACAACAACGAAGAGAACGCACCTGAAGAGGGCGCGCCAGAGAACCCGTCCGAGGAGAGCGGGCCTGAGGTGGACGCGTCCGAAGAGGACGCGTCGAAAAGGAGCGCCGGTGGCCCCGACAACGCCGGCGGCGGCACCGCGCCGGATTCTGCGAGCGACGGCCGCGCCGAAGGCCGCGGTCCCGACCGGCGACCGCTCGGCTACTGGCTGCGCGTCGTGGACGCCCGCCTCACCCGCGAATTCCGCACCCTGTTCGAGGCCGATGGCCTCGACCGCCGCGACTGGATGATCCTGAACGCGATCGCCGGCACCGTCGATCGCGGCCCCGTGGCGGCGCGGCTCCAGCGTGGCGGGCGCCGACTGCGCGCGTTCGTCGACCGAGGGTGGGTCGACGGCTCGCCCGGTTCCTGGACCCTGACCGACGAGGGCCGGATGGCCTTCGAGCGTCTCGCGGCGAAGGTCTCGGAGTTCCGTGCCCGCGTCGCCGGCGCCGTGTCGCCGGACGACTTCGCGACGACGCTCGCGACCCTCGAGGCGATCGCCGCCGAACTCGGGGAAGGCGACGACGACTTCGGCCGGCGCCGCGGTCGCCGACGCGGCTTCGGACCCGGTTTCGGCTGGGGTCGCGACCCCCGACGCTTCGGACGCGGGTTCGGCCCCGGTTTCGGTCCGAGCCATGGCCACGGCGTCGGCCCTGGATCCCACGGCGGCGAGCACGGCTCGGATGACCGCGAGCGCCACCATCCGCACCATGGTCACCACCACGGCCACGATCGTCACCACGGTCACCCGCACCACGGACACGGCCACGGCTGCGGCCAGTGGGAACCCGAGTTCGCGCACGGTGAGAAGGAGTCCGGGCGCGGTCACTCGCATGACCGCGGGTCCGAGGGCGGAATCCCCGCGACCCCGACCACTGAGGTATAACTCTCAAGCGGCGGGCGTCCCCGGGCCCGCAGCCCCGACGGCAGAGACCCTCGCCAACCATGCAACCCGTGCGCACGGCTTCCCGCCGAGCGCACGGGTTCCGTGCGTCCGGAAGCTGTGCGCTCGGCGCCACCTCGTGCGCCCGGCACCCGGGCGACGCCTGCCAGGCTCGGCGACCGGACCGGGCACGACCCCTCAGCAGGCTCAACGACCGGATCGACCTGCGGGGATGTGTCAGCATTGGGGACATGACCGCGCGCGCCCCCGCCCTCGTGGCGATCTCGCACGGAACCTCGTCCGAGCTGGGCCGCGCGGCAGTGCGCGCGCTGCACGACGCCGTTGCGGCGGCTGTGTCCGACGGGCCGACGGTGCTGCTCGGGCACGTCGACGTCGAGCAGCCCGACGTCGCCGCGACGCTCGGCGCCCTCGATCCGGGCGAGCCGGCCGTGATCGTTCCGCTGCTGCTCTCCGCCGGGTACCACGTGCACGTCGATCTGACCGACGCCGTCCACGCCACGAGGGACCGGCCCGTCACCCTCGCGGGCGCGCTCGGCCCTGACGACCGGCTGATCGACGTGATGCGCAGTCGGTGCCGAGAGGCCGGGGTGCACGACGACGACGTGCTGGTGCTGGCGGTAGCCGGCTCGAGCGACGCGCGCGCCGTCCGCGATTGCCACGCGACGGCCGAGCGCTTCTCCGCCGTGCTCGGCCGCGAGGTGCGCATCGGGTTCCTCTCGGCCGCCGCTCCCCGTCTTCCCGACGCCATCGCGGAGGCACGGACGGCGCATCCCGAAGCCCGCATCGTCGCGGTCAGCTACCTGCTCGCGCAGGGCTTCTTCCAGGACCTGATCGAGAAGGCCGGCGCGGATGTCGTCACGCCGCCGCTCCTGATCGCCGGGCAGCCCGTGCCCCGGCCGCTCGTCCAGATCGTGCTCGACCGCTACGCGGCGGCGTCCGGGGCCTGACCCGTCGCCTTACGCCCGGACACCCGGTGCCTGACCCCGGACATCCGACGCCTGACCCCGGACATCCGACGCCTGGCCCCAGGACATCCGGTGCCTGACCCCAGGACATCCGGCGCCGTCCGACGCGATCCAACGGCCGCCCACCGCGACGTGCCCGGGGATCGCGTACCGGACTCAGGCTCGCCGGGGCTGATGTACTGCCCCAGAGCCGAAACCGCCCCATCCACCCGGACGAGCCTGCGCGCGGCCCGCCATCCCCGCCCGCTCGACCCCGGCGACCGCGGCACCCAGTCCCCGCAGCGCTTCACCCCGGCACGCCGGCAATACCGCAGGCGCCTCAGACGTCAAGCAATGTGACGCTGTGTGGCGCTCTGCAACGCTTCGTGACCCGGAATTACCGACCGCCGGAGCCGTCGCTTAGCGTCGCACAATCGGCGTGGTATCGCCGTGCCCGCTCAGGCGGGAAGGACGCACGAGCACCGAGAACCGGAGGGAGCGCCGTGGCGCTGCACGAGACGCTGGACGAAACGGGGGCACCGGCCGCACCCGCGCGCGCCGCCCGCGCTGCCGGCACAGCCCGCCCGCCCCGCCCGTCCACACGGCCCAACGGCCAGTGGAAGATCGACGGCACGGCACCCCTGAACGGCAACGAGGAGTGGAAGCAGGTCGACAACGGCCTCGCCGTGCGCGAGCGGATCGAGAACATCTACTCGAAGGGCGGCTTCGCGTCGATCGACCCGACCGACCTCCACGGCCGATTCCGCGTCTGGGGGCTCTACACCCAGCGCAAGCCGGGGATCGACGGCGGACGGACGGCGACGCTGGAGCCGCACGAGCTCGAGGACGAGTTCTTCATGCTGCGCGTGCGGATCGACGGCGGCCAGCTGACGACCGAGCAGGTGCGTGTCATCGCCGGCATCTCCACCGAGTTCGGCCGTGGCACCGCCGACCTCACCGACCGGCAGAACATCCAGCTGCACTGGGTCGAGGTCGAGTCGATGCCCGAGATCTGGCGTCGCCTGGAGGCCGTCGGCCTCGGCACCACGGAGGCCTGCGGCGACGTGCCCCGGGTCGTGCTGGGGTCGCCCGTCGCCGGCATCGCGGCCGACGAGCTCCTCGACCCGACGCCGCAGATCGACGAGATCACCTCACGGTTCATCGGGGACGCATCGCTTGCCAATCTCCCCCGGAAGTTCAAGTCGGCGATCACCGGCCACCCCAGCCAGGACGTCGTGCACGAGATCAACGACGTCGCCTTCGTCGCCGTCGAGCATCCCGAACTCGGCATCGGGTACGACCTGTGGGTCGGCGGCGGCCTCTCGGCCACCCCGCGCCTCGGGGAGCGCCTCGGCGCTTTCGTGGCGCCCGATCGGGTGGCGGATGCCTGGCACGGGGTCGCGCAGATCTTCCGCGACTACGGCTACCGGCGCCTGCGCAACAAGGCGCGCCTCAAGTTCCTGCTCGCGGAGTGGGGCACCGAGAAGTTCCGCCAGGTGCTGCAGGACGAGTACCTCGGCTACGCGCTGCCCGACGGCCCCGCCGCCCCGAAGCCGAAGACCCAGGGCGACCACGTCGGCGTCCACCGCCAGAAGGACGGGCGCTTCTACGTGGGAGTGACGCCGATCGTGGGCCGCGTCTCGGGACCGATCCTCGCGAAGCTGGCCGACCTGGTCGAGGCTCACGGCTCGACCCGCCTCCGCACTACGCCGCACCAGAAGTTCGTGATCCTCGACATTCCGGAGGATCGGGTGGAGTCGCTCATCGCGGGGCTCGACGAGCTCGGGCTTTCGGCCCGTCCGAGCCTGATCCGCCGCGGCACCATCGCGTGCACCGGCATCGAGTTCTGCAAGCTCGCCATCGTCGAGACCAAGGCGTACGCGACCGCGGCGGTCCTTGACCTCGAACGGCGTCTCGAGCAGTTCGAGCTGCCGCATCCGATCAGCCTGCACGTGAACGGATGCCCCAACTCGTGCGCGCGTATCCAGACGGCCGACATCGGACTGAAGGGCCAGCTCGTCACCATCGACGGCGAGCAGGTGCCGGGCTACCAGGTGCACCTCGGCGGCGGGCTCGTGAACGCCGACCGCGACGAGGCCGGCCTCGGCCGCACCGTCCGCGGCCTGAAGGTCGCGGCCGACGGCATCGCCGACTACGTCGACCGGGTCGTGCGGCGCTTCCTCACCGACCGCGACGCGGCATCCGACGAGACGTTCGCCCAGTGGGCGCACCGGGCCGACGAGGAGGCCCTGTCATGACCGTCTCGCTCGCGCCGCGCGCGACGATCAAGCGGCCCGCCGAGGAGCTGAAGGCGCTCGCCGAGGCCGGCGCTGCCGAGCTTCGCAGCGGCGCGGCGGACGAGGCATCGCCCGCGGAGGTCGTCGCCTGGGTGGCACGCAACTTCGGGGCGGATGCCGCGGCCGTGGCCTGCTCGATGGCGGATGCGGCGCTGCCGCACCTCGTCGCCGAGCAGCTCCCGGGAGTCGACGTGCTCTTCCTCGACACCGGCTACCACTTCGCCGAGACCCGGTTCACGCGTGACGAGGTCGGGCGGGTGCTCGACGTGCGGATCGTGGACGTGCTGCCCGAGCAGACGGTCGCCGAGCAGGATGCCGAGTTCGGCGCCGCGCTGTTCTCGCGCGACCCCGCTCTGTGCTGTGCGCGCCGCAAGGTTGCGCCCCTGCAGGGTGCCCTCGGTGGCTACGAGGTGTGGTTCACGGGCGTGCGCCGCGAGGAGGCGCCGACGCGTGCGAACACCCCGCTCGTGCAGTGGGATGAGCGCAACGGCCTCGTGAAGATCAACCCGGTCGCCGCGTGGACATTCGATGACCTGCTCGACTACGCCGGCGAGCACCAGGTGCCCGTCAACCTCCTTGTGAGCAACGGCTACCCGTCCATCGGCTGCGAGCCGTGCACCAAGCCGGTGGCCGCCGGCGAAGACCCCCGATCCGGCCGCTGGGCCGGCCTCTCGAAGACGGAATGCGGGTTGCACGTATGAGTGTCTCGGAAACCACCGACGTCTCGTCCCGCTTCGCGGTTCCTGACGCTTCGTCTCGCTCCGCTCGCTCAGCGACCGGGGAAGGGCGCTCAGCGACCGGGGCCGCCCGCCGCCCCGCCCGCCTCGACGCCCTCGACGTGCTCGAGTCCGAGGCGATCCACATCATCCGTGAGGTCGTCGCCGAGTTCGAGCGCCCTGTGCTGCTGTTCTCCGGCGGCAAGGACTCCGTCGTCGTGCTGCACCTCGCAGCGAAGGCCTTCTGGCCCGGCAAGGTGCCCTTCCCGGTGCTGCACGTGGACACGGGCCATAACTTCCCCGAGGTGCTGGCGTTCCGGGACGCGACCGTCGAGCGCCTCGGCATCCGTCTGGAAGTCGCCCGTGTGCAGGACTACATCGACGACGGACGGCTGCTCGAGCGCCCCGATGGCACGCGCAATCCGCTGCAGACGCTTCCGCTGCTCGACGCCATCGCCGCGGGCCGGCACGACGCCGTCTTCGGTGGCGCGCGCCGCGACGAGGACAAAGCCCGCGCGAAGGAGCGCATCATCTCGCTGCGCGACGAGTTCGGCCAGTGGGATCCCCGCAACCAGCGCCCCGAGCTCTGGAGCCTCTACAACGGCCGGCACACCCCCGGTCAGCACGTGCGCGCCTTCCCGATCTCGAACTGGACCGAGCTCGACGTCTGGAGCTACATCGAACGCGAGCGCATTCCGCTGCCGCCGCTGTACTTCGCGCACGAGCGGCCGGTCTTCCGCCGCGACGGCATGTGGCGCGCGGTGGGCGAGGTATCCGAGCCGAGGGCGGGCGAATCCGTCGAGCTGCGCAGCGTCCGGTATCGCACGGTCGGCGACATGAGCTGCACGGGCGCGGTGGAATCGCATGCCGCGGATGTCTCCGCCGTCGTGCGCGAGGTCGCCCAGTCCACGCTGACCGAGCGCGGGGCGACCCGCGCCGACGATCGGATCTCGGAGGCGGCCATGGAAGACCGCAAGAAGGACGGGTACTTCTGATGACGACCCTTGGACCCCAACCGGTCGCCGAGCCTGTCGAGGCGTCGTCGACGGTTCGACAGGCTCACGAACCGGTCGAGGCGTCGACCCTTCGACAGGCTCAGGGACCGACATCCGGCACCCTCTTCCGCTTCGCGACCGCGGGATCGGTCGATGACGGCAAGTCCACGCTCGTGGGGCGCCTGCTGCACGACTCCAAGGCGATCCTCGCGGATCAGCTCGAGTCGGTCGCCCGCACCTCCGCCGAGCGCGGATTCGGCGCCGGCACCGGATTCGACTTCGCGCTCCTGACCGACGGCCTCCGCGCCGAGCGCGAGCAGGGCATCACGATCGACGTCGCGTACCGCTACTTCTCCACTGGCGCGCGCAGCTTCATCCTCGCCGACTGCCCCGGCCACGTGCAGTACACCCGCAACATGGTCACCGGCGCAACCACCGCCGATGCGGTGATCGTGCTCATCGACGGTCGCAAGGGGGTGCTCGAACAGACCCGTCGGCACCTCTCCGTTGTCGCGCTGCTGCGGGTGCCGCACGTGATCGTGGCCGTGAACAAGATAGACCTGCTCGGCTTCGAGCAGGAACGATTCGCGGATGTCGCCGCCGACGTGCGCCGGGTCACGGCCGAGCTCGGCATCGGCGATGTGCATGTGCTCCCGGTCTCAGCGCTCGAGGGGGACAACATCGTCGACCGCTCCGCCCGGACCCCCTGGTACGGCGGCCCAGCGCTGCTGGAGCTGCTGGAGTCCCTGCCGTCGCAGGACGAGCTCGACACCGACTTCGATCCGTTCCGCCTACCCGTGCAGCTCGTGCTGCGCCCGCAAGGCGGGCTGTCTCCGGAGCTGGCGGGAGACGACGCCGCCGCGGAGGCCTACCGCGACTACCGCGCCGTGGCCGGCCGCATCGGCTCCGGCCGTGTGCGCGTGGGCGACCGGGTCACGGTGTTCCCCGCCGGAATCGAGACGACCGTCACGGGCATCGACCAGGCCGGCGCGAGCCTCGAAGAGGCCGTCGCGCCCCAGTCGGTCGCCCTGCGGCTGGCCGACGACATCGACGTCGCCCGCGGCGCCGTCATCGCCGCCGCGGACACCCTGCCGGTGGCCCGCCGGGATGTCGACGCCGAGCTGTTCTGGCTCGACCCCCGGCCGCTGAATCCCGGCGCCCGTGTGCTCGTGAAGCACGGCACCGCGACGGTGCAGGCGATCGTCGCCTCGGTGGAGTCCAAGCGCGATCTCGACACCCTGGCGCACACGCCGGCGGACTACCTGAGCGCGAACGACATCGGCCGGGCGCGCCTGCGCCTCTCGGCCGACCTGCCCCTCGAGCCGTACGGCGAGAACAGGCACGCCGGCTCGTTCCTCGTCATCCACCCCGCCGACGGCCAGACACTGGCTGCCGCGATCACGCACGACTGATCCCCGGATCACCCACGACCGACCGACCGCAGCACTCTGCACCCGCAGAACCCGCTGCATCCGCCGAAATGCCGACTGAAGGAGGCGACACCGTGAACAAACTGCGCACCGCGACGACACTCACAACCCTGGGACTCGTAGCAGCCATGATGGCCGGCTGCGCCTCCGCTGCCGCCAGCTCACCGGATGCCTCGGCCGAGGCCGGCGCATCCGTCGACGAAGTGCGGCTCGGCTACTTCGCGAACGTCACCCACGCGCCCGCCCTCGTCGGGCTCGAGGAGGGCCTCTTCGAAGACGCGCTCGGCGACGTCGAGGTGACGACGCAGGTCTTCAACGCGGGACCGGCGGCCATCGAGGCACTCTCGGCCGGAGCGATCGACGCCACCTACATCGGGCCCAACCCATCGATCAACACCTTCATCCAGTCCGGTGGGGAGTCCGCGCACATCATCGCCGGCGCAGCCACCGGCGGCGCGGCCCTCGTCGTGCGCGAAGGGATCGACAACCCGGCCGACCTCGAGGGCACGACGCTCGCGTCGCCGCAGCTGGGCAACACGCAGGACGTGTCGCTGCGCACGTGGCTCGCCGACGAGGGCTTCGAGACCGACACCTCGGGCGGCGGCGATGTCAGCATCACGCCGACCGAGAACGCGCAGACGCTCACCCTCTTCCAGCAGGGCACGATCGACGGCGCCTGGCTCCCCGAGCCGTGGGTGTCGCGGCTGATCGACGAGGCCGGTGCGCACGTGCTGATCGACGAGGCCGAGCTGTGGGAGGACGGGGAGTTCCCGACCACCGTGCTGCTCGTGCGCGCGGAGTTCCTCGATGAGCACCCCGACGTCGTCGAAAACCTGCTGGATGGCCATGTCGCCGCCGTGCAGTGGATCGCCGACAACCCCGACGAGGCCGGCGGCGTGATCAACGGCGCCATCGAGGCCGAGACGGGCAAGCCGCTCGCCGACGCCGTCATCGCCCGGGCCCTCGAGCACGTCACCTTCTCGGTCGACCCGCACGCCGACACCTTCGAGACCCTGGTGGCGAACGGACTGTCCGCCGGGACGCAGAAGGACGGATCGATCGACGGCCTCTTCGACCTGCGGCTGCTCAACGGCATCCTCGAGTCGGCCGGCAACGACACCGTCTCGGCGGCCGGACTCGGCGAGGACTGACCATGACGACCCCGTCCGCGCCGACCGGCGCCCCCGGGCACGCCCCCGCGGCGGTGCCGGCGGTGCGGCCGCCGAACCTGCTCGGCCCGAGCTTCGACGAGAGCGCGCCGGTCCGGCCGGCCGCGCCGCCGGCCGAGCCCGCCGTGCGCATCGAGGGGGTCGGCAAGCGCTTCGGCACCGGACCCCTCGTGCTCGACGGGATCGACCTCGACATCGCCCCCGGCGAGTTCGTGTGCCTGATCGGCGCATCCGGGTGCGGCAAGTCCACGCTGCTCAACCTGATCGCGGGCCTCGACAAGCCCACGACCGGCCACATCGACACCCCGGGCGAGGGCTCGGCGGTCATGTTCCAGGAGTCGGCCCTCATGCCGTGGCTGAGCGCACGCGGCAACGTCGAGCTGGCCCTCCGGCTGCGCGGGGTACCGCGCAGGGAGCGCCGGGAGAAGGCGCTGGTGCTGCTGGACACCGTCAACCTCGCGGATGCCGCGGGGAAGAGGCCGCACGAGCTGTCGGGCGGCATGCGGCAGCGGGTGGCGCTCGCTCGCGCGCTCGCGCAGGACCGCCCCGTGCTGCTCATGGACGAGCCGTTCGCGGCGCTCGACGCCATCACCCGCGACCTGCTGCACGAAGAGCTGGAGCGGGTCTGGCGGGCGACCGGACGCACGATCGTCTTCGTCACCCACAACGTGCGCGAGGCGGCGCGGCTCGGTGAGCGCGTCGTGCTGCTCTCCAGCCGCCCAGGCCGGGTCTCGGAGGAGTGGCGCATCGCCCGCACGACCGGACGGCGCATCGAGTCGCCCGAGGTCGCCGCCCTCGCGGTGGAGATCACCGACAAGCTGCGGAAGGAGATCCGCCGAAATGCCGCATGACACCGCCCTGAATCACCGGGATGTGCTCGGACGGACCGCCGTGGTCGCGGATGGGATCGCCGGCGAGGATGCGGTCTTGGCACGCCCGTCGCACCGGGACGAATTCCGCAGCCTCGAAGCGGGACTCGACCGCCTGCAGACCGATCCCGAGCGGCCGACGAGCCGCTGGCGGGTCTTCGTCACGAGCGTGCTGCCTCCGATCCTCTTCGTTCTGGCACTGCTCGCGGTCTGGCAGCTCTATGTCGTGATCGCCCAGCCGCGACCCGATATCGTGCCGAGTCCCCTCGACGTCGTCGCGGCCCTCGGCGACGCATGGGAGTCGGGGCGCCTTCAGCAGGCGGTGGCGACCAGCCTCGAGCGCGGGGTGATCGGCTTCCTGATCGCGATCGCGGTCGGCACGCCGCTCGGCCTGCTGCTCGCCGAGGTCAAGCCGCTGCGCCGCGCCATGGGCCCGATCATCTCGGGCCTGCAGGTGCTCCCCTCCGTCGCGTGGGTGCCCGCCGCCATCATCTGGTTCGGCCTCAGTGACGCCACGGTGTACTTCGTGATCCTGATGGGCGCGATCCCGTCGATCGTGAACGGGCTCATCTCCGGCGTCGAGCAGGTCCCGCCCCAGCTGCGCCGCGTCGGCACGGTGCTGGGAGCCAGCCGAACACAGCTCGCCACCATGGTGATCCTGCCGGCTGCGCTCCCCGGGTACGTCGCGGGGCTCAAGCAGGGCTGGGCGTTCTCGTGGCGCTCCCTCATGGCGGCCGAGATCATCGCGATGGGCGGCACGATCGGCTTCGGCCTCGGATCGATGCTTCAGCAATCGCGCGAGCTCGCGGACCTGGCCGGTGTGCTCGGCACGATCCTCGTCATCCTGGCGATCGGCATCCTGATCGAGCTGGTCTTCTTCGGGCCGCTCGAGCGCCGCATGCTGCGCGGGCGCGGGCTTCTCCTCTCGGGGGGCGCGAAGTGAGCGCCGGGCGTGTGACCCTGGTCGGCGCGGGACCGGGTGACCCCGGCCTGCTCACCGTGCGGGGCCTCCGTGCCCTCGAGGCGGCGGACGTCGTCGTCGCGGACCGGCTCGGTGCCCGGGCGGTGCTCGACGAGCTGCAGCTGGATGCCGAGATCGTCGACGTCGGCAAGCTCCCCGGCCACCACGCCGTGCCTCAGGACGCGATCAACGCCCTGCTCGTCACGCTTGCCCGCGACGGCAAGCGCGTCGTGCGACTGAAGGGCGGCGATCCGTTCGTCTTCGGCCGCGGCGGCGAGGAGGTCGAGTTCTGCCGCGAGGCGGGGGTGGATGTCGAGGTGGTCCCGGGTGTCACGAGCGCCATCTCGGTGCCCGCGATCGCCGGCATCCCGCTCACCCACCGCGGGCTCGCCACGACCTTCACCGTCGTCACTGGCCACGACCAGATCGTCTCGCTCGGCGGCGGACGCGACCACACGGTCGTGCTGCTCATGGGCGTCGGCACTCTGGCGCACTCAGCGCACGTGCTGGCCTCCGGCGACCGCGGCGCCGAGTGCCCGGTCGCGATCATCGAGGACGGCTACGGCGCGCGCCAGCGCGTGACCGTGGGCACCCTCGACACCATCGCCGCGCAGGCCGCCGCCCGCGGCATCCGCTCGCCCGCCGTGATCGTCGTCGGAGACGTCGTCACCCTCAGCCCCTATGCCCCCCAGGCGATCGCCGACGCTCGCCCCGCACCCGCCACCGACGAGACGCTCCTCGGGGCACCTTCCCGAAAGGCCATCCGGCAATGACCCTTCAGAACCTCCGCGTCGCGATCGTCGGAGCCGGCCCCGCCGGCATCTACGCGGGCAACATCCTCCGTCGGCAGGTCGCCGCCCTCGGCCAAGAGGTGGGCGCCGAGCTCGAGCTCTCCATCGACCTGTTCGAGTCCCTGCCGGCGCCGTACGGGCTCATCCGCTACGGCGTCGCGCCCGATCACCCGCGCATCAAGGGCATCGTCAACTCCCTGCACGAGATGCTCGACTCCGGCGACGTGCGCCTCATCGGCAACGTCGAGATCGGCCGCGACATCGAGGTGGCCGAGCTCCGCGAGCGGTACGACGCCGTGATCTTCGCGACCGGCGCCTTGCGCGATGCGCCCCTGAACGTGCCCGGTGTCGAGCTGCCCGGCTCCTTCGGCTCGGCGGACTTCGTGGCCTGGTACGACGGGCACCCGGACGTGCCGCGCGAGTGGCCGCTCGAGGCCGAGTCGATCGCGGTGATCGGCAACGGCAACGTGGCCCTCGACGTCGCGCGTGTGCTGGCCAAGCACCCGAAGGACCTGCTCTCGACCGACATCCCCGAGAACGTCTACGAAGGCCTCGCCGCCTCGCCCGTCACCGACGTGCACGTCTTCGGACGACGCGGCCCCGGGCACGTGAAGTTCACGCCGATCGAGCTGCGCGAGCTCGGCGAGGTGCCGGATGTCGACATCGTCGTCTACGACGAAGACTTCGAGGCCGCGGCCGGCGACCCGCACGCCGAGGCGCTGCACGCGAGCAGCAACCAGGTCAAGGTCATGACGCGCACGCTGAACGGCTGGCGAAAGCCGGCGGACTGGGTGCCCACGGCATCCCGGCGGCTGCACCTGCACTTCCTGCACAGCCCGGTCGAGATCACGGGCGACGGGCGCGTCGAGTCGGTGCGGTTCGAACGCACGCGTCCAGCCGGAGACGGTTCGGTCGTCGGGACCGGGGTGTTCGTGGACTACCCCGTGCAGGCCGTCTATCGGGCGGTGGGCTACGCCAGCTCGCCGCTGCCCGGCGTGCCGTTCGATGAGGTGGCCGCGGTCATCCCCAACGTCGAGGGCCGGGTCGTCGACGAGCACGGGACGCCCCTGCCGGGCGTGTATGCGACCGGCTGGATCAAGCGCGGACCCGTAGGCCTCATCGGCCATACGAAGGGCGACGCACTCGAGACGGTCACGCACCTGCTCGCGGATGCTCAGGCAGGCATACTTCCGCGGCCGGTGGAGGATGCCGGCGCCGACGTGCCCGAGCTGCTCCAGGAGCGCGGCGTGCCGTTCACCACGTGGGAGGGCTGGCTCGCCCTGGACGCGCACGAGCGCGGGCTCGGCGAGGCGTTCTCCTCCGACGGGTTCGAGGTGCCGGTCGCACGCGAGCGCATCAAGGTCGTGTCGCGCGACGAGCAGGTCGAGATCTCGCGCTCCGGCGCGCTCGTCGACTCGTGACGTACGTCATCGCGCTGCCCTGCGTCGATGTGAAGGACCGGGCGTGCATCGACGAGTGCCCGGTGGACTGCATCTACGAGGGCGATCGATCGCTGTACATCCACCCGGATGAGTGCGTGGACTGCGGCGCCTGCGAACCGGTCTGCCCCGTCGAGGCGATCTACTACGAGGACGATCTCCCCGAGGAGTGGTCGGACTACTACAAGGCCAACGTCGAGTTCTTCGACGACATCGGGTCCCCGGGCGGTGCCGCCAAGGTCGGCGTCATCCACAAGGACCACCCGGTCATCCATGCCCTCCCCCCGCAGGACTCACATGGCTGAGCAGACGGCCACCGTGGCCGTCGACGCGCTCGTGATCGGCGGGGGGCCGGCAGGGCTCTCGGCCGCGCTGAATCTCGGGCGGGCCCGCGAGAGCGTGCTGGTCGTGGATGCCGGCCGCCCGCGAAACTCGGCGACCCTGCGCTCGCACGGCTTCCTGACCCGCGACGGCATCTCGCCGCTCGAGCTGCGCAAGCTTGCCCGCGCCGAACTCGAGGCCTATCCGGAGGTGCGGGTGATCGAGCGCGCGCTCGTTTCGGCCCTTGAGCTGGTCGAGCCGGATGCGCCGGATGCCGGAGAAGGCATGCGCTTCCGCGGGGCGCTCGAGAGCCGCGGCCGGGGCGTCCCGTCCACCGTCACGGCGCGCTCGGTGCTCGTCGCCACCGGCCTGCGCGAGACGCTCCCCGCGATCCCGAGCCTTCGTGCGTTCTACGGTATGACGCTGTTCAGCTGCGCGGCGTGCGACGGCTGGGAGCTTCGGGATCGCCCCCTCGCCCTGATCGGCGAAAGCGCCGACCTCGCGGAGCGCGCCCTGCTGATAGCCCGCTGGACCGACGACCTCACCGTGTTCACCCACGGCGCACCGGTGATCGACGAGGAAGAGGAGTCCGGGCTCGCGGCGCGAGGCATCCGTGTCGACCGCCGCCTCATCGAGGAGCTCGAAGGCGACCGCGGCGCGGTCACCGCCGTTCGACTCGTCGACGGCGCACGGGTTCAGATCGGCGGTGGCTTCGTTCGCCCGCAGTGGCATCCCGCGCTGGAGTTCCTCGCCGGGCTCGACCCGACGATCGACGCCGACGGCAACCTCGTCACCGACGGGTCCGGCCGTACCAGCATCCCGGGGCTCTACGCGGCAGGCGATGCTGCGACGCCCGGACCCCAGCAGCTGATCGTCGCTGCGGGCGCCGGCGCGCGTGTCGCGGCGGTGCTCACCCATGACCTTCTCGGAGTCACCACGGCGCACTGACCGGATCTACCTCGGTCCGAACAGCCGCCACAAGGTGTCGGTCATCTTCCAGAGCAGCACGCCCTGGAACGAGCCGATGCCCCGCACCCGTGTGTTGTGGAAGGACGTGAATCTCCACCCGTCCTCGCCGTTGACCGCGACGAGGGACTGGATGGAGCGGCGTGTCGCGTCGGGCTTCTTCTTGCCCTTCAGCAGCGTTCCACCGCTCGCGTGCACCAGCGCCACGTCCGGGGCAAGGAAGCGCACGCCCGTCACCTCTCCCGTCAAGGCGGAGCCCTTGAGCCACTTCTCGAACAGCGGGCGGTGCCCGCCGACGATGGCCGCACGGCCCTTCTGGTTCACTCCGTCGAAAGCCACGTAGTCCGCGTCCTCCGTGAACAGGGCGCCATATCGTTCCGCATCACCGGCCGCCCAGGCCTCGAGCAGGCGGCGGAAGAGCTCGCGGACGGCTCCCTCATCGCCTCCGCGCCGGCCATGCTCGTCTGTCGCGAGATGGGAGTGATATTCAGGGGTCATCGGGGCTGCCTTCTCTAAGCGTGTGAGTGTCTAACGATCTTAGATATCTATCCTGTGAGAGAGTAGGACGAGCTCGGTCGGACGTCAAGCCGAGTGGCAAGGGACCTGCGGAGGCTTTCATGGCGACATCACCGACCGGGTCGCGCGGGAGAGAAGAATTGGTGCGGCAGTTCTTCGAGCAGATCCAGCGCAACAGCACGTGGACGGTGATCTTCCACCAGGCGCTCGCGGTGAGTCTCGGGCTGAACGGCACCGACCTGAAGTGCCGCGGACTCCTCGACGAGACGGGACCGATCACCGCCGGCGAGCTCGCCGAACTCACCGGACTCACCACGGCGGCGGTCACCGGCGTGATCGACCGGCTGGAACGCGCGGGCTTCGTCGAGAGGGCCAAGGACCCGGCGGACCGTCGGAGGGTCGTGGTGCGCCCTCTCGATGCGGAGAGGCGATCGGACGGCACGGGGGACCGCTTCATGCCGCTCACCAACTCGACATCCGCCCTGCTGGAGGGTTACAACAACGAGCAGCTCGAGCTCGTTCTCGATTTCGTTGAGAAGAGCACCGCGCTGATGCGCTCCCAGACGCTCGCGCTCCATGCCCGCAAGGCATCCGCGCGATAGAACCGGCAGACACGGCCGTCCGGCATCCCTGGCGTGCGCCGACGTGGCGCTCCGACCTGGAGCTTCAGCGCGTCAGAGCGGCAAGGTCGGCCGGATCCGCGCCGAACGCGATCAGCCGATCGCGCATCGCGGCCGCCGCGATGTCATAGGGGCGCTCGCTCCCCATCAGCAGTGAGCGGGCATTGGCCTCGTTGTCGAGGGCGATGACCTCGAAGGCGAGCTGCTCGACCTGACCGGCATCCGCCGTGATCTCGCCCTTCTCCGCCGCGTACCGCAGCTGTGCCTCGAGGTAGCCGTACCACTCGCGCAACGCTCCGCGTACGGCATCGCGCACCGGGCCTGGCTTGGAGTCGACATCCGCCGCCGTCGCCGCGAAGAAGCATCCTCCCGAGAAGACGCGTTCGCGGGAGTAGTCCAGCGCACTGCGCAGCAGTGCGGAAAGACGCCGGATGCCGCGGTCCTCGGCGCGGGCACCGTCGACCACGCTCTCCTGGAAGACCTGCCGAGCGGCCTCCACTGTGGCGAGCTGCAATCCCTCCTTCCCACCGAACAGCGTGGCGATGCTGCTCTTGCTGAGTCCGGATGTCTCCGCCAGGCGTCCGATGGTCAGCCCGTCCAGGCCGTCCGTCGAGGCGAGGTCCGTCGCGCTCTCGAGCACCGTGCGGCGCGACGCGTCGCCGCGGGCCCGGCGGCGGTCCTGTACGAGAATTTCCGACATACCTCTAGTGTACGAACGATCGTTCAGATAGCCTACGTACGATCGTTCGTATTCATTTTTTGGAAAAGGAGACATCGTGGTTTCGAGCTTCACCGTCATCCGCGGAGGCATCCGCGCAACCTCGGCCGTGTCGCCCCGCTTGGCGGGCCGCTTCACGACGCAGGCCTTCTCTCTGACTCAGCCCCGGATGCCGATGCGCGAAGCCGACGCGGTCACCCACTTCGCCGCCCGGCGCGGCATGCTGCGAGTCCGGTCCGACGATGTGACGACGTACCGCTGGGGTGCCGGCGACCGCACAGTGCTGCTGCTGCACGGCTGGCGGGGCCGCGCCTCGCAGTTCGCGCCGGTCGTGCGCGAGCTCGTCTCCGAGGGATTCCACGTGGTGTCATTCGACGCCCCCGCCCACGGCGACTCGACAGGACGGCGCACCGACATCAGGGACTGGATCGAGGCGACCGAGCAACTGCAGCGCGCGCACGGGCGCTTCAGCGCCATCATCGGACACTCCTTCGGAGCGCTTGCCGGCCTTACGGCTGCGCGCAACGGAGTCACCACCGGAGCGGTCGCCGCGATCTCGGGGGCCGCAAGCCCGGATGCGTTCCTCGGCCAGTTCGCGGCGGCGCTCGACCTCGACGCGCCGACGAGGGCTGCCTTCGGACGCTCCTTCCGCGCCCGGGTCGGCGAGGATCAGGCATCCGTCTTCGCCCGCTACGACGCCGTCGCAGATCCCCTTCCCCCCGCGGTGGACCTTCTCGTCGTGCACGACCGTGGCGACCGCCAGATGCCTCCGCTCGACTCGCAGCGCCTGCACGCGGCGCACGGCGCGCGTTCGCGGCTGCTGCTGACGGAGGGGCTGGGGCACAACCGCGTGCTCTCGGCCGATCCGGTGCTCGACGCGGTCGTGGCCCTGACGACCGGCGGCCTTCCGGCGATCGACGCGCTGCGCGGCGACGAGCGGGAACCGGTCGCGGCGTAGGCGGCTCGGCGCCGTTGAGGGCGCGCTGGCCGGTTTCTGGCGCCGTCCTGGACGACGCGCTGCCCTTTCTGTCGCGCGCTGCGCCAATCCGCGCCGCGCGCGACAGATTGTGCAGCGCGTGATCGCGGCTAGGGATGTAGCGGCCCCGGCGGCCCCGGCCGGCCGCGGCTGTGGCGGCCCCAGCTGTAGCGGCCCGGGCTGCCTCGGCGGCCGCGACCTCAACAGCCCGCGCCTGCGGCGTGCCGGCGCCCGGTCCCCCGGGCCGGCGGGCCTCAGCCGCCCGTGGCGCCGGCGTCGGTCGTGCCGACGTCGGTCCGGTGGAAGTTCTGGAACGACCGAGAAGCGGTCGGACCGCGCTGCCCCTGGTAGCGGTTTCCGTACGGGCCGGAGCCGTAGGGGTTCTCGGTGGGCGAGGACAGGCGGAAGAAGCAGAGCTGCCCGATCTTCATACCGGGCCACAGCTTGATCGGCAGTGTCGCGACGTTCGAGAGCTCGAGCGTGACGTGGCCGGAGAAGCCCGGGTCGATGAAGCCGGCGGTGGAGTGGGTGAGCAGCCCGAGGCGACCGAGCGACGACTTGCCTTCGAGGCGGGCCGCGACGTCGTCGGGAAGGGTCACGAGCTCGAAAGTGCTTCCGAGCACGAACTCACCGGGGTGCAGGATGAAGGGCTCGTTCGGCGCCGTGGAGATCAGGTGGGTCAGCTCGGGCTGGTCCTCCGCCGGATCGATGTACGGGTACTTGTGATTGTCGAACAGCCGGAAGTACCGGTCGAGCCGCACGTCGATGCTCGATGGCTGGATCATCTCCTCGGCCGATGGTTCCAGCCCGATGCGCCCGGCGGCGAGTTCGTGTTTGATGTCGCGGTCGGAGAGCAGCACGCGCCCAGCCTAGCGAGGCGGAGTTCACCGGATGCCGGCTGCGGCCGGACATGACGCAGGAGTTCCGCAAGCCGACGCGCCCGAGCCGGCCAGACCACGGCGGTGACCGACATCCAGCCGCGGAATCTCCTGCGTTGTGCGCGCGAAGATCGCGGCAGCGGTCGTTTGTTATGCTGGGCGGGCGCCGCAAGGCCTGCCGGGGATGTAGTTCAATGGCAGAACTTCAGCTTCCCAAGCTGATAGCGCGGGTTCGATTCCCGTCATCCCCTCCACAAGTTCCGCCAAATCCCGCGGAATTCCTCCGGCGTCTCGCCACAGCACACCACGTGGTGCCACAGCTATGTGTACATCTATGTGTATACCGATGGCGGTAGTCTCGGGGGATGCCGAAGGCTCGTGAGCACGGTCAGGGCGCCCTCTACTGGGTGGAGTCCCGTGGAATGTGGCGCGCGGTCGTCGACGTCGGTTTCGACCCGGAAACAGGCAATCGACTCCAGAAGGCTCGGATGTCGAAGACGAAGGACGGCGCCGTCAAGAAGCTGAACCTGATGCTCCGCGAGCGGGACTCGATCGGTATAGTGCTTGATCGCTCGACCCGGGTGCGCGACCTGGCGGCATCGTGGCTGACGGATGTGGCCGACCGCTCCCGACCACACACGCTCGCGAACTACCGGTCCCACGTGAAGGGCAATATCCTGCCAACGCTGGGAGACCGCATCGCTGCCGACCTCACCCCTGCCGACATCCGTCGCATGCACGCCGCCATGCGCCTCCGCGGTGTCGGCGATGCCACCGTCGCAGGCGCGCACCGCACTCTCGTCAGTCTGCTCGAGCATGCTCGGGCGGAGCGGATTATCGCCGACAACATCGCCGCACTCAATCCCCCGCGACGCACGCGACCATCCAAGGTCCGATCGTCGCTTTCCCGCGAGGAAGCCAGGGCACTCCTCGCCCTCGGGGACGCGCGCTGGACCCTTGCGCTGCTCACGGGTTTGCGCAGCGGAGAGGCGCGCGCGCTGCGCTGGGCAGACATCGATCTCGGGAAGGGCGTCGCGCAACTGTCGTGGTCGCTGACGGATGGCGCATTCACACATGGGTGCGGCGGCTCGTGTGGTCGGAAGCAAGCGGGTGCGTGCCCTCACCGTCAGATCGTCGTCGCGCCTGACCTGGATTCGGTCCTCCTGGAAGGTCGGCACCTGCTCGTTCGGCCCAAGAATGGGACGGCCCGCGAGATTCCGCTTACCGATGCGACCGTTCAGCAGATTCGGTCGCTCGCTGACTCTGGCACCGCCCCAAACTCGCACGGACTGGTCTGGCACCGCGCAAACGGCTCCCCGAAGACAAACGCCGACGATAATGAGGACCTGCGCGCGGCTCTCTTGAGGGCAGGTGTGGATCGTCCGGGTGCCACCACGCACTGGCTCCGACACTCCTACGTGACACTGTCCGAGCACGCCGGCATTCCGTGGGCCGCGTTCTCCGGAGTAAGCGGACACAGCAGCCCGGAAGCGTCCGACCCTTACCGTCATGTGCTGACGTCCGAAGGACGGCGGGCGGTTGAGAACCTCTCCGCGTGGGTGGAATCGCTCTAGGGACGCAGTTGCACCGGGCGATTCCGCCCTTCTGCGTAGGGTGTTCACCCCTCCCCGCCGGGACCGGGTGGCTCAACGCCGGTCGGTCTTCCGTTGAGTAGCCGGTCGCGTTCACGTGACCGTGCTCGCGCAGTCCGACGAATATCGCGTATGCAGAGGGTCAGTGCAACGATCCCCCCGAGCAGGTATCCCCAGTTCGTGAGGCCGCGGCCGGGTCCTTCGGCGAACGTCAAGGGACGAGGTCCTTCGGTGAGGTACACGATCAATACGACGCCCCAGAACAAGAAGGCCACGAATGCGTAGACGATCACGGACGCACGCATCGGGTGGAGCACGATGGCGGCGAGCTCGGCCGATTGACGGTCGATCCCTGTCAGCAACGCCGATTTCGCGGGCCGTTCGGGTGCGAGCGACTTGACGATAGCTTGATCCTCGGAAATCGCCTTGCGGAGCTGCGCCGCACGGCTGGACCGGAGGAATCCGCCCACCACCGTCGTGATGGCCGTCACGATCCCGACGAAGACCGCTACCCACTCGTTCGTTGTCATGGGCACACCACCTTGCTCGTCCTACGAGCGAGTTTCCCAGGGACTCAACGACATCTCCATCCCAAAGCAGCGCGTTTGGGGCCGAGCGGCCCGAGGTGCCGACGTTATGCCGGCATCAGGCTCCGTGGGCTTCTGGTCGGCGACCGGTTTGCGGGCCTTGTCCTGCCGCATGGGCCAGCACTCATTGAGCCAATCGTCGGCTAGAACTCGCCGATGGCGAGCCCAAGCCTCAGATACAGGTCCGTGACCGCCTCATTGTTGACGCGGTATCTAACCCAGACCCCCTTGCGGCTCTCGCTCATGGGAGGGTCTGCGATCACTATGCGCGAGGCCTCGAGCTCGGCCAGGTACGGCTGGACCGTGGTCGGTCCCAGCTCGAGAGCCTGGCAGATGGAGCGGATGGTGACGTCCGGGTTCTCGCGGAGAGTGCGCACGATGCCGGCCTTCACGAGGTTTCCCAGGATAGCGACGGGCTCTTGCGCGTCTTCGGATCCGGCAGGCTGGGCGAGTCTGGGCACAGGGCCATTCTCCCCCACGCGATCCCCACACCGCTAAGGCGAATAGCTTCCCACGACATCAATCTGCCGTGGGAACTCGAATCACTGGCTGCGCGCCATCAAGAACCGCAAGGAGGTGGCGGTTCCTCCTCCTGATGAGGCGACGAAAGTAGGGAACGAGGACGATCGCTTCGGCAAGGAAGCCGAACACCGGCGACGCGAGAGTGACGACGTCGATCATCACCGTCTCATCGGCATCGCGTCGGAACAGGTGGCGGTGATGGAAGGATTTGAACGCTCCCCTTACCTGCTCGTCGGTGAAACTGTGTGGACGATCCAACTCGGTTATCCGAGACGTGTGGGTGAACCACAGCCCGAAATGCCGCCCGCGCCAGGTGACAGTCTGTCCAAGCGCGATGCTTCCAGAGGTGACACCCGCGACGGGGCGAGCACCCGATCGGCCCATCGATCTTGACGTCTCATCGATGCTCAAGGAGACGTCGAACAGGCGCTCGATGGGGTGCGGTGTCCGGGTGACGACGGTGAAGGTGCTCGGCATTCTCTGATCAAACGTAAAGGCGTTGCGTACGCCGGCCACGGATGACGCGGCTGAAGAAGGCGTTAGTGAGACCGAGCGCTACGAATATCGCCGCGACGCCGCTGACGACCTGTGCCGCTTGGTACACCGGGACGTACGCAAGCGTCACGATGGCGAGCCCAAAGCGAACGATGGCGAGCCCGAAGCCCAGCAAGAGAAGCAGGGAAGTGGTGCGGGCGCTTCTTTCGCTGGAGCGGCTTCCAGTCAGGAGCGCGGGAATCAGAACGATGGCAACGTAGGCGGCATAGGCGGTCGCGATCGCGGCGTAAACCCGCACCAGCGGATCCGCGAGGTCTGCCTCCATTCCGGGCACCGGCGTCGCATCGTAGACAAAGGCGAAGATGACGACTTCAGCGATGAAGAGCAATGCGAACGCCATGAGGCCTGGCAGCCCAGAGATCAGCCGTCGGGCATCCGCTGAGTTGTAGGCGCGCGCGATCTGTGTTCCCGCGAGCAGCAGACCAAGGAACAACGCCAGCTTCGAAATAAGGTCCGCCCAATTGGGCACCGGCAGCAGAGGGTTCAACGCGGCGTACACGGCGGGTGTGATCAGAACGAACGCAATGACGATCGCCGTTGCGGCGAGCATGACGATGACATTTCGACCGCGAATGGCGCTTGGCAGTCGGGTTAGCGCAAGCGCCAGGAGGATGATGGCGAACAAATAGGCGATGAGCATGGGAAGCCTCACTTCGCTGAAACGAACTACAGGCTGGCAGTGTACGCCTCGGTCACCCCAGAGTGTCCCGGATGCGCTGAGCCGCTTCTTCGTCGGCCTCGAGGCGGCGGGCCGCCCGTTGCGCGGCCGCGATTCTTGAGGTGACGAGGTCATGTAGGGCGGAGTCGCGGAGTTGAGTCATCGCCGCGGCCCGCGCGTTTCGCGTCCAACCGGCTTCATCAAGAGTGACAACGCCAGCAACCGCGAGGCCGCTCACGAGCGAGGTGTTCGCGATGCGAGCCGCCTCGACCAGGGCTCGCGGCGCAACTTTGTTCGTTGTGATCTGCGCGGACAGATTGGAAGGGGCGATGGCCATTCGGCCAGCAAGTGTTCGTCGAAGGTCTCCCGGGTCCACCGCATCGATCCACTGGCGGAGGCCGTCCGGGATCGGCGGCTCCGGCCACGTCTGCATCGTCGCCAACGTCTGCCCGTTGTCGGGCCGGCGCCGTCTCAACAGCTCGAGAAGGGCGTCATCCACGGTGACCTGTGAGAGAACCTCCACCGCCAGCGGCGGCCGAACGCCGGCCCCAAGATCCGCGTATTCAGGAAACTGGGACAGGACGCCGACTGGATCGAGACGGAGGGCGCGGGCCGCGCGGATGACCACCCCCTCTTGCACTCGGCCCCGTATGAACTGCTTCTGCAGCGTGGGGCGAGCCAGTCCGATGACCTGCGCGATGGCAGCGGTGTTGCCGGGAAGGCCCGCGTGCGCGGCCCACTGTCTGAAGGCCCCGGCAGCGACACTCATCGATTGGTATCTCCCTGCCAGTCAAGACGCACGTCGGAGGCCCTGACGAGAGGAAAATAGTTACAACTTTCGGGCCAGTTATGTATTCTGATCACCCCAGCACAGAAGGGTCACATCAGATGCTGGCACTCTACCTCTCATAAAACGCGCGCCGCCTCCGCGGTGCCGCGACCGCGCCATTCGGCTCGGCGCTCATCGCCGCATCTAAATTGGGCGTTTACATCGAATCCATACGGCTATACAGTATGGTTTATCCAGCATCCAAAGCACTTGGAGGAGCGTAGTGAATCCGTCGCAGTCGCAGTTCGAGGCCCGGACCGGGGTCGCACAGGGAACCCTTCGGGTCACCCGATTCGCCGGTCGCGGACTCACGACGGACGCCGGGCAAAGCCGGATCGACGCGTGCATCGCCACCGTCATGACTCGTGCCAGGGAGGTGCGATGACGCCGCGTCCGAATCCGAGCCGACGCGGCCTGATTTGGGCAGCGGTCGGTGCCCTGGTGCTGGTCCTCGGAATCGTGGCCGTCATTGTGGGCTCCGTCGTGTCGCAGTCACCTCCGAGTCCAGCACCCAGCGGTAATCCCAGCGAAGGATCGAGGATCCCGACGCCTACCATCGCCGAGCCAGACGGAGAGGTCGTCGACCCGACGGCTGAGGATCGTGGCTGGACGCCAGAGCCCATCACAACGGATGCCGAGACGTACATCCGTGCGGCGCTGGCTGCCGCTTCCACCTTCGACACGACGAAAGCGACACGCGATGAGTGGCTGGAGTATCTGGACTCGTGGTTCACCCCGGACACACGGTACGGCGAGACTGACCGGCCGGCACGGATGAAGGCCGCTCAACTCGAACTCCGTCAAGGAGTTGTGCTGCCTCAACAGGATTGGGACTCGCTGGCCGGAGAAGACGGTCGCGTCGTTGCGGCGGCCGCGGGGGAGGTGGAGTTCGTTCCGGTAACGGAGGATCCCTCGGGTGACATGTCGATCGGCACGGCTGACGTTGCTTTGGTGTTCACGCGCTCGGATGGCGGAGACGGCGCAGCCTCGTACGAGGAGTCAGTACGTGTGAGCGTTCAGGTGCTGTGCGGCGAAGGCTCGGTACCGACCCCGGACTCGGCGCAGACGGTTGGGGACTGCAAGGTGGTCCGCTACTTCACGGAGCCGTTGGAGCCCTGACATGGGTGCCCTGGTTGCCGCCGCAGCAGCCCTCGGGAACACGAGGACTGGACGGAGGATCCTGACCGGGGCGATCGTCGCGGTTCTGCTGGTGGTCGCGTTCGCGAAGGCGCCGCTCGTCGCGATCCCCCTTGCCGTCGCCGGTGCTGGGGCCAGCACTGCTGTGACCAGTGCTCATCCCGCTCCGGCGCCGGCGAACGGGGAGTGGGCGTATCCCCTCACGGGGGTGTATTTCAAGGGCCGGGGTTTCGGTTACAACCCGGTCAAGGGGTGCGGTTACTGCTCGACGGATCACAAGGGTTATGACATGGCGCAAGGCTGCGGCGCCACCGTCTACGCTGCGGGTCCGGGCACGGTTCTAACCGCCGGAACCTATCAGGGCTACGGGAACACCGTTCGCATCGACCACGGTGACCGCCTTATCACCCTCTACGCGCACATGCAGTGGGCCTCCCTTCGTGTCGTCGTGGGCCAGGAGCTCGTTGCCGGGACACCGCTCGGCGCCGAAGGAAACACTGGCAAGTCATTCGGCTGCCACCTGCATTACGAGGTGCAGAGGTCCGGGACCTCGGTCGATCCGCAACCGTTCATGGCCGCCCTCGGCCTCCCTCTCAAGTAGCCACCAGCAAGGAGCGCACCATGTTCGCACGACAGGCACCGACCGACGTCGACGTGCCCGACATCCAACCGGACTTCACGGCGCCCTTCTTTCAGGGCTTCCAGGTCATCGTGTCCTACATCCTGGCCGGGGCGATGCTTGTGGTGTTGGCGATGCTGATCGTCGCCGGTTCGGCGCTCGCGTTCAGGGGCGTCGGGTCAGAACGCGTCCGCACGTGGGCCGGCGAGAACATTCTCTGGATCTTCCTCGGGGCAGCCGTGCTCGGCGCCCTGAACGGTCTCTTCGCCTGGTTCGTGAATTTCGATTTCGGCTTCTGATGCGAATCGTGCCCGCTCTTGTCATCGGCCTCCTCCTCGGCGCCGGCCTGGCTCTGGTTGCGCTGACTCCCGCATCCGCGACCACGCTGGCAACCGTGTCCGCACCGCAGGGACCGGTCGTCGTAATGGAGCTCGTCTCCGGAGCGCCATGGTCGGCGCCCGCTTACCCGGTTGACTGCCAAAGTGCGAGCGGGCAGGTATCGTGCACACCCACGGATCCGGCGAACGTCACCGCCCAGCAGTGCTTCAAGGACGTGCTCTACCAGGGCCGACTCACCACGGTGTGCACCACCTACGAAGGGCACACGCAGGAGCTCCAGAACGGGGGAGGTACTCCCCTCCTCGTGAAGTACGGATGCAGTCTGGGCGACGTTGTTTGTCTTACCTTCGAGAACGCCGGTCGTGGGCTCGCTCTCTCGGCGACGGCCATGATGTACGTCGTCGGGAACAGCATGGAATTCGACACCAGCACTCTGCTGTGGTCCGCCGCCGTGGGCGAGTGGTCGTTCTGGCAGTGGGCGATCCTGATCATCACGTTCGGTGGGATGGCGTGGGCTGTCGCTGCAGCCATCGTCTCTCGCGACCGCGAGGAACTCATCGGAGCTCTCATCCGATCGTTCATCGCGATCCCTGCGGTGCCGATCACCTTGTGGCTGACTGGTCACCTGCTCAACGCGATCGATGACATGACCTGGTACATCATGAACCGCAACGGGCCTCTCGCTCTGTTCTCGACATTGCAGTCGGTGATGTGGGCGGGCGGCCAGGCGAACTACTTCTTCGCGTTCCTGATTCACGGACTTTTGATGATCGGGATGCTGCTGCTCGTGCTCGTCTTCGCGTTCCGGAACATCGTGCTTGCTGCGCTGATCGCAGTAGGACCAGTGGCCTGGATGCTCTTTCCTGTGCGGGGTCTCGGGCCGCAGTGGGTGGTGCGGTACGTCTCCGCGGTGGCGGTTCTCCTCCTGACTGGGCCGCTCACGATCGGCTTCATCACGCTGATTGTGAACGGTCTGGCGAACATCAAGACGATCTGGGATCCCCAGTCGTGGCCGCTAATCGTCGGCCTGGCTCTAGTGGCCTTCGCCCCGTTTGCGATCTTCGGACTGTTCAGCTTCGTGGGCGCGGTCGCTGCCGACGGGGTGGGGTCACGGCTCGGTTCCCATGGTGCTCACATCGCATCCAACGCGGCGCGATCGGCAGTCCGCATTCCGACTCGTCTCGGCGGCTCGCCATCGGGCGTACGACCGAACCAGAGTGGCCCAGCCTCAGCGCGACCGCCTGAGGGACCTCGTACAGGGTCCGCCGCTAGCGTGCCGCGGGGCCCTTCCTCTCCCTCGCAGGCGAGCAACGGTTCAGCGCGGCCCACGCCAACGGCGGGCACGCCTTCTCCCGAGGCATCCACCTCTCATCCGCACCGCGAGCCCGCGCAATCTCCACCAGCTCCGCCGCATGCGGCGGCTGAAAGGACGCCCTCATGACTTCTGCTCACGATTTTGCGCGTCCGGTCCGTCTCTCTCGCCGATCGCGACAGGGTGTCGTGATGGGGATGGACCCCTGGCAGTTGACATTTCTGAGCGCGTCGGCCCTCGTCCTGCTGATGGCGGTGAACAGGTTCGGTCCACTCGGCTTGCTCTACGGCGCTCCCTTCTACCTCGGATTGGGTGTCGCTGCGCTGACCACCATCCGTGGGATCTCGACACCCAAGATGGCCGGCCTCTGGCTGATGAAGCAAGCTCGGCACGCCGCCGGCGCCACTAAGAACGTCTACCGTCCGGAGCGCCGACAGCTGGTCGGGACGTTGAACCTGCCGGGTACGCGTGCGTCGATCCAGCTGTGGGAAGTCGACAACGTCGCCGCCGCGTACAACCCGCACGACCGGTCGGTGTCGGTGATCGCGGAGCTCGAGGTCCAAGGGTTCCTCATGCATGACATCCCAGAGCGGTACGACCTCGCGGAGCAGTTTGATCGCGTCCTCGGGCCGTTCACCCAGCGCCCGGGCATCAAGCGGGTAACGCTTCAGGAGCGGACTCTGCCGACCACGATCCGCGCCGCCAGGGAGCACTACGATACCGTCCGCCTGTTGCGGCGGCTGGACCCGGACTCCCCTGTCGCGCGCAACTACGAGAATGTGATGGACCGTTCGGAGCGGTTCGAGGTAGCGCACCGCAATTACATCGTCTTCACCCTCGACTTGATCGCGCTCGGCGCTCAACTGAAATCCCTCGGCGGTGGCAAGGACGCGATCCTCGCCCTCGCGGCCATCGAGACCGGGAACCTCGCCGACGCGCTCGGCTCCGCGAAGATCAAGGTCCGTCGCTGGCTGTCCCACCGCGATGTGGCCGCCTTGGGTCGTCTGGCGTTTGATCCGGAGTTCGCCGCGACCGTTCAGAATCGCCCCGACGATGTGGCCGGGGTTGACCTGGTAGCGATCGGCCCGATGTACCTGGAGGAGCCGAGGGGTCGAAACGGCATCGTGCTCACCGATTCGGGGGTGCACACCACGATGTGGGTGCACGAGTGGCCGCGCTCCAATGCTCCGGTCGGGTTCTTGTCCCCGATCGTGTTTGCCAGGCACCCAAACACTGGCGAGGCGATCACCCACATCTTCTCCATCGTCCTCACCCCTGTGCCGGTTGCGAAGGCCCTCAAACGCATCAGGGAGGAGAAGAAGGTGTGGCGCGGCAACGAGAACCTGCGAGCGAAGCGGAGCGCGGACGGATCGGCAGCGGATGCTGCGGATTGGCGGGCGCTGGAGCAGCAAGAGCAGGAGATCGCGAACGGACACGGCGAGTTCCGGTACGGCGCGTACCTCACCGTCAGCGCCCCCGACGAGGAGCGCCTCGATCAGGCGATGGCTGGGATGCGCAACGCCCTCTCGCGTGCGGGGATGGAGGGGCAGATCCTCTACTGCCAACAGGCCGAGGCGCTGATGGTGAACGCCCTCCCGATCGGGTTGGGAATGAAATGACTCGCCACTCTCTCACCTTCACTCCCGCCGGTAGCACCCGTGCGGAGAAGCGCGCCCTCGCTCGCGAGGCGGCCCGTGCGGTGCAGGAGGAGAAGCCAACTCGCTCTACCCGCAAGGACCGTTCGCTGCCTGAACCGGCGGTCGCGGGACCGTTCGGACCGGGGATCATTCAGGGCGGCTATTGGAACCCGGCCAAAGCGCAGATTCCGCCGCACCAGGCAACCTCCCAGCACATCGCCGGAATCTACCCGTTCGTCGCCGACTCCGGCCTCGGGCATCGCGGGCCTGTCATCGGCGTCGACCTGAACGCCGACGCACTCTGGCACTTCTCCCCTTGGGAGTCCTACATCGACTCATCCGACCGCGGCACGTTTTCCACCAACATCCTCGTGCTCGGCTCATACAGGTCCGGAAAATCCGGATCGATCAAGGCTCTCACCACCCGGTCCATCGCGTTCGGCCACCAGGTGGTGGTCCCGTCCGACCCGAAGGGTGAGTGGGTCGCCGTGGCCGAGGCGATTCCCGGCGGGCGGGTGATCCGACTCGGCGGCGGCACCGGTGCACGATTGAACCCACTCGACCGTGGGCCTCGGCGATCGGATGCGTCGGACGAGCAGCACGAGCACATGGTAAAGCAACGCCGGATCGGCACGCTGATCGCCCTCGTCGAGATGACCCTGAACGGCCGACTCACCGCCGTCGAGCACGCCGCGATCATGGATGCTTTGGACCGCTGCATCGTCCGCACCGGCGACCGGCCGACCCTTCGCGGCGTCTATGACGAGATGGGGCAACTGGCCGCTGAGACGGACGCTGCGTTCCGCGCAGCGGAAGGCGCGGTGCAACCCCGCTTCGTGCTGCGCCGGTTCGTGGAAGGTGACCTGTCGGGACTGTTCGAGGAGGAGTCGACAGTCGAATTCGACCAGGACGCCCCCATCGTCGTCACCGACACGTCAGAGTTGTTCGCCCGCGGCGACCTCGCGGCGCAGCTGACGCAGGTGTGTTCGACGGCCTGGATACAGGCCGTCATCAGCGACCGCGGCGCCCGCCGCACCCGCTATGTGGTGCGCGAAGAGGGCTGGCGAGATATGTCCTCCCTGGCATCCCTGCAGATGTTCCAGCAGTGGCTGAAACTGTCCCGTCATTACGGGATCAGCAACATCGTGATCCTGCATAAAATGGGCGACCTGGACGCGGTCGGCGACGCCGACTCCCTCGAACGCTCTCTCGCCTACTCGATCGTCGGCGACATCGAGAACAAGTTCATTTTCCGCGTTAACCACCAAGAGCAGGTCTCACTCCGGGAACGGCTCAGCCTCCCAGCGCCCCACGTAGAGATGGCCAGGCAACTGCGCAAAGGCGAGTTCCTCGCGTACGTCGGGCAGTACTCCTATCTCGTCGACTGCTTCGCCACCTCAACGCCATGGGAGTACGAGCTGTTCAAGACCGACGACGCCGTGTCTCCCGCTGACCGTGACGACCACGAACTCTCAGACATTGACGTCAGCGAGATCGAACGGCTCTGGCCAGAACCGATCGAGCCGGATGCCGGCTTGGAGGGGTGGCTGACTCCGATTGAAATCCCCGTTGAAAGGCAACAGTGATGAGCATTGTGACCCATCCACGTGCGTTCGCGACCGTGATTGGACGGACTGCAACGTTCGTCGGGCCGGACGGTCGGTCTGAGCCGATCGAGGCGATCGGCGACGAAGACATCCGGCTCGCCATCATGCGGCGCGCAACCCACGAAGCCCGCCGCGCCGGCGCACCCGTAGAGCTGGTCACCTCCGGTGATCGCGGTAAGCACCACCTCCTTGTCGGCACCGACGGCGCCCTCGGCACCATCACCGCGGCACCGCTCGACGCCTCGTCGGCAGCCGGCTCATCAGGGGAACTCACTCGAAGAAGGGAGGTGAAGGGACAGGCTCCGCAGCCAGAACCGGTCGACGCCCCGTCCGCGCCGGCTGTGGAGCCTCCTACCCGCCTCACCTTCCTCGCCTCTACCTCCCACCGCGGCAGCGACCTGTCCGGATGGCGTGGCACTCTGGCCCGGCTCGGCCTTCCGGTGGGACCGTCCGCGGCCTCACGTCGACGAGCCCAGTGGCTCAGCCCTGTCTCGACCCATTGGGCGGGATGCCGGACCATCGCCGTTGCCAATGGCAAGGGCGGTGTCGGCAAGACCATGACCACGGCCATGCTCGCCGCCGTCTTCGCCCGTGAAGGCGGTGGAAACGTGCTGGCCTGGGACAACAACGACACCCGGGGCACGCTTGGCTGGCGCACCGAGCAGGGCCTGTACGAGACCACGCTGCGTGACCTCCTGCCAGCCGCGCCCGAGCTCCTCTCTCCAACAGCCGGTGTGTCGGATATGACCCGGTTCGTGCATCACCAAGCGACCGACCGTTACGACGTGTTGCGTTCGAACCCCGAGCTTCTCGCGACGGATCAGCGGATCGCGACCGCCGAATTCGACCTGCTGATGCGGGTTGCCGCCCGTTACTACCGGCTCGTGATCTTCGACTCCGGGAACGACGAATCCGCCGAGCGTTGGCTGCGCATGGTCGACTCGTCCTATCAACTCGTGATCCCCACTCTGGCAGCTCCGGAGTCGGCTGAATCCGCGGCGCTCCTGCTCGACGCGCTCCGCGACCGGGATGAACGCTCCTCGTTGCTGGCCGACAACGCTGTGGTTATCGTCACTCAATCCGAACCTGTTGGCGGCCGGGCCGCGCGACGAGTAGCGGACGGGTTCCAAGGACACGTGCGGTCGGTCGAGCTCATTCCCTTCGACCCGGCGCTGAAGTCCGGGCCGCTTCGCTTCGACACGCTGCGCCACCGCACCCAGGATGCGTGGCTTCGAGCAGCGGCGTCTGCTGCCCAGGGGCTCTAGCAAGGAGGCACAGCCGATGAACGAAGGGGTGCTCGGCAAGGCGATCGCCATCATGATCGCAGCAGCGGTCCTCCTGTCGCTCTTGTTCGGGTTGATCACCGAAGTGGTCACGCAACTGGCCTGTGGCGCACGCCCTCAGGCACGCAACCTGTTGTCCGGGCTCTGGCTGGCGATTACCGGCGACCGCGCCGCCTACACTCCGGCCACCGACTGTCTAGTGCCGGTCGTGCCGATCCGAATTGCAGACCTCCTCGCGGTCCTGATCCTCATAGGACTGGCGGTCTGGATCATCGGGGCGGTCGGACGGTACCGGCAGTCCGACCGGTCGTTCATCACGGACCTGCGCACCCGACCCGGGTTCGCGCCCCGGTCGGAGGTCCGGGAGCACCTGTCGGCGAAAGCCGTCCTGCGGCGGGCTAAGCAGCTCCGCCCGGATCTCGCCCGCCCCGCTCCCACCGACGTCGGGTGGCGGGTCGGACGGTCACGGAAAACCGACGTGTACGTCTCGATCGAAGACTCGGTCGCGCTCGAGGGCCCGCCTAGGTCGGGGAAGGGCTACCGGGTACTCATTTCCGCGATCGTGGACTGGTCGGGGCCGCTCATCACTACGTCCACGACGAACGACAATCTGACCGCGACCATGCGGATGCGGCAGCAACGCGGGAACGTGCACGTGTTCGACCCGCAGGGACTCTCCGGCGTCCGGCATCCGATGCGGGTGAACCCGATCATCGGTTGCGAGAACCCGCTGGTTGCGATGCAACGCGGCACGGCAATCATCACCGGCACAGCCCTGGGCGCTTCGTCAACGAACGGCGAGTGGGCACAAGCATCCGGCGTCGTCCTCGGTCGACTGCTGCATGCCGCTGCCGTCGGGAGCCAGTCAATCGCGGCGGTCTACAACTGGGGAACTTCTCCCGCGCAGGCACGCGACGCGGTCGATATCCTCCGGGCAGCCGGCACCCCGGGCTGGGGCGACAACCTGGAGGCCACCATCAGCGGCGACGAGAAGCTCGTCTCCTCCATCTGGTTCGGCGTCCAGGGAGCCGTCGCACCCCTCGCCGTTCCACAGATCCGAGAGGCGCTCATGCCCGGGCCCGGCGACCGAATCTTCGACCCGCGGGAGTTCCTCGACAGCGCCAACACGTTGTACTTGATCGGGTCATCCTCTGGCGCATCAGCCATGGGTGGATGGCTCAGCGCGCTCCTGGACGACATCGTCGAGGTGGCCCGCACGCGTGCTCTGGCGTCGCCTGGGTCACGGCTCGCGCGCCCGCTCGGGCTGATCCTTGACGAGATCGTGAACATGTTCCGCTGGGGCAGTCTGCCTCGCATCATGGCAGACGGCGGCGGCCGCGGCATCTGTACCTTCGTCGTCCTCCAAGCCCTCTCTCAAGCTGAGACCTCCTGGTCTCGGGCAGAGGCCGACACCATCTGGGCGGCGGCAACCGCAAAGGTGCTGCTCGGCGGCGCCAGCCACGTCAATCACCTCCGCGACATAGAAGCACTTTTAGGCACTCGAGATACCCACCGCACCCAGAGGTCCTGGTCCACCTACCAGGCCGGCCACAACACCAGCGAGCAGCACGAGCGCCGCCCGCTGATGTCCGTCGACGAGATTCGACGGATGCCGCAGAGCCTCGGCCTGCTCGCATACCGCAACCGCCGCGGCGTTCTCCTTGACCTCGCCGGTTGGGATGAGCGCCGCGACGCACACTCCATCGCAATAGGAAAGCGTGACACAGAACGCGAGCAACGCGCGGTCTTCGAGGATGCCGGTCAAGTCACCTCGCCGCGCGCGCAGCATCGCACGGGGGGAACCACGGCACCACCCAAGGTGAGCGAAGAATGAGCAATCGGCGCCGTCCGGGTCTGTTGAACCTCTACCGTGGAGAGTTCCTCCGCTCCAAGGTCTGGTTCGCACGCCGGGACCGGTGGTTCACGGACGAATCCGCCACCGGGCGCGCGCTCCGCTGCGCCGGCTGCCAGCGGCCGGCAGACAAGAGACACCTCGAGCTGCACCACCTCGACTACACGGGCGTCATCCTCGACAACGGCCGCTGGCAAGCACGCGAAGCGCACGAGGACCTCGTGCCGATGCATCCCTACTGCCACGAACTGCTGCACCGCCTTATCGATCGGGACGCCGTACTATCGCGCCACCGCACCCGACGTGCCGCCTCCCACCACGCACTGGAACGACTGCAGTTGAAGCTCGCCTCAGGAACGGAGTCACCATGAACGACGCCACTCATCCCGACGACTCCGACGCGCTGCTCGCGGGTGAGGCGGCCGCATTCGAGCCCGACGCTCGCTACGGCACCTCCGCCCCGATCGGCGCACACATCGTCAATTGGCGCACCCTGGGCGACGGCGAGGCCCGCGCGGCATGGACATACCTGCGTAGCTGGGTGGAGTGGTTCATCATCCGATACCGCGTCCCTGAGTCCACGATCCCCGGCTGCTGGTGGAAGCACGGTCACCTCGTGGAGGAACTCTCCGCCCTGCACATCGCCCACACCGCCGCATTCGACAGCAGCGACGCCGGCTTCGGACCGATCGGCTGGCATGAGCGGCTCGCCGTCGCTTTGCCGCGGCTCACCCGTGCCTATTCCGGCGGCTGCAGCAACGGCCACCGCGACGTCACACCCCGCTCATCGGCCGCCGAAATCGACGAGCCGGAATGGGACGCGTGGACCACACGGGCCCACGCCCATGGAGACACCGGTGTGTCTCACAAAAGAAAGGAAGCAGTATGACCACCAGGATCCCGGTCACCATCGAGGGCAACCTCACCGGTGACCCCGAACACGGAGCAGGGGAATCGGGCAACGAGTACGCCCGGTTCACCGTCGCCGTGAACGATCGACGCCTCAACGAGACGACGAATCGGTGGGAGGACGCCGGCACGGTGTTCCACCGAGTCGTCGTGTTCAACCAGCAGTCTCGCAACGTGGCCGACTCACTCCGCAAGGGCGACAACGTGCTCGTCGCCGGCGACCTGAGGTTCGGCACGTACACCGACAAGGAGACCGGTCAGACACGAGAGACGCGCGACATCGTCGCGGAGAACGTTGGAGCGTCGCTGAAGTTCGCGAGCGTCAACGTCGAGCGCAGCCCAAAAGCTGAAGGCCCCGCAGCGTACGCTACGGGGCCGACAGCAGTACCGGCCTCGTACGCCGGCACAGGGGTTGTCCGCTGAGATTTCTGGAACCGTGCGGGCGAGAGTCATCGTACTCTCGCCCGCATCTTCTACCTACGGGTGCTGCTGCTCATCCCATCTGTCTCCGCCGTCCGTGGGCGGTCAGACCCTTGGGCTTATAAACCGAAAGAGCGGTGACGATGATCAGCGCCACTGCGGCTGCGCTGGCTTGCACGACGAACTGCTCGCGGACGCCGTCAAGACGCGGTAGGGCGAGATTGTTGGCCGAGGCGAGGCGGGAGGCGGTCGTGATGGGCTGCATGTGCAGCACAAGAAGGGCCATGGCCGCCACGGTGATCACCGTCTTCGTGATCACCCAATAGTGACGCCACAGACCCCACGGAGTGAGAAGGCTCTGCAGCATTCCTGACACCGTTGATGCCGCAGCGAGGGGCACGACGACGTACCACCCGATCCACCCGAGCGTGACGATCGCGGCGCGGATGGTGAAGGCATTAGTAGAGCTCAACCCAATGATCGCGACCACGAGGAATGCGAGGACCGCACCAAACCAACCCACGGATGAGGTGACATGCCCGGTAAGCAGCAGCCTCCGCCAAGGCGATGACAGGATCACAACCCGTGTCCGCCCATGCCGCCTTCAGCGAGGTGCACAATCAGGACAGCGACCACCACCGCACCCGCGATCACAATCGCCCAGTACACCCATCGGGGGCGGGTATGTCTCGTCCGTTCAGGTTCCACCGTGCCTCCCACTTCGGGCCTTGACGATACCACTTTTCTATACACAGTGTCCGCGCACGTAGGCACCTTGTATATTTGCCTCGTGCCGAAGATCTGGGAAAGCACCGTCAGCGAGCACCGCGACGCCGTGAGGAATGCAATCTTGGACGCGGCCGGAGAGGTGACCCTCGACGGGCGTGCGGGATCGCTGAACATGTCCGACCTGGCGAAGGCCGCCAGGATCAGCCGAGCGACCCTGTACAAATACTTCGATGGCTTGGACGCCGTGCTCCAGGCCTGGCATCACCGGATGGTGAGCGCACATCTCGCGTCGCTGGAATCGGTGTCTCGCGAGCACGACCATCCCGCTGAGCGTCTTGATGCCGTACTCCGCCAGTACGCCATTCTTCAAGCCAAGCGCCCCACCGGGCAGATCGCAATCGACTTCCACAACGCGCCACACATGCAGGTCGCGTCTGACGAGCTCCAGGCGGTCCTCACACGCGTTCTCACCGACGCGGCGGATGCGGGCGCCGTAACTCGGCAAATTCCCATTGCGGAGCTCGCCGTCTATTGCGAGCATGCGCTCTCAGCGGCAGCCGAGCTCACCCCCGGCGCCGCGATCGATCGACTCGTGGGGCTCGTCGTCACGTCCTTGGCTCCCGCTACTGCTGGCGCTGCCCTTGCAAGGACGTAAGCGGAGGGAGCGTTGGGAGACCATGCCTCCGGGCAATGTGCACCGCAGGGTCTCCCCGCGGTTACTGCCCTGCGACGCTCGTGGGCCCGGGGGTGTTCAGCACGCGGGAAGACTGACTGGAACGTCTGTGGCCGGCGCAGCTAGTTCTCTCAGATAGTCCTCTTTCCCGGTCATCAGACGAACCGCCGTCCTCATACCTTTCCCTTGCCGTTATCGGAGAGCATGATGCGGCCCAATTCCTGTATGTAGACGTGAGGCGGTACATTCGGGTCAGAGATGCGCGCTGCTGTTCTTGGGGAACACGGACCGTCAGCGCTCTCCATCTGGGGGGTGGGCGGCCGTAGCCTGGGGACCTCTGGGTGCGAGAGCGGTGACAAACGACCCCCTACGAAAGACTCCGATCGTGGCACTAATCGCCGTAGCGCCGCCCCTCGCCCGCTTCCGGGAGACTTCTCTCGCGACGATGGCCGTGCGACTGACGACTCCCACCCAAGCGGTCGCAGCCGCCGCCGGCGTGCTCGTTGCGGGCATCCTGATATCCATTGTCACGACCCCGGATCCGGAGTGGTGGCAATTGCACTTCAGCAGGCTGGGCACGTTCCGCAGCTTCTCGGGGTACTCCTTCAATGCCACAATCGTGGCGGCCAGTGTGATGCTCGTGCTTTTCGCGGCGCGCTTGCGCATCGAGATGCATCGTCACGCCGGCACCAGTGTGCTGACCAGTCGGCGCGCTGCGCATGTCGTGCCCGCGCTGGTGGCGCTGATCGGCATCCACCTCTCGCTGGTGGGTTTCGCGCCCCTCAACGTGAATCTCTTCATCCACGAGCGCGGCTCCAGCGGTGCGGTGCTCTCCTTCGTGAGCCTGCTCGTGTCAAGCCGGTGGATGCTGCGCGGCATGCACCGGCGAGTTTCCATCGTCACCCGCGGTGTCGGGTTGGCGCTGGTGTTCTGGGGTGTCATCTTCGGCTTCGGCGTCATCAATCTCGCGGCGTTCGAGTTCATCGTGTTCAGCCTGATGTTCGCCTGGCTGGTCGCGGTGACCCGCAACCTGGGTGTGCCATGGCAGACCGCCGCGACCGCCGAACCACCGGCCGAGGATGAAGTGTCGTGTCCTCCTGTGACCGGTCTGAGGTGGACCGGTGTGCACATCGTGTCTGCTGCCCGACGGTTGCGGATGCACGCCCAGCATTCGCGGGTCCACCGGTCGTCGCGTCCGCCCGCTCATCCTGATCGCCGCCGGCGCGCTTACCACCACGCCGCTGAGACGCGCCCGCCACGAGGGTTCGCAGGGTCGGGGGCGCCAGTACGGTCGGCACGCTCAATGAGGTCTGTCCGGCGATCACCAAGATCGCCAGCGGCTAGGAGATGAGGACCGCCTACGTCGACAAGATCCTCGCCCCGGTGAACGATCTATTACGAGCAGCCCAGTCCTTCTGTCATCAAGTCCCGAGGCGTGGAAGAAGCGCGGGCTACCGACCCGCGCTTCTTCCGTTCGGTGAGCTTCACGCGTTTGCGTCCACCAGCTCGGCGTCGGTGGTGGCGTTCGCAGTCGGGTTCGTCCCGCGGAGCGTGGCGATGGCGATGATTCCGCCGAGGACGGCGATGGCGGCCGCGGTGAGGAACGCCGCGGAGTAGCCACTGGTCAGGGACTCTGTTCCGGTGCCGCCACCGGCGACGGCGGAGCTGAGTGCCGTGACGGCGGCCAGGCCGACGGCGGAGCCGATCTGGTAGCTCGTGTTGACGAGTCCGGATGCGACTCCGGTCTCTTCGGGGCGCGCGACACCGATGGCTGTGCCGAGGGAGGGGATGAAGGCGAGTGCCATCCCGAACGCGGCAACCAGCGACGCGGGGAGAACGTCGATGACGTAGTTTCCGTCAGGCCGGACGAAGCCCAACCAGAGAAGCCCTGCTGCCAGGAATGCGAATCCTGCGACCACGAGCGGCTTCCCACCGAACCGGGCCAGCAGGCGCGGCGCGACCAGCGTCATGCCGATCACGATGAGCGCGGTCATCGGCGGCAGCGCTGTGCCGGCGGCGAATGACCCTGCGCCCAGCACCTGCTGGAGGTAGAGGTTCAGGAAGAACCACATCGGCACCCATGCGGCGCCGAGGAGCAGTTGGGCGATGTTCGCCGCGCCGAGCTGGGGGGTGGGGAGGATCCCGAGGCGGAGCAGGGGCTGGCGCGACTTCGCTTGCACGACGAAGAACAGTGCGAGGAGTGCAACTCCAGCACCGAGGGCCACGATCGTCTCGATGCTCGCCCAGCCGACCTCCGGCGCGCGGACAATGCCGTAGACCAGTGCGGCAAGCCCGGCAGTGCCAGTCACGGCGCCGATGATGTCGACCGAGCCGCGCTGGCCGGCGATGGCGATCGGGATGGTGACGTAGAACACCCACGGCCAGCTGGCGTACTCGGTGAGGACTCCGCCGAGGAAGACTCCTGCGGTTCCACCGATCGGTGCGGCGGCACCGTAGACCGCGAATGCCTTCGGCAGCTCGGGGGTGCCTCCGAACAGTGCCATCAGGAGGCTGAGCGCGGCGGGGGCGATCAGCGCGGCACCCGCGCCCTGCGCGGCGCGACCAGCGATCTCGACGCCCACGTTCGACGCGGCACCTGCGATGGCCGAACCGAGCGCGAGGATGACCCATCCGCTGATGAAGACCTTTCGCGCTCCGAAGAGGTCTGCGAGCCTGCCACCGAGCAGCAGCAGGCCGCCGAAAGCGATGACGTAGGCGTTGAATACCCAGGACAGCGACCCCGGGGTGAAACCGAGTTCGGCCTGCATCTGGGGAAGGGCGACGCCGATGATCGACGTGTCCATGATGACGATGAACTGGGCTGCGGCGATGAGCGCGAGCCCGAGCCAGCGGCGTTTCACCGGGGCCTTGGTTGGTTGCGACATGATTCGTTCTCCTTCCGGGGCGTATACCCCAATGGGGTGTAGATATACCCCCCCGGGGTACGCCAGCGCAAGTGAGCATGTGCAGCCTGGCCCGATTTGAGTGGTGCACAGATCCGCCGCGGTCGGACTATCGCTTGCAAGCTGATACCCTAGGGGGGTACAGTATGAGCATGAACGGTTACGTTGCGAACAAGGATGACCTGCTCAAGCGGCTGCGTCGCGCTGAAGGACAAGTGCGCGGTATCGCACGCATGGTGGAAGAAGACCAGTACTGCATCGACATCCTCACCCAGGTGTCGGCTGCGACGAAGGCGCTGGAAACAGTGGCGCTGTCCCTGCTCGGCGACCACCTGACCCATTGCGTCGCGGAAGCCAGCGCAGAGGGCGGGCCCGTGGCCGAGCAGAAGATCCGCGAAGCCAACGAGGCCATCGCCCGCCTCGTCCGTTCCTGACCACCCCACCCCTACTCGGAGGACACAACCATGACCATCAACGACCGCACCGACCTTGGCCTGACGGACTCCGCGGCGGGCTGCTCCTGCTGCGCCACCGCATCCACCCCCGCCGAGACCGAGGCGACTACCCCCGCCGCTGTGACCGAAGACGTCCTGGTTTCCGGCATGACCTGCTCGCACTGCGTGATGAGCGTCACCGAGGAACTCACCGGGATTGATGGCGTTCAGAACGTTTCCGTCGATCTGAACGCCGGCGGCGCGTCGCGAGTGACGATCCGCAGCGCCACCCCGATCGACGCCGCTGCCGTGCAGGCCGCTGTCGCGGAGGCCGGGTACACCCTGGTGAGCAGCCCAGCATGAGCAACGTCGACGTCGAGCTCGAGATCACCGGGATGACCTGCGCGTCGTGCGCCACCCGGATCGAACGCAAGCTGAACAGGCTTCCCGGTGTGGAGGCCACGGTGAACTACGCCACCGAGAAAGCACGCGTTCAGGCAACCGACGTCGACCCTGCCGACCTGATCGCCGCGGTCCAGTCCGCCGGCTACCAGGCCACCCTCCCCGCACCCCCCGTGCAGGACACCAGCGACACCGAAGCGAAGCTCCCCGGAGATACCGAGCTGGTGTCACTGCGCCGTCGGCTGCTGATCAGCACGACCCTGGCCGTCCCGGTCGCGGTGCTGTCGATGATCCCGGCACTGCAGTTCACCTACTGGCAGTGGCTGGCCCTCACCCTGACCGCACCGGTGGCGGTGTGGGGGGCGTGGCCGTTCCACCGTGCCGCGGCGGTCAACGCCCGCCACGGTGCCGCGACGATGGACACCCTGATCAGCCTGGGAGTGATCGCCGCGTTCGGGTGGTCGCTGTACGCGTTGTTCTTCGGCGGCGCGGGTATGGCTGGGATGACGATGACCTTCACCCTGGTCGGCGCACCGCAAGCGGGTGGCCACGAGGTCTACCTCGAGGTCGCCGCGCTGGTGACGGTGTTCATTCTCGCCGGCCGGTACGCGGAAGCTCGGGCGAAGAAGTCCTCCTCGGAGGCGCTGCGGGCGCTGCTGGAGTTGGGGGCGAAGAACGCCACCAAGCTGGTGAACGGCATCGAGCAGACCGTCCCCGTCTCAGCACTCGCGGTCGGCGATCTGGTCCTGGTTCGCCCCGGTGAGAAGATCCCCTCCGATGGACTGGTCACGGATGGGTCCTCCGCGATCGATGCCAGCATGCTCACCGGCGAGTCCATCCCCGTCGAAGTCACCTCCGGGTCCCGCGTGGTCGGGGCGACCGTCAACGTCGGCGGGCGCCTCACCGTGGAGATCACCCGGGTGGGTGCGGACACCGAACTGGCCCGCATGCGCCGGCTGATGGACGAAGCGCAAACCGGGAAAGCGCAGGTGCAGCGCCTCGCCGACCGGGTCTCCGCCATATTCGTCCCCGTGGTGATCGTGCTCGCTATTCTCGCCTTCGCCGGCTGGTTGCTCGTGGGCGGCTCGGTCGAACTGGCCTTCACCGCCGCCGTGGCGACGCTGATCATCGCCTGCCCGTGCGCGCTCGGGCTGGCAACCCCCACCGCGCTGCTGGTCGGCACCGGCCGCGGCTCCCAGCTGGGCATCCTGATCCGCGGGCCGCAGGTGCTGGAGCAGACCCGCAAGGTCGACACCATCGTGCTGGACAAGACCGGCACGGTGACCACCGGCCACATGGCAACCACCGAAATCTCCCCCGCACCCGGCGTCACCCGCGACCAGCTGCTCCGCGCCGCAGCCGCGGTCGAGGGCGGGTCCGAGCACCCGGTAGCCCGCGCCATCGTCGCCGCCGCCCCGACCGTGCCGCTCGCGGAGACCTTCGCCTCGCACGCCGGGTTCGGAGTGCAGGGCGTTGTCGAGGGATCCCTGGTCGTCGCTGGCCGCCCGTCCTGGGTTCAGGAACAGTGGGGCATCCGCCCCCCGGCCGACGCGCAACAGCACGCCGAGACGCTCGCCGCCGCCGGGGCCACAGTCGTCATGGTCGCCCAAGACGGTGACTACCTGGGAGCGATCGCCGTGGCCGACACGGTCAAACCCACCAGCGCGGAGGCGATCCGCCGGTTCCGGGCGCTCGGGCTGCGGCCGGTGCTGCTCACCGGCGACAACGCCGGCTCCGCCGCCCATATCGCCTCCACCATCGGCATCGAGGAGGTCCACGCCGGCGTCACCCCGGCCGGGAAGCTGGAGATCATCCGTCGCCTGCAGGGCGAGGGACGGGTGGTCGCGATGGTCGGTGACGGGGTCAACGACGCCGCCGCTCTGGCGGCCGCGGACCTCGGCCTTGCGATGGGCGGCGGCACGGACGCGGCGATCGCTGCCAGCGACATCACCGTCGTCTCCGGCGACCTGCTCGTCGTCGCCGACGCCATCCGCCTGGCCCGCCGCACCTTGGGCACCATCAAGGGGAACCTGTTCTGGGCGTTCGCGTACAACGTGGCAGCGATCCCGATCGCGATGCTGGGCTTGCTGAACCCGCTCGTCGCCGGCGCGGCGATGGCGTTTTCTTCCGTCTTCGTCGTTACCAACAGCCTGCGGCTGCGCCGGTTCCAGCCCACCACGGCCGGATCCGGCACCACCACGGATTCTCTCGTTCCTGAACCGGTCTGACATCGTGCACCCGCATCGGCGGGCGTGAACAGTGAAGGAGCTCATCATGAGCCAGCACGACCACCCGCACGCCGCACCTGACCCGCACGCCGGTCACGCACCCACCGCGACCGCGCACGATCATGCATCGATGGGCCGCGGCGAGTATGACTACGCCGCGATGACCCACGACCAGGCTCCGGCGGCGGGTCACTCGGCGCAGGGACACGCCGACCACGGCGGGCACGCTGGCCACGGCGACCACGTGGCCCGGTTCCGTCGCCTGTTTTGGATCATGCTGATTCTGGCCGTCCCGGTGGTCGGGTTCTCCTCCATGTTCGCGATGATCCTCGGCTACACCCTGCCGGACGCCGCCTGGGTGCCATGGGTATCCCCGATCCTCGGCACCGTGATGTACGTGTGGGGCGGGGCACCGTTCCTCACCGGCGCTGTCAGCGAGCTCCGGGCCCGCAAGCCCGGGATGATGCTGCTGATCGGGCTCGCGATCACCGTCGCGTTCCTCGCCTCCTGGGGCGCCACCCTTGGGATCCTGCATCACGAGCTGGACTTCTGGTGGGAGCTGGCGCTGCTGATCGTGATAATGCTCCTCGGCCACTGGATCGAGATGCGCTCCCTCGCGCAGACCACCTCCGCGCTTGACTCCCTGGCCGCGCTGCTGCCGGACGAGGCGGAGAAGGTGCAGGGCGACACGACGGTGACCGTCGCTCCCGCCGACTTGCAGGTGGGCGATCTGGTGGTGGTCCGCCCCGGCGGTCGGGTCCCCGCGGACGGGCGGATCGTGCAGGGCTCCGCGTCCATGGACGAGTCGATGATCACTGGAGAATCCCGGCCCGTCCGGCGCAGCGACGGTGACCCCGTCGTGGCCGGCACCGTGGCCACCGACTCCGGCGTCCGGGTGCAGATCACCGCCGTCGGCGAGGACACCGCACTGGCCGGCATCCAGAAGCTCGTCACCGAAGCGCAGAACTCCACCTCCCGCGCACAACGACTCGCTGACCGGGCAGCGGGATGGCTGTTCTGGTTCGCACTCGTCGCCGCCGCGATCACCGCCGTGGTGTGGACCGTGTTCGGGATGCCCGATCAGGCCGTCATCCGCACCATCACGGTTTTGGTGATCGCCTGCCCCCACGCCCTGGGTCTGGCGATTCCACTCGTGGTGTCCATCGCCACCGAACGCGCCGCCCGCGCCGGTGTGCTGGTCAAGGACCGGCTCGCCCTGGAGAGCATGCGCACGGTGAACACGGTCCTGTTCGACAAGACCGGCACGCTCACCAAGGGCGCCCCCGCCGTCACCGCTATCGAACCCACGGACCCGGCCACCACGGCGGATGAGCTCCTGGCCGTGGCCGCTGCAGCGGAGACCGACTCCGAGCACCCCCTGGCCCGCGCCATTGTGAACGCCGCCAAAGAGAAGCAGCTCACCGTGGCCGCCTCCACGGACTTCGCGTCCTCACCCGCGGTCGGTGTCCGCGCCCGCGTCCGCGGGCGGACCGTCCAGGTCGGCGGCCCCTACATGCTCGAACAGGAGCACGCCGCGGAGTTGCCCATCGCACAGCAGTGGCGGAGCGAGGGCGCGATCATCCTGCACGTCCTCGTCGACGGAAACGTCGCCGGGGCGTTGCGCTTGGCGGACGAGATCCGTTCCGAGTCGCGTGAGGCGGTCACCGCACTGCACGAGCGGGGCGTTCAGGTTGTAATGATCACCGGCGACGCGGAAGCGGTTGCCGCATCGGTGGCGACCGAGTTGGGCATCGACAGGTTCTTCGCCGGCGTGCGCCCCGAGGACAAGGCATCGAAGGTGAAAGCGCTGCAGGCGGAAGGCCGGAAGGTCGCGATGGTCGGCGACGGCGTGAACGATGCCCCTGCCCTGGCCCAAGCCGACGTCGGGATCGCGATCGGCGCCGGCACCGATGTGGCGATCGCCTCTGCGGGCGTCATCCTCGCCAGCGACGACCCGCGCTCCGTGCTGTCGGTGATCGAGCTGTCTCGGGCCAGCTACCGGAAGATGAAGCAGAACCTGTGGTGGGCAGCCGGTTACAATCTGATCTCGGTTCCGCTCGCCGCCGGCGTGCTCGCCCCGATCGGGTTCGTGCTGCCGATGTCCGTCGGCGCGATCCTGATGTCTCTCTCCACGATCGTGGTCGCGGTGAACGCACAGCTGCTGCGCCGCCTCGACCTGAGCCCGGATGCGGTCATCCGCGGCTGAGGGCCACCGGGCGGCTTAACCTAGGAGAGGACGGGAGGTGAGTATGTCGCTGATCGCACTGGCGCAACACCTGCGTGGACGGCGCACGCTTACCCGCACCCGCGCCCTCCTTGTTCTGGTGATGGTGACCGGGGGAATCATCATCGGGCTCCTCGCGATGCATTCCCTGAACACCCACACCGCGGCCGCCGCTCATCCTCAGAGCGCGGCGATCACCGCCCACGACGAGGCCCCTCACACGCACGACGGCGAGTCAGCGCCCGCCCACGACCTGGGCTGCCCCGACTGCGGCGAGCACGAATCGATGATGGCGATGATGTGTGTGTTGGGACTGCTCGCCACCCTGCTCGTCCTGATCCGACCCACGCGCGTCTGGCACGTCGAGGGCCCCGCCGCCCGACCAGGCCCCGAACTCGCGCGCAGGTCCGGGAATGAAGCCGCGAAGCCTCCGTCGTTGACGGTTCTCTGCATCAGTCGCACGTGATGACGCGTCCCCGGTTCCTTGGGAACCGGAACGCATCGTTGTGCTCGAGCTCCCGCTTGAACGCCCATCACAGACCCTTTGGAGAACCCTCATGAACATTCGTCCCGCGGCAACCGCCGCACTCACTCTCACCGCCCTGCTCACCCTCGTTGGGTGCGCAGGAACCGCTGGCTCCTCCGGCGGCGACATGCCCGGAATGAACCACGGCGACAGCACCTCCTCCTCCGCCCCGACGGCGGAAGCCAACGAGGCGGACATCACCTTCGCCAGCATGATGATCCCGCACCACACTCAGGCCGTTGAGATGTCCGACACGATCCTTGCGAAGGACGGCGTCGACCCGCGCGTCATCGAGCTCGCCGAGCAGATCAAAGCTGCCCAACAGCCGGAAATCGAGCAGCTGCAGGGCTGGCTCGAGGACTGGAACGCCAGCGCGGCGGAAATGGACGGCATGGACCACGGCGACGGCATGATGACCGAAGACGACATGCAGGCCCTCGAGGAGTCCACCGGCACCGACGCGTCCCGGCTGTTCCTCGAGCAGATGATCCAGCACCACCAAGGAGCCATCGATATGGCGCAGGACGAGGTGGACAACGGGCAGAACCCGGATGCCGTCGAGCTCGCCGAAACGATCATCGCTACGCAGACGGCCGAGATCACCACGATGGAGGAGATCCTCGCGACCCTCTGACCGACGGATGGGTGGGGACGTCACTCGTTCCCACCCACTCTCGGCCGGCCCGCGGATCATGTCATGCGCCAACTCCACGCTCACAAAACGGACGGGCACGACGGCCCCGAACGTGTGACGGATCCCGTCTGCGGCATGAGAATCGATCCGAAAACGGCCGCCGCCACCCGCGAGCACGACGGAGCAACGTTCTACTTCTGCTCAACTGGGTGCGCGGACATCTTCGACGCCGATCCTCACCGATACGGCCACCCACACGACACACACTGACCGCGTGGTTGCAGCCGGTGCTTATTCCCCGCTGGGGCGACAATGAAGATGGGCCGGGACTGGCGGGCGAGTCACGACTCGCCCTTTGCCCCACGACCGAGGTCGCGGCTCGGCTCCTCCGGCGCCCCTTGACTAACTATGACGCACGCCACGGAGGTGCGTGCTCGGGGGTCATGCGTAGGCGCGGTGCAGGTGCCAGGAGTCCTCGGAGCGGAAGACATCGAAGACGTATGACTCCCCTGCAGGGTCGGTGGCCTGGAAGCGCCACCCGTAGAGGCCATGCCGGTGGCTTAGAGGCGCTGCCCAGACTGATTCGCGGAGCCGGGTGGGGATGTCGGTGACCTTCCAGCGGCGGCCGGCGTAGAACATTCGCGCGGGGGTGTCGTTGACCATCATAGCGTGATGTCATGCTCGATTGTCTGCGGGTCAACCATACGGGCAAGAATAGAACAAATATTCTAAGAGCGTTAGTCTCGAATGGCAGGAGAAGGGGAGCGCGCGGCCGTGGGGACGAGCAGACGATACGCGCACGAGCGTGCGGAGTTGCATCCGATGCAGGCTCCCAGTCGGTGCAACGCGACGAAGTGGTCACCAGAGTGTCTCTTGGACGTCAGCCGCTGATTGGTGTCCGGCTAGGTCGTTCCCGTTTGATGCAGGAAGCGTGCGTTGAACGGGAGGCCCTCGGGTGGTGCAGACGGTGCAGTTCGGTTCGGTGGAGCTTCATCTGGTGTCGGGTGTCGCGTTGTTGCGGGAGGACGCGGCGGTGTTCGAGGCGATGCTGGACGGGTGGTCAGCGCAGCAGCTCGGCGGCCGCAATCTCCGCGAGTACACCGTGCGTCAGCGTGTGCAGGCAGTCCGCCGGTTCCAGGGACACGTGAACGCGTACCCGTGGGAGTGGTCAGCTGCCGGGTTCGACGAGTGGATGACCGATCTGGTCACAGTCCGGCACCTCGCGCCCTCTTCGATCCGCAACTATCAGGTCGCCATCCGCCAGTTCTGCGAGTTCCTCTGCTCCCCGCACTACGGATGGGCGGTGGAATGCGAGCGACGGTTCCGTTCACACCCGATACAGGTGTGTCACGACTGGAACACCCGGGCCCACGTCCAGGAGACCGAAACCGATCCGCGACGGCGACCGTTGACCCGACAGGAACTGCAGCGCTTGTTCGACAGGGCCGATGCAGAGGTCGGAACGCGGCTTGGCGGGGGCCGGAAGGGAGCGGCGTCCGCGTATCGCGACGCAACCCTGTTCAAGGTGGTCTACGCGTGGGGTTTACGGGCGCGGGAGGCGTTGATGCTGGACACCGCTGACTTCTACCGGAATGCGAAGCTGCCCGAATTCGGGACGTTCGGGTTCCTCCGGGTGCGATACGGAAATGCGTCGCGCGGGTCACCGCCGAAGCCGCGGACGGTCGCGACGGTGATGCCGTGGGCCGTGGAGGCAGTCGGGGACTATGTCCAGAACGTGCTCCCGTTGATGCAGGGCGCTCCGGAGGGGGCGTTGTGGTGGTCGGAGCGGGGGACGCGGCTGGGCAAACGGTCGCTGAATGACAGGTTCGCGCAACTGCGGGACGAGCTCGGCCTGGACCGGCGGCTGACGCCGCACTGCCTTCGGCACAGTTACGCGACCCACCTGATCGAGGACGGTCATGACTCGGTGTTCGTGCAACGCCAGCTCGGGCACGCCTACCTGTCCACGACCGGCATCTACACGCACATCTCGGAAGAGTTCGCGAACCGGATGCTGAAAGACGCGTTGAACCGCATCCCCACCCTGACCCAACATGAAAAGGAGCGGCGATGACGAAGCTGATCGGGTACGAATGGCGGCTGCGGGAGCAGATGGCCGCCGCCGGCATGTTCAGCACGACCAAGCTCATCCCACTGCTGGCCGAGCGGGGCGTGAACTTGTCATCCAGCCAGGTCTACCGGCTCGTCACAGACACCCCCGAGCGGCTGAACCTGGTCGTTCTCGCGGCGTTGATGGACATTCTGGGCTGCACAGCCGACGACCTGATCGTGAAGGTCAACCTCGGCCGCGCCCGCACCGCCGAGACCGCGGTCGGGGGCGAGTCGGCATCGACGACCATCCGAGAGCAGGGCTGGCGGCCGCGGCCGGCGCGCATCACTGACTGATGGCCGCGCCCCCGACGTGCGGGCACGACGGCAAGGCGGTCGCGGTGCTGCCCACCGGCCGGTACTGCGATTGGTGCTGGCGCAACCCCCCCGAGTTCCGCGCTTCCTGTTCCCGGTGCGGGCAGGACGATCGTCTCAACCGGGACCGGCTCTGCACGTCCTGCCGCGCTATGGACGCGGTCAGCGAGGTGTTCGATGGGGCAACGCTGCGGAGGCAACCGCTGCTGGCCCGGCTGCGCGACCATCTCGATACGGCGGATCCCGCCTACCTGCTGACCATCAAGAAGAAGTCGAACGTCTGGCGACTCTTCGTACAGATCGCCGCTTTGCCGCGCCCGGTCACCCATGCGGACCTCGACGGTCTGGGAACGCCCCGGTCGGTCTCCCAAGTCCGGTCCCTCCTAGTGGCCGTGGGCGTGCTTCCCCCGCGAGACGAATACGCGTTCGCCGTGGAACGGCTGGCCGCGGACGCGGTCGCCGCGCTGCCGCATCGAGAGGATCAACTCGCCCTGCGCCGCTTCCTCCGCTGGCGACAGCAACACCGCCGCAGCGACGCGCCTCTGACGATCTCCCAGGCCGCGAACGACCGCACCGAGCTGCGCGTCATCGTCGACCTGATCGGAGCGTTCAACACCGCCGGAGCGACCGTCGCAACCGCGGACCAGGCCGCACTGGATGCGTGGGCCCGCGGCCATCAAATCGCGTTCCGGGCCCGCCGGTTCCTGACCTGGAGCGCACGCACCGGCATCACCCTTCAGCTCGCGCCGCCCCCACACCGAGGCTCCGGGTTCCGGCTAGGCGGCGACCTCGGCTCAGGGAACGAACAGGCGTTGCACCGCGTCCTCATCGACGCCGAGGAGATCCCGGCGCGGCTGCGGTTGGCGGTCCTCCTCACTACCGTCTACGCCGTGCGGGTGCACCGGATCGCCGGGCTACACCGCGACGCGCTCCGACTGGAGGAAGTCATCCCGCGGATCCGGTTGGGGAGCATCGACGTCGACCTGCCGGCCGCTGCCGCACCATGGGTGAACGCAATCCTCGCCGGCGGGATGCCCAAACGCCGCGCCGGCGGTGCCGGCCGGGACGACATCTGGATCTTTCCGGGAGACCGCCACGGCGGACACATGCTGCCCTCCAGCCTGAGCACACAGCTGAAGCAGCTCGGCGTCTCCCCGGTCGGCGCGCACCAATCCTCCGCAGCGACCCTGATCACCCAAATGCCACCCGCCGTGGTCGCCCGACTCCTCGGCGTGCGGAACTCTACCGCAGCCAAATGGCAGCAACTCGCCGGCACCGACCCGGCACATCGGTGACCATCCAGCGACGTCGGCGGCTACTCCTATGCTCATCGTCGGCCGGGAAAGGGGATGCCGGTCATCGGAACGAACAGACGCCACGCTGAGCACTTCGACCGGCTGATGGACAACCGCATTCTGCAGCGGATTGCCTTCGAGAACCCGCTGCAGAGCCTCACCGATCAGGAGCTCCGCCAAGGACACCCTTCCGGTCACCCGCGACCCGCAACCGAAACCCTGCAAAGCTTGGGTCCGATTCGGCCCACACGCTTTCCAGGTGAACGCGGTCGTGGTCGTCTGGAACGAGCTCGCCTGCGGAATCGAATTCACCGTCGACGAGCAGCAGATGCGGTGCTGGGTCTGGGCGAACGCCGTCACCGCGCTGCCCACACCCGCCACCCGGCTATCGGAACAGTGACGGCGTGAACACCTCGCAGCAGTGTCCCGGGTCGAAGCCGACGATGCCGTCCCAGATTCGGCGGTTGGTTAATACACAGTTCGCTGTATTCTCGAGTGCATGCCCACTGCGACCGCATCGGTCACGCACACCGCCGCCCTGGCACGCCTGGGCCATGCGCTCTCCGACTCGACACGGGTGGGTGTCCTCCTCGCACTGCGCGAGGCACCCGCGTACCCCTCCGATCTCGCCGATGCGCTCGGTGTCTCGCGTCAGGTGATGTCGAATCAGCTGGCCTGTCTGCGTGGCTGCGGGCTGGTCGAAGCGATCCCGGACGGGCGCCGCTCGTCGTATCGCCTCGCCGACCCACACCTCGCCCCCGCCCTGAACGAACTGCTCCAAGTCGTCCTCTACGTCGAGCCCGGTTGCTGCGCCGGCGACACCTGCACCTGCGCATGACCGCCACCACTGTCCCTGACGAGCGCAAGCACGTCCTGCAGCGCCGGATCCGCTGGATCGTCGCTGTCACGATCAGCTACAACCTGATCGAAGCCGTCGTCGCGATAATCGCCGGCACGATCGCGTCCTCCGCGGCCCTGATCGCCTTCGGGCTGGACTCCACCATCGAGGTCCTCTCCGCCGCCGCCGTCGCCTGGCAATTCACCCGCAAGGATCCGGAACGCTGGGAGAAGGGCACACTCCGCGTCATTGCGGTCGCGTTCTTCGCTCTGGCCGCCTACGTCACCGTCACCTCGTTGATCGCGCTGCTCGGCCGGGCCGAAGTCGAGCACAGCCCGCTCGGAATCGCCATCACCGCGCTGAGCGTGATCATCATGCCGTTCCTCTCGTTCGCCGAGCGCCGCACGGGACGTGAGCTCGGTTCGGCGACCGCAGTCGCGGACTCCAAGCAGACTCTGATCTGCACCTACCTCTCCGCCGCGGTCCTCATCGGGCTCATCCTGAACACCCTGTTCGGATGGTGGTGGGCAGACGCGATCGCAGGCCTCGTTATTGCTGGCTTCGCCGTCCGCGAAGGCCTCGAGGCCTGGCGCGGGGACGCATGCGCCACCTCCGTCGGCATGCTCCTCGAAGACGAACACGACGACCACAAAGAGCACGACCACCATTGACCGTTAGGCGATACCCCTACGCGTAGCCCCGCTTCAGCAGCATCCCCGCGGCCTTGGCGAAGTCCTGGCTGGACGGGATCTCGAAATCCAACGCATTGGCGTTTCTCGCGATGATGTTGAAGAGCGCCGCAACGGCCGCCGCGTCCTCCAGGTCTTGCCGGGTCAGCCCCGCACCCAGCGCCGCGCGTGCGTCCAACGCCGACAGGTCGTCCGGGTGCGCCGTCATCGTCTCCAAGAAAACCAGCGCGGCGCGCAACCGTCCAGAAATCGGCGCAGTCCGGTAGTCGGCAAGGACAGCGGTCACGACCGCGTCGTCCATGCCCTTCACCGCAATCGCGCGATGCGCGCCCACACAGAACGGGCAGGTGTTCCAACTGGCGACCATCGCCGCCATCAATTCCCGTTCCGACACCGACCAGCCGCTCGGTCCGCGCATGGCCCGCTGCGTCCACGCGCCCAACGCACGGCCCACGAACTTCTGGTCGTAGAACGCGACCCGAGCCGCATCCGGCAGCCGATACCCGGCGAACAGGGAGATCATCCTGATCAGCAACCGGTGGCCCACCGTGTCGCCGCGTTCGACCTCAGGAAGCCGCAACGCTCGCCTCCTCGATCGCGTGCATCGCCACGTCCCAGCGCCGCAGACCCGCCCCCACGCTCGCCGCCATCACCACTTCGAACGTCTCCTTCTCGGAACCAACCGCGTCGTAAGCGGCAGCAACCTGATCATCCGTGACCCGAAACGACGCCTCCCCGATCTGGGCGGCCAGAGCCTCGACGGATCCGGCCGCAGGCTCCCCCAACCCTGCCCCGAGATCGACCGCGCGCTCACGCACGTCCCGACTCAAAACCCCTGAATCCATCACCCGCGCACGCAACTCATTGGCGAGCTGAACGTGCGACTCCTCAGCCGACATGTCTCGAAGTTACTCCCGAACCCAGGCGGATCGAAGGCACTCCGAACTGCCTCAGCTCGACACGAGCCGCAACCAATCGCTGCCTGTTGGCTGAGCGCACTTGAATATCGCAGTCCGCGCGCTCCACTCGGACGGCCCAACCCGAGAGCTACCTGCCACCCACTCCGCCGACATGAATACGGCCACACACCAGTCCGGGTCGACCGGCAGATGGATCAACGCGTCGTGGAGCGGGTCGCTAACTCCGGTCCGCTGCAGACTCTTTCGGATGCGGAGCTGGAGCTTGGCCGGGAGCCGTTCACTCGGGACCCACAGCCGAAACCGGTGAAGGCATGGGTGCGCTTCGGTGAGACACCGGTGCTCGTGGACGCGGAAGCGTGCGTATGGACCTCGAACGCGGTCGGCATCCGGTTCACCGTCGCCGGCAAGCAGCTCAAGACGTGGGTGTGGGCATCGGCCGTTCGCACTAAGCACCCGGCTCCCTCGGACTAGGTGCCCGGTTCGGGTCGTCAGCTGCCGACGCTTCCTCGGCGCGCAAGCTGACCTGATTCCTCTGCGGACCGCCGGCGCATCAGCGCTATACCTCCGCTTGCGTCGAGGGCTGCTTACCGACGCAAGCCGTCCAGCGTCGGAGCGGCCACCGCGCCAGGCGCCGCGTCGCCGAGGCTTCGGCGGGCTAGATCCTCCGCGGTACGGCTGGCGCCATGCAGGGATGCTCGCACGATACCTTCCGCTTCCAGTTCATCCGCCAACCTCGCCTGGTCGCCAAACGCGCGCGCCAGTTCTGCGTGTTCGCCCGCGCGCATGGCGTATCGCTCACGCAACTTGCCACCAGACCCCTCCCCGTCGCCGTGGGGTGCGGACGGTCGGCCGTGCAGGGCAGCGAGTTGACCGCCCGCGTCCGCGTCGAGCTCGAGCAAGGTTCGCTTGGCCGCATGCATCCAGTCAGTCATACGTTCGAGCCGCTCGCGAAGCTCCCGTTCCCGGTGCCGGCTCGCAGCGATCATTCGCTCGACCCCATTGACGTGCCCGAACGGGCGGCCTGTCCTGTCGTTCCACATTGCGGGCGGCGACGTGGGCACCGGCTGGGGCATGTGAGCTGCCCGATTGAGTTCCGTGCGTGCTCCCTCGATGGAGTCCTCGATGCTCACCTCGGGGATCCCGCGGAGCATGCTGTCGGCAATGGCTGTGCGTGCCGCGGCATCCGTTCGAGCGATTGCGATGGCTTCGTTGTGTGCACGACCGCGGGTCATTCCGACGTAGAGACCGGACGCGTCGACACCGTGACCCACCACGGAGGCGTCCGTGGTCTCGCCTTGGATCCCGTGAACGGTGGAGGCGTAGGCGAGATGTACGTGACTTGCTGCGTATTCATGGCTCACGGTGCGGATATCGCCGTTGTCGGTGATGCTCGCCAGCTCCAGACCGGTTGTCGTGATCCGTCGCAGGATCCAGGTGCCGCGGTTCTCCACGCCCGCGTGGCGGTCGTTGCGGCGAGTCTGCACGATGTCGCCCTCGAGCAGTTGCTGCTCGCCTTGACCTATTGCGATGCGGGCCAACGATAGTTGGCCGCGCTCGACGCGGCGCTGCTGGATGTCCTCATTGAGCGCATCCGCTTCTTCGTTGGTGCTGGTCACCAGCGCGACCCGGCGATGATTGGTGGCCCACTGGAAGTAGGCATCCACCATGACCTCACGGGCTTGTACCTGGTCGGCCACTCGGTGGATGAGGCCGCGCGAGTCGAGCTCGGTCGCGACCAGCAGCGCGGCATCCTTCGATGCCGGTTCCCGCATACGCAATGTCAGCGCCGCGTAGTCGGCATCGTGGAAGCGATGAACCGCGCTCAGCTCGACCACCGCGGTGCTGCGGCGCGTCATGCACGCCATCGCCCCGGAGTGTCCGACCGGCATCGCCTGAAGATGGTCACCGACCATCGCGATGCCCGCCCCCGTCTCGCCCGCCACGGCCGCCAGTGCGTCGGCGGCGTGCAGGTCCACCATGCCGGCCTCGTCGACCACGATGCGGTCTCCGCTTCTCAGGGTGTATCGTCGCGGGCCATCGAACACGAGTGCCGTGTTGGGGTCGACATCGCCGGGCGCGAGGCGCTCCCACACCTCGGCGCCCCCTTCGTCTAGACGCCAGCGCCAGCCGTAGTCAGCGAGCAGTGCGTGCACGCTTGATGCCGTCGTTCCGATTTCCCGCCCGGCCACGGAGGCGGCCTTCTTCGTTGGAGCGACTACGATCATCCGCTGTCCGCGACACGCGAGCGCACTCTTCGCCACCCGCAGCATCGTGGTCTTTCCCGCCCCAGCAGGGCCGGTCACCGATACGAGCCGGTCGGTGCCCGCGATGGCGGATGCCGCGTCGACTTGCCGCTCGTCCAGGCTGATCGCGGATGGAAGCACCTCGCAGGCGATCGACCGGATCACGTTATCCCCAACCGCCGCGCCCGCGCGAGTGAGGGCGTCGAACTGGGCCGAGAGGTGCACCTTCATCGCCGCCGTCGCTGACGACATGAAGCCCTTGACGTGATCCGGCCGATCGGTCCCATCCGAGAGAAGATCCACTGTGTTAGCGAGTGCCCGAGCGACCACCTCGTCGAGGGTCGCCTGCAGCTCGTTCCGCTCTTTCACGACCCCGGATGCCGCGAGGGCGCGGGTCGCGCCGGCGCGCAGATCGAACCGGCTGAAGCGTCCACCGCAGGGCGCCGAACGCGCATCGGCTTCGACGATTGCGCGCGCGGCCAGGAGTTCTAGATCGAGGCGATCGAGGGTGACTTCGGACGGACGCACCGGGTGACGGCGCTCGAACACCTGCGGATCGATGCTCATGAGCTCATCGCGGATCAACTCCCCCCACGCAGCCTCGTTGACTTCCCCCGGCTTGTTCGGGCGGCCGGTCGCCCACGCCCTCCGGTCGATCTGCTGGAGCACCTCGGGCGACGGCTCGAGACCCTCGTGCTCCTGCCGCCAACGAGCGAGCAACACCGCTCGGTTCCGCTCAATCTGGTTCGATCGACGCGAGAGCGGCCGCACCGTGTGCGCAAACTGAGCGATCTCACCGTCCCTATCCAGCGTGTAACCGTGGCGCGCGAGCGCCGCGATCCACGCCGGGTCGGTACGAGCGGCAAGTTCCCCCTCCGCGTTGATCACGGTGTGCAGCTTCATCGCGACCCGGGAGTCGACGTTCGACCACTTGCCGTCCGTGCCCAGCACTTTGACGTTCAACCACAGGTGCCGGTGGATGTGCGGATCTAGTGCCCGCGAGCGAGCGTGCCGAAGCTCGACCACCTCGACCCGGTCCAGTGATTCTCGGATGCGTCCACCCGCTCCACGTCGCGCGTTCAGCTCGCGCTGCCACGTCGTCAGGATTCGGTGACGAAGCCGATCCTGAAGCGACTCATATTCGCGTGCTAGGTCCGGGTTGATCAACGCGGCGATGCTGTACGACTTCGGTGCGTTGATCGTGCCGTCCAGGATCAGGTCCGCATTGGGGGAGCCCAAGTCGCGGCCACGCAGCTCGCCCGTGTGCGGATCGTGACCTTCAACCCAGCGCCGTAGCTGGACTTCATCAAGCTCATCCGGGGTGATGACGCCGGCTTCTGTTGTGAACCGCGTGATCGCGAAGGCGTCGGTGCCGCTGTATCTGGCGAGCGCGTCGACGCCTGACGCGGTGCGGACGTGGGAGTCGCACGACCCCTGGAACGCGTAGGCGAGCGCTTGTCGGACTCCCTGGGATCCGACACCCCGCTTCCACCGTTCGAGGCCGCCGCGCACTCCACAAGAGTACGCCGAAGTTGCTGAACTCGCTACGACTTCCACATAAAGTGCCTGCGTGCATTGCCGTTTCTTTTCGCCGTCTCCGTCTTCGAGCGGCGTCGCGGTGTCCCGGCGCGGTGTTCGCGAAGGTCTGGTTTGGAGGAATCGTTCGTGCGCGCGTATGGGGCGCGGTCATCGGGCCTGTCTGCGCCCGGGTGTACTGCGACTCGAGTTCATGGACGGAGGGACGTGAGCCGGCGAGGTCAGACGCCGCCAGGCGCAGAACGCTTGTCGACCGGCCCACGGCGCATGCCCATAGGGTCGGCGAGGGACCCGCTTGCGGACTCGCGCGGGCCGAGCCTTGAACACGAACCATATGATCCAGGAGTGATCGGCAAACACGACAGGCAGGAGACGGACGAGCAAATGGAGCTCGGCGTTCGCGCCATCCAGGCTGCGCGAGTCCGGTACCGACGACTCACTGATCAACTCCCGCCCCCGGTTGCCGGGTCGATGCTGGACCTGGAACGTGCTCACACCGCGAGGGAGCCCGTGGACACGCTGGTCATGACGCATCGCGCTCGAGCCACCGAGAACCTAGATCGAGTGTTCGAGATGATGATCGACAACGACAACGAGCAACTGCTCGCATATCCGTTCTCCCTCTATTCGCTCATCCGAACCGCAGTCGAGGCCGCTGCGACGTCGATGTGGTTGATCAAGTCCTCGAAGAAATCAGATCGAGTGCTCCGCGCCCTTCAGCTCGCCTACCGGAATGCGCAGGAGGCACTCAGGTTCGCAGAGCTGATCAAGGGGAAGGGTGGCGCTGCTCCCGTACGGAACGGGACCGAGAAGACCATCGAGCGTCTCAACCAGTTGAAAGACACAGTCGGCCCGCTCCGACAATTGGACCTCGGCCCACCACCGAGTTACACGGCGATTCTCACTGCCGTCTCGCCCAAGAGTCGCGACCTTACTCGCTCTGGCTACGAGGTTTCGTCGCCACTAGTCGTTTGGAAGGCGAGCAGCGCATTCCTCCATGGAAGTGAGCAAGTGATGCGGGCGCTGAGCGACGTTCGCCAGATGAACGAGTTCACCGACGGTGTTGCGTCCTTCGAGATCACGCCTAGCATTCAAATGCTGGCAGTTTCAATCAGGACGTGCGTTGATCTCGTCGGGCAGCTTGACGAGCGATACGAGTACTTAGCAACGCACGACTACGCGGGGCGTCTCGTATCAAGTAGCGCCCGCGAGTAGCACCTCCCCTAAGGAGGGGACCTTCGGCTAGCGGGCGGATCGCTCTGATCCCACCGACACTGGCTCGGTCGAGCGCGAGCACTCCCAACATGTTTCGCTGAAGGACCGGCTATCGGACGGCATTCACTCGCTTCGCGAAGACGCCGAACCCGACGATCACCACCCCGATGAGCGTCGACCACATGGCGATGGTCATCACTGTCGCGTCGATGGGAAGCATCGCGCACGCTGATCGGGAGTTGTCGTACGGGCAGCTACGCCTCGCCGCCCTCGCCACCGCCTGCGACATCATTAGCCCCGACGCCCCGCCGGAGCAGGCCGTCACCGCACTAATGACCTGGTTGAACAGCAGCATCGGCGGGAACCGGCTGATCGTATTCGACAACGTGGAACGCTTCGACGACCTCACCGGGCTGCTCCCCCGCGGAAACGTGCGGGTCATCCTCATCAGCCCCACCTCGAAATCCACGGTTGGCGGGGTCCTACGGGTCAGCGGCTTTACTAGACCGCAATCAATCCAGTACCTGCTTGCAACAACAGGGCTCGACCTGCCCTACTCGAACCGACGAGCAGCTGTCGCCGCTGCCGCCGCTCAACTCACCGCCATTGCGGAACAACCGCACTCCGCACCCCTCTCGGGTTCGGGGGCCGCCCTTCAAACCGTCGGGAGAGTGGGGATCAGCGCGAACGAGCTCGGAGATCCCTACACATTAATGGCGTTGGGACGATACGTAGACATCTCCAACCGAGTTCTCGGACCCGACCACCCCGACACCCTAATCAAACGCAACAACCTGGCGGTCGCTTACCTGGCGGTAGAGATCTAGGCACAGCGATCCCTCTCTTTGAACGGATCCTCACCGACCGCCAGCGGGTGGTCGGGTCCGAAGACCCGGCAACCCTCACGAGTCGTAACAACCTCGCCAGCGCATACCTGTCGTCGGGGGATCTCGCCCAAGCGATCTCGCTTCTTGAACAGACTCTCACCGGTAGCGAGCGGATACTCGGACCAGAAGACCCCGCAACTCTTAGGACGCGCAACAACCTGGCCAGCGCATATCGTGCTTCGGGAAATCTGGCAAAGGCGACCCCGCTCCTCGAGCAGACGCTCCATGAGCTCGAGCGCGTCCTCGGAACCGACCACCCAGAGACTCTGAGGTGCCGGAGCAACTTTGCCCGGGCATACCAATCAGTGGGCGACTATGCTCGCGCGACCCCGATGCTCGAGCTGACGCTCAACGACTCCGAGCGCGTCCTCGGAACCGACCACCCCGACACCCTCACCAGCCGCAATAACCTTGCGGGCGCATACCAGTCGTCGAATGATGTTGCCCGAGCGACCCAACTGTACTAAGAGATCCTGGCCAACTCCGAGCGTGTCCTCGGCCCGGACCACCCCGACACCTTGAGCGGCGTGAATAACCTCGCCGGCGCCTATCAGACCGCCGGAGATGTGGAACGAGCGACTCTGCTCTTTGAGCAGTCCTTGGGTTCTTGCGGTGGTCGCAACACTTAGCGAGTGGAGAGTGTTGTGGCGGATTTGGCGTTGCGGTTCCGGTTGGATCTAGTTCAGCAGGCGTGGGTGTGCTTTCAGGCGGGGCAGTTCGCGAGTGAGGTGGGCGAGCGGATCGGTGTGAACCGCACGACGGCGAAGCGGATGCTCGTGGCCGCTGGCGGTGTCAGGCCGCGGCGGGGCCGAGATCTTCAGGGCCGGTATCTGACCTTCCTGGAGCGGGAGGAGATCGCGCTCGGCATCGCCGCGGGCCAGTCGATCCGCACGATCGCCAAACGCATCGGCAGGTCGCCGTCAACGGTGTCCCGAGAACTCGCCCGGAATAGCATCAAGGGCCGTTACCGTGCCTCGACCGCCCAGGTGGTGGCGCACCATCGGGCTTCGCGCCCGAAGTCGGCGAAGCTGACGGTGAACGAACGTCTGCGTGCGAGGGTGGAAGCGGACTTGGCCAAATGGCGATCGCCGGAGCAGATCGCCGGTCGGTTGCGTCGAGAGTTCCCCGACGATCCGGAGATGCACGTGAGCGCGGAGACGATCTACCAATCGCTCTACGTGCAGTCCCGTGGCGCGTTGAAACAGGAGCTGACCCGGTATCTGCGGACCGGGCGGGCACTGCGGCATCCCAGCCGGAAGGTGGGGCAGCGCAAGAACCGGATCCCGAACATGGTCAACATCGTCCAGCGGCCCGCCGAGGTCGAGGACCGTGCCGTGCCGGGGCATTGGGAATCTCAATGAAGAAGTCAAGCCGCGATCGGGGCGTTGAACGCGGGTTCGACGTAGTGGGTATTGTCGCGCAGCATGGCCCAGATGACGTTCATGCGTCGCCGGGCAAGGGCAATGAGCGCTTGCTTGTGTGACTTGCCCTCAGCTCGCTTCCGGTCGTAGAAGGCTCTGGAGGCAGGGCTGTTCTTCAAGCTCGACAGAGCGGCGAGATAGCAGGTCCGCAGCAGCCGACGGTTGAACCGGCGGGGTCGGTGGAGGTTTCCGCTGATGCGTCCGGAATCTCTCGGGACGGGCGCCAGACCAGCAACGCAGGCAAGCCGGTCGACGTTCTCGAACGCGTCCAGACTCCCGCCGATCTGCGCGAGGAACGTGGCAGCGAGGACGGATCCGAAGCCGGGCATGCTGAGCAGGCTCGTGGCGCTGTGATGCTGGGCGAACCGCTCGGTGATCTCGGCATCGATGCCAGCGAGATCCTCATCGATCGCCGCGATCGTCGCTGCGAGCTTGGTCACTAGCGCTGAGCCGACGGCCTGGGCCGGCAGGGTGGTGGTCTGCGCGTGAGCGGCATCGACGGCGGCTTTCGCGACGCCAGCGCTATTGCGGCAGCCTCGAGCCTTCAACCACGCGGCAAGCCGGGCGACGCCGATCCGGCGGAGACTGTCCGGGGTCGCGTAGTGGGACAGCAGCACGAGCGCGGCCTTGTTCTTCGAGTAGTCGAACACCCGCTCCAACGCTGGGAAGTACTCGAGCATCGTCGCGCGCAGTCGGTTGATCGTGCGCACTCGATCATGGATCACGTCGAGCCGGTGGGAGGTCAGCAAGCGCAGATCGACGGCGATCTCGGTGGTGATGCGGACACGCTGCAGATCGGTTCGCATGCGCGCCTGATCGGCGATGATCCGAGCGTCCTTGGCGTCGGTCTTCCCGTCTCCCCGATACGTCGCCGCGGCGTGATGCACGATTCGGCCGGGGATATAGAGGAGCTGCTGCCCGTGAGCGGCGAGCAGCGCGATGAGCAAGGCGGCACCACCATCGGTCAGATCCGTTGCCCAGCAGACCTTGCCGCCGTCGATCTCGATCACGGTTGCGATCAAGTCAAGCAGCTCAGTCTCGTCGTTGCTGACCTTGGTGGACAGCAGGACAGATCCGTCACCGTCGATCACGACGCAGTGGTGTGTTCGCTTGCCGGCGTCGATTCCGGCCCAGAGTGTCGGCATGAAGGTGGTCCTCTCGATCAAGTGGTTGGTTTCCCCTGTCGATGACCACGCCGGCACGTCCTTACCCAACGATCGGTGTCGCAATTCTCAATCAGCGGTCGAGCCATCAGCGGGCAGCGGGCGGCCATTCCCAGTGAGCCGTCCAAGCGGCAGGGCGACAACTGAGCCATACCCGCTGCCCGAGGGTGACCGGAACGCTACGCCAAACGTCGGATCCGGCCTCAGCAACAACGTAAGGAGGGCGACCTGATCATCGGCGCGGGGAACTTGTCCGCGATCGGCACCCTCGTGGAACGGCACTCGAACTTCACGATGCTCGTCCCGCTGCCGGACGGCTACAAGCCGGATCAGGTCGCGCCGGCGCTCACCCGCAAGATTCAGCGACTCCCGCTGCAGTTGCGCGGCACACTGACGTGGGATCAAGGACCGGAGATGCGCGACTGGGAACAGGTCCACATCGACACCGGCATCGAGGTGTTCTTCTGCGACCCGCACTCACCCTGGCAGCGCGGCATCAACGAGAACACCAACGGGCTGCTGCGCCAGTACTTCCCCAAGGGCACACCCCTCGACGGGTTCACCGAGGGTCAACTCGACGCTGTCGCCCGCGAGCTCAACGACCGTCCCCGCAAACGGCTCGAGTTCCAAACCCCGAATGAGATCATCAGATCAGTCCTGTTGCGATGACCGCTTGAATCCGCCAGTCGCTCCTCGGGCTCGAACGGATTCTCGGACCCGACCACCCGCAGACCATCGAGTGCAGGAACAACCTCGCCTGGGCGTACGAGTCCGCAGGCGACCTAACGCGAGCGATTCCCCTCTATGAGCGCGCGGTCGCCGACTTCGAGCGCGTGATGGGCCCCGACCACCCCCGTACAGCGGGCTGCCGCGTGAACCTCGTCCGCGTCTACGTCTCGAGCGGGGATCTCGCGCGGGCGGTCCCCCAGCTTAAGCGAGTTGTTTCCCATCTCGAGCGAGTTCTCGGATCCGACCACCCCGACACGCTGATGACTCGCGATGTCCTGGCAACTACGCAACAGTGGGCCGTGGGCTCCGCCGCCGGACCCACTCTGGATGAGATCGCTGACAGCGCCTAAGGCGACACGTGACGACCTCAAGAAGTTCTGAGTCCCCCACAATCCGAGCGCCTCCTTCTCCCTCGGAAGGCGGCGGCAAGGAGGTCGGCCCGGGCTGCAGCCCATGCCCAGCAACGCGCCCTGCGGCGAACCCAGCGAACTCTCGTTAACGAGTGAGCCAGCCTTCGGACTCGCCGACCTCCTCATCGATCCGTGCAAAGGTGACCCGGCTCGTGCGGCTCCGCGTCCGCGACGTGCACAATGTCGCTGCAATCCCGCGCCTGCCCCTCGTCGATGTGACGCCCCGCTCGGTACTCCGACGATGGCCGACCGCCCCTCCACCGCACGACGCGAGAACAATTGCCGTCACCGCGGGGACTCCTATGACTCGCTCAGTTCTTGCTCTGCATGGGACAGGACCCCATGATGGGTGCCGAGGGGCCGATGACGCGGGCCACCTCTCGGACTCGAGCGGCGGGGATATGACGGTGTTGTTGTTTGTTCATGGCACGAGCGTGCGCGAGTCGGGTCATGACGCGACGCTCGCCACGATCAAGAAACACGTCGATACTCTGGACCGCGGCTGGACGGTCGAAACCTGCTATTGGGGCACCGTATTCGGGGCGGCGCTGACCCGGCAGGGAGTGACCGTCCCCGGGTATGTTGATACACGCCGTCGGACGGCTCAGGACGACGAAGATGATGACGTGGCGCTGTGGTCGGTGCTGTACGCGGACCCCCTTTATGAGCTGCGGATCCTCGGTTTGAAGCCATCCGGCCCACCACCGTTCGGGGAGCCACCATCGGTCAAGCTGTTGCGGGCCACGAGAGCATTCCGGCCGTCGCCTGACTCGCGAGACTTCTTCCAGTCCTTCGGTCTCGCCGAATTCCTCGACAGCGCAGTCGCTGCGGTCGCGGTGTCGAGCGAACTGGCGGACGCGGCCGTGACCGCGCAGGCTGATCCGGTGGAGCACCGGCAAGCAATCGCCCGGGCCGTCGTCGCCGAGACACTGGTTCGGGCAGAGATGGCGGGGGTCCCGGCGGTATCCGGGTGGATGCGCGACCGACTCGTCCAGAACATCGCCTCGGACCTCCAAGCGGATGTGCTCGGCGTCTCCGATTGGCTGAGGAAGGCGACCGCGGACTTGGTGGCGGGTATCGCTACGCACGCACTCCTCGCCCATCGCGGGACTCTGACGGACGCGGCGACCCCCTCGCTCGGCGACATCCTGCGCTTCCTCGCCCGACACCAAGAAGTCGAGGACTACCTGACGACCCGCATAAAGGACCTGGCAGATCCCGACGTCTACCTGCTGGGGCACTCCCTCGGCGGCATCATCTGCGTGGACCTATTGGCCCGCTCGATCCCAGGTAGCGTACGCGGGCTTATCACCGTGGGTTCTCAGGCGCCGTACTTTCACGAGATCGGCGCTCTTCCCTCTCTCGCTCCGGGCGGCGAGTTGCCGGCGAGCATGCCTCCGTGGCTGAATATTTACGACCCACGGGACATCCTGTCCTATGTTGGGCAGGGAGTGTTCGGGAAGCGGATCACCGATGTCGAAGTCAACGGCAAAGAGCCCTTCCCGCAATCGCACAGCGCGTACTGGAACACCCCGGCCGTGTGGGAGTCGATCGCGGAGTTCGTGAAGAAATGAGCATCGAGGACGCGGCAGTTGGTGCGCTGGCAGCCGGGCGGACGTCGGTGTTGGCGGTGGGTTTGGAGCGGTACGCGTTGCCGGCGGGGTGGGATCTGCCGGGGGCGGCGTCGCAGGCGGTGCAGTTCGCGGAGTGGGCGATCCGGCAAGGGGTCCCGCCAGGCCGGGTGCGGCTGGGCTGCACCTGGCTGGACGATGCGGGGGCGGGTGTGGTGGAGCGGTTGGGTGCGCGGGCCGTGGAGGTGGGCAATGAGTCGCTGCTGGACACCATCTACGAGCTGATGGTGGAGGGTGGGGATCTGCTGCTGGTGTATTGGTGCGGCCACGGGGTCGCAGGCAACCAGTTGGAGCGGCGGCTGCTGACGTCGGGGGCGAGTGAGCATAATCTCGCGAACCGGTTCGTCGCCGACATCTTGGCCCGGTTCCAGTCCACGATCGGGGCGGGGTTCGCCCAGCAGGTGTTCATCATTGACGCGTGCGCGAATATCATGCCCCACCAGGACGGTCAGAAGCGGGCGCTGCCGGATGCCCGGATCCAACCACTGGGGGTGCGGAAGGCGCGGCAGGATGTCTACTTCGCCACCGACGTAGGCGAATACGCCGTGTTCGACAAGGATGCCGGCACCGCCGCGTACTCCACGGCAGTCCTGACCCGACTTACCGCCGCCGACAGCGGCGGGTTCCCCCCGGACTTCCACGAGCTGTTCGCCGCGGTGAGAGAGGACCTCACCCCGCTATCGCACCAGCATCCTGTGTTCCTGTCCATCGAGGTGGATGGGGATGAATGGGAGTGGCGGTTCGGTGGCCGTGCGGACCGGGTGGTGTTCGGCAGCCGGCCCCGCCTCGCGGCACAGTTCATCACCCGGGATCAGCTCAGCCAAGTCCGGGACGTCCTGGCCGCGACAGGGGCGGTCGCGACATTGTCGGGGATGCGCGGGTCGGGGAAGTCGCAGCTGGCGTCCGGGTACGCGCAGGAGTGCGAGGTGGCCGGGTGGGAGGTGGTCGCGTGGATTACCGCGACCAGCCGCGACGACACCATCCGGCAGCTCGCCGCCCTCGGCACCGACTGCGGCCTCACCAGCCCCGAAGTCCCCCCGGAGCAGGCGACCGCGGCGCTGCTGACCTGGCTGAACAGCACCACCGGGGACCGGCTGATCGTGTTCGACAACGTGGAACGCTTCGACGACCTCACCGACCTACTCCCCCACGGCACCACCCGGGTCCTCCTCACCAGCACCACCACCACGACAACACTCGGCACCCTGGTCGCGGCCGGCGGATACACTCGCGACCAATCCCTCACCTACCTGAAAGACACGACCGGGATCGACGACCTCGCCAGCGCCGACCAGATCGCGGACGCACTCGGTGACCTGCCCGTCGCGCTCACCCAAGCCGCCACCACCATCCGCCTCGGGGGCTTCGACTACCCGCAATACCTCACCCTGCTGCAAGACAAGCCGCTCACCATCGCCCTGCGCCGCGCCGACGGCGACCCCTACCCCGACGCCGTCGCCACCGCCCTGGCCACCGCGATCAGCACCGTGCTAGGCACTCTGGAACCCGCCGAGCGGGACTACGCCCGCACCCTGCTCGGAGCGATGAGCATCCTCGCCGACACCGGCATCCCCCGCCCCTGGGCATCACACCTCAGCGACGACCCCATCACCGCCCAACTCACCGTCGGCATCCTCATCAACACCAACATCCTGACCGAAAGCGCCTCCCCCGGCAGCCGAACCATCACCCTCCACCGCCTCCTCGCCGCCGTCACCCGCCAAACCCACACCGACGACACCGACACCTCGGTGAACGCCGCGATTGAGGTGCTGAAAGCCGCCACGACACTTCCCGCGGACAGCCCATACTTCGACCGGCGCGCCAGCATCGCGCTCGCCGCCACGCAACTAGCCGCGCTTACCATCCAACCCCACTCCGCCGTCCTCAGCCACAACGCCGAACTCCTCGGCATCGCTCGATCCAGCGCATACACCGCGAACCAACTCCACGACCCCTACTCCGCGATCGGCCTCGCCCTCTACGTGGACATCGCCGACGAGGTCCTCGGACCCGACCACCCGGGCACGCTCACCAGCCGCATCAACCTCGCCTCCGCGTACCAGTCCGCGGGGAACCTGGACCGCGCGATTCCTCTGCTAGAGCAGACCGTCTCGGACATGGTGCGGGTCCACGGCGAAGACGACCCCGACACGATCACCAGCCGCAACAACCTTGCCTTTGCGTATCAATCGGCAGGCGACCTGGACCGGGCGATCCCTCTGTATGAGCAGACCCTCACCGACCGGGCGCGGATACTCGGCGAAGACAACCCCGACACCCTTACCAGCCGCAACAACCTCGCGGGCGCGTACCAGTCCGCGGGGGACCTGACACGAGCCATCCCGCTGCACGAGCAGACCCTCACCGACATGAGACGGATCCTCGGCGACGACCACCCCGACACCCTCGCCAGCCGCAACAACCTCGCGGGCGCCTACCGGGCCGTTGGGAATCTGACACGCGCGATACCGATTTACAAACGGACCCTTACCGACCGGGCGCGGATCGAGGGCGACGACCACCCCGACACCCTCACTAGCCGCAACAACCTCGCCAGCGCGTACGAGGCCGCGGGGAACCTGGCACGTGCCATCCCGCTTTACGAGCAGACCCTCGCCGACCGGGCGCGGATCCTCGGCAACGACCACCCCGACACCCTCACCAGCCGCAACAACCTCGCCAGCGCGTACCACTCCGCGGGGAACATGAACCGGGCGATACCGCTTTACGAGCAGACCCTCACCGACATGAGACGGATCCTCGGCGACGACCACCCGAACACCCTCGGGATCCTGAACAACCTCGCCTACGCCTACCAGTCCGCGGGAAACCTGACACGAGCCATTCCCCTGCACGAGCAGACCCTCACCGACATGAGACGGATCCTCGGCGACGACCACCCGAACACCCTCACTAGCCGAAACAACCTCGCCTACGCCCACCAGTCCGCGGGGAACCTCGCACGCGCGATCCAGCTCTACGAGCAGGCCCTTATCGGCCGAGCGCAGATCCTCGGCGACGACCACCCCGACACCCTGACCAGCCGCAAACTACTTGCCGATGCGCGTCGCATCGCCGCAGGTCGAGGTCGCACTCGGGGAGCTTGACTCGGTTTCCCGGACTGGTCATGACCCGGTTTCCCGGAACTCGAGTTGAGGAGCCGTGGCTCGTTGACGGTGTCTGGTTTCGAACTCTAATGGGGTGTCCCAGCCGAGTGCGCCGTGCCGGCGTCGGCGGTTATGGAAGCCCTCGATGTACTCGAAAATCGCGTTGGCGAGCTCGATCCGGGTGGCCCAGCGCCGCCGGTTCAACAGCTCGACTTGCATGCGTGCCCAGAACGACTCCACCACGGCGTTGTCATACGGGTCACCGACCGTCCCGAGCGACGGGAGGAGCCCGGCGTTCCTCGCGCGCGAGGTGAAGGCCCACGAGGTGAATTGCGTGCCGTGATCCCCGTGAATGATCGTTCCCCGGGAAGGTCGACGCGAGTCGATCGCCATCCCGAGTGCGTTCGTGGCAAGCTCTGCGCGCTGCGTGATGTCTATCGCCCATCCCACGACGCGACGGCTGAACACGTCGAGGACGACGCAGCAGTACAGCTTTCCCTCTCGTGTCGGATGCTCAGTTATGTTCGTCACCCAGAGCCGGTCCGGCCCATCCGCGTGAAAGCGGCGACGGACCAGGTCGGTGACGGTGACCTGATGGGGACACGCTTGGAGCGACGCGCAACGGAAGCCTCACGAGTCCCGATTGCAGCATCAACAGCCCGACGGTGTTCTGACCGACCGTAATCTCGTGCGACCGCTGCAGCTCCGCGCGCACCTGCATCCGCCCGTAGGTGCCACAGGACGACTCGTGGATCTGCCCGATCAGGTCGGTCAGCCACGCGTGCCTGATCGACCGCGTCGAGGGTGCTCGCGACTTCCACTCGTAGTATCCCGATGTTGATACGCCTAACGAGGCATGCTTTCCGGATGCGGACGCCGTCAGCGTGGAACTCGCCCAAGAGACGGAACCGGTCTTTTGGGGGCACCACCTGCTCTACCGCCGCGGCCGCTCTGCGGAGGATCTTGTTCTCCTCTTCCAGCTCACGGATGCGCCTGTTCGCGGCAGCCAGCTCGGCCGACAGTGCGCGCCCGGACGGCGGTCTTACGCCCCGGTCCACGAGATCTTGCTGCTTCCACCGGTAGAGGCAGGAGTGGCCGGCTTGCGGGCGGGCGGTTGCCCTCGGGTTCGAGGACCCCTACGCACGTCCGCCCTGGCTGGGTGGCGCGACTCGGCCCTTGCTCGCGAAGGTCTCTCGCCGACACACCGTCGTGAGGCCTATGTCGAGTACCTCAAGAGACACGGGCAGCGGCTGCGCGAAGAGGTCACTCTCGACTCACGTGCGGGCGTGGTGCGCGGCAAGGCACCGCTCGATATCGCCAGCGAAGTCGAGCGCCGAGCTGCCGCCGAACTGACAGACGCGCCTCGCCAGAGTCGTGAACCGGGCGATGGCGTCTTTCGGGGGCTGCCGGCGACCGCGGCGCTCAAACTTCGATGCCGCGCACCTGAGCACGGGACGCCCCACTCGCCTCGCACTCAACTCACAGATCGCAAACGCTGAACCTTCCCTTCCCCCGATCTGTGGTTGTACTGCTCCTGAGCACACCCGAAAGGGCGCTACGCGTCGCTCCGCAATGGGCGTTCCGCACGCCCTTGACGGGTGTGCTCAGGAGTAACGGACTCTGTCTATCGGGGCGGAGGGGGAAGAACTGGAACCGGTGCTTCACTCGCCGCGACCGTGGTCCGCCTATCCCGAGGAACTGCCTCTGTCAGTTGGCGACGCGACGGACTACAACGCCGCGGTCGACATCCGGTCGTCACCGCTGCCCGATGACGAGGTCATTGAAACCCACGGCGGGGCTACCACGGGCGAAACCATGCTCGTAAAGTGCACGATCGGCGCCAAGCTAACCGCTGTAGGGACGCGCTTGTCGCCGCGGAGCATGCAAGCCAATCTGATTGCGGGTGGATTATGTAAGAGTTCACCCCTACCGGCGTCGTCGAGTGGTCGTGGACCGTGACGGCGGTCAAGCCCGTCGACCAGCAGATGCGGCTCGAAGTGCGACCCTCCATCAATGCTAGAAGACGACGCCGACGATCTCCAGTACGCAAACAGGAGCTGCGCATCGTTCACAACCGACTTGCACATCGACGCGTCGCCGCTAGAGCACACCGCCTACTGGTTCGAGGTCAACGGGCCACGTATCTTGAGCATCCTCGGCGTGCTCCCCGCTATCGCCATCGCGATCAGTGGCTTCCTAGGAAAATTGCCCTGTCAGCGCAAAGGGTAAAGACAAACCCGAGGGCGAGCAGCCGGCTTAGAAGTAGACAGGCCCCGGTTCGCTCTCCTGCATAAACGAATCTCCCACAGTCTGTGGCCCCTGTGGACTACTGCTGTCCTCTGAGTGTCCCCAGTTTGTTCCCCCACTCCAGCGCCTCCCGGCGGGTGGCGGCGGTGCCTCTGACATCACCTAAGACGGATGTGAGGTTGGCGAGGTTATTGAGCGACCGAATCAGGCTCGGCCCGAAGGCTCGAACATTCGAAATTGCGAGATTTCGACGCAATTCGACAGCCTCCCTCGCCGGCCGCAATGCCTCTCGTACGTCACCAGCGTCGGAGAGGCGGAGAGCAAGGTTGTTCAAGGACTCCGCGAGGCCCGGTGTGTGGGCGAGGGCGCTTTTGGCGACGAGTCGCCGACGCAGCCGTACGGCCTCGTCAATGGCAGCCAATGCTTCGCTCGGTCTACCCAGCACCGCCAAGCGGTTGGAGTAGTTGTTGAGTGACTTGGCCAAATCTGATTCATAGACGTCGGGCTTCGCGCTGGCGAGCGCGCGACGAATCCGGATGGATTCCTCGGACGCGGCGATCGCATCTTTCCCCCGACCGAGCCTGCCTAGACACGTCGAGAGGTCATTCAGCGCCATGGCGAGGGCCGGTTGAGCGTCGGCTGAATGGGCGGCGGCGTCACTATAGAGCTGGACTGCTTCTTCGGCGAGAGGGAGCGCCTCCTGCGGGCGACCTGCCTGTGTTAGAAGCGCCGCGTGTGTGTTCAGCGCCGATGCTAGGTCACGCGTGTGCGCATCCGTCGTTCCTTCGCGTGCTGGTTGAAGCGTCTTCGGTTGGTCTTGCGGAGCGTAGACGAGCTCCTCTGATTGAGAGGAGTCAAGGTTGAGGCTCGTCGGGTCGAGCGAATTCGAAGCTTGGAATGACTTGGCCACGATACGGTTCGCATTGAGAAGGGCACGGTACAAGGCGACTGCCTGTGACGCGGGTGCGAGCGCGCTATCGACGTGCCCATTCATGGAGAGGATCGTTGCGTACGTATTGAGTGAGGTTGCCAACTGAGCGTCATATTTTCTGGGATTCTCGATCGCCAGCGCTCGGACGAGGTCGACAGCCTCGTCGGCAGCAGCGATGACTTGCCCTCCAAGCCCCATTTGTGCGAGCAGGTTCGCGTAGTTGTTCAACGCCGCGGCGAGGTGCGGGGTGTGCGCGGCCAGTTGTGCCTCGGCGAGGGTGCGGTATAAGCGGAGGGCCTCTTCGGCCATCGGAAGGGCGTCGTCGCGGCGGCCCGTCTCGGAGAGCAGGCTCGCGTAACTATTCAACGACGTGGCGAGGTCCGGGGTGTGCACGGCCGGATGCGCTTCAGCGAGGACGCGGCGCAACCGCACCGCTTCTTCCGCGGGGGGGAGGGCGTCGGTGTAGCGGCCGATCGTGAAGAGCAGGGTCGCGTAGTTGTTCAACGACGTGGCGAGGTCCGGGGTGTGCGCTTCCGGATTGGTTTCAGCGAGGACGCGGCGCAACCGCACCGCTTCCTCCGCGGCGCGGAGAGCGTCGGTGTAGCGGCCGATCGTGGCGAGCAGTTTCGCGGAGTTGTTGAGGGTCATGGCGAGGGCGGGGTTATGCGCGGCCGGGTTAGCGCTGGCCAGATCTCGATACGCTCGGAGTGCCTCTGCAGAGGCCTCCATGGCGTCCTGCTGACGGCCTGCAGCCAGGAGCTGGTTCGAGTAGGTGTTGAGAACCGCTGCCTTCTGATGCAAGTACGTTTCTGCGTCCGATTCCGATAGTTCTCGAAAGATCTCGGTGGACTCCTCGGCGCAGGCGACGGCCCGCTCCCAGTTATCCAGGTCGGAGAGTACGGCTGCGAGGTTATTTAAAGACCTCCCTAGGGAGGCTTTCGCCGAGGGTTCGGCGCTAGCGAGGTCGCGATGGCGTTTGACGGCCTCCTCAGCGGGGGGGAGCGCGTCGCCTGCTCGGCCGATTGCGGCGAGCCGATTCGCAAGAGTGGTCAGTGCTGTCCCTAGCGCAGAGCCGTTTTCGGACGGGTCCTCCTCGACGAGAATCCGATACGCGCGGACTGCCTCCTCTGCGATGATCATCGCCTCGTCCTCTCGGCCCGCCTCTGAGAGTCGAATCGCGAAGTTGTTGCAGGCAGCCGCGAGCTCCCCAACATACGTGGCTGGTTCAGTGTCGGCTCGTGCGCGGAAACCATCGACGGCGCTCCGAGCGAGGATCAATGCGAGTCGTGCTGTTGACGTGTGAGCAGCTGGAAGGGTCGTCTCGGCGGTGTGCGCGACAGACGGGTCCAGCAGGGGTGAAAGGGTAGCGCACAGTTCAGCCAGAGCAGCAGGGGTTGTCACCTTCTGCGCCACCTGACGGTCGTGGTTGTTCGCCTCGTCGAGCGCAGAGGAGACCAAGTCAGGAAGTAGGTCATTCAACAGCGGACCGACGATAGCGGCGAGATCCCCATCGGCTGTGGCGCGCGAGAGCACGGTCAGGGGTCGTTCCAACAGGTCCCAGTCGCGACCAGGAGAGATCGCAGCGGCTAATACCTCGCCTCCCAAGGCTTGGCTGAGCAAGTGCTCTCCGAGCGTGTCGGGTTCTAGGGGACCCCACCTGAGCGGAGCCGGCTCTCCGGGGGCCGACGGATAGAGGGTGGAAAGCCATTTGTCGACTCGATCGATCTCCCACGGCGATCGGCCGTGAAGTTCGGGCAAGATGCCAAGCAGGTAAGCCGCGTCGACGCTGGACGCGACGCCGGTCAGTGTTGCGAGTGCGACTGCCTGGCGGTGCGTCGGCTCGCCGACAACCAGATCTGTGGCAGTCCACCGTGCGCTCCAATACCTCGCCTCATGGGAGAGGATCGCGTCGAACATCTGAAGGCGCGTGTCGGGCACGTTTCGATCTCGCGTAGCCAGATACGCCACCATCATTACGGTAAGGGGCTGCTCGTACAACGGTCCGCTCAGGTCTGGATCATCAGATTGCTGTTCAGTGGTGCGCGTCCAAGAGTTGTGAATCGAGGACCCACCGACTTCGGCAAACGCTTGAGTGGCCGCGTCATACAACTCGACGCGTTCAACCAGATCTAGGGGCGCGTCGTCAAGAACGCTGAAGGTGGCGGCGTCCAGGATTTTGTCAGCCAACTCGTCTTCCGCCCTTACAGCGTCGATCCAGACCGACCCACCGGAGACCTTCGCGAGTCGCGGCGGCGCAGGTCGCCGAACCAACAACAGCACACGCACCGAGAACTTGTCGTCGGCGTTCTCAGCGAGAGCGCGTAGAAGTGCCGCGACTTGAAGGGAGCGCGTCTCTGCGTAGTCGACCACGATCAGCCGGCTGACAGGGAGTCCCGCAAGGGCGTCGATCCCGACTTGGGAAAGAGTGGAGGGAAGGAACCCCGCCACCCACGGGTAACCGGCGTCCTCGGCGAGTGATGCGTTCAGCCGGATGCACGCTTCCGTGCCCAGTCGAGTCTTGCCTGCGCCGCCTTGCCCGCCGATCACACGCACCGCGATCGATCCCGGCGCTCGTACCCAGTCGACCAGATCGGCGAGCACTCCGCCCCGATCAATGAAGGGCACAGGAGTGGACCGCGGCCTTAACAGGCGGCTCACGCTCGCTGTAGGTGGCAACACGCTGGGATAAGGGCGATCCAGAAGGGTTACGCGTCGGCCATCAACGACTGCGACAACAGAATCGACGGCTTGAATATTGTGGTGGCCGTGCGCGATCTGTGACACGATCCGGTCGCCATCATGCGAGCGTGGGCTTGCTGTCATCGTGTGTCCACGCTGACGAAGCCCGCTGCGCTTCTTACCCCCACAGGCACGACCCCACAATTAGCATTCTCAAAGGACGTTCGCCGCGAACGCCGCCTCACCGCCGGACAGGGTCCGCTACCCTCAATTATCACAACACGAGCCGCCATTGGTGACGTCAAGACAGGAACAGCCGTTGGGAGCCGCTGGTTGCGTAACGGCTCGTCGCTGCACTGGGGACGGTTGACATGATTGACGGCGCTGCGACACTTCGATTTGATATGACGACCCTGGTGGTGCGCGATTATTGGAGGTTACTATGGCAGACCCATTGACGTTGAGTGTGATCGCAGCATTGCTTGTTGGGAAGGTGTTCGAGAAGTCCCTCGACAAAGCTGCCTCCGGAATCGTCGACGGCGCAGCCAACGCCGGCGATCGACTGGTGACATGGCTGCGGTCAAAACTTGGACCCTCCAGCGAACTGAAGCTGGTCGAGGAAGCCCCGGACAGCAAGCGTGCATCTGACAGGCTTGCAGAGGTCATCGAAGCCGAGATCGTCGATCCCGAGGATATCGATGAGCTGCGGCGTCTTGTCGACCAGGTCCAAGCGCAGGATCCCGGCGTTTACCAGTCCGCGATCGGTCATCACATCGTCCAAGCCAGCAACTCCACGGTCAATCTAAATGGGTCGGGGTGGGACAAGTAGGGCGGTGCATCGACAACTGCCTGAAGGGTCCCTCAGCGCGACGCTTCTCGTCTCACAAAGGATCAGATCGCGGAGCTGCGAGGGGAGCTCGCGAAGGTGTCGGATTAGGCGATCGATCGGACTGCGTCCGGGGTGGTTGAGGCAACATCAACGGTCCGGGAAGTGAAAGAGCAGGCACCGGCGACATACCAGTGTGCGGTCGGTCACCACATCATCCAGGCCAGAAGCTCTTCACGGATGGAGAGGAAATGCCAGCGGTCAGCTCGACGAGTGCCGTCGGCCTCGCCGACAAGCTACATGCACCGATGAAGGAGATCTTCGAAAGCTTCATCACCGATCGACTTAGGAAGGAAGTGTTCGCATGACCGACCTGATGGTGTCCGGAACGGGCCAGCGGGATGTTTTCGCGGAACTGCCGCAGACTCGACGTTCGGCCTATTTTGTCGATCAAACCGGCGTGCTTCATCGTCAGGTACGCGACCTCCACGAGAACTCGGCCTCCCTGCGACGTGACGCATTGGTCGAGGATTTGGATGCTCGTCAGCAGGAGGCGGCCGCAAGAGACGGTGTCGAACTGCTGTCCGTGCTCAGCGATTCGGGACTGGCGTGGCGCGATGTCGCGAAGCTCGCGGGCGTGACGGTACCGGCAGTGCAGAAATGGCGTCGTGGCGAGGGCATGAGCGGCGCGAGGCGACTCGCGCTTGCACGGGTGGTCGCAATGCTCGACATTCTCGGAGAGAATTTCGTTAGTTATCCAGCGTCATGGCTAGAGATGCCGGTCAAGAATGAGGTCGCAATCTCGAGGCTACAACTCTTGGCGCAGGGTCGGTTCGATCTCGTTCTACTCCTCATTGCAGATGACACCGCTCCCGCGGTCGAGGTCGATCGAGTACTCGATGAGTACGATCCGGATTGGGGCTCGACGCTAGTTGATGATCAATTTGAAAGCTTTCTCGCAAGCGACGGCGTCGTCTCGAGCAAGGTCGCTCCGCAGGCGTGACAACGAACGACCTGGAGACTCCGGGGTCTCAAGAAGACCTCTATCTCGCCCGCGGCGGCGACGCGTACGAACTGCGCGAGAGGCCTGTTTCACTGGAGACCTGATACGGCTTGACGAGCAAAACCTCGTCTGCGTGTTGCAGCATCCATGCGCATTCCGCAATGGAAGCAGCCTGGCGACGCGGATCCTCGTCGGGGACGTCGTGGCCGCCGGCGACATCCCCAGCGACTGGTCCGCCGGACATTTCAAGGCAATGTTCCTTCCCGAGGTGGGAGGAGAAGGCACCGCGGCAGTCCGGGTGAAGTTCCAGGACATCCAGATCGTAGATCCCCAGCAACTGGAGGCGGGTGAGCGAGTAGCGATTCTCTCGGCATATGGGGTGAACTTGCTCCTGCAGCGCTGGATTCACCACAACTCCCGGATCGTCGTCCCAACGTCCCGGCTCGAGACATCGACGGCGGGACCCTTCGATGAAGCGGATCTCATCGGGGACTCTGTTCCCGATCTGATGGCCAAAGGGGATGACGACGCATGAAGCTCTCGCGTGGATCGACACATGGCTAAGCGCCGATCACGGCGGAACGGGAAGTTCGCGCCGAGTGGCACTTTTCTCTCGGCAAACCGCAGGCTCGGTGCGAGCGGAACTGCGCCGGGCAATCACGGCCGCGCAGCCCGGGTAACGCGGCGCGGGAGGCCGCTACGTTCGTCGCGCGAGCAAGGATGCGTGGAGCAGACGTGAACCGGCGACAGCAAGCCTTAGCTTTGATCTCGGTCTCTCACGCAGGCTGCTAGTAAGGGGATAGCTCGCTTCGACCCTAGCGGGACTGCATCGCTCGCGCTGAGGCGAGATCGGGCTCCCTAGGGGCACGTTCTCGAAGATGCTAGTCACGCCCGCCGCTTGGAGGGCGTCACGCTCCTGGTCGGTGGTCTGCTTGGTGGATCTAGATGAGGCGTCGCTAAGGTTCGATGATGAAGACTAGAGGCGGCTCCCGAGAATCGCGGCGGCCCACGGCCACGTCTGCCATCGTTGCTTCCGCGGTGGCATATGTCGTCCTCGGCTGCCTCCTGCTGTGGCTCGCACCAGAGCCACTCCTGAATAACTGGCTACCGGGCAGCACCGTCGAGGAGCGCGGAAGGCTGCTCGGTACAGCCGCGCAAGTTATCTTGCTCGGACTGGGCGGCCTCATCGCAATCGTGGGCGTCGCCTTAAGCCTGTCGCGACATCGGCAGGAACTAGAGGCGGCGGAACGCGACCGGCAACGACTCGTCGACGACCGCCATAAAGAGGCCACCCGTCGCGATGAGAGCGAGGAGCAGCGTCTGCTCAACATCGAACGTGAGCTGCGAGCGCGGTTCGTCACTGCCGTGGATCTCATCGGTAGCGATCTGGCGATAAGGCGCACCGCGGCAATCTATGCGCTCGGGGCGCTGGCCGACGACTGGGACGACCACGGTCGACGCGATGAAGTGCAAGTCTGTGTCGACGTAATTTGCGCCTACCTAAGGGCGCCGTCTCCCGGCCCCGAGTCAAGTACACCGCGCGACGAGGTCGAGATCAAAACCACGGCCTACAGACTCATACGCGCGCACATGCAGCCGGGCGCCAATCGCTCGTGGAGCACGCTCAAGCTCGACCTCAATCGCGCTCGCATCGACTTCGGAGTCGACCTGGATTCCATAGTCATTACCGGCTCTGGGCAATTGTCGTTCGCCAATGCGACGATCCGGAACAATATATGGATGAATTGGGCCACTATCAGCGACGGCGGACGTTTGTCTCTGCGCGGGGCCAGTATCAGATCGGGAGCAATTTGGCTCGGCTCTGCGACCATCACTCGCGCTTATCAGATCTCCTTCGACCACACCGATTTCAAGGATCAGGGGCGGCTCCATTTGCATGGAGCGACGATCAGCGACGGCGAAGAGTTGGACATGCGCACCACCTTCTTCGATGACGAATCGAACCTTCAAATGGACGAGCCCTTGGTGGCCCTGGATCATGTCGGAACTGACCGTGACCGTCCTGGTTGACGTCTGCAAGTGCGGCCAGATCCGCCCGCTGGCGTCTAGAGGGCCGTGGCCCGGCGCCGCCAAAGAAGACGAACGCTGGGCCACCGTCCTGCGAGCGGCCAAGGAGAGGCTGACCTTCATTGCGCGACCGGCGGCGATGACCGTCGCAACACGGCCGTGGGAACATCGAGGAGCCAGGCCGCATCGTGATTCAGCCGCCAAACTTACGGGTTGGACGCAAGCCACTGCTGGGCATCGACCACAGTGACCTGGCCGCGGGAAGAGCGTAGCCACGCCCGGCAGGTCACGGCACGATCACTGCCGGGATCGATCGACTGCGAGAGAACATACAGCGCGCTCGTATCGAGGGCTATCCCATCATGGAACCAAATTGTCTCAAGATCGTCCGGACGATAGAGGTCGCCTCTAGTGAGCGGATCGCGGTGGAACAGCTGATTGACGATGACCCAGAGACTTGGCGTATTCGCGGGTGTCTCCTCGCGCACATACTTCATCATGTAGCCGAGAACCGTCGCGATCTCCGACCCGGGCGCCCCCTTCGCCACACCGGTGACGTCGGCGACCGCCAGCCAGTCGGGATCGTCGGGATCTGTAATGCGAAAGTCCTCTTCCCACTCCCGTGGATCCCACACATTGCCGCAAAGAAGTAGTCACGACGACTCGATAAGGATAGAGCTTGCCACTCGGTGCGCTCTTCTATCTGCGACGATGACGGAGCACATTGGAGGCCTTCAAACGCTCGACCCCTAGCTGGTCACGAACCGCCTCGATGAACTCCCACGTGTCACCAGTCAGGTCGACGGAGGCTTCGCGGACGGTCTGGCCTCCCTTTCGGGCCGGTCAGTCGCTTCCGATTCGCCGCTTCTTGCGGCTTGCACGCTTGGCATCCCGCCGCTGCTTGCGACTCATCGGCGGCGGGGAACCGTCCTGGTTGCCCGCGATTGAGAACGAGCTGCGCTCCGCATTGACACCGATGTTGAAGGCTCCATCGATGTGAAAGTCGTTCCGGCGGCTGTAGTAAGAGCCGATGGCGGCCCCGCCCGGCGAAGCCCCGGTGACCTGAACGTGATTCTCTACTCCGTTGATTATCTCGACGACCGCGCGCGGTCGCGCGTTCCACTCGCTTTCGCCGTCTCCCACGTCCGGCGATCCCACTCGGGCTGACCCCACTCCGAGTCACACTCGGGACAGGGTCCGATCTCGCCGTCGTCACCCGTCGTCCCGAACGCCAGGCAGTTGCTGCACCGGACGTAGCGTGTCACCACCACGGCCTTATAACCCGCCCGCCGGGCAAGTGATGGACGTTGTCCGCTTGAAGCTTGTTTCCCTCGCCGTCTATAAAGGTGTTCGCGGCAGATGTCGAGTCGCGCGCGGTGACGTCGTTGTCGTTTCCGCGCACGAACGCTTAGTCGGAGGCTCCAGTACTAGTCGTCAACTCCCATCGAAAGGGCAGCACGGCGGCAACTGCGATGCCGCCCAGCGTGAGCGCCAACGCCAACGGCATGATCCAGTCTTGAGCCTGAAATAGCGTGAAAACAGCCGCTATAAACACCTCCAACAACACCAATGCTCGCCGCATGATCGTCATTCGAGAATGCTGGCGTCGAGCGAACGGATCGGATCTGTGGTGAGACCGGAGCGTCGCGCTAAAACGACCGGCTTGCGGACGCGGTGCGCACGTCCTCGCGTCACCGCCCCGACCCCGCGAGCGCCGCCCACACGCCGCCGCCGACTGCGAAGACTCCCATCCGCCTGCACGGAACGCTGGACTCGATGGCCCCCCGTCTTCGGGCACATCTCTCAGTAAATGCAGGGGCCGAGTACTGGCTTGATGAGGAGTCCGAAGGGAGAGACAATCTCTTTCCCCAGGTGTGACATCGATTCCACGAGGAGCTTGCGATGAACGCTCGGAAGAGTTTGGGGCTGTCCGCCCTAATCGTGATGGCTATGACCAGCATCGCACCGCTCACAGCGGCACAGGCATTCGAACGCTCCATCACGGCACAAGTAACGGGACTACGTGATCTTGGCACACTCGGCGGCCACCATAGTCAAGGGCGCGCTATCAACGCGGTAAGTCAGGTGACGGGGATGGCGGAGACAGAGGACGGATCGCAGCACGCCTTTCGATGGACGGCGTCGAGCGGCATGCAGGATCTCGGCACTCTCGGCGGCGCCAACAGCACCGGGGTGGGCATCAACATCTGGGGTCAAGTCGTCGGCGAGTCCAGTACCGGCGTGGCCGGGCAGCAGCACGCGTTTCTCTGGACCTCGTCGGGCGGAATGCAGGACTTGGGCACCCTCGGCGGCCAGAACAGCCAGGCGACAGGAATCAACGACCTCGGCCAGGTCATGGGGGTATCCGACCTCTCCAATGGCGAGTGGCACGCTTTTCGGTGGACGCCGTCTGGGGGCATGCAGGATCTTGGCACTCTGGGCGGTCCCACCAGCGATGCGCGCGCCATCAACGTGTTGGGGCAAGTCACGGGGGAGTCCTACCTCTCCGACATGAGCTTGCACGCGTACCGGTGGACGTCATCGGGTGGCATGGAAGATCTGGGCACGCTTGGCGGTCGAAACTGCTCCGGAGGCGATATCAACGCACGTGGTCAGATTGCTGGATTCTGCGACACCCCCGACGGCTCGGTTCGCGCGTTTCGATGGACGCCATCTGATGGGATGCAGGACCTGGGGGTCTTCCTCGCCGGCCGGATCAACGTTCTTGGCCAGCTCATAGGACGACCATATTTTGACCCGGAGGTTCCCCCCGAAACACGACACGCTTTCCGGTGGACGCCCTCCGTGGGATGGCAGGACCTGGGCACTCTCGGTGGTGAGGAAAGCGTCGCGTGGGGGATCACCGACCTCGGTCACATCATCGGGTCATCTGAAACATCGGACGGCTCATTGCACTGGTTCCGCTGGACAGCGTCCGGAGGAATGAGGGACCTAGGCCCGCTCCCCATAAGCATCGGCCCCGCGGCGGTGAATGTGCGCGGTCAGGTCACCGGATTCTTCTATGCAACAGAGGCTAGTCCGATGCGTGCCTTCATCTGGACCCCCTGACAGGCGCTCAGTGACAGGGGCGAGACGGTCACGTGATCACCGATCTCGGACCAGCAGGGCATCTCGAGTACGCCCGCACACCGACCGGCCTGCGGGCGGTCGATCCGGCGGCGGCAGATGCCGCCCCTTGGACTTACTCCCGCCCCTCGCGAGCCCCCGCGCTTCGTCAGCTACCGTTCCTTCACATCGACGAGCCAGCCCACAATTGACCGTGATGACCGCTCGGGCGCAGGGTCCGTGGCCTCGGCAGGCGGCGCTAGCTCGTCGCGTAAAGATGCGGGCAGTCGGATACCTGGAGCCGGCACGAGCTCGACCGAATCAGGGACGGGCACGCCCTCGATAACGTACCGGGAAGGGCGTGATCCCACGATCACGCCATTTCCCAAGGCACGCCTTATCGTCGGCCATTCCTCGCCATCGGCCGGTATCGATGCGGTCGGTGGCGCTCCATGACCGGGACGGCGTAGCGTCCGGCGCTGAACGACCTCGTGGCTGACGGCCTGCACTGCGGTGACGCGACCCTGAACCCGATCGGTGAACTCTGCCTCGTGGTGCGACTCGATCGCGTCTACGGTCACGACGAGCTCGGGACCGAGCGTCTCCGTCAGTACCGATGAAGGATCTCGCCTCTCGATCCCGAGATCCACATCATCGCCAACCGCGAAGTGATCCCCGCAACACGCCCACTCCCAGTCCCACAGCCACACGCGAGTCATACTGCACACGCTATCGAGCGACTACTCGTCAGACCCTCACCCCGGCCGGTGGTGGACCCGTTATCGCGCGGCCGCTCTCGCCGTGCTGGGCCTGGTCGGTCCGGTCGCTCGCCCGCAACCTGCAGGTTCGCTGACTAAGGGCTCCACAGGAACACGTGACGGTTCTCCTCCGTCTCGTCACCCCACGATCCGACGATTTGGCCGCGCAGGTTGATCGCCTGTGCGGAGCCGTAACCACCGGGACTGTCGCCAGGCAAGTACCGCATCCCGGTCGAGGACGTCCATCGGAATGCGCGGAAGCCGTCGTACCCGACAATCTCACCCAGCTCGTTGATCGCGGTCGCAGCGCTGTCCAGGCTGCCGTCGCCGCGTTGCGCACCCAAGTCCTGTATACCGCCGGACGCCGTCCAACGAGCCGCACGTTCAGCAGACTTCTCGTCCCACCGGGGAACCAGCCCACCGATCTGGGCTCGCGCGTTGAGGACGGTCGGTTGAAAGTCCCCGAGATCCCGCATTCCTGCCGAGGGCGCCCACAGAAAACCATGAAGTGACCCATCCGCGGTGTCCGCGGTCCCGACGACCTGACCCAACAGGTTGGTTGCGACCGCGGAGCTGCTCGGGCCGCCCAACGTGCCGAGATCCTGCATACCGCCGGACGCGGTCCACCGGAACGCACCGCTGGTTCCGTCGGCCCGATCCGCATTTCCCGTCACCTGGCCCAGATCGTTGATCCCGGTCGCGGTGCTGGTCGGACCGCCCAGCGTGCCCAAATCGCGGATGCCCCCCGACGCCGTCCACACAAACGCATGCTGATCGCCAGACGTGAGGGTGGCAGACCCCACTACGTGGCCGCGATTATTGATCGCGACCGCGGAGCTCCAGTCCCCGCCGAGCGTCCCCAGGTCCTGCATCCCACTCGACGGCGTCCACCGGAACGCGTGCCGCGCACCGTCGCTAGTAAGAGCCCATCCCGTGACCCGACCCAATTCGTCGATATCGACACCCCAGCTAGAGGCGCCGCCGAAGGTCCCGAGATCCTGCATACCGCCGGACGCAGTCCACCGAAAAGCGTGATACCTCCCATCGGCGGTCTGAGCGAATCCCGTGACCTGACCGCGATTGTTGATGTCCTGCCCGTCGCCATAGTGGCCGCCAAGCGTGCCGAGATCACGCCCACCGGTCGCTTGCACCGACACCGTCGACACCGACGCTGCAGCGGCGGAGACCGGCAACGCCGCGACCAGCACCCCCACAACCACGGCGACCACTCCGAAATTGCGCCGAACGCTCATTTCCCACTCCTCGCAAATGAACTCCTTCGTGAAAGAAGTGGCTGAATTGTCCCGCGCAACTCAGGCCTCCACAAGGCTCCGTGACGAACAACACAGAGCCGTCACGGACACTGAATGAATCGGCGAGAGGACGAGCAGGCGACACTGGATAGCTCCGCAAGTTCAGCATGCGCGTGGGTGCCGGAGACGTGCGCTCCCGTGCCTCCACGATCCTCGAGAGGGCACTGACCTTCGAGGCGGCGACCGTGCGTCGATCCAGCAGGTCGGCGCTCCGCATATGGATCCTGCTATGGACCTCGCAGAGGTGGGGTTCCGTCCGGGAGAGAGCCACCGCGCACGCTCACGCCCATCGACGTGTCGGGACGATTGACCGACTGCTCCCCACGCCCTCTTTTCGGGAATGCCCTATCACCCTTTTCAGCGAATACCTTCGGCGAGACAATCTTCTCGAGCGACAGCAGGACTGTGCGGCCACGAAGGGTGCGGGATGAACGTTCGGTGGGGCTGGGCAGTGGCTGTTGGGGCGCTGACAGCGATGCTTGGCGCCTTCCCGGCGTCCGCCGTAACAACGTCGCCGCCTAATGTGATGGCACAGTCGTCGGGCACGATTCGCGACCTCGGTACGCTGGGCGGTGCCAGTAGCGGCGCCGTGGCCATCAACGCATTCGGCCATGTGGCGGGCGACTCCGCCACAGCTGGAGGGAGCACCCACGCCTTCCGTTGGACACCCTCGGTGGGAATGCAGGATCTCGGAACGCTCGGCGGTGAAACGAGCGTCGCGGCCGGAATGAACGCGCGCGGACAAGTCATTGGAGCGTCCTATACGGCGCACGGCGAGCATCGCGCATTTCGTTGGACGGCGTCCGGCGGAATGGAGGACATCGGAACGCTGGGCGGAGACTTCACCACCGTTGGTGCGATCAACAACCTAGGACAGGTGACTGGATACTCCAGGCTTCCCAACGGCAACAACCGAGCGTTCCGGTGGACCCCTTCCCACGGCATTCAAGATCTCGTACTCTCGGCGGCCCCAGCAGTGCCGCAGGGACGATCAACGATCTGGGACAGATCACCGGGGTCGCCGATACCGCTGACGGCACATCCCACGCATTCCGCTGGACGCCCTCCGGAGGGATGCAAGACCTCGGCACGCTAGGCGGTGCCACCAGCTCCGGATACGTCATCAGCGCGTTGGGCCACGTCATAGGGGTCGCGGACACAGCCGATGGTTCACGCCACACGTTTCTCTGGACGGCGACCGGTGGAATGCGGGATTTAGGCGAAGTGGTCCCGTCGGGCCTGAAAATACGCGGCCAAGTCGCAGGGGTCATTACCGGGGTCGATGGTGTGACGTCACGTCCGGTGCGATGGACCGCAGCGGGAGGACTGCAGGATCTGGGGACTCTCGGCGGGGCGGGGTCGTGGACGTGGGGAATCAATGACCGCGGACAGGTTATTGGGTCGTCCGACACCGCAGACGGGTGGCAGCGCGCATTCCGTAAGACGCCGTCCAGCGGAATGACGGACTTGGGCTCACTGGGCGGAAACAGTATCGCGACAGCGATCAATATCCGCGGGCAGGTTGCCGGCTTCAGCGGCACACCAATGGGTGAGTCCCACGCGTTCCTCTGGACCCCGTAACTAGCCAACCCCGGGACCTGGGGCCGACTCCAACCGTTTCCCGCGACCGCATGCGCGATGAAGGATCGGCGGATTCTGGCGGTCATTGCAACAGAACGTTCCCGATGACTTCGATCGGGGTTTGGAACTCTAGTCGTTTGCGTGGCCGGTCGTTGAGTTCGGCGGCGACGGCGTCGAGGTGTTCCTCGCTGAACCCGCCGAGTTCGGTGCCCTTCGGGGTGCCTCTGTGAAGCTTCTATATCTCGTCAACCCCGGTTTCAGCGTTTGCGGCGGCGTTGAGGTGTCGGTAAATGCTGCGGGCGAGGTAGCGCTTGAGGATGCGTCGGATCTCGCGGTCGGTCTTGCCTTCGGCACGTCGCCGGTCGACGTAGGCGCGGGTGCCAGGGTCGTGGACCATTCGGACCATCGCGATCACGTTCAGCGCTCGATTCAGCTGCCTGTCTCCGCCGCGGTTCAGTCGGTGTCGTGTGGTGTTGCCCGAGGATGCCGGGATGGGATTCACCCCCGCGATGGCGGCGAAAGCAGCCTCGTTGGCGACTCGGCCGGGGTGGGACCACGCGACGAGAGTTCTCGCTGCCGTGACCGGCCCGATGCCAGTCTTCTCGAGCAGTTCGGCGGCCGGGCTAGCTTGGACGAGCTCGCCGATGCGGGCCATGTTCTGATCGAGCTCGGCGTCGAGCTCGAGGATCCGTTTGCCCAGACGGATCGCCTCGGTTCGAGCGGTCGCGGCGGCGAGGTGCTCGTCCCGCGTCCGCCACCGTGCGACCTCAGCGATCCGGCGAGCACCGAGGGGACGACGGACGTCGAGGCCGAGGTCAGTGATGCGGAGCAGGGCAGTGAGGGCGTTGACTGCTCGCGTGCGCTCACCGGCGAGTTCGTCGCGAACGGTCAGGAGGATCTGCGTCGCGGCGCGCACGCCCTCGTCTTGGCGCGGGTTGCGCAGTTGATCGGTCGGCAGGGCGAGAACCGCGGCGGCGATTCGATGTGCGTCGATCGGGTCGGACTTGCCGACACCTCGGCGGCCACCGCTCATCCGGGCGGCCTCGACGACGCGGTAGCCGGTGTCGGTGACGTTGCGTGCCAGCTGCGCGCCGTAACTGTTGGCTCCCTCGATCACCCAGAGGGCGTCGGCGACACCGCTGGCGCGGCGCCCGGCCCAGGAGATGGCGCGGGAACGACCTGCCGTGGTGTTGGGGAACGTTTCGGTTCCGAGGTGCTCACCTGTTGCGGTGAGAACTGCGTAGGTGTGGGTTCGGGCGTGGGTGTCCACGCCGATGACGAACGGGTGAGTGTGCGCGACAATGGTGCTCACAGCGGTCCGGTCCTTTCCTTGAGATGGGCGATTGGCTCGGTCGCTGACGACCGGCGCCGGCCCGGAGAGGATCACTTCGGGGCATACCTGTGATGAGCCACGACCGCGAGGTCGGACATGCTTCTGATCAAGCCACTGAGGTGGGCCGGGAAGGCGCCGGTCACCCGCCGCAGCCGGACAGTTCATAGGCAAGGCACCCCGCGAAGGGGCCACGTTTGTCATGAGTCACGACCACGGCGGAGCGACCAACGCCCACCCTGCCAGCCAGTCCCGGACCAGCCGCCTCTAGATTCACAGGACTGTCAAGCCGCGTCGGCCGGGTCTTGGAGCGGGTTGAGTGTGGGCTGGAGTGCGTTGAAGAGTTCGCGCGCGACGTACCGTTTCAGGCAGCGGATGATTTCGGGCTTTGACAGGCCTTCGGCGGTGCGTCGGGCGGCATAGGTTCTGGTGCGTTCGTCGTAGCGCAAGCGCCGGAGGACGACGACGTAAAGCGCGTTGTTGGCGCCGCGGTCGCCGCTGCGGTTGAGTCTGTGGCGTCGGGTCTTGCCGCTGCTGGCGGGGATGGGGGCCACTCCGCACAGGTGCGCGAACGCAGCCTCAGAGTGCAGCCGGTCGAGGTTGTCCCCGACGGTGGTCAGGAGTTGTCCTGCGACCTCGGTGCCGACGCCTGGTATCGCGATCAGGCGTGGTGCGGTCGCTGTCACTAGGCCCCGGAGCTCGGCGTCGGCGGCGGCGATCTCCTCGGTGAGGAATTGGTGGCGTCGAGCCAGGCGACGCAGTGCAGTCTTGGTGGCGCGTTCGGGATCGGTGAGGTCCGTTGCCGGGTGGAAACGAGCGCACGCAGCGATCAGCGCGGTCGTCGTCAAGCCGCGCAGCTGCTCGCGCAACTGCTCGGGCGCGGTGACGAGTAACGCCTTGAGCTGGTTGGTGGCTTGGCTGCGCGCCTTCACCGCGCTGCTGCGGGCGACGCGCAGCGCCCGGATGGCTTCGATGCGGCCGTCGCGGCCCTTGGGCGCGCCGGTCGCGCGGCCGGCCAGCGCGGCGCGGGCAGCGGAGTAGGCATCCAACGGGTCTGACTTGCCTTTGCTCCGCCGTGCCTTTCGGTCGGGCCGGTCAACCTCCACCACCTGCACGCCGGCGGCGCGTAGGTGCCGGCTCAGCCCGGCACCGTACGTGCCGGTCCCTTCGATACCAACGCCGTGGAGTTGTCCGTGACCGCGCAACCAGCTCAGCAGCGCGCGGTAACCGCTTGGAGTCGTCGGGAACTCGCGGTCGCCCAGTTCGCGGCCGACGTGATCGACCACGGCCGCATGGTGAGTTTCGCCGTGTGTGTCCACCCCGCCCGTGACACCCGCGACAGTCGCTTCGAGATTCGTCATTATTGTCATCTGCCGTCCTTCGCTTGCATCGGATAGGTCGGCACACGGCGATCGGGCGGATGGACAGGCCAGTGATGGGCGCCTCTTGCGCAGGCTCCTATGAGGTCACGTTCCCCGGCCGCTCGTGTGCACTACGGGGCACCCGGTGCAGACGACGGATCGGTCCAAAGACAACACCTTGCGTCAGGCTTGCGGAGGGTCAGCCCCCACCGGATGCCCCGCCTACATCCTCACTGGCTTGCGTGCGATCCCTGACGCACTGCGCTCGAGATCCAGCCACTCGATCAAGGCACGACTGCTTCCTTAGTACAGTCGACATGGCGTCGACCCATGAGCTCTCTACCTGCATCAAACGACCCAGTTCGCGCATCGAGACCTCGCCGAGGACGGAAGTGAACCGGCAGTCGGCGATCTGGTTGACCGCTCTGATGGCGACCGGGGGAGGTCGACGCTCCTAAGGCGCATCGATGCGCTCCATCTGCACGCGCTTGAGACGCGCCGCGACTAGCGCCGAGTAAGCTCCGCGGCATGGATGATGACGAAATGACGCCATGGCAAGTGGAGCCCCGGTCAACCGAGAATGGCCTCTGGGCTTTGATCAACTCAGGCTCCAATTCCCTTTACGACGTCGAGTTGACCGGCGCAACGGCTGCAGACACAGCACGGCTCGACTCCGCGTCGCTGGACGCCGCGCCGTCGATCTTCAACCCCGACGCCCCTTACCGATTTCGTGTCCGCAAGCCCGTCGGCGTCGCCACAACGCTCGTTGTCACGTGGGCCGACTCCCCAGGTGGTCGACCGCTTAAGCAGCGCATCACGATCCAGTAGCCCGACTTCCAGACACCCGCGCCGCTCCAGTTCAAAGCAAGGCACGAGCAACGGCGGGGCTTACGACGGCTCGATCACTCCGGCCCAGCATCGGATGGTTGCTGACCCACCCGATGGGCACGTACGGACGACCCACGCCAACGTCCACGACATCCCATTGGCCGCAGGACTCGGGACGAGAGTTCGATGGCCGCGTTGACGCTGTTCTACGAGCGATTCGGCCCGACCACCAACGACGGCGCACCTCGTGAACCCGTGGAAGACCTCCGCTGAGCCCGGGAGGTGGAGCACCCGCTGAGCGACCCTTCTGTGTTCGGTCACCCAAGCACTCGCACGTTCACCGTCGTGCGAAAGAAGAACCGGACGAGCGAGATGTGTTTGCGCTCGGGACGACGTAGACCGCTCCGGAGGAGCCATTCCGCGCTGAAGGTTCCCGATCCCAAGCCTCTTAGCCTGGGGACGGACCCGTTCGGAGTAGTTCCTTGTGCGGATTAGTAAGGAGTACTCCTTGGATCAACGCAATCGTCTACACGAGCGAACGGTCAGAAAGGCGGTGATGGTTACCGCTGATCGACTTCGGACGCGTGGTACAGAATAGTGTGGGCGGGTGACCCACAGTCCTTCGCCCGTCGCTGACGGAGCTGCGCCCTACGCCGTGGATCTAGTAGAGCGGGGTCGGTCGGGACGGCTCGTGATTTACGCGGGGGCAGGGCTAAGCAGGGCTCAGCCAGCAGGAATCCCGCTAGGTAATGACGTGGCCTCGCGGATCGTGGCGAGGCTCAGCCCAGCATTCCCCATTCTCGACGACATTGACGCAACGGACTTGCCAGCGGTCGCCGATGCGATTGCCGGTTTGGAGGGTGGAGAATCCGCCCTGCTCCAGGCGATCGTGGGAGTGGCTGAATTCACTACGGCTACGCCAAACTACGCCCACAAACTCCTCTCCGTTCTAATGCTCGAAGGCGTCGTTGATGTCTTGACGACTAACTGGGACAATTGCATCGAGCGGGGCAGCGCCGACGAGCGGCCCTCAGCGGTCGTCACAAGCCACGATCTATCCAATATCACGCCCCCGTCGGTGCTCAAGATTCACGGGTGCGCGACGCAACCTCAATCACTCCTAGTCACGTCGGCTCATCTGGCTGCTCCACCGCAATGGGTGATCGACGAGACGCGGCACCGACTTGGGGCCGCGACAGTCGCCTTCGTTGGAATCGGTGACATCGCCGGGTACGTGAGGCTCCGCATCGCTGAGGCGATCTCCGGCGTCGGAGCTATCGAGAATATCCGTGTCGTCAGCCCCGGGATCGTTACTGGATGGACGTCTTCGCCGTGGGCGGAGCTCATTCCGGACCTTGCTGCGACTCAGCGGATCGCCGCAACGGCGGACGAGTTCTTGGAACAGCTCGGCCGAGCCTATGTGCTCGGCGTTTTGGGCGACATCGCACTCGAGTTCGCCGACCATCCGAACTTCTTGGCTGCCGTGAGGAACGCTCAAGCCTCAATCACGGCGAACGACGCACTCAGAATACTCGTATGGGCGCGTCGGGCAGCCGTGATGCCGCATGCCGGAGTAGCCGTCTTTGACTCCGAATCGATGACCGTGATCCTCTGCGCGCTTGGCGTGCTCCTGCCGGGCGGATTCTATTTAGACGCGTCGGGCACGGTGCGCGCGCCGGAAACGTACCTGCAAATTCTCGTGTCGTCGGGTCGCGCGTCCGCCTCTCGTATGCAGCGAGAGGCACAGAATCGCCTCTCGGCTGCGCGAACTGAGGGGCGCGAGGTACCGCGGTTCCTGGTTGCCGGAGGGATCGGGTGGGGGCTTGGCCCGACGCTTCCCGCCGACATACTGGACGAAGGGCGTGGAGATGACGTTCTAGATGGCCCCTTGAATCAGCGGCCTGACATCCAACGAGCTGAGGATGTGCTGGCATGATGCCTACTGCAGCGACAGCATTCTCCGACACCGACCTCTTGCAGCTTGCGAGAGACGTGCTCCTCGATGCGGGATTTGCGCTCGAGGAGATCGACGGGGAGCCGCGCATCATCCTTGCGGAAAATCGATTCTTCCTTGTGGCCATCGCCGCCACGGCAACGATCGAACAGCTCCTCATGGCCGAAAGCCTGACTGAGAGCATTCTCGCCCTTCGATTGTCGGAAAACGACGTCGGCGCCAAAATGTGGGACGCCTACGTCGTCCTCCTGACGCAAGAACGGTCACTCGAGAACGAGAGCACTGCGCGTGCGCTGTATCAGATTAATTACGACACCTCTCGTGTTCGCCGCATTGCGCACGATGCGGTTTTCCCGACGATTGCTGGTGTCCGCGCGGCGCTCGCCCCATTCGTAGCGCCCCGCGAGATCGCAGAACCATCCGTAACAACGGATCCGCTAGTTCTGCTCAGAGAAGAGTTGAAGAATCGCGGCGTCAGTGAAGATCTCGCGTCGCGTGCAGTCTCCGCCTTCGACCAAGGAGCGTCTCTTGCCGACATACTTTGAGCCGTCGATTAGAACATTGCGGGTCGAGGCGTTTCGAGGGTTCCGCGACTATCAAGAGTTTGATCTCGACGCGTCCGCGGTGATCGTTACTGGCCCGAACGGCACCGGCAAGACCAGCTTTTTTGACGCGATGCAGTGGTGCCTTGTCGGTTCAATCGAACGCCTGGAGGGCCTTCGGTCTCGAAGGAGCATTGAGCACATCGTCAACCAGTTCCGGGTTCCGGATCGCGCGATGGTGGAGTTGGAGCTAGTCGCGGCGGGTCGGCGCTTCACCGTGCGCCGAAGTGGCGACCAGTCGGGAAGCACGCTGGAGTTCCGCGAGGCTGGCGCCCCGTCCCGGTTCGGCGATGAGGCAACTCGAGCCCTTCACAACGCGTTGGTCGGTGGAAGTGAACTCACACTAGACGGCCTACTTTCCACGTCGGGACTCATGCAACAGGACGTGATGCGAAGTGTTCTCGAGGCGAAGCCGGCCGAGCGCTACCGGCATCTCAGCGCAGTTCTTGGTCTGGGTCGTCTGGAGGACTTCGAGGATGCAGTGCGCGAAGCTGCGCACGACGCAAAGTCGAGAGCAGACGCGGCGCGGTTGACTCTCGAAAGGTCCGAGGCAGATCTGAATCACTCCCGGTCGAGACTCGATACGCAAGAACGCCTGGCTCTTGCGACACCCCAATTTGACTCCATGCGTCAAGGTTTGCTCGACGCGATCGCAGTGCCCTCGAGCGGCGTGACGCTCGACTTCTCGTCCCTCCACTTTCGGGACGTTGACAGTTTCGCCGCGGCGGCGGATCTCATCTCTTCGGCTATCGAGGCAGTCGAGCAACTAGACCGCACTCGGGAGAGGGCGAGACTTCTGACCGACGGTGAACCGATGGATTCGACGGAGCTGGACATCAATGCCGCGACCGCCGCTCGGGATGATGCCGGTCGGAGCGTTGGTCGGAAGAGAGAGGCTCTTACCGAGGCGAGCAGAGAGCTAGACATAGCGCGCAACGCCGGGGAATCGATGGCCCGCCTAGCTGCGGTAGCGATCCCATTGCTCTCGGACAAGTGCCCCGTGTGCGGACAGCATATTGATCGAGCGCATGTCGAGCGAGAGTTGCTTTCGATATCTGCGGAGACCCAGACCGTACTGGCACTCACGGAGACGCTGGCAACGGCGCGAGAGGAGCTGGCGAACGCTGAGTCTCAGCTCGCATCGGCGGAACAGATCGTGCAACAGCAGACGGCTGCCCTACGACGTCGCGTTGAGAGGGACCGGGCGATCGAGCGCGTGGCCCACGACGAAGTCGCGGTTCGCGCCCTCAAACCAGCGATCACCTTCGACGAAGACCGAGAAGGACTCCTTCCGGGCGGGACTGGTCCCGCTGTTGACCGCCTCCAGGTCATCAGGGGTCGAATACGGGACCTGATCTCGACGGTCGACAGCGCTGTCAGCCAGTCGGGGGTCGAGAGAGCACGTTCGGAAATCCATAGTCTCGAAGACGCCGTCGCCTCTCGGCGAGAGCGGGCCACCCTCGAGGCCAATCGATCCCGCGAGCTCAAGAAACTTGCCGACGCCGCGGTGGATGCGCGCGTAGCGGTTACTAACCAACGCTTCGAAGCGGTGCAGCCTCTCGTAGCCGACATCTACCGCCGGCTTGACCCTCACCCGGTATTCAAGGAGTTGGAGTTCGAGCTCGATACGTATTACCGACGGGGAACAACCACTCCGATCGTCCGCGATGAGGTAACTGGTGTCACCGCCGACCCGCTTCTTGTATTCTCGACATCTCAGGCCAACATCGCGGCACTCTCCTATTTCCTCGCGATGGGGTGGTCGGCTGGGTCTGATGCTCTGCCATTCATCCTTTTGGACGACCCGGTCCAATCCATGGACGACGTGAACGTCCTCGGATTCGCCGACCTGTGTCGCCACCTGCGCCAAGACCGACAGCTAATCATCTCCACCCACGAACGCCGCTTCGCCAATCTGCTGGAACGCAAGCTGGCACCGCGCGCTGAGAATGAAACGACCAAGGTCATTCAGTTCGTCGCGTGGGATCGCGGCGGCCCAGTCGTGGAGCGCCGAGAACTGTCCTCGTCGCCGGAGCTGAGCACCCTGAGGGTCGTCAAGCGCGCCAGTTGACCGCACACGACTCCGCAGCGGTGTAACCCCGCCGTTCAAGAGGTAGTTGTTTTCGCCACTTCCCACAGCTTTCCCAGCGCCCTGGGGCAATCCGCCATATTGAACGTCGGTTGGGTGCTGTGGCGCATCCGAGAATGTGGTGCGGACGTTCATCGCGACTTAGGAAAACGTTCGGGCGGCGCAACGGGTCCGGTCCATCCTCGTCTTCGTCGTTGGTGTTGCAGGTGTGCTTGCATTGACGTCGAAGATGACAGACCCCACGGCACTTGTCATCGTCAAGGTCGCCGGCGGTCCGTGATCGCTCTACTGGCGATCGGCTAAACTGCACTACTCGAGCGCTGGGCGAGTAGGCATGCAGCGGCGAGGAAGAGGGCCGAGCTCGCGAGTGCAGAGGCAGCTCGATACGACGCGCTAGGGCGGGGAGAGACGCCACCTCCCGTTCCCAGTCACTACAGATCCCCTCTGGAAAAGCACCCCTCTCATTTTGAACTGCTGGCGGGCGATCAAGCCTTCCTTCTCATCGCCTTGCTTGAGCTCCTGAATCAGTGAGGGATCCGACGTCGCGCGGCGTGGTTCTTGAACAAGGCACCTTCAATCCGTGGGCCAGTAGCGTTGAAGCGTGATCACGGACAGCCTCATCGTCGAGTTCCACTCGCCGGGTCCCATGAAGATCCAAGAACTCGTGACCTTTTACCTGCGCGCGGTCGAGAGGTTCCGGGCGCACGCCATGGATTTCGCGACCGGCGGTGACCAACTCAGCAATCAATCGCGTGCCCGCGGGGCCCTGGCCGAGGCCCTCAACTGGGCGGACACAATCGATCAGTATCTTCGGGAGGGACCGCGCGACACCATCGGTACCGACCGGGATCCGGAGTGGGCTTCGAAAGTCGAGGGTTCGGGCGGAGACCTGGTGCTCGCATTCCAGTTCGTGCGAAATCATGTCCATCATCAGTGGTTGAACCTGGTCGCAACACGCACGTATAGCGGTGCGGACGTCTCGCCCAGTGAGTGGTTGTGGGCGACCGCGCCTGCGCGGACTCGGTCCGGCGCAACCACGTCAGACGGCGCGGGTGCGTACGAGCGACAGATGCGCGGCGCAACCGTACTTACGACGCTCGACCGACTGGGCCAGGTCTTCTGGACGAAGCGAAGGTGGGAGATCCACATGTCAGACGTCGCGCAACCTGGATATCCAGTGCGGGCAGACCTGACCTTCGACATCGAGAGGTCGTGAGCGCCCAATCGGCGCCTGCTCGAGGTTGAGATTCCGCCGGCGAGTCGCCCTCTGGGTTGGCTTATGCTAGCGCCGCGAGCGGCGCCGGCCTTCGGTCCGCTATCGCGCAGTGCCCGCAGAGGGATCCTCAGCGATGCAGATGAGGCGAGATTCTGGCCCCCGGGCAATCTCACGGAGCTTGTTGCAGTGAGGGACCCTCAACTGATGGGTGCGCGGCGGCCAGGGGCCAGACGTGTGCATAGTTGGTCTATTCTGACGGGACTCGTGCGAAAGGTGTACTGATCGATTGCGACAGGTGTCGCCTGCGATTGCTGTCGGTGCCCTCGCACTGGGACCGTTCACGATGGAACTCGCACAGCGTTCCGGAGCCGATCGGGCGCTACGCTCCGAGATGATGAAGTCCACCGACAACTATGAGGACGACCATGTCAGTCGGGCCCGACGATCACCCCGCTAAGCGCCGCCGCGACGGGGTTAGGTGGACAATAACGACTGTCGTCGCGATCGCAACGGCAGTCCTTGTTACTTCGGTCGCCTCAGGCTGGAGAGTGCCATGGTTCCAGCCCACGCCGACTGCTGGCGGACCCGTCGCGGATTTCACGACCTTCGTTAGCACCCCGAAGGAACAAGCCACGTCAAGGAACGACGACGAAGGGGTGTTGATCATCCAGCGCAAGACAGGTGTAGAGACCGTTGATGTGTGGATCAATTGGTTCGGGCGCAAATCGGACGGTTCTGCTGCGGAAGGCACATGCTATGTGAGCATCAACCTGGACGTCATGGAGAGACAGGAGCGAGGCATGATAGATATGATCCAGCAGGTGGACTATGACGAGTCCTCGTCCAGCTGGTGCTCGACCGTCGACTTCTTTGGGAAAAGTCTTGTTGCAGGCCGCTCCGTGGTCTTCAAAGCTGTCCCGCCAGGCGATTACCGGCTGTTCGTCGGCGATGAAGATCGACTCCCAGGCAACTACGAGTTCGTTATCCAATAGCATCCGCGAGAGGTCGATCGCACCAATAGTGGGCAGCGTCAATCAATCGTTAGACGAACTGCGGGGCTATCTCAGCGAGTATGACGCACGGATGCGCAGAGTGGACCATGCTCAGCGCCCTGGCGTGAAGTTCGCATCGGTGCCCTTCGCTAGAGTCGCGATAGTGATGACAAGTACTGCGGCATGGCATCGCGCCCCACCTCGTGGCTTCTAAGGGCGCTATTCTGACGGCGTCGTCTGGACCGACCACGTGTGGAGTGCCGGCCCAGAGGGCGTCGACCGCCTGATGCCCGAGCCACCTGTCCAGACAGGGACCGATCAACCAAACGCGGAGGAACGTTGTGATTGGCGAAGCGACTCTAGGTATTGCGACACTTGCACTTGTTGTAAGCGCCTGGACGGCGTGGAGACAGCAGCGGCTCGCGATCGCCCATGCCGGTGCGCAGTCTGCGATGGCCTGGCGTGACCAAGTCATCGCTCTGCACGATCGCGGACTCGAGCCAGAGGAGATCCGATGGATCATGTATTCAGAAAGCGGTGGCGAAGGTTACGAACGCGAGAACGGCATCATCGACGAGGTTGTGCGTAACGTGCCACGACTCCCGCCGCAAGGCCTCGCGCCAATCAGGAAGGACTCTCGTCGACGGCTTGCGCGTCCAGGCGGCGGGATGCGAGCTGGCGACGGGCGCGAACCCTTTGTCGGGTAATAGGAAAAACGGACTATCGGACTGCCATTATCTGCGAAGGCGTCGCTTATCCAACTTCGAGGCAGCTTGATGAATGCCAGTGTCCGTCGGAAATCCCTTGCATGCTGTCGCGCGTGCCGATTGCGATCCTGCGATCCGACGTGGATGACCGCGCGCAGAGGGACCGGCCTGCGGCCGATTTCCACGCAGCCGGGCGATCAGCGAGGGATCCTTGGCGAACACGTGGATCCCGAAACTAGCCTGGCTGGAATCAGCTTCGGTGAAGGTGGTGCAAAGGGTCGGAGCTCGGGGTGAGGGCAAATGCGAGCCAGATCGCCAGGAGGAGAGTAATAGAAGCGGCAACCAAGAGGAGCACGCTCGCAACGTAGAACCGATGCGCGTACTCCTGATACTGGGGTACAGGAAGCGCAGGCGCTCCGTAAGCCGTTCGGTGCTGTGCCACCTTCGCCGTTAGCGTCTCTGACGCGATCATGAAGGGAATGTAAGCGCGTCCCAGGCAAGCCCCACCGAAGATGATGAGGGTGACCACGAGGGGAACAAAAATGCTCGGAGCGTCCCGCAGAAGATCCCCGGGCCCCATGAGCAGCACGAGCCCACCGAAACCCGCTCCGACATACGTGCACCGCTTGACGGCTATGCCGTTGCGAATTAACCGGTCGTCAACTGAGTCTTCCTCTGGACTGGTCGGCAAGCCGCTGCTCATCTGTCGAACAGATTATTGATGATCGTTCGAATGATCCCGCGCAGACTTCCGACGACCCCCGGTGTCATGGGGGGTTCGTGCTCGGCCTTCCGGATGATGGAACCGACGGCCACGAGCTCCGTCACATAGCCCTGCGCAAGCCGCTCAGCCGCGGTCCGGTCAGTCCATTCTGACTGGAAGACAGCGCTGCGGACCGACCGCAGCACTTCCTCGTCTTCTTCGTAGTCGGCTGGGTCGAAATCGACGTGCGCGTCCCTGAGCCGCTCGCGAGCTGCAGCAATGGCACGTTCTACGGCGGGGTGCTCTTGGCTGGCTGGAGTAGACATCGTCGTTGCCCCGTTCGGTTTCGCTTCTCCGCCCAAGCCTTGCACCGCGAGTGCGGACGGGCAAGGTAGCGTGGTTGGGAAAGACCGCAATTGGGCTAGCCAGCAACATGCCCGACCACGTCCGTCGCCGACGCCTTGCGGACGTGATGCCGTCGCATCGGCAGCCAATTCCGCAAGAACCGCGGGGGCCCATGGCGGAAGCTGTGCGTGCATGGCCGACACCCGTGAACGGCCCTGGCTCACCGCTGGTATCGCACGCACGAGGACCGGCTTGAGGGCGATCTCAAAGCGCCTCGGCGGTCCCAAACGCATGGCTGGCGGCTGGTCGGGGTCCCCCTCCCTTCAGTTGTCAGCAGTACGCGAGCGCTTCTCGAGGTTCTCATTTAGACGGCGCATCTGCCGGGCGATCACCTGGATGGCATCCGCTGACATAATCGACTGTCCCCACGGTCCAAGATCGAGAATGTGCGGCTCGGTGTATTGGTGCTCGCGGGCGGCGTCCCAGTAGAACGCGGTTACGTCATAGCGTTGCGGCAATCCCGAGTGGGGGCCGAGCGCTTCCGCAGCGAACTCGAGTAAGTAGTCCAGCTTCTGACCGGGGCTTAGCATGCCGATAACCGGCTTCCCGGAGAACATCATCGAGAGCGCGTCTTGAACCGGATCAGCGTCGTCTGTCGGTTTGCCCCGCCCGCTGGTGCGAAACTCAGGCTTCACGGTGAGGGTGACTTCTCGTGCGGGGGTGCGGCCCGTGCTTTCGATAACGATGAAAATCAGTCCTTCACCGCTACTTCCACGGCTCTTCGGGTCTCCTGTGGGGAGTACTCGCAAATCCAAGCGGACGCTGAGGTACGGCCGAGCCTCTGCTTCGGCTGCTTCGGCAGCGCGCATGTTCGCCTCCGCTGCCAGCTTCAGTTGGATGCTGCCCTGGCGCAACTGCCGAATCGCGAAGATCGCGCCGAAGATCGCGACAACCAGGGTGAGCATGCTCCAGAGGGCTTGCCATTCCTCAGCTGTCGGTGCCGAGCGGATGTTCCACCACGCTATCGCCGCCATGACCGGGAGCCTACTTCGTGGATCGTCGGTCTCAGGACCTCCCCTTTAGTGCGTTGAGTGGTCGACGTGATCGCCGCGACGACAATCAGAACCTTCCCGCGTGCCTCCCGCCTGGGTGTGAGTTACGCGTCAGGTGAACGCAGACCAATCGGCGAATCGATCCGGACGCGCCTCGTTCAGCGACCCTTCACGGATGATATTGCTACACGGATTCAAGGAGCCACGCGGTCTGGCGTGATGCTCTGGTGCAGGGGACGGGTATCTGTTGACTCGTTGGGTATGGGGGATCAGGGGTCGCCTATTTCGCGAGTCGATCTGATTCGCCTGTCGCTGACCTTGCGCACGGTTCCGGCGAGTAGGACAATTCACACACGCCCGTACCAGGAACCAATTCAACACCAGGAGGGTGTGATGAACGTTTCGAGGGTTTGGGTATTCGCTGCAGTAGTCGGCACCGCGCTGGCGGCGCTGTCCCCGGCCGCGGCCAGCGCAACACCGCTGTCGACCGCATCCGCGCAGGCAACAGGCATGCGGGATCTGGGCACGCTGGGCGGCCCTAACAGCTCCGGGGTGGACGTCAACATCCGGGGCCAGGTCGCCGGAACCTCCGACACATCCGACAGGTCCGCTCACGCCTTTCGGTGGACGCCGTCCGGCGGGATGCAGGACCTGGGGACCCTCGACGGCGACGCCAGTTCTGCGACAGCGATCAACGAGTGGGGGCACGTCACCGGATGGTCATATTTCATCGAGCCCGGGGCGGGGCCCCGACGTGCGTTTCGGTGGACGCCGGCTGGCGGCATGGAGGATCTGGGGAACCTCGGCGGCGAGTGGACTCGGGCGGTAGGGATCAACAACCGCGGGCAGATCGTGGGTGCCTCGCAACTCGCCGACGGGCATCTTCACGCGTTCCTGTGGACGCCGACCGGCGGCATCCGCGACCTCGGCACTCTCGGTGGTCAGCACAGTGAAGCCACCGGGATCAACGACTTGGGTCAGATCACCGGCTCGGCAGAAACAGCGGACGGAGCTACTCACGCGTTCCGGTGGACGGCGTCCGGTGGCATGCAGGATCTTGGCACGCTGAGCGGTTCATCCAGCGAGGCAACCGCGATCAACGCGTTTGGTCAGATCATCGGCGCGTCGCCACCGAACAGCCAGGAAGGCGGATTCCTGTGGACCCCGTCGTCGGGAATGCGGCCTCTGGGGTTCTTGCCCTCAGCCATCAATGCACGTGGCCAGGTAGTGGGTATTGAACATAGCCAGGACCGATTGGTCCCGATCCGATGGACGGCCTCTGGAGGAAAGCAACGCCTGATCGCGCCCCAAAGCGGCGTCTACAGCGTGCCGCTGGAAATCAACGACCTGGGTCAGATCGCCGGGTGGACCATCCAATCGGAGAGGCGCCATGCGTTCCGGTGGACGCCGTCTACCGGGATGACGGACTTGGGCACATTGGGTGGTGGAGAAAGCGCGGCATCCGCGATCAACTTGCGCGGTCAAGTCACGGGATACGCCCACCTGCCCCGCGACGAAGCGGGCGCCAGCCCGCGGCACGCGTTCCTGTGGAGCCCATAGTCAAAGATCATCGGCTCTAACGCAAGAGCGGCCAAGCGGAAGAGGGCGGGCAGCGCCTCGACCTGATACCGGTGTTTGACAGACATCCGTCAGCGGGGATGCACTACGAGGGATCCCGTGCGGCTGACAGCCAGCATCCGTGCCGCATTCACTCACGCCCGCACGTGGACCGTCAATCGGCCAGGCAGCCGGTGCGCGGCTCAATCTCAGATAGGAACGCACGGATAGCGGAGCGGATCTCATCGTCCGTGCGACCCGCCCCGGATCCTCCAATCGAAAACCCGTACTTCGCGTTGGGGCCCTTAACCCAGGTGTGGTGAATCGAACCACCATCGCTGACGACGTCGAACTCTTCACCATCGACGACGAATTGGGCTGCCTCGGTCACAACGCCATAATCTCACTCGCGGTTGGGATCCGGCCCATGAAGGACCGGCTCGCGGGCCGCGAATTCGCTCGTTGATGCGGATCAGCGCGAGACGGGTGCGAAGATCGGACGATGCCCAAGAGCCGCAAGCGCAAGCTCAATCGCGACGCGTCCGACGAGGTCGAGCCGGCGACGGCCATACGGGTGGACAGGCGAGCTGCCGTACGACTCGGCACCTTCAACCTTCAAGGGGACTTCTTCACGCCGGAGGGTGTGATTGTCCGACGTGTGAACGCGGAGGTGACGCCGAACGAGTCGGCAAAGCTGGTGAAGGACGGTGCTCGCGTCGCGTTTGAGGGTGGCGGCTGCGGTGGCGGCGGGAGTGGCTGCACACCGTCGTGGCCGAGTGCCCAGGAAGTCACCGCGGCGGTGGCGGTGGGCACGCCGCGATTCACCGACGAGTATGGATCACCGACATGGATCGATGTCTGGGAGGGCGAGGACGAGGTTGTCGTCTTCCTGCACGGCGATGTGCGCTGGGGAAGCATCGCCGGCTGACGCGAGCGCAACTGGCGGCGTCGAGTCCATGAGCGCGAACCCGGCCGCCAAGTGCATTTGGCGTTGCGCGGGTACGGACCGTCTTGCGGACGGTCAGGACCCGGCCCTCGGGCGGGCATCGGGCCGGACGGAGGGCATTCGTCCGGGCCGTAAAATGATTGCCGCCCTATACCTCGAAGCCAAGAGCTGTGATCAATCAGGCGGTGGAGACAGGCGTTGTAGGTCGCCAGGGCTCGTTCCGTCTTCTTCGCCGAAGCGGAGGCGGACGGCCATTTGCGGCCGCGCGTAGGGGAGCCGGTCCGGGCGCCACCCGACTGTGAACCCATATCGGGCAGTTCTGCCGAGGTGCCATCCGGGCGGTCAACCTTCGGGACGAGCACGCACTCGCGCAGCACGGTTCTTCTCGCGGTGGTCAACACCAGCTCAGCCGATGGCGTTACCAAGCACTGGTTCCTCTGTGAGCTTCACCGGCGAATCGCACTCCCGGCGATCGATTCCAGCAATGCAGAACGATCGACAAGCTTTTCGAAGCGTCCGGACGAACTCGTCAGTGCCACGAAATCGCTTTCCACGAGTCCGATTTTGCGGGTCCGATCTCGGTTCGACAAGGCGCGGTCGTTGATTACGCTTGTGTCGGGTTCGATGACATTCCGGATCGTGCCGTCGATCAGGTCTGATTCGCTCAGCCACCGAGTGTGCTCCCAAACCGCGCCTGTCGCGGGGTCGGGGCTGGATGCCGGAAGTCGCAACCAGCCGCTGCCCGGTTCCGACGCCCCAGTTGGCTGAGTCCACTGAATCGCTCGGATGAACGCCTGCCCCACGCCAAGTGGATCTCTAAATACGCCGTCGACGGACGACGCGGCCGCGCGCCACCAACCGTCGACGTCGAGTGGTGGCGATGGCTGAGCGGAAATATTCCTCGGCACGGGAAGCGGTTGCGAGCAGTAGGCGCAGTTCACGTTTTGGTCAGCCAACAGCTCGGGCGACCCCTCCGGACGTTGCCACTGCCTCAGGTCAAGGCGGTCTGCGGGCAGCGGCTTCACCATCTCCGCAGTCTCGGCTTCCCAACGGGCGAGCTGCAACCACGGCTCGGCCTTCTCGAGCGCGAGCACTAGCTGGGCGACTGAGGCGACTCCTAAGTAGGCGCGAGATACGTGCTCGCGGGAAGCGAGGAAGACAACCGCCCGGACCCCCTTCATCCGGCTCAAGATCCACGTGAATAGGTATAGCCGAGAGGTCAGCCATTCTCTGGAGCCGCTGCCCCCCAGATCGACAATGAAATAGTCCGCGCTCCCCGGAGACAATAACGATTGTCTGAGGGAGTTGAAGAAGGAGTCGCTCACGTCATCCGCAGGGACAAGATGCCTAACGTCTGCTCCCTGCATCCCGGTCCAAGGCGGGTCGACAGCCACAGCGAGTTCGATGGAGACCGATGCCACGGAGACGCTCGTGATGCGACCGCCGACCCCGTGGAAGAGATCAACGATCGGCTCCCGCAGGAGGATTAAAGCCACCACCGCGACCACCGGCCACACGATCAAACCGAGCAGGCTGACCCAGTCCGGAGCGGTCATCTCCAGGTCCTCTCGCTATCGACTCCCCCCCCCCAACCGGTAGATCGAACGAGACCTCACGACCGTGTTCGAGGGCCGAGCCGTCGGCATGGGCTACCGCACCCTGAGGAAGAAACAACCCAGACTGAGGCAGTCGTGCCATCGGAGCGAGGCGGCCGTGCGACTATTATGATGCTCCGCTCCGTTCGAGGATTCAAGATGAGAAGTTGACGCCGACAGGTGACGTCCCGCTGCGTGGTGGAGTTTCTCGACACCGTGCGAGTTCAGATGGTTGTGATTATGCCGCGGTCAGTTCCGGGATCGCCACCTCCTCTTGCTCGGCGTTGAGGAGTTTCATGGAGTGCGCGCTGACGTAGCGGCGCTCGGCGCATGCTCGAAGCAGGATTTAGACCCGCGCTACACCCTCAATCGTGAAGTGTGATGTCTCAGGACATCGGTGACAGTTCTGTATCAGAACATCGGTGACACTTCGTGTGTCAGGACATCGGTGACACTGTCAGATCTGCTTGCGGGGGCCGCGGGGTTGGCCGTTGCCGACGTAGCGGACGCCTAGCGCGGGCCAGGGGTGTTCGATGATGAGGGTGCCGCGGTCGTCGAAGATCAGTTGGACCCTCTTGCCGGCGACGTGGGCTTTCACGGGCGTGATGACGTTGCTCCACGAGTTCGGGAAGCTATGCGTTCGGGCCTGACGCTTAGGACGCAAGGAGGAGTTTTCGATGATCGCCGAATACGGAGCAGGGGTCGCGTGTTTCGCGAGTCAGGTTGATTCGCTTATCGCTTCACCTTGCGGAGGGTTCCGGCGGGTAGGACAATTCACGCACGCCCGATATCAGGAAACAAATTCATTGACCAGGAGTGAGTATGAACAATCCGAGGATTTGGGCACTCGCCGCAGCGGTCGGGATGGCTCTCACGGCGTTGACCCCGGCTGCGGCCAGCGCAACATCGGTGTCGACCGTGTCCGCGCAGGCAACAAGCATGCGGGATCTGGGCACGCTGGGCGGGCTCAACAGCTCCGGGGTGGATATCAACATCCGGGGGCAGGTCGCCGGCACCTCTGACACCTCGGATGGGTCCCCTCACGCCTTTCGTTGGACGCCGTCCGGCGGCATGCAGGATCTCGGGACCCTCGGGGGCGACGCGAGCGCTGCGACAGCGATCAACGAGCTGGGTCACGTCACCGGATGGACGTATTTCCTTGAGCCCCTTAACGGGCCGCGACGTGCGTTTCGGTGGACACCATCTGGTGGCATGGAGGATCTGGGGAACCTCGGCGGGGAGTGGACTTCGGCGACAGCGATCAACAACCGCGGGCAGATCGTAGGGTCCTCGGACCTCTTCGACGGGCCTCGTCACGCGTTCCTGTGGACGCCGACCGGCGGCATCCGCGACCTCGGCACTCTCGGTGGTCGGCACAGCGAAGCCACCGGGATCAATGACCTGGGTCAGATCACCGGCTTCGCCGAAACAGCGGACGGAGCTACTCACGGATTCCGGTGGACGCCGTCGGGTGGCATGCAGGATCTTGGCACATTGGGCGGTGCATACAGCAAGGCAACCGCCATCAACGCGTTGGGTCACGTAATGGGCGTGTCCATACCGCTACACAGCGCAAGCGGATTCATATGGACCCCGTCGGCAGGAATGCGGCCTCTCGGCTTCGTGCCCGCAGCCATCAATACACGCGGCCAGGTGGTGGGATACGAGTTCGGCCCGGACTGGGCGGTCCCAATCCGATGGACGGCCTCTCGAGGAAAGCAAAGTCTGAGTTCACCCCAGAGCGGGGCATACAGTGGGGCGGCGGCGATCAACGACCTGAATCAGATCGCCGGGGTGACCATGAACGACACGCGCCATGCGTCCCGGTGGACCTCGTCTAACGGAATGACCGAATTGGGCACATTGGGTGGTCCAGAGAGCTCGGCATCCGCGATCAACTTACGCGGCCAAGTCACGGGATCTGCCGATCTCCCCCGGGACGCAGGGTTCATAAGCCCGCGGCACGCGTTCCTGTGGAGCCCGTAGTGAAGGATCATCGGCGATAACGCAAGAGCGGCCAGGCCGAAGAGGGCGGGCAGCGCCTCCACCCGATACCGGAGCTTGACAGATATTCGTCAGCGGGGATGCACTCCGACGGATCCTGAGCGGGCGGCGTTCGCTTAGCGAATTATCGCAAGATGTGTGCCTCGCAGGTCGCGACCGACGCCGCCCGACGTCGACGCAGCTCGCGGTAGGCGGTGGCGCGAGAAACGCTGAACAGCTCTGCGATTGGTTGCGTCCGGCAGAGTGGTGTATCGGTAGCTCGGTGAGCGTGTCGCCTGGAATGGCGACGGTCACCGCGTGATCCTTCGAGGAAACTCTCACATCCCACTCGAAAGGAACCACGACGATGACCGTCGTACCCAGTATCGATCCTGCCCGCTTCCTTGAGGAGCAGCTGGCTCAGGCGTCTCCGGATCTTCTCCGGCAGATGCTGTCCACGTTCATCAACACGCTGCTGTCCGCCGATGCCGACCAGGTCTGCGGCGCCTCCTACGGCACGACCAGCCCGGATCGCACGAATCGGCGCAACGGCTATCGGCACCGTGACTTCGACACTCGTGCTGGCACGGTCGATGTCGCGATCCCGAAGCTGCGGCAGGGCAGCTACTTCCCGGAGTGGTTGCTGGAGCGGCGCCGCCGGGCGGAAGCCGCGCTCACGACCGTGGTCGCGACCAGCTACCTGCTCGGCGTCTCGACGCGGCGGATGGAGGACCTGGTGCAGACCCTCGGGATCACCGGGCTGAGCAAATCGCAGGTGTCGGAGATGGCCCGCGACCTCGACGAGCAGGTGGAGCAGTTCCGCACGCGACCCCTCGATCAAGGCCCGTACTCGTTCGTCGCCGCGGACGCGCTGACGATGAAGGTCCGTGAGGGCGGCCGGGTGATCAAGGTCGCTGTGCTCCTCGCCACCGCGGTGAATGCGGAGGGCTACCGCGAGATCCTGGGCCTGCAGGTGACCTCGACGGAAGATGGCGCCGGCTGGCTGACGTTCTTCCGCGACCTCGTCGCAAGGGGGCTGGCCGGGGTGAAGCTCGTCACCAGCGACGCCCATGCCGGGCTGGTCGCCTCGGCCGGGGCGACGCTTCCCGGGGCGGGATGGCAGCGATGCCGCACGCATTACGCCGCGAACCTGATGGCGACCACGCCGAAGAGCTCATGGCCGTGGGTGAAGACGCTGCTGCAGACGGTGTTCGACCAGCCCGACAAGGAGTCCGTGCACGCCCAGTTCGATCGGGTGTTGGATGCGCTCGAACACAAGCTCCCCAAGTCCTTCGCGCACCTTGAGGCGGCACGAGAGGAGATCCTCGCGTTCACCGCGTTCCCGAAAGAGAACTGGAAGCAGATCTGGTCCAATAACCCCACCGAGCGGCTGAACAGGGAGATCCGCCGCCGCACCGACGTCGTGGGCATCTTCCCCAACAGGGACAGCATCATCCGACTCGTCGGCGCGGTCCTCGCCGAGCAGCACGACGAGTGGGCTGAGCAACGCCGCTACCTCGGCCTCGACGCCCTCGCCCGAGCACGCCGCGTCGGAGAACCCGCGCCCGACCCCGAGGAGGTCCCGGAACCCGACTACCGCGCCCTCACCGCATAACCCACACGAAGGATCACGAGCGATGGATACACCACTCAAATGGACTTGACCCTGCGATTTCGGCCTGGGCGACCGCCGTCCCCTCACGGGCGCACGCTGATCAGGTCCCTCTTGTTGCGCCCCGGGTCTGGTGGAGGCTGCTGATATCCCGAAAGGATGAGGAGCATGCCGAAGTTGAGGAAGTATCCGCCTGAGTTGAAGGAGCGGGCGGTGCGGCTGGTTCTGGCCACGCGTGACGGGGACGGCGGCCGGCTGGGCGCGTGCACGAGAGTCGGGCAGCAGCTCGGGATCCCGAGTGACACTTTGCGGGGCTGGGTACATCGGATCGAGATCGATGGGGGTCTGCGCCCTGGCCGGTCCACGGATGATGCGGAGCACATCGCCCAGCTGGAGCGGGAGGTTCGAGAGCTGCGCAGAGCGAACGCGATCCTACGCAGCGCGTCGGCTTTCTTCGCGGCGGAGCTCGACCGCCACACAGCTGATGGTCGAGTACATCGACGCGCACAAGGATGAGTTCGGGTCGAGCCGATCTGCGAGGAATTGCCGATCGCCCCGTCGAAGTACTACGCCGCCCGGATCGCTGAGCCATCCGCTCGGGCGGTCAGTGATGGGCTCGCGCTCACCCAGATCCGCCGGGCCACCTCCTTCAGGTCCGCCGCGTCAACCCATCCTGCCAACCGACGCAGGTGGCTGGCCCGGGAAGACTCGGGTTCACGTGCGCGCGAGGGGGTACCCACCTGGGGGAGAGAGGCCCACAGCACGCGGGAGTGGTCCTAGCATTGGCCGTTGCTCGGCTTTTTTCAGGGATCAGGTCTTGTGGCTGATGCTTCAGCCCGTACTCCTGGCGCGCTCGTTCCCGCTGGCGCCCTCGGGAAGAGTCTCCCGCGCGTATTACCCGCCGACGCGACGACGCCAAATGCCGTGTCACCGCCTTGCGCTAAGTGATCGATAAGTCCACAAGCCACCAGGAGTATTGGCCACGCGGAATTCCGACATAAGGCAGCGACCACCCCCAACGCGAAGGTTTCTGCTTAGTCCAACTGACTAGTGGTGCGCGGTCGAGGGCATTAGTACTATTGCCGCAGATGCCACTCCGGGCCCCGGGTCGATGGCACTGGCCTTTGCGATCTACGGGATGCTCGACTAAAAAGGGAGGTCGCCCGTGGACACGTCACACCCGACCTGGCCGGGCTTGTTCTATCGTCGTCAGGTCCTCGTTTACGGTGCGGCGGCTGCGGCTGGTGCGGCGGCTTCGGCGGTCCTCGGTGCACCAACTCCCGCCGCGGGAGCGGTGAGTCCGCCGCTCCCGTCGCGCCTTCCCGCAGGCGGTTCTAGCGCGCTCCTGACCGCTGAGCGGGTGCGCGCGCTCAACGACGCCCAGGGGCAGGAGCTGGTCGCGGAATTCTCCATCCCGTCTCCGGTGGCGAGCTGGAACTTTGCGGAGAGCGCGGCCCCATATGCCTCGGCCGTGGCCGGGTCGCCGGCGTTGCAACAGGGCCGGGGATCCACCGCGACGCGGATCTCGACACCTTTCGGCGGCGGTGTGCAATTCAACGGGACCACGGACTACCTCGGCGTGCCGAGGGCGACCGTCGGTACTCTGAACGTCGGGGCGACGACGGGCCGGGTCACGGTCGCGTCGTGGGTGTACAGCTCCGACACGAATAGCGCGATGATCGCCGGGTGCTGGCAGGAGTCCCGTACTGATCCGCGCCGCTCGTATGCCCTGTTCAACGATCTGCCCACGTATGGCGGTGACGACATGGTGTGCATGCACGTGTCGAAGCTGGGCGGGCCCACGCCCGGCTACCCCTTTTCGATCGACTACGCGGCGGAGCCGCGCAAGATCACCCGGGGGCGATGGCAGTTCCACGTCGGCACGTACGACGGCGCGCAGGCCGTCGCCTACCTGAACGGCCTTGCGAGCCCCTATCCGTACACCGACAGCACCGGAGCGACGTACTCCCGCAACCCGTACCTGTATCCGCACGGGCTCAACGCCACCGCGACGGACTTCCTGGTGGGTGTCGTCAAACGGGACGGCAGCCTCATCAACCTGCACAAGGGTGCGATCGCCAAGCTGCGAGTCTGGAACTCCGCGCTTACGTCCGCGCAGGTGCTGGCACTCTACGATGCCGAGAAGATAGCCCTCGGTTGATCGGCGCCGTGGGGCGGTGCACCGCCGTCAGAACACCTCGCGCAGCAGGTCGGGCGAACAGCTCGTCCGGTCGCCCGGCACCTCGATCCCGCAGTGTCGGATTCCTTGGCATAGCGTGCTACTCCTCGACCGGAGGAAGGAACCCGACCAATCGGATCGAGGGTTGTCCGGGACGAGAAGTTCCAGGTCGTGATCGCTAACGTTGAACCACGCACATTGCCGAGAGACGGCTGCTGCCTTGAAAAAGTTGCGCCCCCCGGTGTGCCGCACCACCGGGCGGTGATGGACCGGCTCAAGCGCGGTGATCGAGCGCTCCGGGACCCGCTGGCGACAGAGTTGGCTTTTGCTGCCGGGGGCTTTGCCATCAGCGTTGCGCACGGAAAGTCTCACCGATCGCTTGGAATGTCTGCAGCAGCGAGATTGCTTCAACAGGTGTGAACAATGACGTCAGCGAGGCCCTGCACCGAAGTCAGCTCATCGACCTGACGACGACCGGTCGCCGTAGCGGGCTACCGCGCCGCATTGAGATCTTTTTGCACCATGAGGATGGCGTGCTGTTCATCACCGGGATGCCGCGTCGAGACCGTACAAGGGACTGGATACACAACATCACCGCAGACTCCAACGTCATTGTGCATTTGAAGAAGGGCATCCAGGCCGACGTTCCTGCCACGGCGCGGGTAATCACCGATCCCCACGAAGCACGGCCGCTCATCGAGGCCGCCGCACGCCGATGGCGCAGAGACGATGTCGACGACATGATCGCGCACAGTCCGCTCATCGTGCTGACTGCGGCTCCCGCGCCCGCCGCCTGACGGCATCCCGAGTCACTGGCCGCGGTCCCGGCGCGAAGGAAGACAGCCTCCCTGAGCCCGAGGAACAGCCGGAAGGCAAATGCCAAGTGGTGGCGCACGTTGGCGGGATGGGGGCGATCGCCACGACAACGATCCAAGAGACACCGACTCTCGAAAGCACCTTGTCGAACGTCCGAGCGGTCGTTCGACTGGCGGCATCACGCGAGGAGTGCGCAATGGCCGATGACAGCATCCCGAGCGGATCGCGCGTGATCACGCCGGGCACGCTCGAGACCCGAGCTGTGGGCCGTGAAGAACAACGAACGCTGAGCGACCGGCTTGCGAGCGGGAAGGAATTGACCTAACTCGCCCCCCGTGATGACGGACAAATCTCGAAGTCATGGGCCGCGCGGCTGATGATCTCATGCCAACGTTTAGCTCTCGTAACCGCCACCCGGTTGTCGTACACGTTGAGCTTCCGCTCGAAACTGATCTGCCGTTTGAACTCGTCGGTGACCGTGATGATTTTTCCCGCTCGATCGCGGGCTTTGAAGGGACGGCCAGGCCGGCTCCGGCTGGTCTCGTTAGCGTCGCCGCTGAAATCGCGCAGTGCGTAGCTCGTCCCTTGGATGTTCAGGTGCAGCAGTGTGGAGGGATTGATTTGTGGGCAGTAGATGAGCCACTTTTCGTGACCGGTTCGGTCACGCTCGGGAACCCGATCGTTCATGTTTTACCTTTCGTCGCTTGGAGTTGTGCAAATGGTTGTCGTGGATCGGCGGGCACCTACGGGGCGATCGGCGAATGTCGGACAGCGTGGATTTGCACTGGACCGCCGTCCGGCGAGAGGTCGCGCCTGGTGACTATTCTGTGTTGCTAGCGGGGTTGTCTAGGAGTTCTCTGAGTCGTCGGCCCACGTAGCTGGCTGCCGCGTGCTGGTGACACAGCCATAGGCCCTCGACGTTCTCTGCGGCGAGAACTCCGCACGTCGCGCCCAAACCCACGTCGCGTCGGCAGTAGTGCTTCACGTCTGGAAGCAGGTGCGCCGGTGCATGGTGACTGTTTGGCCACCAGCGTCGTTCCACGTTCCGAGGTGTTCGGGGCAGTACCACCACCACTTGCCGCCGTCCGGATCGTCCCCGCTTGCAACTGTCCAGTGGCGGATGACGCTCACGTCTTCTGCTGGGTACCAGGGGTCGTCCGGAGCGGTACCGAAATATCCGCACTGACTCTCGTTCTCGTGTCCGGGATGACGGCTTCGGTCATCCAGTTCAAGGAGCGGCAGTGGAGTCTCGATGAGCATGTCTCGAGCAAGCATTATTCCTGCGTCCGTTCTGGCTGGCTAGGAGGCGTACCGGGAGCGCTGCATCGACGTGCAGGCTGTCGCTGGGCAGCTACGGGTTTTAGTCGAGATCATCGAATTGACTTCCACCGCTTTGCCTGCTCCTGTGTGACTCCGACGTAGAGCTGGTCGCGCACCTTCAGTCGGCGCCCGGAGATGTTGACCAAAGGCCACATCGGTTCGCCGATGTAGGGCTCCCGGTCCCAGTGCGGAGCATCTGGGTAGTGTTTGCGCAGATGCGCACCGATCTTGCGGCACGCCGCCCGCCATTCGTTTACAGACATCCCTGTGCGCTCGGCGATCTCTTCTGTCGAGAAGACCGAGCCCGGCGACTCTGAGCAGAGGTCCATTACCTGCGAGAAACGAAGGGTTGTGGCCGTGGTGGACGCTGCAAGTCGGGCGAGCGCGCTCGCCGGCCAGGCCTTGTGCTCATCGAACGCAGCTCGCAACGCCGCATTCACCGCGAGCTGCTTCCCCTGCAGCTCCTCCGCCGAGGGTGCGGACGATTCGCCCCGTTGCTGCTGACGAAAATCGACCATGTGCCGGAGCTCGTCATAGTCCTCCTGTGGCACAGGCAGCAAGACCCAAGTAGTTGCCATCATCCGTCATTACCCTTCGTCTGCGCGAATGGACTGTCACCGAATTGATGTAACTGGTTGTCCCCGAACTGTGCAATGGAGGACTGAAGGATGGATCGTGCGCACCATGGAACGCGGCGCGCTCGTTGCTACCCGATGTGCATGACACCGGATGGCAGGGGGCGTGCGCGGTGATCGACGCTCTCGAAGCGAACCCCGCAGTGGATGGGGTCAGACCCTCAGAGCGCACAGGTAGCCCGTATTCGATCGCAAGCGAGACCGATTCCGACGATCGGCTCAGCGAAGCGCACGGACCCCAATATGTTTCTGTGAGGGACCGATGCTTGCGGGCCGCACTGCGCACGCGTACCGGTTTTACCCGTGTAGCCCTGGGCGGGAGTTCCCTTCCGGCTCAACCTTCCTCAATTGCTGAAGAACCTGGGAGCTCGTCGTCTTGAGACGACAACGCGGCCGAGGGAATGTCCTTCGGCACTTTCTCGTCGACCACGACCTCTTCCGGCTTGCGTAGCCGAGGCGGGGCTGCGGACCAGTCCTTGAGGCGCTGGCCCACCACGTCATAGGAGGAGAGGATCGCGTCCATCACTGAGTCGATGAATCCGGACCTGCCTGCGAGTCGCGCAGCGCCCATCTTGCCGAGGTAGGTGACAGTGAAGGACTTGATCTCCTTCGTTGGATCGGCAATTAGTACGCCTGGATCCTCGCGCGCGGTCCTCAGGAGTTCCGCGATCCCGCCTCGTTGTCGCGCGGCGAATGCTTCAACGCGCAGGGTGTCTGGTGCATCTTTGAGTTGACGGAGGAGCCAGTTGACCCGTGTTGCCGGCCTGCCTTCGGCGGGAGCGCTTGTGGAGAACGAGCAAGTGATCTGCGCTGCGCGGATATCAATGGTCACGGTCAGCGGCGATACCGCGTTCGGGATTCGAATTGCGCCCGACATCTTGCCCTCATTCACCAGCATGTCGGTGACGGCCGCGATGCGGATGGCTGGGTTGGCGATCTCAGCCTTTGACAAGACCTGAGTGACGTCCGCACCGAGTCGCTGGCCAAGCTTCAGTGCGCCGTATCGGAGCAGCGCATCGAATCTGCTGGCGACTTGCGCGGCATCCTTGTCGCTCTTCCGAAGAGTGCCGCTCGACACCGAATCTCGAACGGGCACCCAACTCGGACCCATGTCTGTGAACTCGACTGCGCCGGACTTTGGGTGCTCCAGGTAGCGGATCAGCTCCCCCAGGATCCATGCCTGGTCAGGATCCGCGACCCCGCGGAATTCCTTCTGCATCACCGCAGCTGTCAGGACTTCCGTCCAAGACAGATGGTGCATGGGGACGTACTTCGACTTGCGTTTGTCGACGACAGTCGGATGTGCGCCTGCAGCCGGCGCGATTTCATTAGAGATCGTCAGCAGAGCATCGAATCGGTGTTCGCGCGCCACGTCGAGATAGTTCTCCAGCTGTTCCCGCTGCAACTCGTTGTTGCCTGTCTTGACCTCAACGAGGGCGGTCCAGAGCTTGCTTCCCCGCTTCACCCGGATGAGACCGTCGGGAAAAACCTTCTTGTCCGCCAAGAGAAACGGCACCTCGATGAATGTCTCGATGACACCCGCCGGTGCACCCATTCGACCCGTGAGGACGCGGCCGTACTCCTTCACTGAACTCATCACCGCCAGCAGCGCGGATGTCGCACGCCGCTCCTGTTCCTCGGCGCCGTTGATTCCTGACGTCGGGATCAGGCGTGCAGTATTCCAGGGGTTCTCTTCTGCCACTTCAACTCCGTCATCGACACGATCCACTGGAACGCTAGCGGCAACGTCGCACGGTCTCCGGCATTTCGGGCCGCAAAGCGTCGACGGACCGTCAATTGCTCGGTGGTCGGCCGGTTTCGTTCGTCGGACTATCGAGGGTGTGAACCGACCCCTGTAGTGAGACAAGGCAAAGGCAGAATTGAAAGTCGACTCCCGCGAATGCTAACTGTCGGGCATCATGAGTCCGTGGAATGCAAGGGATATAACGGGACTATCACCGTCGACGGCGACCTGCTGACGATCGTTCGAACGGGATTCGTGGCGAAGAGCGGCGGCCTCGTGATCGAGCAGCCTCGACGCATCCCGCTGCAGGCGATCTCGGGCGTCGTGCTGAAGGACGCGACTCGAATGGTCAACGGGTGGATCACTCTCGGCGTCGGTGGTGCGGACGCCGAGGCTCTTGGTGCCTCTCGGGCGCCGTCGGATCCGAACTCCGTGATGTTCCGGTTCAAGGACCGGGAGGCGTTCGGCGAGCTACGCGACCGGTTAACTGCGGAGATCGAGACGAACCGCGCCGCAGGTATTGACGCGTCGACGGTGGAGGCCGATGCGGCGGCCCCCTCGCGCCTCAACCGGATGGAGGCTCGCACCGAGGAACGCAACACGGCCGCAGCTGCAGCCGCGCCGGAGTTGGAGAGCCGACCCGACATCGAAGCTGCCGCCGCGCGGATGACCTGGCGGTTCGGAGGAAAGCGAGAGCTGAAGAACCTGGTGAGCCACCTTCACGACGGCGAAACGGTCCGTCTCATCGCGCAGGGGTCCTACGAGGGCAAGCAGGGCATCGTCGCGTTGACCGACGTGCGGCTGCTGTTCCTGTTCCATGGCATTGTGGGCCGAGCGAAGGAGGACTTCCCGCTGCGGCTTATCTCCTCGGTGCAGACAAAGTCGGGCTTCGGCTCGGGTGAGCTGAAGATCTTCGTCTCCGGCAACAACGCGGTGATCTCCGGCGTAATCACATCTGATCTCGAGTCGCTGGCCGACGCGGTGCGTGCGGAGCTCGCCGCGCAGCATTCTGGGTCCAAGAGCGCCGCACCCTCGGCGGCCGCGCCGGCGTCCGACCCGTTCGAGGCAATGCAAAAGCTGGCTGCGCTGCGCGACGCGGGGATCTTGTCGGACGAGGAGTTCGAGACCAAGAAGAAGGACCTGCTCGACCGGATGTGACTGCCCACGAAGCAGCCGGCTGCTTGGCACGCTCGGGCGGACCCGATGGCCACCCGCTCGCAGTGGCACGCATAACGACCCACTTGAGGGCCGTGAGGACCTGCTTGTGGATTGAATCCGCTAGCCGACACGCCAACCACTGGTCTAGACAGGCTTGGCACGAGCGACGCGACGACTTCTAGCCGTGTGCGCCGATCCATTGCGCGGGTCCACATCGCAGGTTCTAATTGTCGAGAACTCATTGGCCGAACGAGTGGTTCCATTAGCCGTGAAGTTCGAGGTCGTCCACCCACGCGTACCACGGACCTCCGAGCTTGCCTCCTGACTCTGCGCTCACCTGAGCCACGGCCCTTATCCCGGAATCTTCAAGTTGATCCGACTCCAGCGACTCGCTCTCTGCATCCCAGCGTAGGAAGTCCACAACTATGTGCACCTCGACGACGGCGATCGCTGTAGCTGTCTCGTCGGCTCTTGACACTTCGATGTTCTCTACCTCGAGCACGCGGTCGATCCCGAGCACCCGAACCGTCGGGTCATAGCTCGAATCGCGTGCGGGAATGAGAGAGGAGGGAAGCCCGCCGACCGTATGAGCCCGGTAGAGGTCCGCTTCGCTGAGCTGAGGTAGGTCATTCTGGATCGCCAGCGCAACGTCCTTAACCGCCTGAACTGAAGGTTTGGTGAGGCGAAGCAGCGCATTTTTCGCCGCCCAGATGTCTCTCACTATGACCGGCTTGCTTCCGCTCACAAAATGACGGGCGGCGTCGCTATCTGCTGTCACGAGTGCGACTTCGTCGAGCGAACTGGCCGCGTCCGTGATCAAGCGCCAGGAGGCGCTGTCTGCTGCACCAGTCTTGACAGCCTGATCACCGTCAGGCTTTGTCCGTCCAGCCCCCAGGCGTAGAACCTGATCCCGGATCCCGTTGACGGCAGCGTCCGGGAATGACTCAAGCCGGAGGACTCGCACCGCTTCTGAACCGTCCTCCAAGTAGAACTCGCTGAGTCGATCCTCGATGATGTCGATCACCTCGTCGATGGTGAGTGAATAGTCGGTTTTGGCGAACTCAGCGATTCCGGAGCGCTCGAGGCGCCTCGATGCCGTCTCAGCCACGGCTTTCGTGGTCATGGCGAGATCATGAGCATGCTCGGCCCACTCCCACATCACTGGTTCCGGTATCCAGATCTCGACCTGGAGCTCCTGAGCATTGATCACGTCGATCAACTCGTCAATGGCCTCAAGATTGAGCAGGCCCCGGCTGCCAGCGTTCGTATCGAGTGCGATCGCCTTCACGCTTTGCGGGATATTGCGGACCTCCTTTGCCACGGGCACCCCATCAGGCTTAGCTACGAGGGTCGGCGACTTCATGCCCCGATCATAAGAGTCGCCCGTAGGTGCAGTCATGATTGGGTGCGCTCAGGCCGACCGGCTATCGGGCGGCCCACCCCAAACCCTCTGCCCTGTGAGGCGCTATGCGGCGCCGTCTGGCGGCAACCGAGCGAATGCCAGCCTGACATCGACGCTTCAGGTTGGTCCGATGGCAGCGCATCGACAACCGCAAAGACGCTTGTGTACCCGAGCGCGAGCATCGAGGATCGAGGATCGGGCTACGGTGAGAACCGTGCCGGCCGCTGCAAGCGTCTACGAGTTACTTTCCCAGGCATTGGATCAGTTCGATGCGCCTGGCGCGAGCGTCGCAGTGCACGTCCGCCGCGCGAGTCGGATCGCCTACGCTTACGAGAACGGACTCGTCTGATCGTGGCCGCCGCACGCGTGGAGGGCCGTATACACAAGATGACCCATACACGTCGTCCGATGAAGTTGCGCGCTTCGGCCGACGCGACGAAGGGATGCCGCTCCTAACGTCGGATCATGGACATTGCGTTGATCGCCGGCACGGTCGCGACCGTCGTCTTCGCGGTCAGCAACCTGCCGATGCTGCGCAAGGCGCTGCGCACGCGGGATGTCTCGTCGTACAGCCTGTTGAGCCTTGTCATGATCAATGCGGCCAACCTCGTCTACTCGCTCTACGTCTTCAGCCTGCCCCTCGGACCGATCTGGGCCCTGCACACGTTCTACCTCGTCTCCTGCGCCATCATGCTCGTGCTGTGCCTCGGTCAGCGCCGCAGTGCCGTGCGCCAGTCTGGACGGCCCCAGGTCACGGGGCGGGAGGTCACCACGACTCGGGCAGTGGAGTTTGATGCCGCCCTTCCAGCACTCGTCAACGTTGGGTCCCCTGTGCCGTTTCAGGGAATCACATTGCCGAGGACTCAGCGGACCGTGTTTGAGACCGTGACGGGGCCAAACTAAAGGAACGCTTAGGGATCCCAACCGAGCGCTGACGCGCTTGAGGATCGTGCGGCGTTGGATATGGGCCACTAGCGAGATCGGCGTTGCATCGACCTCGCGTCTGGGCGTGGCGACCAACATGCGATGTGACTAGAGTCACCACCATGGCGGGATTCATCGAGATGGAAGCGAACTGGAAAGTAACGATCGAGCCGGGCCCGAGTGGCGAGCCAGCCGCAAAGCTTGAGAACCTCCATTTCGGCGAAGTTCCGGACGTTGGCGGTCTTTACATCGAGGTGGTCGGCAAGGGTTTCATCTTCGACGGCCCGGCCTACTCCCACTCGTTCGCCCAGTACGGCTACTTTCACGGCCATTTGACCGAGCGGGGCCGGAAGAGAGGGGCGACCTTCAGGGTGCGGTGGCAGGACGAGCGCTCCGGATCGTGGGGTGATGCTATGTACCAGACCGTGTATGCCGAGCCTCCCATTTTGGGTTAGATTGGCGCTGCTAGAAGGACTGCGCACGCCACATCATTCTGCGAGCTAAGTTCGGCTACGCATCCCGAGCCATTGGGGACCAAGGTGGGCGAACGGATGTCGTGCTCGAACTGGTGCGCCCCTCCACCGCACCCCGACAAGCTGCGTCACTTTGGTGACACATCGACGTCCATTGTCAAAGCCCGGGACGCTGGTGGGATTCGCTATCCCGAGGGAAGGACACGGACTTTGAGCCGCGATCGCTGAGATGCGTAAGCGAGCGCCCGACCTCATACTGGGGGCTTCGTAGATGCTGTGGGCCGACCACGCGGCGATCCCCATCGTGCTTGGCCCGCACGTGACCAGCCACATCCGGGCACAGCCCGTTTGGGGATCCCAACCGGACGCCGGCGATAGCCGGCTTGCATGTGGGACAGGTTGATGGATTGTATGGGGCCGAATACAGGGACCCCTACAAGAGAACGAAGCGCGACTCTAGACGATCTTTCGCTTGGATCGGTCAGCGGACCACCTCGAGCGACATCCTCAACCGCCGCCAGCGCGAATAAGGCCGGGTGCTGGAGAGGTCCTACGGGCTCCACAAGAACGCGTGAGTCCGGGAGTCGGCCGTGTCGGCGCTCCCAACGACTTGGCCGCGTATGTTTATCTCGGACGGGGAGCTGCTGTCGCCGCCCAGTGTGCCCAGGTCGGTGATTCCGGTAGAGGCCGTCCAAAAGAACGCTTGGGGGCCTCCTCGGGGGGCGAAGCGTTGTCCGGTGACCTGGCCGACGTCGTTGATCCCATACGCCCAGCTGCGGCCGGAGTCTTCACCTACGATCCGTACTGTCCCGGGCGGCGTCCACCGCACCACGAACTGAGTCTCGCCCCCCGTGACATCTCCGGCGACCTGGCCACGCGCGTTGATGGCCGCCGGGGCGAACCCAAGGTCCTGCCTTCCCCCTGACGGGGTCCACAGAAATCCGCGGTAGCCGCGGCCGATGACCTGACCTCGCGCGTTAATGGCGGTTCGCCAGGTGCCCGGATTCAACACACCGAGGTCCTGCATTCCCCCCGACGGCGTCCACCGAAACGCATGACTGCTCCCATCCGCCGCATCAGCGAACCCCGTGACTTGCCCCACATCATTGATGTCGTAAGCGATGCTGCTGGGACCGCCGAGCGTGCCGAGATCGCGGATGCCGGCGGAAGGGGTCCATAAGAAAGCGCGGCTGTACCCGTTCGAGAGGTACGAGAACCCGACGACTTGCCCGCGGTTGTTTATCGCCGCCGCCCCGGTAGAGCCCCCGTCGAGCGTGCCCAGGTCCTGCATGCCTCCGGAAGGAGTCCACCGAAACGCACGCGTCTCCCCCTCAGTGCCTACCTCGTACTCCGAGGCTCCGACAATCTGACCCAAGACATTGATGTCCGCCCCATAGCTATTGCGCCCCCCCAAAGTTCCCAGATCCTGCATCCCTCCCGATGGCGTCCACCGGAATGCGTGAGCCCACCCCCCGGACGTGTCCGCCGTGCCAGCCACGTGCCCCCACACATTGAGTCCACCCGCGTAGCTGTTCTGGCCGCCGAGCGTGCCCAGGTCGAGCATGCGTGTCGCTTCCACCGACACTGTCGAGCCGGATGCGACCGCCGGGGCCGGCATCAACCCGGCAAGTGCCGTCACGACCACGGCGATCACCCATCTCCTCCGAACGTTCATTGCCTACTCCTCTTTGGTGAACTGTGCGGCTCTGCCCCCGGGTATGGCTGTATTGTGTCGCTCCTCATGCATCGGTACAAGGCGTTCGAACCGACCGTAACGTCGCGGCGACTGCTAGCCCCTACTGACGACGCCGCGGGGGGTCCGCACGTAAAGGGATCGATCTGCGTCCCAATCTGTAGCGCATCCGGCTGAGTCTGCGCGACTGTCTAGCCTGTACTTGTGATTCATCTCGTCGCACGTCGCATCCGCCAGGATCAACGCGAATCGGTCCGCGCCTGGTTGCAGGAGGTCGATGGGCCTCGACGCGCTGAGGCACTTGAGTCGATCGCCGCTGAAGGGATCGAGCACGAGACATCACTACTCCTCGAAACGAGCGATGGGCCGATCATCGTGTACGCGATGCAAACAGACGACCTGACGACGGCGCGCGCGGTCGGCGACGAATCGCTACGGAGTATTGATGCGGAGCACCGTGCCGTGATGCGAACTGCCGACGACGGACCAGTGGCCGGCGAGATCATTCTGGATCTGCGTCCGGAGTGAGCGCGCGCCGGACACATTACCCCGCCGTGCAAGCGATTGTGGCGGACTCAATCAGTTAAGGTCTTCGGAGCGGATGAAGAGGTCAACTCGGCGGGCCGACGGGGCTCGCCAGCGGTACCCGAGGCCGACCAACCCAGCCGATGAAAGTCAATCTGACCGCCCGAGTGACATTCGATTGAGGGATTGGGCGTCGTCCGGTGGTGTGTGGCCGGCCTCAACACCGCACCCGGTATGGAAGTGCCGTCGACTTGAGGACTCCGAGGCACAAACCGGTTCGGATGGTCTCCCAGTCGTTGTAGCCGGTATAGGCGAAATCGTTGATCCCATCCGCCTTGGGTCGGATCGAGATGTAGCTCTCATCCCCAGTCTCTCGAGACTCGGCACTGATCAGGTGACTGCTTGACTCACGGTCGAAGAGCAGTGAGATGCCCGCTGCTCTGAGCGAATTGTTGTCGAGGTATGTCCTGAGCCCAATACGGAACTGGCGGGCGAGGTGACCGTTGGGCAGTTGCCGGACCGAGGTGTGCGACATCGCGATTCTGACTGTACGGTCTTCGGGCGACGCGGGATGTGTCAGCCAGGCCACGTACAACCGTCCGTCGGAGGTCTTTGTCGCGGAGGATACCCACGCCAGCGCGGGACGCCCCTCAGCACGGCCGACGTCGTCAACCCGTTCGATCAGTACCCATTGACCCGTGATCTCGTTGAGCCGCCAGAGCCGGAGTGTTCCGTCTGTCTCGGCGAAAGCGCCGACGAAGCTTCCTCTGTTGGGTCGGAAACCGAGATACGCGTACCCAATTCCCGGCGAGGCGAAGTCGGGTAGAACAATGGGCTGCTCCCGGTCGCTGAGTGCGGGAGTCTCCGGGCCCCACCCGTTCACGCATGTCCATTGCCGGTGTCGGAGCTGACCCGTGATGGTCTTGTACGCCAGGTACGCCTTGCATGGCCCTTGTCGGGCGAGTGACGGTTCGCCACTGGCCCGGGAGGAGTCCGGGAGGACAGTCGTCGGGCTCCAGGTCTGCAGTCCTCCGGCTCCAAGGGTCAACCGCGTCTCGACGAGCCGTCCGCCGGGATCGACATAGACGACGAGGAGCCGGCCCGGTGTCCCGACCCGTTCCACATCGACACTGGTGGCCTCTTGGCTGAGCGTCTCAGGTGTACTCCAGGTGACGCACGCCGCGTCGGCATCCGGGACCTCGCAGGACCAGTCGGAGTCCGTATGCGCGAACCGCAACCGACCATCCGTCCGGACATAGAACGTGTATACCCGCCCGTTCAGGCTGGACATCGCCGGGCTCACGTCGCTCGCTTCGTCGAGGTCGCTGCGGTTATAGCGTGTGTACTCGCACGCGGCCCCTGGTCGGGAGTTGGCATACGCCTGGACCCGCTCTGTTGCCGGCGACATGAACCCATCGCGGTTCCAATCCACGCTCCCACTCGCCCGATCAACCCAGTAGTCGAATGTGTCTTCCAGCCCATCCAACAGAAGGGTGTTGTCGGGGTCCACCGCACCGGACTCCTGCAGCGACGCGTTGTTCAGTGTCACGTTGCCTGACCCGTCAGCGAATCCCGCGCCGAGGTTCTGGAATGCGTAATTCATCACACTCGGATAGTTCGGTTTGCAATTCACGTCAACGTCCCCGGTCACCCTGTCCGGCCCCGAGTGCCCGAGGTACATGGCGTGCCCGGACTCGTGAACTAGCACCGCAGCGTTGCTGATCGCGCCACTGATCGCGAACGACCCGATCGCGGTCTGGCCTCCGTTGCCGTTGTGGGCGAGCACGTGCCGGAAGACACCTCGACGTGCGGGGTCCATGTGCTCTCGCCACGCGGTCTGGTAGTGGGTGTTGTCTGCGCACTCTTCGAGTTCTGGGTCGACGACGTTGTAGCCACCCCAATCTCCGTAGAGGGTCAGGTCGTCCTCGCTCGCCGGGGCTACGCCGGTGTCGAGATGAACATTGATTCCAGTCTTACCGTCCGGATTCCGCAGGGTTGCCGCGTGCGCGTCCTGCCGGGCGATCGAGGGTGAACCGATCTCGTCCTGGTAGTAGGCCGCAAACAGCCGGGCGTTGTCCGGCGTCATCCTCAGCTCGGTGTCCCCTGGGCACCGCAGGATCATATCGACCTCCAGGAACAGGTCCTTGTGTCTCACGTTGGCACCCCACAGCGGCAGTGGCAGGCGGCCGGTACGAAACCCGCCGGCGCCCAAAGAGATGTGGAATTTGCCGAGATACTCCCACCCGTCATCGATGCCATCTCCATCGGTATCGGCCGGATCAGTTGCGGTGGAGCATCGGAAACCGCGCCGCACTCCGAAGTAGTCTGCACATGTCCCGATCGACCGTTCTAGCTCCGTGCCGAGGCCGTCGTGATCAGCGTCGTGGCCGGAGATAGCCGCGTCGTTGCGGGTAAGCCGGATAGCGCCTCCCCCGCCGGGCGTCAGTGCGCCCGCCACTACGGTGACGGTCTGGTGATCCTGATCGGCAGTCCAGTTGAGAGCCGCCGCCGGGCCGCCAGTGCGCCGTGCTAGGAGGTTCAGGCCGTCGCCGCCAATCACATACATGCTGTGGACACTCGACATTCCCCGAGGGACGGGCGTGGTCTGCAAGACTTCGCCGGCACGGATGGTGTGCAGTTTGACAAGGCCTCCCGCGAACGGGAGATCGTCCGTCCATGCCTCCCCGTTGAGCGTCAGCCCCGCGCGCCCCGTCGACAACGCGGTCTTCGCTCGCAGCACGACCCGGAAGGTACCTGATACCGCCGGCTGGTATGACAGCTGCTCCTCCCCGCCGGCCCCCTGCGCGTTGATAATAGCGACCTGGCTTCCCGATGGGCTTAGCAGGTGCAGCACGGGATCTTCGACACCGTCAACACCGAAAGTACGAAACGTTGCGCGTCGACCCGCGGTCAATGCGATTGGAACCTCCGACACCTCGGTTGCATTAACGGCGATGGCTTCGCCGGCAGAGTGGGGAAGTGCAGCGTCCTGGAGGGTCAATGCGGCCTGGCTCTCGAGCAGCCCGCCAGACGTTGTCGTCACGACAGCCGCGATCGATACAGTAATCGCGAATGTGCGCCAGACTCTTTGCAAGGTATGCATGTGGCACCAGTCACCAGACCCGACTTGCGCGTAACGGGAGGTTGCAGGCGACGTCGAGCATCGCTGTCAAGGGCACGAAAAAATACGAGCTGACCGCTCGTCTCCCCCGATTGGACATCAGTTCCCTTTCTGAGGCTCCGTCGCATCCCTCGCTGCGGGATGGCCGTCACAACACAGGAGGCCGGCGCGGCGGGGCTGATACCGCCGCCGTCCCAAAGGTTCCCGCTGCTCCAGAATCTGCATCGCGACAACCGTCGCGTCGACGATCGTCGTGTGGCTGAAAGCGACCCGTCTGTCGTCGCCTCTCGCGTGGCCCAGAAGGAAGGGAGCACCTCTCAGAACGTGGGGTGTTTACTCGTGTAGGACAGAAGGACCACATCAGATGGCGCTCAGCGTGGGCAACTGATCTCGCGGGTCAGCCCAACTCCGTGGCCCAGTGCCCGGATAGGGATCCGCGGTTGAATGTGCCCGTGGAGATTGTCTTTGGCGACGGCAGCGGGTGGACGGGCAGCCAAGATCGCTGCCCTAGCGGGTACGGGGCGGCGGTGTGCGTGGCGGTGGAGTACGACCTGCTGGGAGATCCGGCAAGGAGCCCTTTACTTCATGTGGCTCGTGATGACCGTGTGGCGGGTGTCCCTTGCCTTGCATCTCGGCGATCTGGTCGAGAATCTCACCCGTGAGATCTTCGTTCTCCTTGTCGACTTTGCCGTCGTCGGGGCGGATACCGGGCCTGCCCTCGTCTTCCTGCTTCTCGCGCCACTCCTGGCCGGCCCGGAACCCCTTGTTGTAGTCGTCAGCCTGTTCGGGAGTGAGCTTCCTTTCTCCCGGTTGTGGTGGCCGATCCATTGTGTCGTTGGTCGCGGAGTCCCACCCTTGGCCCCAAGCGTCCGACTTGCCAAGAGGAGATAGACGCTCGTCGATCGCGCCGTCGTCGGGGTCGGGGAGGTCCCCGATATCGATCGCACCGTCGTTAGGGTCTGGGAGGTCGCCGATATCGATCGCGCCGTCGTTAGGGTCTGGCAGGTCACCGATATCGATCACACCGTCGTTAGGGTCTGGCAGGTCACCGATATCGATCGCACCGTCATCCGGGTCTGGCAGGTCACCGATATCGATCGCGCCGTCATCCGGGTCTGGCAGGTCACCGATATCGATCGCACCGCCATCCGGGTCGGGCAGGTCACCGATATCGATCGCGCCGTCGTCCGTGTTGGTGAAGAACGAGCCGTCAGACGATCCGTCGTCGATTGGTCCCTCGTATGGGTCGCTCATAGCGCACCGGAAACCTAACTCATCACGATACTGAAGATCACGAACGCAAAGATTGCAACCACGAAAAGCGAGACAATCACCCCGATGACGAGGCTTACTCTGCCCATCGGAGTCTTTCGCATCACTCGCCAGCGGATGCGTTCCTGCTCGATCTGCTTCTGCTCTTCCAGCCGTGCCCAGTCGGACAGCTCGTGGGCTTGCGGGATCATGAATTCATTGAAACGTGGGTCTGCTCGTTGCTGCGATCGCGCATTCGTGGATCGTGGGATGTCGGGCAGTGGGGCCGGCGCCGGGGAATGCGACGCCCGCCATGCGAGTGCAGCCCTCACTCCGAGGCCAGACGCTTGTCGTTTATCGGAGCCCGCCCGGATGGCCGCGAAAGCCGTATCGATTGCGGTTTCAAGTTCCGCAGGGTCGTTCCCCAGAGTCTTTCGGAAGTGCTCGCGCCATGGTTGCCGAGCATCGGATTCGCCCGCCACGCTCCCGGTATACACCCCACGAGCGAGCGATGCTACCCCGCCAGTGAACACCAAGCACACCAGCCGTTGCCGGACAAGCCGTGGAAGTTGTCAAGACGGTATTGATGCCGCGTGCGGCCGTCCTGGTTGGGATACATTCCTTCCGCGAAGCCGACCCACCGTAGCCCTGACGCCGAGCTCATAGATCAACTGAAGCGTTACCGGCGTGTGCACCGCCGTTATCGAGGGTAGCGCCACTGCGTCCTCGCACGGGTCCCCGCGCGAGACCACCGCCAATGATTGCGAACGACGCCCGGGGTAGGGATCGACGCTGACGCAATCAGTCGACCCGATCCGGCGACATTCTTAGATCAATTCGGCGTGAGCCACCGCGCCCGCAAACGGATCCATGCGCGTGCGTTTTCTGCCCTGCCTGTGGGCGCGGCGACGTGTCCCTGGCGGAGGAGGATCGAGATCGGCTGTTAGGGGCTCCAGCGGAACGCGTGTCGGCGTTCCCCGTCCGCCATGCTAGAAACTCCGGTGACCTGGCCGCGTATGTTGATCGCCCCCGCGGTGCTGTCGTACATGCCTTCGAGGGTGCCCAAGTCCGTCATCCCGCCAGACGGCGTCCATCGAAAAGCGTGCGGCTGGAACTCCACGTTCGTGTCTGCCATCCCGACGATCTGACCGAGGTCGTTGATGTCATATGCGTAGCTTTCTCGACCGCCGAGCGTGCCCAGATCCTGCATGCCCCCCGACGCTGTCCAACGAATCGCGCGAATCGGCCCGGGCACACCGCTGCCAACCCCTACCACCTGGCCGAGCGCGTTGATGGCGTGGGGGTAGAAAGCACCGAGATCTCGCATTCCCTCCGATGCCGACCACCGAAATGCGCGATCGCCGCCATCGTTCAGACGGTAGGTCCCGATCACCTGACCGCGCACGTTGATTCCGGTGGCGTTGCTGTATTGACCGCCCAGCGCGCCCAAGTCCTGCATCCCGCCTGCGGCTGTCCACCGAAACGCATGTGTGGAGCCGTCGGCAAGCTTGGCCCCGCCGACGACCTGGCCTAGATCGTTAATGGCAGTCGCCACGCTGCTAGGACCGCCGAGAGTGCCCAGATCGCGCAAACCCCCTGTGGACGTCCACCGAAACGCGTGGAAGTTCCCGTTCGAGAGCAGCGATCGCCCTGCCACCTGCCCGAGATTGTTGATTCCCGCCGGCTGGGTGTCGTATTCGCCGAGGGTGCCCAAATCCTGGATACCGCCGGAAGCGGTCCAACGAAACGCGTGTCGGCCCATGGCGGTGAAGGCATCTCCGATGACCTGACCCAGATCGTTAATGGCGATTGCACGTGAATTGTTCGCGCCGCTGACACTCCCTAGGTCTTTCATGCCTTCCGACGGGCTCCATCGAAAGGCGCGAGCATTCTCATCCGCGGTGTCGGCGGTGCCGGCGACCTGACCCCAAACGTTGATGTCAACGCCGTCGCTCTCCCGGCCACCGAGGGTGCCCAGATCCCGCATACCCCTCGCTTGCACCGCCAC
>NZ_JBNCMA010000006.1:0-4386 GCF_049844955.1 Microbacterium sp. DT81.1
CACCAACGGCCCCGTCGATGACTTCATCACCTCCTGGGCCAGCGCCCCCGGCGTGCGGGTCATCGCCGGCGACTTCAACGGGAACGGGCTCACCGATCTGGCGTTGGTGCGGCAGACCCCGGGGTGGGCGTCGATCCCGGTCGCGTTCGCGAACGGGGACGGCACCTGGAACATCACCAACGGCCCCGTCGATGACTTCATCACCTCCTGGGCCAGCGCCCCCGGCGTGCGGGTCATCGCCGGCGACTTCACCCAGAACGGGCTCACCGATCTGGCGTTGGTGCGGCAGACCCCCGGCTGGTCCACCATCCCGGTCGCCGCATCCACCGGCGACGGCAACTGGAACATCACCAACGGAGCCGCCCCCGACTTCATCCCCGCCTGGGCCAACACCCCCGGCGTCCACCCCATCACCGGCGACTACCGGTAGGCCAAACCGACGGAGTCATCACCTGCAGACTCCGCCTCGTTGCTCGAGACCCCTCTCGTGAGACCAGCTGCTCGAGGGTCGCCGAAGCCAGTCGGCACCCGACGAGTCCTGTCACCAGCGATCGGCTGACCGGGGATCAGATGCGAATGTCCGCCAGTGCGAGGATCGGTCGCAGAACCTCGGCGTCGTCGAGCCCGGCCAAGACGTCCGCCGGGACGAGCGGGCCGAGGTCCAGCGATGCGCTGGTCGCGACCCGGCTCACCGAGACCTGGAAGGTCTTGTAGGCGCCCCAGACGAACTCCTGATCGGCCACGACGTCCTCGACGAGCTTCTCCTGGGAGAGGAGATACGCGCTCGAGGCCAACGCGCCGTTGGCCCGGCGGAACGCCACGACCTTCCAGAATTGGAGCGGCACCCTGATGTCGGAGAACTGCGGATCGGTCGTACGGAGCACCGGTGCCGTGAAGACCGTGACCCGCACGTCGCGGCTGTCAGCGTTCTTGAGGATGTAGTTCTCGATCCCTGCCCACACCTGCGGATTGCGGTTGAACCGCTCGTGCTGCGGCGCGCAGTTGGTGAAGTGGAAGGTGTCGCCGTTGGCGAAGCTGGCCACCTCGGAGCCGCCCCAGACCGGGTCGAGGCGGCGTACGAGATGTCCCCGATCGAACGGGTTGTCGGCGTACAGGGCGTTGCCGACCTGAAACTTCTTGTCGATACGAGGATCGAACGACCACGCATCGTTCTCCCGGTCGAACTCGACCGACTGGCCACCGTCGATGTTGACGGCAGTGAGCCGAGCGAAACGCCGGGACTTGCTCATCACCACACTGAAGTGGTGGTACCGGAGTTCGTCGGTCTTCCCGTTCGGCCCGGCGAACTTCACAGTGTCCCTGGCGGCGGCGCCCGTGAGTGATGGCAGCGGCAACGGTGTGCCGTCCAGAAAAACCCGGTCATAGCCGGGCCGGCCGGCGTAGTCCGGGTCGATGCTGGGAGCAGGCGGTGCCGACGCCAGCAGGTCGACCGCGTCCTCGAGTCCGATGCTCACCTTCCCATGGGCATCGGGAGCGGCGATCGCCCGGCGCAGAGCCTCCACATACGCCGGTGTGGTCATGGCGTCCACTCCCCTTCTCGGGTCGGGTCGGTGCCGATCTCGTCGTCCCCGGCAGCTCCCCCGTCAGACGACCGTTCCTCGACGGTTCGAGCAGCGTCCGGGTTGCGCGTATAGGCGAGTTTCGTGCCGTCCTCGTCGGTGAGGTTCAGCCGATCCGCCGAGGCGTCGAGTGAAAACGTCTCGTCACGGTCCGTGGCCGTCGACATCCGGATCGACTTCTCGTCGATCCGGTCGAACACCCCGACGTCGAGCTTGCTCGCGGTGCGGCTGCCCGGCGCCATCTTGCCGTGGTAGATCCCGTCGGCCTCGAACGTGAGCTCGTCGGGGTAGGGGGCATCGTCGCGCTCCTCGCGGAACCAGGTGCCGACGAGGTCTTCATCCCCGGGCGGCTTGGCGGGCTTTCGCTTGGCCGGCTCAGATTTCTCGGTCACAGCGCCGCGACCTCCGTTCGGACCCCATCTGCCACCTTCTGTTCCTTCACCTTGGTTTGGAGCAGGGCCGTCAAACGATCGCAAGCGATCGCCTCCGGGGAGCTCGGCTCGTCATCGGCGGCATCCGCCAGACCGGCGCCGTCTGACGCCGCGGCGACGCGGGGTCGCGCCTCCTTGACGATCGCGGCGGCCCGAGCGATCTCGGCCTGGCTCATCACGGTGGTCTCATCGAGCAGATCCACCGCCTCTTGCAGTCGGGCGGGTCGCTCGAAGAACGGGACCGCGAGACGCTTGGCCTCGATCCACGCGACATGCTCGGTCAGCTGCTGGCAGTCCAGGGCGCGGCGAATCGTGCTCACCCCGTCCTCGAGGTGGTCACCTCCCAGCACGAGCGTGAGCATGGCGTTCGGGACGCTGAGCATCCGATGAGCGGCGACGGCGTGTTCCTTGGTCTCCGGTCCGGTGACGATCACCGATGTCTCGCCGGACATCGTCACCACGCCTCGGTCGGTGCGCCAGCTCACCTCGAGAACGATGCGATGAACCCCGGGGATCGGGAACAGCGCGCCATCGCCCCCACGAAGGAGCGTGACGCCATGGCTGAGCGTCTCCTGCGGCTTGAGCGTGCGGGTCTCGTCGGCATCGACGCACCGCAGGAGCGGCAGGAACGCTCGTCCGACACCGGCTGGATCGATCACGTGACCTCGGACGGCGCCGTCGCCGACGTTGAGCGACGCGGGTCCCTCGACCCGACGTCGGCTGTGGTTGGACAACTGGAACTCGACCCGCACCGGGGCGCCGAGGGGAACCACCTCGAGCAGGGGCTCCACCTGGAGATGAAGGCCCGCCGGAGCCTCTACAGCCGCCTCGTCCGCGATGGGCGCTGACGCGAACGACTGGCCGAACGGGATGCCGCCGGGACGGACCCAGGGATCCGGCAGGTGCCGGAGCCGATGGCGGTCATCGGCGGCAAAGGACCAGAGCGCGTTCTCGGGGAAGGCGGGCTGGGTCGCGCGTTTCGCCAGGACATCCGTCGTGTTCATGACGCCGAAGTCCACGTCGTTGTGCTGCAGCCCCATGGCGTGGCCGATCTCGTGCAGCGCAGTCCGGAAGTACGACGCCGTCGCCTCGCCGAACCGACGCCCGACGAGGGGACCCCAAAACGACTCCTCGGGGATCCATCCCGTCGCAATGCCGATGCCCTCCCGGGGCACGTCGTTCGAGTCCGTTGAAGCGTTGTCGTACATCAGCCCGCGATTCGTTCTGCGGATGCGTCGCACGCACAGGAGGTGATAGCGCCACTCCGAGTCGAGATTTTCGCGCTTCCTCTGCTTCAGCATCGTCTGGTGCAGCTCGGCGTCGGTCCAGAACTCGCCGGACGGCTCCGCGATATTGCTGTTTCCCCGCTCGACAGTGAGATCCCATCCGACGAGGTCGAAGACCGTCTGCCATTTGGTACCTGAGCCGTTGTCGAATGGCCGCTCCAGCTTCGGGACCCGGTCGATCTCGACGATCGCCCGCCGTAGTGACGAGGAGACGCGGGTTGCGCGCAGCCGGCCGACGGGCTCGCCCGACGATGACAGGACGAGGCCCTCGAGGGGCTGCCCGTCCGTGTCGGCGACCGACTGCAGCTTGACGCGACGCAGTCCTATGTCCTCCCAAGCCCCTGATACCCGGTCGAACGCATGGAGCTCGAACTCGAAGTCGATGGCCGGCGAGCCTCCCGAAGCGGGGCGAAAGCTGATGCCCCGGACGTAGAAGCGGTAGTCATCCCGCGGGAAGATCGGGATGCCGGCCGTCGGGTCCGGCTCTCTGGAGCCGGCCGTGCCCGACGCCCGATGAACGTAGAGGTCACCGCTGACGGCGAGCAAGGCATCGGCCGTCGAGACTCGGAGCGTGCCGTCATAGTGCACATCGGTTCCCGCGCCGGGCGGGTCGATCCGATCCAGCCGAATCAGGTAACACCCGGTCAGCGACTCGATCAATCCGGTCGCGTCGGCTGCCAACTCATCGAGGGACGTGATCGGCGGTGGTGTCGGCAGGAAGGTTCTCGCCAATCCTCGGGCCATGATGTTCTCCCCAGCCTTACGCAGGATCACCGATAGGTTCCGGGCGACAGCGTGACGCCGGGGGTGTTCGCCCAGGACCCGATGAAGTTCGGGGCGCCGCCGTTGGTGATGTCCCAGTTCCCGTCGCCGCGGGCGAATGCCACCGGGATGGTCCCCCAGCCCGGCGTCTGACGCACCAGCGCGATGTCGGTCAGACCGTTGCGGTTGAAGTCACCGGTCACCAGTCGAACCCCCGGGGTGTTCGCCCAGGACCCGATGAAGTTCGGAGCGCCGCCGTTGGTGATGTCCCAGTTCCCGTCGCCGCGCGCGAATGCCACCGGAATCGTCCCCCAGCCCGGCGTCTGA
>NZ_JBNCMA010000006.1:4484-4601 GCF_049844955.1 Microbacterium sp. DT81.1
AACCCCCGGGGTGTTCGCCCAGGACCCGATGAAGTTCGGAGCGCCGCCGTTGGTGATGTCCCAGTTCCCGTCGCCGCGCGCGAATGCCACCGGAATCGTCCCCCAGCCCGGCGTCTG
>NZ_JBNCMA010000006.1:4701-4832 GCF_049844955.1 Microbacterium sp. DT81.1
GCGAATGCCACCGGAATCGTCCCCCAGCCCGGCGTCTGACGCACCAGCGCGATGTCGGTCAGACCGTTCCCGTTGAAGTCACCGGTCAGCACCTGCACACCCGGAGTGTTCGCCCAGGACCCGATGAAGTT